>CAWECU010000009.1:0-63267 GCA_963807685.1 uncultured Flavobacteriaceae bacterium | reverse complement strand
ACATATCATGAACCGTACCCGCTATGGTGTGAATCACAATTCGCCCTCTATTTTTAAAAGGCTCTAAAGAAAACGCCATCGCCGATGAATTTCAGGTATGTAGGGCAGACTGGAGTTTAAATAAATTGCTTTCCTTTTCAAAAATTCTACCCTATCCAGTATACGGATCTGTTATTGGCTTCCCACAATAAAAGTGCTTTCAATAATTGATTCTGAAGTGTTCTCGTATCAAGCTTTCCACAGGCTTGTTCTGAGGCGTAAATCGGGCATTATCATCCCCTCCGGCCTCCTGGTGATTGATATACCATTTCCAAATAAATCCGCCGGCAAACCAGGGTTGGTAATAAATCTCGTCAAACAAAGCCTTGGTTAAGTTGATTTGTGCTTCCAAATTTACCACGCTCATTTCCCGATCACTCTTCCAGGGTTCCTTTCCGGCATAATCCACGCTGCGATAGCCGTATTCGGCAAACAAAATGTTCTTCCCTTCACGTTCCGAAACGCCCTTCAACTCCTCCTTCCACAACTGCCATCCCAATCTCGCTTCAGCAACAGTAGGGGTGTGATTTTCTGAAATAGGAAAATAAGCGTCTACTCCAATAAAATCCAATTCCTTCCAAAAAGGTATCCGTTTATATTCGTCCCAATTGGCGGCGTAGGTTAGTTTCCCCGAGTATATTTTTTTTATTTCTGAAATGAGCTGCATCCAATAATCGGGTCTGTTTACAATAAATTGCTCCAATTCGGTTCCAATACAGAAGAGCTCAACTTTCATTTCGGCGGCCAATTGTGCGTAGGTGATGATAAAATCGCGATAGGTGTCTTCCAAAACCTTCCACTCTTCTTCAGTATTCATCTTTAAAAATCCGGTGAATTCTCCCCGCCAGATCCATATCTGCGGTTTCAACATGACCTTGACTTGGTTGCCGTGTAATGCTTCAATATACTGCTTTGCCCCCGCCTTAGTCTCTCCAAACCATTGCCGTTCCGTATTAAAAATGATTTCGGGCGTTTCCAAATTCCGAATAAACCCAAACGGCATTATCGCGGCATAATTGGCATTTAATTGTAACAAGGCATCTACATTGGGCTGTGTTACCTCCATTCGTGAGGCCACAAAACTTACCCCGTTTACTTTGGCCGGGGACTCACCCATTCGCTTTTGAGGACAGCCAATGACAATGGGGAAAAAAGTGAGCAGTAGTACAAATCGAAATTTCATTTTCAAATTTTTAACTGTTCAATTTAGTAATTTTATCAAAGCACGGCTCTTAAACCCATATTAAAAGTTACTCCTTCCCAATGGCTTTGGTTGCGGCTAGTGCTTCCACTGCTTGCCGAAACTTGGGGAATGCGTCGACAAGCGGGAAGACTTTAGAATATCTTATTTTGAATTGAGACGCCAATCGTATGGGTAGTATGTCACTTTCGCGTCTGAAGGTACTTTTTCTTTTCTGTATGTATTGAGGAAATCGATCTCGGTTCGTCCTCCTTTTACAAAATCTTCTTTATACCATTTGAATATTTCTGAAAAGGCCACTTTCCCATCGGAAATCCTGATAAAAGAACTGTTGTTAAGCGCATTTATTGTTTGTTGTTCCAATAAGTTTTCAAGATTGGCTGGAGTATAGGCTTTTGCGATTAAAGGCGGACAACCTTTGGCCCCGCAGACCAGCACAAAATGAAAGCGGGTATCATCAAAATTGGCCCGAAGCTTTTCATTTTCTATGGCATTCAAGCTGAGAGAGGTTCCTCCAAGATCGTATGTTGTTTTGTCGAAAAAACCTTGCTTATCCAAAGGAGATTTTAAGGGGTAATTATTGATGATTCCTTTGATTACCGCCAGATTATAGGCATTGATCCAAAAGGCCTGATAGGCTTTGGGATTACTTGTAGACACCCTGAGTCCTTTGGCTAAATCCAATGCTGAATTTAATTGGGCAGGATTCGCTTTGATGGCTTTATAATCAACATTCCCATTGGAAACATAGGTTCCGAATATAGCGTCGGCCTCATCGAAGAAATTTTGAAGGGTTTGGGCGTTACCTTCAGAAATACCGAAAGCGATTAGGGCAAATGACAGCAAAACCAGTTTTTTCATCTTCCAATTTTAGTGTTGGCTAAGTCGGGGTCACTACCGAACAACTTACAACTTTTTTTAAGCTATTTTACCTAACTCAATGATAGCAGCACTTCCGAAATAAAAAAATAAAATACGCTGTAAAAATTACGGTTACCTGTAATGTTTGTAACTTTAAGTGCGACTGAATTATCACGCTATCCAAAAAGATATGGAACACATTGTTATTATTGGTAATGGAATTTCAGGGGTTACTACAGCCCGACATATTCGAAAACTTTCAGATAAAAAAATTACCATCATTTCTGCCGAAACCGATCACTTTTTTTCTCGTACCGCCCTTATGTACATTTATATGGGGCATATGAAATATGAGCATACCAAACCGTACGAAAATTACTTTTGGAAAAAAAATCGCATCGATCTCAAACGTGGTTTTGTCAAACAAATCAACCATGAGCAAAAGGAGTTGCGCTTCAATAGTGGGGAGATCCTGTCCTACGACAAACTGGTTCTTGCGGTAGGTTCCAAGTCGAATAAGTTTGGCTGGCCCGGCCAAGACCTCAAGGGCGTACAAGGATTGTATAACTATCAGGATTTGGAGCAACTGGAAAAAAATGCGCCGAACAAAAGTGTCTGTAAACGTGCCGTGATAGTAGGGGGCGGACTTATAGGTATCGAGTTGGCCGAAATGCTTCATACCCGTGACATTCCGGTCACATTTTTAGTGCGGGAAAATAGTTTTTGGAATGGAGTACTGCCCGAAGGAGAGAGCCAAATGCTCAATCGCCATATCAAAAATCATCATATCGACCTGCGCCTGGGCGTAAACCTCAGGGAAATTCGTGCCGATGAAAATGGCAATGCACGAGCCGTCGTGATCGAAGAAACCAATGAAGAACTTGCCTGTGATGTGGTAGGGCTCACCGCCGGGGTGTCTCCCAATATCGATTTTTTAAAGGACAGTGGCATTGAACTGGGCCGCGGCATCAAAGTGAATCGATTTCTAGAAACCAATATTAAAGATATTTATGCCATTGGCGATTGTGCCGAGCAACACGAGCCTATTGGTAACAGACGTCCTATTGAGGCGGTTTGGTATACCGGACGTATGATGGGAGAAGCACTCGCTCAAACCCTTTGTGGAAACCGCACCGAATACAATCCCGGACACTGGTTCAACAGTGCCAAGTTTTTTGATATTGAGTATCAAACCTACGGTTGGGTATTTGCAAAGCGGAGGGAGAACGAAACACACTTTCACTGGAAACATGAAGACGATACCAAGTGTATCACCCTGTGCACGGAAACCGATAGCGGTAAATTTTTGGGGATCAATACCTTCGGAATACGATTGAGACATGACGTCTTTGACCGCTGGCTTACTGAAAAACGAAGCACCGATTTTGTGATGCAGCACCTCAGCGAAGCCAATTTCGATCCTGAATTCTATAAAAAACTGGAGCCACAAATTCGAGCCGCCTATACCAACCAAACCGTAACCGCCTAGACTATGAGCACCGTTCAAAGAGATATGTCCTTAACGGGGCAACCCCCTAAAAGTATAAATTCCATTCAAAAAGTTGCCACAATTATTGGTTTGACCGGGCTGGCCATTTTACTATTGGCTGGGTTCAATGTTGACTTTCCCGATAAAGAGATTTGGTTAACAATTGCTTTGGTGTCCATTGCTTCGGGAATCGTTCTTTTCGCCAAAGGTGCTTATAGCGGGCAATTGGAAGGAATAAAAAACCACGGCGTCTGGTTCAAATCCATTTCCAGCCGGGGATTATGGGGTTGGGTTGCAGGCCTTTCCCTGACCGGGTTCTACATTATACTTTACTTTTATTCAGGATTTTTAGGTCTGAATGCCCAAGGCGACAATACAGGTATCATTGCTTTATTCGACCCGCTTAGCAAATTGTTAAGCGGCAACCCGGCGAGTCAATGGTTTGTTTATGGCACCTTGTATACGCTTGCGATACTGGCCTTCGGAATAAAATTTATTTGGAAATACCGTCATAACCAATATGAAAAACTGCGAACCGTAAGCGTTATGTTTTTCCAAACTGCCTTCGCTTTTCTCATCCCCGAGTTTATGGCGCGTATGAACAGCGACACCTTCTCACTTCCCTATTACGATTTGAAAAATATATGGCCGCTTAATTATTACAACTTTGAGCAATACCGTATCGACAGCTTTATCTCGGCCGGAGATGTTGGGCTGGCTTTGCTTATTTTCGGGGTGATTTCCATTTTTGTGATCACTCCAATTCTTACCTATAAATATGGGAAGCGCTGGTACTGCAGTTGGGTGTGTGGCTGTGGCGGCTTGGCCGAAACTGCCGGGGATTCCTTCCGCCAACTCAGTGATAAGAGTATGACGGCCTGGAAGGTGGAGCGCTGGGTGGTGCATAGTGTTTTGGTCTTTTCCGTAGTAATGACGACAGCGGTGATTTCAACCTATTTGGGCTATGATTCGGAGGCATATTGGCTGACAAAAGATGTGTTCCTAATTGGAGTAAGTGTTTTTCTTCTCGCATTATTTTTAGGTATTCTATACTTCAAACAAAAGCAGATTAAGAAGGACGCCTTGAGAGGGGCGACCATATATCTGGGTATTACATTGGCCTTTTTCGCGCTGATGTTCTTTGTGGATATTAGCCAGATCACCTTTAATCCAAAGAGTATTACCCTGGGCTTGCTGGACGAGACCTTTACGTATACTGAGGCGGTGAGAAGATCCTATGGCTTTCTTATCGGAGCCATCTTTAGCGGGGTGATAGGAACCGGTTTCTATCCTATTTTCGGAAATAGGGTTTGGTGTCGTATGGGGTGTCCCATGGCGGCCATTTTAGGATTGCAGCAGCGATTGTTCTCTAAATTCAGGATCACAACCAACGGGGGACAATGTATTTCCTGCGGCAACTGTTCTACCTATTGCGAAATGGGAATCGACGTGCGCGCCTATGCTCAAAAAGGAGAAAATATTGTACGGGCCAGTTGTGTTGGCTGTGGAATTTGTTCCGCCGTATGCCCTCGCGGGGTTCTGAAACTCGAAAACGGTCCCCTGCAAGGACGCATCGACGGCAATGAAGTATTGCTGGGAAATGACGTGGACCTTATGAATTTAGTGAATCAAAAATAATCAATGCAATTTCCCCATTTAAGGTGTTAGTAACAAAAAATTAGATCGTCTACACTATAGTTATAATTTTTCCTGAAATTCGCAGCATGAAAACCACCAATGACAAGAAACATTAAAGTCATTATTCCCGCATATAACGAAGCCGACTCTATTGGGAAGGTCATTGGAGATATCCCAAATATAGTTTCTGAAATCATAGTGGTAAGCAATAGCTCCACAGACGCCACCGAAAGTATTGCGGCATCCATGGGTGCGACCGTCTTAAAGGAAGATAGGAGAGGATACGGGCGTGCCTGTTTGAAAGGGATGGAATATATTGCGGGCCTTTCTTCTAAACCTGATATTATTGTCTTTTTGGATGGGGATTACAGCGATTATCCCGAGCAATTGGTGGAAATTGTAAAGCCTATCCTGGATATAAAAGCAGACTTTGTAATTGGTGCGCGAGATAAAAAATTACGAGAAAAGGGCTCCATGACCGGGCCTCAGATTTTTGGCAATTGGCTTGCCACCAGCTTGATGCGGATGTTTTTTGGATCGAGATTCACAGACCTCGGGCCGTTCAGAGCTATATCTTATGATCGGTTGCTTGCTTTGAATATGGAGGATAAAACCTATGGTTGGACTGTGGAAATGCAATTAAAAGTACTTCGGAAGAAATTCACATATGCCGAAGTTCCCGTGAAATACAGAAATAGAATTGGCGTTTCAAAGGTTTCGGGAACGATAAAAGGTGCTATCTTTGCAGGCGTGAAAATCTTAGGTTGGATTTTTAAATACAGTTTTAAGAAATGATTTGGGAAACCGCTGTTATTACCATTTATACTGCCGCACTCATCGCGATATTTTTATACGCCTTGTCACAGCTGAACCTGCTCTTTAATTATTTACGGGCCCGTAATAAAGTGGATGACAGTCCCAAATTCGACCTTTCCAATCCCGAAGAGACTCCGCAGGTAACGATTCAGCTTCCCGTGTACAACGAACTGTATGTAATGGATCGACTGCTAAGCAATATCGCCCAAATCGATTACCCAAAGGATAAGTTGGAAATACAGGTCCTGGACGATTCCACCGACGAATCCTTTGCAACTAACGCCGCGCAGATCAAAAAATTACAGGCCACAGGACTGGACATACAGCATATCACCCGTAAGGATCGCGTGGGATTCAAGGCGGGCGCCCTCAAAGAAGGACTCAAGACGGCCAAGGGAGAGTTCATCGCTATTTTTGATGCCGATTTCCTTCCGAAGAAAAGCTGGTTACGCAATACCATCCCATATTTTAAAGACGCTGAAATAGGAGTTGTACAGACTCGTTGGGGACATATCAACAGAGATTATTCTATTTTAACTCGTGTACAGGCCTTCGCCCTGGATGCCCATTTTACTTTGGAACAGGTGGGTCGTAATAGTCAAGGGCATTTTATAAATTTTAATGGCACTGCCGGGGTGTGGCGCAGAGAATGCATTCTGGATGCGGGAAATTGGGAAGGCGATACCCTTACCGAAGATCTGGACTTAAGTTATCGGGCACAATTGAAGAACTGGAAGTTCAAATACCTGGAAGATGTGGAGACTCCGGCTGAGTTGCCCGTGGTAATTAGCGCAGCGAGATCACAGCAATTCAGATGGAACAAAGGCGGGGCAGAAAATTTTCAGAAAATGTCCTGGAGAGTACTGCGCAACAAGAACACCTCCTTCAAAACTAAAATTCACGGAATCCTGCATCTGTTGAACAGCACTATGTTCCTCAACATACTTATTGTGGCGCTTTTAAGCATTCCCATGCTCTATATAAAAAACGAATACGCCCATTTAAAAACTTATTTTATAGTGATGAGTTTCTTCGTATTAAGCACCCTTATTTTCTTTGTGTGCTATTGGTACACCTATAAAAAAGTGCATGGCGGCGGCATTACGAGATTCTTTGAATATTTCGTGATGTTCTTTGTGTTTTTCTCTGTAGCAATGGGGTTTTCGGTTCACAATACTGTAGCGGTGCTGGAGGGTCACTTTGGTAAAAAAAGTGATTTTATACGTACTCCAAAATTTAATATCAACTCCTTAAAAGATAACTGGAAAGGCAATAAATACCTTCGGAAAAAGGTGTCGGCCAACGTTATCATTGAGGGCCTTTTGATGCTCTATTTCGCGTTTGGAATGTACTCTGCGTTCACCGTTGGCGACCAGGGAGGTGACTTTGGGTTGTTTCCCTTTCACCTAATGCTTTTTGTTGGTTTTGGGTACGTATTTATCAAAAGCCTCACTTCGAAGGTATAATCAATATTCCTAGCCTGTGAAGTTGAAATAATTCGTAGTATCTTACATAAGATTCCACGGAATCTGGAATTTCAACTAACCAATACGCTGTTTCCCGTGAGGCCTTTTTTGTGCTGCCTTTTGATTACTTTGAGCATCCCGCATATAGCCGGTCAGCAGAACGACGCGCCGGATCGTATATACAAAAATCAGATCGAACTACGCCACGACAACGATTTTCAAGTATTCACCGATCGATATTACACCACGGGTAATTTTATTGGATGGCGCACGGTCCTCCCCTCGGGAAGCGACACCAACGATCGAAAACAATATAGCCTGTTTCTTATCCAGGAGCTGTATACCCCTGCAGATATCATCGAAACCGACATCAAAAAATTTGACCGGCCTTTTGCCGGATTTCTGGGTATCTCAAACGGAATTACCCTGGCAAACGATCGCAGATTGATTGATTTTCAACTTGTTCTGGGCATTACCGGGACTTATTCCGGCGGAGCCTGGCTTCAGGAACTTTTTCATTCTGCTCCCGCTGTAAGTTCCCGAATTCCCACTTGGTTGGGACAAATACGTACCGCGGTCTACGGAAATCTCTATGTCAAATATACACGGGAATGGCAATGGCAACCCAATCCTTTCAGTCTACACTTTGCCTTCAGTCCGGAAGTATCCTTCGGAAATAAAGACATATACGCACAACAGGAAGCCGCTTTTTTCTTCGGAAGGAGAAACTCCCTGCAAACCACCTCTGCTTATCAACAACTGGGAAGCATTGAAAACGAATACTTTTTTACCGTTCGGTTGGCGTATCGATATATATTTCAAAACGCGCTTTTGGAAGGGGACTTCCTTGGGGACTCTTCCCTTTTTTTAATCAAACCTCACAGAAATATGTTCCTTTATAAATTCGACATGAACGCACGATTGAAACGGCACAATCTCAAAATAACCTACCACTATGCTACCCGTGAAACCCGAAGAACCTACCCTCATTTGTATTTGACATTTAGTATCGCCCGTACCTTTTAATTTTTCAATGTAATGATAGCTAGTTTTAAAAAAATAATCGGTTGCATTTTGTTCTCCTACCTCGGATTAGCGTTCGCAGCGGCCCAGGAGGAAACTGTAAAGCCACCCAAGAACCAGATCGAATTTCGGCACGATAACGATTTTGTCCTTTTTACAGATCGTTACTATTCCACCGGAATGTTCCTCACCTATCGCCGGGCGTTGGCTTCCGGGATTTTTTCTTATGGAAAGCAGCAGCTAAGCTTTCAGCTCCAACAACAGGCGTATACCCCCAGTAACATCGACACCGAAGAGGTCCTTAAGATCGATCGCCCGTACGCTGGTTTTACGGCTTTTACAGCGGGATGGTCGTTAGCAAAGAACAGTCATTTATGGGAAGTGCGAACCGTATTTGGCCTCACCGGCCCTTCCTCCGGAGCCGGCCAATTTCAACGATGGCATCATAAAAACATCGTATTTGTAAGTATTCCTACCTGGTTTACAGAAATAGAAGATAGTTTTCACGCCAATCTGGAAGTTAAACATGCCATGGAGCTGGAGTTAGCTCCCAATCCGTTTGGGGTACGTATTGCTTTACATACCATGGCAGCTTACGGAACTAAAGACATCTATGCCCAACCCGAGCTGGTCACTTACTTCGGAAGGCGCAACCCGCTTGCTTCGAGTATTGCTTACGATCAAGTGGGGTCTCTGGAACGGGAGATTTATTTCAGTCTCCGGTTCGGGTATCGTTTTGTAAGCCATAATGCCCTGCTTCAGGGAAATATTTTAGGCGACGAATCGCTCTATACCATTGACCCTAATAGTAAGTTCTTTAGGTGGGGTTTAGACCTCTACCATCGCTTTCAAAAGAACGATTATCGATTTGGTTACCGGTTTATTTCCGAAGAAGCCATCGAACTAACAACACATCAATACCTTTTCTTTTCGTACGCCCGGAGTTTTTAGAATAGTGGGATTTTGTATGGAAGGGCTTTTTTAAAATTCTACTTCCAGTTCCAATAAGGTTCCTGCCCTGTCGATAGTGACCATCGCCTTTTGCCCGTTCTCGTAAGTAGCCAACGCCTTCATATAGCTCATCATATCGGTCACCGTTAGGGTATCCAGCTTTTTAACAATATCTCCTTTTAGTAAGCCTGCTTTTTGAGCGGGTTTGTCCTCACTTACTCCGTCAATTCGCATTCCTTCCCCCGTAAACAGATAATCGGGAACCACTCCTAAAGCTACTTTAAAACTGGGAACATCTTCGCTTTCATTTTTTGTTTTTCTGAAGGCCAGCTTCCCGTCATCATCCAGATCGGCTATGATATTCATAATATAGTTTGAAATGCGCTCCATCCCTTCGTAGTTCAGTTTATCGGCATCGTCACTGGGTTTGTGGTAATCTTCGTGTTGTCCGGTAAAAAAGGCCAATACCGGAACATCGGCTATATAGAACGAAGTAAAATCACTGGGGCCAATTCCGCTTTCAAACTCTTTAATAGTCAAATCCTGATCGTTATTGGCAAAAAGCGTTTGCTTAAAGATGGGAGAGGTTCCCACTCCGTGTACTGCTAGTGTATTCTCCTCATTGAGCCGCCCAACCATATCCAGATTGATCATATAGGTTATATTATCGATGGGTAGGGTGGCATTCTTTACAAAATAATTGGACCCCAAAAGACCCATCTCTTCCCCTGAAAAGGAAATAAAAAGATAGTTATTTGCTTTTCCTGCATCCTGAAGTCGTTCCGCCAATTGAAGCAGCATGGCAACTCCACTGGCATTATCATCGGCGCCGTTATGAATGGCCACACCTTCTCGATATAATGAACCCTCGCCACCCATGCCCAGATGATCGTAATGTGCACCAATGACAATCGTTTGCCCGGCCTTATTATCGATAAAACCAATTATATTTCTCCCTACTATCGTACCATCACCCGAGAGTGAATCCACCACCTCAACCACCTGATGTGGGTTACTTTTTGGCTTGAATGTAAACGTTTGAAAATATCCGTTTGTCCCTCTGGGCTCCAATTCAAGGTCACGAAACCGCTTCGCGATATAATCACCCGCCTGAATTTCTCCTTCGGTTCCTGTTTCTCTTCCCAGCAGACTATCGGCTGCCAGAACAAGGACGTCATCTTTCATGGAGATCGTTTTCTTGACCTCAGTTTTACATCCGGTGAAAACAGTGAGTATAAAAAGTATAATAAATGCTCGCATATTCTTATTTTTGTGCAAAATTACTTTAAATATGAGACTTATTGTGTCCCTTTTACTGATTTGTACAATGATTTCCTGTAAAAATAATGCGGAAACACCTGCTGTGGATGTAGTATCGACTTCCGATACTCCTTCAGAAACTATAAAAAAGGCCCGGGACACGCTCATCTATCCCGAAGAAAAACATTTTAAATCCATTCGCCAGGTGACATTTGGTGGTGACAATGCTGAGGCCTACTGGAGTTTTGACGATTCGAAGATCGTCTTTCAATCCAACTACAAGGAGTGGGGAATGAACTGTGACCAAATGTTCCTCATGGACGCTGCCCAAACCTTCAATGGCACGCAGCCACCTATGATCAGTACTGGCAAAGGACGTACCACCTGTGCGTATTTCCTGCCGGATAACAAACATTTTGTATACGGTTCTACGCATTTGGTAGATGATGCCTGTCCCGAAGTTCCCCTGCGAAGAGAAGGCAAATACGTATGGCCGGTGTACGACAGTTTTGATATTTTCGTGGCCGATCTGAAGGGAAATATCACCGGACAATTGACCAGCGAGCCCGGCTATGATGCCGAAGCGACCGTATCCCCACAAGGTGATAAAATAGTATTTAC
This sequence comes from uncultured Flavobacteriaceae bacterium, assembly GCA_963807685.1. GTDB lineage: Bacteria > Bacteroidota > Bacteroidia > Flavobacteriales > Flavobacteriaceae > Aureisphaera. The sequence continues at coordinate 51,902 of CAWECU010000009.1, read as the reverse complement.
CTCCATGCGAAGTGGTGACCTCGAACTGTACACCATGAATATCGACGGTAGTGATGTCAAGCAGATAACGGACGAACTAGGCTATGACGGAGGCGCTTTCTTTTCACCCGACGGTACTCAATTGATCTTCCGTGCCTCACGCCCTAAAACCGAAGCAGCGATCAAGGAATACAAAGATCTTCTGGCGGAAGGCCTGGTACAACCCACCGAAATGGAACTCTTTATTTGCAATGCCGATGGGAGTGAACTACGCCAACTAACCAATTTGGGAAATGCCAATTGGAGTCCGTTCTTTCATCCCAGTGGAAAAAAGATCCTTTTTAGCAGCAATTACGAAGCTGAGAGAGGCTTTCCATTCAACTTGTATTTGATCGATGTCGACGGAAGAAATTTGGAACGGGTGACCCATGGGGAAACCTTTGACGCGTTTCCGGTTTTCTCCAATAATGGAAAGTATCTGGCCTTCTCCTCGAACCGAAATAATGGCGGAGGAAGAGACACCAATCTCTTTATTGCAGAGTGGCAGGAATAAGGGGGAGCCTGACTTTTTAAATTGTAACTTACCTCTCGAAATAATCGGCCATAGGCGGATCACCGGAAGTGACTTTGAATTTTTTTAAAGCATATAAAACACCCTTATTATTTGCACTTCTTTGCACAGTGTTCTATTGGGTTTTTGCCTACGATCTTCTGCGTAGCGATTTTGTAAAACTCGTCACCCTCTACGCTGCGTTATTTTTTGGAGCCTACCAACTTATCAAGATATACGGCTGGAATTTCTGGTTACTGGCCGGCTTCGGACTCATATTCCGGCTTGTTTTCTTGACTGCGTTACCTGCCTTGTCTCAGGATTTTTACCGGTTTTTATGGGATGGAAGATTGATGATTCAAGGAATAAATCCCTATTTATTTACCCCGGAGTCTTATATAGAAAACCTTGGATCACTGAGCGAAGTCCAAAGGTCAATTAACGGTGTCGAAATAGCTCAGGCCAGGGAATTATTCATTAACATGGGCTCTCCCCACGGAACCCATTATTCCAATTACCCGCCCGTCAACCAATTATTTTTCGCCGTCGCCGCCCTTTTTGCTGGAAAAAGTATTCTGGGTTCGACAATAATACTTCGGCTCATGATTATTTTGGCAGACGTGGGCATCCTTTACTTTGGAAAGAAATTATTGGAGGGGCTCAAACTCCCCGTGAAGAATATCTTCTGGTATTTCCTGAATCCCTTCATCATTATTGAACTCACCGGAAATCTTCACTTTGAAGGCGTCATGCTGTTTTTTGTGGTGTGGGCTTTGTTCTTATTATTCAAAGGTAAATGGTTTTGGGCGGCTGTGTTTTTAGGAATTTCCGTCTCAGTAAAGTTGCTTCCGCTGCTGTTCTTGCCGCTGTTCTTCACCTATTTTGTGAAAAAAGAATCTTTGAAAAAAAGCTTTTTAAAACTATCGAAGTTCTATGCCGTTGTTTTGGTCACCGTAGCATTGAGTTTTGCTCCTTTTCTTTCTTCGGAATTCATCGCGAAATTTTCCAGTTCCATCGCGCTTTGGTTTCAGGATTTTGAGTTCAATGCCAGCGTGTATTATATCATTCGGTATATCGGTTTTCAAACCATTGGGTGGAATATCATAGCCGAGGTGGGCAAAATTTTACCCCTTATCGTCATCTTTATGCTCCTGTTGCTCAGTTTTTTCAGAAAAAACAATACCACTCAACAACTTATAACGGCACTTCTTCTCGGGGTTTCATTTTACTTTTTGCTCTCCACCACGGTACATCCCTGGTATATAGCAACGCCACTGCTGCTTTCGATCTTTACCCGATACAAATTTCCCATCGTGTGGAGTTTGATGGTTATACTTAGTTATTCGGCTTATGGAGCCGACGGTTTTTCGGAGAACTTATGGTGGGTGGCCCTGGAATATATAACGGTGCTAGGCGTTGCATTTTGGGAATTATTTTTCGTCAATAAACAGAAGGTGTCTGCTTAAGCTTCAAAAACATCATCCTCGATTTCAAAACATTTGAATTCTATAATATATCCGTTGGGATCTCTCAAAAAGAAGGATTTATGCGCGCCTTTTTTGCCGGCTAAAAAATGTGTCGCATCGATGAATACGAACTCTTCCTTCTTCATTTGCGAATAGAGATTGTTCCAGGGTCCGTTCGCCAGGATCACTCCAAAATGAAAAGAGGGCAGCACCGTTTTTTCGAAAATATAGTTGGGGTATTCAAACTTAAATTTCCCCGATTTGTTAAACGTAAGCTGGTGTCCGTACAAGTTTATATCCACCCAGTTCTCGGCTTTTCTTCCTACGGATCCGCCAATAATTTCGGTATAAAACCTACGGGTGGCCTCAACATGTCTACACGGTAACGATATGTGAAAATTGTTTTCCATAACTAGGTTTTTTTTAGTGATGCTTTGTGGTATGAATTTAAAAAAAATAAGTTACAAATACCTTTTAAAGAATGTAAAACAATCGAGCCCCGAAATTAAGGAGTATCCAACGGCTGGCAGCTATGGGTCAGAACTCTTCCTCTTCGGCTATCTCGGAAGTTTCATCATCTTCATAATCATCATCGGTTTCCTCTTCTTCGTAATTCTCCATGGTATCTGCAAGGCGCTGACTCACTTTGACCAGGTAAATGGTGTCCTCTGTACGAACCTCAACGGCTTCAATAATTTCATTCTTCGCGTTTCGAAACAGAATGATATCATCTGGATCGTATCCATTCGGGAACTTTTCAACCAACAGATCCAAAATCGCGTCGTTCAGTTTCTTAAAATCAACAATGACTCTATTCATAAGTATCTAATAATTTGTTCGATTAAACTCGATCTTTATCTTCGGGCCGTACCCGAATCACGTCATATAAATCCTTACGTCGATCCTTTAAATTTTTTACGGCTCCAAATGAATGTAGTTCTCGCAACAAACTCAAATCTACATCGGCCACCAAAATCATCTCCGTATTGGTAGTGGCTTCGGCTTTTATCCCACTGCTGGGAAACGCAAAATCACACGGCGTAAAAACGGCAGATTGGGCATATTGAATGTCCATATTATTAACGTTCGGCAGGTTCCCCACGCTCCCGGCAATGGCGACATAGCATTCATTTTCGATGGCCCGTGCCTGTGCGCAGAGGCGAACTCGGGAATAGCCATTCTGCGTATCGGTCAAAAAAGGTATGAACAATATATCCATGCCTTCATCGGAAAGCAATCGGGACAATTCAGGAAATTCGGAATCGTAGCAAATCAAGATCCCAATCTTTCCCGAATCCGTTTCAAAGGTCTGCAATTTGTTTCCTTTTTGCATCCCCCATACTTTGGCCTCGTCCGGGGTTACGTGTATTTTTTCGTATCGTTCCACGCTACCATCTCTTCGGCATAAATAACCCGCATTATAGACTTTACCATCGATGACTTCGGGCATACTTCCCGAAATAATGTTGATATTGTAAGAAATAGAAAATCGTGACAAGCGATCTTTTATTTCTGAAGTAAACTTCGCCAATTCGCCAATAGCTTCCAATTCGGAAAGTTTATTATAAGCGGCCATTAATGGTGCATTGAAAAACTCCGGGAAAACGGCAAAATCGCAGCGATAAGTTGACACGCTGTCGATAAAATACTCTACCTGTTGCATTAGGTCATCCAAATTGGCATACGGACGCATTTGCCATTGGATAAGTCCCAAACGAACCACCGTTTTTACTGAACTGGGCCTTTTAGTGGGTTTGGTATAATAAATATTATCCCATTCCATGAGCACGGCATATTCGGCTGAAGCTTTGTCTCCCTCCAAATACCCTTTCAATATCCGTACGGGGTGAAAATCATTGGATATTTGAAAGTTCAACACGGGATCCATTATTTCATTGCGTTTTACCTTTTCAATATACTGTTTGGGAGAATAGCTATCCTGGTGCTTGTGATAATTGGGCATCCTTCCTCCAAATACGATCCCTTTCAAATTCAAATTTTCACACAGTTCTTTTCGGTAATCGTAGAGGCGACGACCCAATCGAAGCCCTCTGAAACCGGGCTTTATAAATATTTCGATTCCGTACAATACATCACCTTCGGGATCGTGGTTTTTAAAGGAAGATCCCGTGATAATATCGGCATAGGTATGTTCATCATCAATCTTATCGTAATCTACAATGATGGATAAGGCACAACCCGCAATTTCTCCGTCTACCATAATGACGATCTGACCTTCCGGAAACATGTTGATCAATCGCTGAATGGGAGCCTCCCCCCAAAACTCATCCTGACCCGGGTAGGCTTCCAAGGTAGCTTCCTTCAAAGCCTCAAAATCTTCGATGGTTAAAAATTTTAGTTCGATATTCTCAATGCGGGATGTATCCATACTTATAGATCCAATAGGTAAGCAAAAATTAAGGGCGCCACGATGGTCGCATCACTTTCAATAATAAATTTTGGGGTGTCAATATCCAACTTTCCCCATGTGATCTTCTCATTGGGTACGGCACCTGAATAGCTTCCATAACTGGTGGTACTGTCGCTTATTTGGCAGAAATAACTCCAGAAAGGGGTGTCGGTTCGTTCCATATCCTGATACAACATGGGAACTACGCAAATGGGGAAATCCCCGGCAATGCCTCCGCCAATTTGAAAGAACCCAATCCCGTTTTCCGAATTTTGGGTATACCAGTCGGCCAGAAATGTCATATACTCAATCCCGCTTTTCATGGTGGACGCTTTTAACTGTCCTTTCATCACATAACTTGCGAAAATATTCCCCATGGTACTATCTTCCCAACCGGGAACGACCATAGGTAAGTTTTTTTCGGCAGCGGCGTACATCCAGGAGTTTTTGAGATCGATCTCATAATAGGGTTCCAAGACTCCACTCAGCAACATTTTATACATAAATTCATGCGGAAAATATCGTTCGCCTTTGGTTTCGGCCTCCTGCCAGATCTTAAAAATATGTTTCTGCAATCTTCGGAATGCTTCTTCTTCGGGAATGCAGGTGTCGGTCACGCGGTTGAGCCCCTTTTCGAGCAGCTCATATTCCTGCTGGGGGGTGAGGTCTCGATAATTGGGAATCCGCTTGTAATGACTGTGGGCCACCAAATTCATGATATCTTCTTCGAGATTGGCACCGGTACATGAGACGATATGTACTTTATCCTGACGAATTACTTCCGCGAAGATTTTTCCGAATTCGGCGGTGCTCATGGCGCCTGCCATAGAAACCAGCATTTTTGACCCGTTTTTCAGTTGGTCTTCATACTCTTTTGCGGCGTCCACAAGTGCGGCGGCATTGAAGTGCAGGTAATGCGCTTCTATAAATTGTGATACGGGGCCCTTAGTACTCATCTTCTTCTTCCGGATTAAATTTAGAAACACCTTTCTTCGGTGCCTTAAAGTTGCTTTCAAAATCATCTTCCTCATCGGTGCCACTAAACTTATACGTTAGCATCTTATAGTAGAGCTTGGCCGCGAGGAAATCGGATGCTTTGTGCTGTTCGCTTGGGCACAATTCGACAATATCAAAACCCACCACATTCTTTTCAGAAAAAACCTGCTTTAAAAAATCCAGGGTTTCATACCATAGTAATCCGCCAGGTTCCGGAGTTCCTGTTGCGGGCATGATGGAAGGATCGAAGGCGTCCAGATCGAAAGTAATAAACACATTCTCACCGAGGCTCTCAATAACACTGTCCATCCAATACTCATCGGTCGCCATCTCGTGGGCAAACCAGGTCTTTTCGGTATCCATCACTAGTTTTTCGGAAGCATCCATACTTCGTATTCCCACCTGAATCAAGTTTGCATTCTCACTTGCCTCATAGACGGCACAGGCGTGATTGCAGCTGGAGCCATCGTATTCCTTTCGGAGGTCGGCATGTGCATCAATATGCAACACGCTCAGGTCGTCAAAGCACTCGTTGAAGGCTCTGATGGTTCCTATGGAAATACTATGCTCTCCTCCAAAAATCGTTACGAACTTATTCCGAAGAATATATTCCTTGGTCGCTTTATGAACGGCCGCTACCATGGCTTCAGGGGAGCTGTTCTCAGTGATGGGCTCGGTTAGGTGAATGCCTTGTTTATAGACCTCAGAGTTCGTTTCGATGTCGTAGAGTTCCATATTTTCCGCTGCGTCCAAAAAGGCTTCCGGGCCTTTGTCGGCACCTTTTTGCCAGGTACTCGTTCCATCGTAGGGAACGGGAATTAATATAATCTTACTGGTTTCCAGCTGCGCATAATTCTGCGCTATGCCGGCGAACGTCTTGTTGCTCATAGCCTAAAATGGTGAGGAATTCCTCACTTGTTTGTTGATTTGAAAAAAGTTGGGTAGTGATGTTTCCATCCGCATCCCTGTTAATTAATATATGTTTGGGTGAAGGGATCAGGCAATGCTGTAACCCACCAAATCCTCCAATGGTTTCCTGATACGCCCCTGTATTGAAAAATCCAATATAGAGGGGTTTATCTTTGTGGTACTTCGGAAGGTAAATAGCATTCATATGTTGCTCGCTATTATAATAATCATCGCTATCGCAAGTCAAACCTCCCAATAGAACGCGTTCGTATTCATCGTTCCATCGATTTAGGGCCATCATAATAAAACGTCGGTTGATCGCCCAGGTGTCTGGCAAGGTGGTAATAAAGGATGAATTGATCATGTTCCATTTCTCGCGATCGTTCTGTTGTTTCTGGTACAAAACCTCGTAGATCGCTCCGCCACTCTCCCCTACGGTGAAGCTTCCGAATTCGGTAAAAATATGAGGCACCGGTACCCCGGCTTCCTCACAGCTGAGTTTGATCTGATTGATGATCTCGTCCACCATGTATTCATAGTCGTAGTCAAAAGCCATGGAGTTTTTAATGGGAAAACCTCCACCAATGTTCAGACTGTCCAGGGTGGGACACACTTTCTTCAGTTTAACATACACCTTCAAACATTTCACAAGTTCGTTCCAGTAATAGGCAGTATCGCGTATTCCGGTATTGATGAAAAAGTGCAGCATTTTAAGTTCCACGTTTTCGTTTGGCTGAATTTGCCGTTCATAAAACGGAACGATGTTCTTATACCCTATGCCTAGTCTGGAGGTATAAAACTCGAATTTAGGCTCCTCTTCCGAAGCGATACGAATTCCCACCTTAAATTTTCCTTCAATCCTTTGGGTAAGTAAACCCAACTCTTCATAGTTATCGATAATGGGAATGCAATTTTCATGGCCGGCATTGATAAGACGTACAATGTTGCTTATGTATTGTTCGCGCTTAAAGCCATTGCACAGCACATACGTATGGTTATTGATCTTTCCATCCCGCTTTAGATTTTCAACAATATCAATATCGAAGGCAGAGGAAGTTTCAATGTGGATGTCATTCTTCAAAGCCTCATCCAACACATGTTTGAAATGAGAACTTTTGGTACAATAGCAATAATTGTAATTCCCATCGTATTGATGCTTCTTCATGGCTTGCTGAAACCACGTTTGAGCACGTTGAATATTTTCAGAAATTTTTGGCAAATAGGTGAATTTCAAGGGGGCGCCATACTGTGCGACCAATTTCATAAGATCAATGCCGTGAAATTCAAGTTGTGAACCTTTTAGGTTGAATTCCTCTTGCGGAAACTCAAAAGTTTGGTTGATAAGGTCTATGTATTTAGTGTTCATGCTGTGCTTTGTTGAAAATTAAAATGTATTCGTAAAATTCCATCCAACTCCCGTTGTTCAGAATTACATAAAATCAACAAAAAACTAAATACGTATAGGTACAAAGAGACTTGCACCAGGTGAAAAGACCTCGGGCCCAAAGACATAATATATGCCGGAAGCTAGCGCTAATATTCGGTCGTTTATCTTATAAACTGTTGTTGAATATGACTTCCTGTTATTCAATAACCCGAACGTAAAAACACGTTTCAATTTGTTCAGCTAAAAAGCGGCGCAAAAATGCTACTAATTTTTATATCACACAATATTTTAATCAAAAATTATAGCATCGTAAATAACCGTACCTCCTGATCTGTAAGATGACGGTAGCGCCCACGTGGCAGGTCTTTTTTGGTAAGAGGCCCCAGGGTGACACAATCCACTTTCACTACATTGTAACCCAATTGATCAAAAATGCTGCGAATAATGCTGTTTCCCGTGTGTTTTATCTTTAATCCCACTTCCTTTTTTGGAGCATTATTGACATAACTCACCGCTTCCACACGCACTTCTTTCCCATCAATTTTAAGCCCTTCAGTTATTTTCTGAAGATCTTCCCCTTTCAGGTTTTTATCCAATTCGATATGAAACATGCGGTCCATTCCTTTTTTACTGAATTTTTGACGAAATGCATCGTCATTGGTAAAAAGTAATAATCCTGTGGCATTTCTCCCCAACCGACCAAAGGGTTTGATCTTGGCCTGGCTTGCGCCGGCTACTATGTCCATAACGGTCAATCCTTTCGATTCGCTGGACGTGGTTGCCACTCCTTTGGGTTTGTTCAGTATCACATAGGTGGCTGGCTCCGGGCTAATTCGACGGCCGTCAAATCGTACTTCCTCATTGGGCTTCACCTTATAACCCATTTCACTCACTACTTTTCCATTGATGGTCACCTGTCCTGTTTGAATGTACAGATCTGCCTCCCGTCGCGAACAAATGCCGCTGTTGGCGATATATTTGTTCAATCGAATCCCATCTTCGGGTGATTTTGTTTTCGAAACTTGTGAAGTGGGTGTGGGTTTGTTCCTGCGGTCGGTTCCCCTATTTGGATTTTTAGGACCGCCTTTCCCGTATGCTTTTCCTTTACCTTGATTGCCTGGTTTGCTCATAATGTGTTCCGCCCTATCGAAGGCTTTATTTTTTTTGCAAAGATAGACTTTTAATGTACCATTTACGAGGGACTATAAATGAACTTTACTTACGCGATGATAGCTCTTTTACACTGTAATAAAGGGCATTGTATTATTCAAACCCAACGGTGGATTGCCGCTCCCTGTTTACGATCAACTTGGTCACATCGGGCCGGGAATAATGTCCAACGGGGTCGAAATTCTGTCGTTCTTCATACACCCGGTCAAAATCCAACGTCTTATAAATATTCCCTTCTTCGTTAAGTACAGGTTCAACGATCCATTCACCGTTGGGGCCTGCAATACAGCTTCCTCCATTGGCCAGGACTTTGGGAGCCTTTTCAAAGATCTTTTCCAAATGAGGGGTATTTACCGGAAAATCTTCCAATTTCATTAAAGCCGAAACCGAGATCACATAACTCCTGCTTTCACGCGCAATAAAACGGGTGATATCCTGGGTGTTATGATCACTTCCGGGCCAGACTGCCACATGCAAATTCTCTCCTTGCCCGTACAAGGCGGCGCGGGGAAGCGGCATCCAGTTCTCCCAACAATTAAGTCCGCCAAGCGTAAATTTCTTTAAGGAGTGTACGCGCAGGCCATGCCCGTCACCGGGAGACCAGGTAAGGCGTTCATCATAGGTGGGTTGCAACTTCCGGTGCACCGATTCTATTTTTCCTTTTTCAGAAATATATACCAAAGAGGCATAAATACTGTGCCCTCCCCGATCCAGTGGACGTTCGATAATTCCCAGGTAAATAGCAAGTTGGTGTTTCCCGGCCAGTGTACACAATTCATCGAGATCCCCATTTTCGATCGTTACGGCATTACGTACATAATGTGCGTGCAATTCTTTGTTTACTTTTTTATCCCATTCGGCACCACCCGTCAAGGCAAGCCAAAAGGGGTAACCCGGTAGCAGGCCTTCTCCAAAAATAATGAGCTCGGCTTCGTTTTTGGCCGCTTCGTTGATCTGTGTTTTTATTTTCTGAAGAGTTCCGGCCCGATCCAACCATACAGGAGCGATTTGAGCCAGGGCGACTTTGAGTAGATTTTCTTTTTTCATAACCTAAATATAAGGATTATTCATCGCTTCATTGAGGCTATGAAATCATGGGGAAATCGAGGGAGTGGAAGGGTTGGTCCCAAGTGTCCCCAAATTAAAACAAGCGGTTTAACAACAGATCCACGTCAATAAGCACAATACTAAAGACGCCAACAACTATCGCCAGCTTGAGCAGGTTGTGAAGTATAATGAAATGCAGCTTGCGGTTCGACATCCAAAGCACGATAACGAATAGGATCAAAGCCATTATGCTTAAGTAGAAATAAAAGTCCATGTAACCTATTTCAAATCTAGTAACCAATAAAATACTGGGAACCAGCGTGAGAAGGCTCAGTACCGTCAACATGCGTTTGGCCGTTGTTTCACCATACACCACAGGAATGGTGTGATAGTTTTGGGCGAGATCCCCTTTGAGATTTACAAGGTCTTTGATAACCTCACGCATCGAAATAAGCAGAAACAAGAAGGTAGCATGCACAAAAATAACCTGATCGAAATTCTTGTAATAAATAAAAACGGCGAAGAAGGGAATCACTGCCAGGATAGCTGCGGTGATATTCCCAACAAAAAGATATTTTTTAAGCTTATGAGAATAAAACCAAATCCCGAAAATGTACAACGAAAAGAAGAGTACCGCCCGGAAGGAAACATAACTCGCAAAAATGACCGAAAGGAAGTTGAGCGTAAAATAAGCCGACAATTTCACATTTTGACTCACCAGGCGATCGAGCATCGACTTATGCGGTCTGTTGATAAGATCCTTTTCACTGTCGTAAAAATTATTGATAATATATCCCCCGGCTATGGCCGAAGCAGATGCTAACACCAGCATCAAAAGATTCACATCGAGCAGTACTTTCCGCAGAGGTAGATCGGGCGCCAGAATATATACGGCCGTTAGATATTGAGCGAGAATGATCACCAGTATATTATATCCCCGAACTACCGAAAACAGGCTGAAAAACTTAAGGAGAAAATGCTTTTGCCGTCTACTTAACATGAAAATCTGGTTTAATCTTTGTCCGCATTCCTGCTAATTTAATGGATTTATTGCTGTATTTTCCTTTTGCTCCCTTTCCTTTTCGGTCTCCGTTGTTAATTCTTAAGGTTGATATAAGTTATTGTTGAAATTTTGTGCGATCCATAAGGCGATTCTCTTGCTCACCTCAGCTGCCGAATCTTTGTAAAGGTGAATACCGTCCGTATAAGTGAAATTTTCATTCTCCCCGGACAAATCGAGATAAGGTACTCCTGTTTTTTGGGAAAGCTTGCTCATCAAATCCTCAAATTCGGGAATAACTGCATTATCCACTTCGGTCAAATTTGGGTGTACCGGCAAACGCACCAAATACACTTCCCCATGTTCCTGCAAATATGCGATCGTTTTATAAAGATAGTCTAGTCTTGTTTGCGAAAAACGGAATTTCTCGCCCTTCTTTTTAAGAGATTCGGCTTTATTCTTAATGCGTTGATCCACTATTTCAGCATTCATGTTTGCACTTATTTCAAACCAGCCGTTGTCGTGCAAAAAGGCTATGGTATCCCGCTCGAAGATCTTAGCATAACTGTTTTTATAGTACGAAAGCAAATAGGGAATATTTGGTTTTGCTGAAACCGTTTCCAGCCTGTTTAAAAAGCTTTTATTTTCACCGAACTGAGTCTGGTCATTGGGATCTTCTCCGGTGTCCGCAATACTCCAGGCATCCACGGTAACGATAAAAATACCGTCAGTGGTTTTTTCTGAAAGTTTTCGTTTAATTCCCTTCAAGTAAGCGGGGCCATACGGACTGTGAGCCACGGTAAATGCATAGTTGAAAATGGAGTGATCCTTGAGTACCTTTTTGAATTCGTCCGGTCGGAGGCCCTGTGCTGCCTTTGAAGTCCCAATAATGAGCGAATGTTGTTGCGGCGTGGTAAACCTCACATAGAAAGGGTCTGTATATCCATCGGCCTCTGAAAAGATCCAATACATGGTTCCCAGAACCAGGGATAAAAATAAGGCGCTATGTAATAAAAACTTTTTCACTAAAATTGGAAGTATATAAAATCCTGTTGGCTTCCTTTAAACATAAAAATAACCATTGCCAAACCATAATAAAAACCATATTTAAGGGGCTTTGCCCATCGCCGGGTAGTTTTTGCTATGGCGTATTCCTCATTTCGGCCTATCCATTCCATCAAAACGAAGGCAAGGATAAACACACACACCAGTTTCACTTTGATATTCTGAAACAATTCGGGGATAGAAAACAAGCTATTCGACCACATTCCATCAAAGTATAGAAAAGCATCTCCTACGGTTTCGGCTCGGAAAAAAACCCAGGCCAGAGATGTCATTAAAAATGTAAATAAAATAAGGGCGGCTTCTTTGAGACTTGGAAACAACCAGCGGGTTTGCACCGTATCCAAATAGATCCGATTGCGTTTGAGCAACACCAAAGGCACAAAAAACAACGCATGAACGGCTCCCCAACACAAAAAGGTCCAATTGGCACCATGCCAGAAACCACTCACCAAGAAGACAACAAAAATATTGCGCAATTGCTGCAGTCCGCTCCCGCGACTACCCCCCATAGGAATATACAAATAGTCGCGAAACCAGGTGGAGAGGGAAATATGCCACCGACGCCAAAACTCACCTATATTTCTCGAAAAATACGGGAACGCAAAATTTTTCATAAGCTTAAAGCCAAACAAGCGGGCCACTCCGATCGCGATATCGGAATAGCCCGAAAAATCTCCGTAGATCTGAAACGAGAACAACAATACCCCTAACAAAAGTGTACTCCCCGAATGCGCCGAAGGATCTTCAAAAATAACACTCACAAATTGGGCACAATTATCGGCAATGACCATTTTTTTAAACAGTCCCCATACGATTTGCTTACACCCATCGACCGCCTCTGCATAATTAAATTGGCGCTTTTTAAGAAACTGCGGCAGTAAATTAGTGGCCCGCTCGATGGGTCCGGCCACCAATTGGGGAAAGAAACTAACGAAGGCAAAAAAGGCCACCACATCCCGGGTGGGCTCCAATTTCCTTCGGTAAATGTCTATGGAATAACTGAGCGTTTGAAAGGTATAAAAGCTAATCCCGACGGGGAGTATGATATTGAGCCGCGAGGCTTCCAAAGGTTCACCAAAAAATGTAAAGGCTTGTACAAAACTTTCAGCAAAAAAATTAAAATATTTAAAAAAGCCCAGAAACCCGAGATTCACCAGGATGCTAACCGACAGCAAAAGTTTGCGTCGCCTGACCTGCTCGGTCCTCGCCAAACCTTGACCCACTGCGTAATCAACCAAAGAGCTAAAGGCAATTAAGGAAAGAAATCGCCAATCCCACCAACCATAAAAAAAATAGCTGGCCAGGAGCAAAAAAGTATTCTGAAGTTTTAGTGATTTATGGGTGACAAACCAGTACAGTAGAAAAACCAACGGTAGGAAAAATGCAAACTCGAGGGAATTAAACAACATAGTACTCCTTTAGCTTTCTATGCGAATATAGTACAATTGAGAGGGTGGTTCTAGAAATTATAGACGACCTCCAGCTTATAGTCTTTGAGAGCAATTCTGGCCTCATCCATATCTTCGGTGAAACCCAGCATATAACCACCACCACCCGAGCCACAAAGTTTCAGGTAGTAGGCGTTGGTCTCAATTCCTTTTTTCCAAAGGGTATGGAACTCTTTCGGGATCATAGGTTTGAAATTGTCCAACACCACTTTTGAAAGTTGTTTGATATTTCCGAAGAGTGATTTTACGTCTCCCTTTAAAAAGTCGTCCACGCAGGCATCGGTATGCTTTACAAACTGATTATTAAGCATGTTCCGGAAACCTTCCTTCTTCATCTTATCCATAAAGATCTGAACCATGGGCGCAGTTTCTCCGGTACTCCCGCTATCTAATAAAAAAACAGCTCTTTGTCCGCTATTGGTTTGGGAAGGGATTCCGGCCGGTTCGATATTGTCTTTGGAATTTATCAAAATAGGTAAGCTCAAATAGCTGTTCAAGGGATCGAGTCCCGAGGATTTACCATGGAAGAACGACTCCATATCGGCAAAGATATTCTTAAGCTGCAACAATTTCTCCCGGGTCAAATTCTCCAATACGGTGATCTTGTCGGTAGCATATTTATCGTAGATCGCAGCGACCAACGCCCCACTACTTCCCACTCCATATCCCTGTGGAATACTGGAATCGAAATAAAGCCCGGCGGCTACATCTGCATTTAATCTGTCCATATTAAAGTTCACCAGTGAGGGTTTGTCGCCCATTAGCTGTTCCAAATATTGGACAAATCGCTTGAGATTTTCGTTGGATTTTCGCGTGGAAACCGTATGATGTTCGTCAATTTTTAAGGCTCCGTTATAGAAGTTGTAAGGAATGGATAGACCCTTAGAGTCTTTAATGATACCGTATTCTCCGAAAAGAAGAATCTTTGAGTAAAAAAGGGGACCGCGCATAAATTTGCTCACTGTTGGTTAACCAAATATACAGTATTTGGTTGTAATAAAATTTGTTGCGACAAATATACAGATTTTAAAGAGATCCTTTTCAGAATAAAATCTTAAAACCAAATTAGTAAAACGTTGACATTTTGTAACTTACACCTCAATCAATTGTAAGCGCTATGAAAAATTGCTACACCCTGGGGATTTTGTGTCTTTCCCTATTTCTTTCGAACCTGAATGCCCAAACACATCAATGGACCGGAAATGGCGGCGACACCAACTGGTTTAATACGGCCAATTGGGATGCCGGGACCGTTCCCATAGAAACCAGTAGTGTGCAGATCTCGGGAAACGTTTTCGTTACCATTTCCGGAAACGCTGCCGAAGCCTTTACCATCGACTTGCTTAATGGCAGTACCCTGGAACTGGAAAGTGATTTGACTACCGGGTCGATCATCACAATTGATCCTAATTCAACCCTCGAATTTATTTCGGGCACTCTATCGGGCAGTGGCGTGCACAATAATGGTCTTCTGAAACTGACAGGCGAGTTCTCACGTACTTTTGATAACACAAGCATCACCAATAATGCCCTTTTTCTGGTCACTAATAGCAATCAGACTCAAGTATTGGGAACTACCATTAACAATAGCTCAACCGGCGTGATCGATATTGCCAGTGTAGGCGGTTTTCTTCAGCAAAGCACTACTTCTATTTTGAATAACGAAGGTTTCGTTGTAAAAAGTCCAGATGGCTTAAATCCGGTTGGCAATTTTTACCTCATCCTCGAAATTAATAATGAAGGGACGATTGAGGTGCAGGAGGATCAAATTTTCCTTTTACTGGCCGGTGGTGATACCTTTACCAATTTTGAAACTGGGCGTGTTACCGGCGACGGCACCTACGATATTACCACAACCTTTATCAATGAAGGTACGGTTTCACCCGGCAGTTCGGGGGGGATCGGCACTTTGGATATTACCAACAATTTTTCGCTTAATGGAGGGATTGTTGCCATCGACATCTTGGGTAACCAACCCGGTGAGTTCGATGCGATCTCCGTTTTCGGAAGTCCGTTAATGGAGGGGATTTTTGAGATCAATCTCCAATTCGCCCCGCAGATCGGGGACGAGTTTCCAGTACTTACCTGGAGCCAAAGTGGAAGTAGTTGTAGCTTCCCACAGTTTACAACCGCTATTTTTGAAGGTATGGAATACACCTTCGAGACGTTTTGCAATGCCAACGATGTCACCTTGCGTTTGGCGGAGATTTCGGTGTTGGGTCTCGACGATTTTTCAAAAAGTGAGGTGCAGTTTTATGTATATCCCAATCCTGTGAGCGGAGAAGCCACTTTTGTTTTTTCTTCGGAAAGATTTTCTTCGGAAGAAACTACCCTGAGCATTTATAATTATTTGGGACAACGGGTGTTGAACGTCGACGGATTTACTTCAGAAACAAACACCTTCCAGCGAGGAGATCTACCTGCAGGCCTCTATTTTGCAAGCATAGCAGCTGAAGGGCAAGTCATCGCTACGACCCAATTGCTTTTAGATTAATTCACTTTGAAAGCTCCCATACCCACACAATCGTGAATGAACTCTCCGTTGGCACAAAAGGGTTTCAATTGATCTTCGATAAAGGCTCTTACCGTTTGTTTTTCGCTCGCCGGATAGAGCAGGTGCACATTGGCACCCGCATCCAGAGTAAAGCAGACGTGATTTCCGGTTTCCTTTCTAAAAGCCCAGATCCTGTTGATAATTTCGAGGGTATTGGGTTTCATCAAAATAAACGAAGGCTCTGAAGATAACATCATAGCGTGAAGTTGCAAGGCTTCGCTTTCAACGATTTTAATAAATTCGGAAAGGATCCCACCTTCAAAAATGGGTTGTAACTTTTCCAGATTTTTGTTGGCTTCCTCAAATCGGTTTTGGGCATAGGGATGATCGTTCATCAAATCGTGACCCAGGGTACTGCTAACCTGTTTCTCGCCCTTGTCCACCAGTAAAATGGTATCCTGATAGTTATTAAAACGATGGTGAACGGGATGGGGATAACGAATTCCGTAGAGGTCACTGGCGCCTTCCACCTTTGGATGTGCGCCCCAGACAACCAATGGGCCTTCGATGGAACGGGAAGCACTCCCCGAGCCTAATCGAGCCAGGAAAGAAGATTTCATATCGACGTAGGCATCGGTCATATCGGGCACCAGCTCCTTTTCAAGACTCATAAGACACAAGGCCAAAGCGCTCATACCACTGGCTGATGAGGCAATACCGCTGCTATGAGGAAAACTATTGGTCGTTTCAATTTTGAAGGTATACTTCCGAAGAAACGGGAGATAAGCTTCCACTCTGGTAAAGAATTTCAGGATCTTGGGCTCAAAGTTCGTTTCTCTTTTTCCGTCCAGATATACTTCAAATTCGAAGTCATTTCCCTCTTTTTTTTCATAATGAAGGGTGGTAACGGTATGGCAATTTTGCAAGGTGAAACTTATCGAGGCATTGCGCGGCAATTGTTCTCCTTGCTTTCCCCAATACTTTACCAGGGCGATGTTGCTAGGGGACTGCCAGGTTATGCTTCCCTCTTCAGGAATCAGACCGTATTTTTTTGGTTTGAATTGTTTTATCAAGCTCAGGATTTATTTTGGAGTAAATATAAAAAAATCCCACCGTTTCGAAATTATTATATTTGAAAGTAATTAATACCAACCACTATTGAATTTCAATCTTTTTAATAGTCTCATACTAGCCGGGGTCATCCAGGGTTTTATTTTCGCATTTATTTGGTTATTCTCCAAAAAATATCGCGCGAAGAGCACCTACTATCTTATCGCCCTAATTTTGGTCTACTCCCTGAGCAATTTGCAATATTATCTTTTGGATATCGGTGTTTTTAAATATGCAAGATTTTATGATCTGTATCATTTACCACTTTCATTACTCATGGCTCCACTCTTGCTGTTGTATGGATTAAGTTTAGTTGATGGAAAAGATATGCAAGAGATTAAAAAGTGGTTGCTTTTTTTACCTTTCATCCTGGTTATGCTATTGGCCATCTACTACAAGTATCAACTCATTTTTAACCAAAGACCTTCCGGATATTCGAAATTTCTGGACAAAATCCCTACCTGGGGAGAGTTTCTGGCGATTGCATATAGTATTATTGTAATCCTGTTATTACTAAATTCGATAAGGAATTTATATCGAAATCAAGAATTTTCACTTTCCAAAATATCCCCCAAACTCAATTGGTTTCGAAACTTATTACTATTCGATTTATTTGCCATCCTCTTGTGGACCTATTCTGAAATTGCATTCGCTTCGGAAAATGAAAATTATTACTACTACCCGTTATGGATCGTTGTCGCCTTGATCATCTATTGGATGGGGCACGTTGGAATCTATAAATACGGAATTGATCAGGAAAGAAAGAACATACGATCTCACACTCAACGCACTTATTCCATTAAGGACCATCCTCCCACCAAAAGTGATACGATTCGTGCTTTGGAAGATTTTTTGCTTTCTGAAAAGAACTTTTTAGATTCGCAACTCACCCTTGAAAAGACCGCCGAAAAACTTCAGGTAAGTCAGGGACATCTCTCAAAACTTATCAATACCGAACTGCAGCAAAGCTTTAAGGGTTATCTTAATAATCTTCGCGTAGTAGAGGCCAAATCGCATCTCAGCAACCCTGAATTTTCCAATTACACCCTCGCCGCCATCGGCCTGGAAGCTGGTTTTAACAGCAAATCGGCCTTCAATGCTTCCTTTAAAAAGATCACCGGGATGACTCCTTCACAGTTCAAGGCACAAGCATAAACCCGTCTTATTTCTTCATCATCACATAAAACAGGACGCTAACTAATAAGCCCATCCATATTTTTGGCTTGCCTTTAATCTATCAACTCTCAATGGTATACTTGATCTGCTTATGCTTTTAAAAGAGAGTATTATGAAAAATATTATTGTTTTATTGTTTTTGAGTACCATGAGTACGATGGCTCAAGTTGGTATTGGGACGGAAACCCCCAATGCCACGCTGGAAATTAAATCGACCAACGAAGCCACGCCGTCGAATAACGATGGCCTTCTCATCCCCAAAGTCGAAGAATTTCCGGTGACCAATCCGGCAGCTGCCCAAGATGGAATGCTGGTCTATGCAACGGGCGCCGGGAGTGTGTCCAAAGGATTTTACTATTGGGATGATGCAACGACGGCTTGGGTGCAGGCAACGGGCGCAAAAAATATCAATGATCTGAACGATGGGCTTTCCGATAGTACAGGTTCATCTATCTATCTTGGAATTGATGCCGGAATTCAGGAAGATCTTCTTTATCGGCGCAATATAGGGATAGGATTGTCAAGCATGGAGAACACTATCTCAGGCTATCAAAATGTGGCTGTTGGAATGGAATCTTTAAATACCAATACCTCAGGTTTTCAAAATGTAGCAATCGGTGCCGAAGCGCTTAAATTTAATACTACAGCCTTCAGGAATAATGCCCTCGGATCTCGAGCACTTTATTCTAATACTACCGGAGATAACAATGCTGCATTCGGATCATTTTCATTGTCAAATAATACAACAGGGCGATTAAATACTGCAATGGGCAATTCGGTATTAATCAACAATTCATTGGGAAATTTAAACACTGGGGTTGGATTTTCATCCTTACAGAATAACACAACGGGTGGATCAAATGTAGCCCTCGGCTCATCAAGTTTATACGACAATACTGTTGGCACAGGAAATACTTCATTAGGTACAAATAGTCTTGAAAATTTGATTGACGGTAACGGAAACGTTGCCGTCGGGGTTTATTCCGGAAATAATGTTGAAAATGGAGATAGCAATACTTTTTTAGGAGCTTACGCTGCTGGAAATAATTCGGCAATTGCCATAACAGGAAGCATTTTCATAGGATATTCGGCCGGTACTAGTGAAACCTTTAATAATAGATTGTACATCGAAAATTCTAGTAGCTCAACTCCACTTATTTACGGTGAATTCGACAACGATATTGTGGGCATAAATGGAAGTCTGGGTGTGGGGACCCAAGCTCCCGGTGCTCCTTTGCATGTAGAAGAAGAAGGTGTCTCTGGAGTACAGACCATCGTAGCGGCAATTGCGTCCAATGCCTCCAACCGACCCGTTTTGCAGTTCTCGGAAACAGCAAATGTCGGGCTTGCAGAGGGAATGAGCCTGGAATACAATGGAACTGGGTCTGGAGCTGCCAACAGGATGGTATTTAATGATGTAGGCGGGAATCCTCTATTTGAATTTAGAAACGGCGGGGATCTTACCCTGCGAAATGGTGACCTCATCGTTCGAGGCGCCGCAACCGATCGAGAAATAAAAATAGAAGACGACGCCGGAAACCCCGATAGAGTTTTGATGCGACAAACCGGAACTCAGGATATTTATGTAGGCGATATTGATAACAACGGTGGAGATACCTATGTTCGAGCGGGAGGTAGCACGGAGTTGTCCATTATTTCAGGAACCGGCTTTGTAGGCATAAATACCCTCACACCTGCGTGGACCTTCGAAGTAAATGGAAATGCCGCAAAACCCGGAGGTGGTTCGTGGATCAACTCATCGGATCGGCGACTGAAGCAACATATCAATCAATATGCTGACGGCCTCGAGCAGCTACTTCAAATTGAACCCGTAACGTATCATTACAATTCGCTCAGCGGCTTTGATACATCGAAGCAATATATTGGTGTCATTGCACAAGATCTGAATAAAGTTGCACCCTACATGGTACAAAACTATCAACGTGATGGTAGTGAATACATGGCTGTCGACAATTCGGCCATGACCTATATGCTTATTAATGCGGTAAAAACACAACAGGCTGAAATTGAACTTTTAAAAGAAGCACTTTCAGAAATAAAAACACTTCTAAAGTCCAATGAATAAGCTCAAGATTTTTACGACCTTTATTATACTATTAATCTCATTATCAATGAACTCACAACATATAGAACTAGCTGAATTAGGCCTTAGCTTTGACATTCCTCAAGGCTGGACCGGACAAGAACAGGAGGATTACATTCTGCTGGGGCATGAAACAATTCCCGGATTGATGATTTTAAGTCAGAATAAAGCCAAGGATACCGAAACGCTTAAAAATCGCTCGATGGAAACCATCAGGGAAGAAGGATTATACTTAGAACCTGAGGCGGATTTTAAGATCATTTCAGAGGCTCGGGTAGAAGGCAGTTACAAGGGAACCTATGAGGGTCAGGATGTAAAGGCGTTTGCCATTGGACTGATCAACACTCAGGGGACAGGAATGAACATTTTAATACTTACCGAAACGAAAGCGTTCACCAAGACCCATATTGAAGAAGCCAATAAACTAGCCCATACTGTGCGGTTCTCTATACCCAAAGACTCCGACAACACCGTATTTTGGAAGGAACGCATTACTGGCGTTCAACTTAAATATATGCACACCAGCGGGGGTTCCGATTATAGTGGGGGCTACAGCGGCACCTCCGATGTGGTGATGATCAATTTGTGCTCGAATGGGCAATTTACGTATTACTCAAATTCCAATTCCAGTTTTGATTCAAGTGGCGGTTTTGGATACGCAAATGCTAATAAAGATACCCGAGGCACCTATCGTATTTATTCCGAAGGTCAAAGTACCTATCTCGGCCTACAATTTGAAAACGGTTCGGTAAGCACCTACGAACTTACCGTCAATAGTAAGGATAACACCCTCCTCGACGGAAGCCGTTATTTTGTGACCACTCTTGAAGGTTGTGAGTAATAAAAAAGGCCGTCAAACCAATTCGACGGCCTTTTTTATAAAGAAAACTTATTACTTTTTGATAAATCGGGCGGTCATTCGTTGGTTGTCCGCAACAAAGGCGATGAAATACAACCCACTACCTAAACCAGACACATCCATTTGGTTTTGACCATTCTCAACACTTCCCGACCATAAGGTCCGTCCTTGTACATCGTACAGTGTATATGAAGCAACGTCAAACTGGGTTAGGTCGATATTCAATAATTCCGAAGTGATGGTTGGGTATATTTTTATTAATTCAGAAAGATCCTGATCCTCCACACCTAGCGCCGATTCCCGCTCGGCAGCATTGCCCAATAAATAAAGGGCATTATTACCATTATTGGCATTTTTGGTGTATTCATACACTCTAATGGCGTATCGTTTGCTCGCATCAAGATTGGAGATAGTCACGTTCGATCCTGTCCCGTTGTAGACTGCAAAAGTGTTGTCTCCCAAATTCTCTCCGGAACCAAATTGGCTGTTTCCAACATAATCGGTGCCGTCGATTGGATAGGTACTGAAATTGATATCACTTGTGTTTCCCGTGATGTCTTTGGCAACTACAATTCGAGAGGTTCCATTTCCGTTGGTCCAGAATACATCGAGCGTAGAAGTTCCATCACCGTTTACGTCCAGATTCGTCGCATTGACCGTAGGCGAATCCATCAGATCATGTGCCGGAAAAGTTCCCGTACTTCCAATACAATTCCATCCCATACCGTCCAAGGCAGCCCAAAAAGCATTGGCGTTACTACCAACCGCCCGTTTGTTCAGGACAATGGCCCAGGTGTATCCGCTGTTCGAACGTACCCAATAACACGCCGTACCATCTACGGCTCCATTATGCCACCAATTGTTCGAACCATTTACCGACCAGCCTTTCGCATAATTCCCATTATTTGCAGAAGGAGTTACCATGGTATTGATCGTTCCCGGCAATAAAATGTCGGGTTTGGTCGAAAATCCGTCGACGGCGACCAGCAATCGCACCATATCCCGGGCAGTCGCTACCCAACCCCCGTGTCCATCCATGGCGTTGACACTAAATCCTCCGTATTCCCAGGGAACCAGATTGCCACTTCCGTAGAGGTCCAAAGTGGTAAATCCATTACCTACATATTCCCCTTCCCGTTCCATTTTATCATCCAATAAATTCTCACCTATATGCATATCGTATATGCCCAGAGGATGAAAGATCTCCTGTTGCATATACTGCTCATAACTAAGCCCAGATACTTCTTCTATGATCTCACTTAGCACCAAAAAGCCCATATTGGAATAGGCATAACTACTCCCGGGTGTGAAATTGAGATTCTTTTCCAGGAGGTAGTTGATCAAAAATTCTTCTTTGACAGGGTTTTGTTCTCCCTGAGCCTGAGTGATATGCAATGGAGCAATAATGGGATCACAGCCACTAAAGTGCCATGGATAAGGTACGGTGGGATCTGGAAAGCAATCTACATTCCGATTCCAGCCTGCTGAATGTTCCAACAGCATTTGTACAGTGATATCGTACACCCGGTTATCGGGAATCGTGCTATTTGAAAAATACCAGTGATTTTCTAAAATCCCACCGGTACCAAACACTTTATCGTTTAGATCGATAACTCCATTTTCGATTAGCTTCATGATACCTACAGATGTAATGGGTTTTGAAACGCTCGCAATCCGAAACATATGATAGGGTTGGGTGACCTCACTTCCCGCAATATTGGCGTTCCCGAAAGAGCGCATGTACTTTAATTCGCCATCTTTCGCCAAAGCCATGGTGAGGCTTGGAATATCAAACGTTGCCATAAAGGATTGTATTTGGCTGTCGCAATCGGTCATTTCCGGAACGGGGATTCCCGTCTGTGCCTGACTTGAAATCGCAAAACATAATAGGGCTGCGAGTTGTAGTATTCGTTTCATAATATGTAAATTTTTATGGTTGTTCTTATTCATCGAGGTAATCAAAAAATGTCATCACGAATAAAAATATTCCAACGGAGTGATGACAATTCAAAAGTTCGTCGATGTATGGTTGAAAAGAACTGATAAAGTGAATTGAAAATTTATGTAACTTTCCCTTAACTACACAGTATGAGGGAAACGCGACAAATAATAGGTCAATTTCAGGCGATTGCTGCCATCAAAGCCAATGATAATTTGGTTTTAAAGCAACTTTATCAGGACAATTATAAAAAGATTGAATTGTTTATTCTGAAAAATAACGGATCCATGCCCCAAGCCAAAGACACCTATCAGGAAGCGTTTATCGCCATGTACCAAAATATTAAAGCAGATAAGTTTGTGCCGGCCAATGAAACGGCTTTGCAGGGTTATTTATACCAAATTGCAAAAAACAAATGGACCGATTTTTTGCGATCCTCCCGCTATAAAAAAACCGCGCATATGTCAGCCGATTTTCAGATAAAGGATGAAGCCGCCGATGCGGTGGAGTTTGATGTTTCTTCGGAAGAATATACCGCCGAAAATCAAGCCATGGAGGCGTTCAATCATTTAGGTGCCGAATGCAAAAAATTATTGGAAGTGTTTTATTTTCAGAAAAAATCATTGCGCGAGATTGCTGCCGCCTTTAATATTGGCGAGGCTTCCGCCCGAAACAAAAAATACCGCTGTATCCAAAAACTAAGAGACCTTGTATCCCCAAATTAATAGAACGTGAAATCAAACAACAACATAACACAGGAACAACTCGAGCAAATCGAAAGCTATTTCAACGATACGCTCCCCGATGAAAAGCGCATCGAATTTGAAAACAAAATGAAGAATGACCCGCAGTTCGAACTCATGGTCAAAGATGTGAGGGA
Source organism: uncultured Flavobacteriaceae bacterium (assembly GCA_963807685.1). Lineage (GTDB taxonomy): Bacteria > Bacteroidota > Bacteroidia > Flavobacteriales > Flavobacteriaceae > Aureisphaera. The sequence continues at coordinate 27,913 of CAWECU010000009.1, read as the reverse complement.
ACTGTTGCTTGGGATTGAAAGCGCCTCACTTCGCAATCAACTCGGTAATTTTCATGACGACATGGTGCCGGTTCATTCATTGCATTCCTCAACCGAGGAACGATCGCATGGAGGGAAAAATGGACGGTTTCGGATATTTCGAATGGTAACTGCAGCTGCCATCATTATCTCCCTGGGAGTATTTTGGTTCGCCAGCCAGAGGAGTCCTTCAGAAAAACTATTTGCCAAACATTTTAGTCCGGATCCAGGGTTACCTACGACTATGGGAACCACCTCAAATTTCGAGTTCTACGACGCTATGGTCAATTACAAGCAAGGCGACTACCCAACGGCTATTGAAAAATGGCAAACCCAACTTGCCGCCAAATCCAATAACGATACCCTGCAGTATTTTTTGGGGGTGGCCCGGCTGGCAAACGGAGATGAAAATGAGGCGATAAGGTACCTTAAAGCACTATCTGAAAACAAGAGCAACTCCTTCGAACAAGAAACCGCTTACTATCTGGGATTGGCCTACTTAAAGGCCGGCAATGCAGAGGATGCAAAAAAATATCTTACCTTTAATGGAACAGAAGGTGCTGACCAAATTCTTTCTGAATTAAACGACTAACTATCCACGTATGATTGCATCCCTGAGGAAATATTGGGGTATTTGCCTCTTTATGGTATGTTGCCATTCGTACTCGGTTCTGGGGCAAAGCGATACGCTCCCTGACCTAAGTACTATTGATGAATTGTTGGCTGCTGGCCAAGTGGCCGAAGCCGATCTACTTTTGCAAAAAAGGATGGCTTCCTTTCTCGATGCAGATCAAATTGATTCTCTATACCAGTTTCCCATTTATATAGGTAAGATCGCCAACGCCCGCAGTGACAATACTAAGGGTTTCGCTGCCGCCGAAAATTTTATGTCCGATCTGCAATCGCGAACCGCCAACCCCCGAACTCTGTTTCGGGCCTACCTGAGCATGGATAAGTTATATGTGGATCTGGGAGACGATGCCAGCTCGGTAGTAGCCTCCAAAAAAGCCCTCGAATATGCCCTAAAGACACCAGATATTACGGCCAAAGAGTTGGGTGAGATCAATTATACTATTGGCGGCAACTATTACGCATTGTATGATCTAAGTAACGCCATTTTCTATTTCAAGCAATCTGTGGCCGCTTACGAAAAGTCTGAAACAGCAAGAAAAGAAAAATTAGCAGATGCGTATAACGGGGTGGCTGTTTCTATGTGGACCCTTAATAAACTGGACAGCGCCGAGATCTATTTTCACAAGGCTATCGCAACGACCAAAGAAAGTGAACTTACTGCCTATGATAGGGATTACTATATCGTTGCCTTTCAGTTTAATTTGGCGTTGGTGATCGATTCCCAAGGACATATTGGCGAGGCCATTGAGCTCAAGAAAGAGATCATTTCTAAATTACAAGCGATCCTTAATGGCTCTAAGGACGAGGCATTGGTCAAAAAATCAAAGCGATTGCAAGCTTCAGCCATTTCCAATTTGGCGGCATTTTATAATGACACCGGATATCTTACGAAAGCCTATGAAATGCTTAAGTACGCTCATCGCAAAAAAAAAGAGGTCTATGGGTTGGACAGTCCGCGTTTAGGAACCAGTTCGTTTCAGATCGCTACTTCGGAAGTGCAGCTAAGGGAATTCGATAAAAGTATTGCAACGGCGAACGAGGCGTTGGTCAATTTAAAGAAATCACCAAGCCGCTATTTATCTGTTGAAGCAGACCTCCTGTATATTTTGGCAAAGGCGTATTCAGAAAAAAAAGAAATAGAGCGGGCAAAGCAACTCTACGAGGAAAGTGAAGCGCTTTATGCAGAAGCATACCCCAAAGAATACAGCAGAGAATACCTTGTATTATTAAGAGATTATGCCCTCTTTTTAGCCGAGAATGAGGAGCCAAATAAAGCTATCGCTTTCGCTAAAAAGGCCTATGATTATGTGCTAAAAAATGCCGGTGAGGATAATTTCCCACTTATCAAAGAGATCACCAACCTGTCACAAGTTTATTTTAAGTCGGGAGATTACGACAATGCGTTCCTTTGGGCCAATAAAGCCAATAAGTCCCTCGACCAAAGACTATCACAGGCAAATTCGGTGATCGATTCTATTCAAACAGAGTTTTATCGGCCAATGATCACCCAATTCGAAGTTCAAAGTCTCTTAAGGACAACTCCCAATCCGGACACTTTATTTATAAAAACCCAGATCGCAAAAATAGATAAGGCGGTCTCGTTTCTGGAACGCCGAAAAACCACCACTTTCAATATAGAAGATATCAATAGTTTGTTGACCGAATACAAGAGTCTAAATAGTATTTCCAAGCAACTCTATTACAACCTATATGAACTCACCGGCGCGTCAGATTATCTGGACAAAACCATGACCATTCAGGAATCGGGTATCTATAACCGCATCCGCACACAATTCAATATTCGAAACAACATTCGCTTTGGCGGTATTCCTTCGGAATTAGAAACGCGAGAGAAGGATTTGAAGGCTACCATGTCACGTTCGCTAAAAACAACTTCCGAAGAGAACATCAGTGATTATTTTGAAGCGAACGAAGCCTGGAGCAGCTTTTTGGATTCGTTAAAACAGACGTATCCTCGTTATTATAAATTAAGATATGCTACCATCGAGCAACCTTTGACGAACTTGCAAAAAAACATTCCTGATAACACCACGGTGATACGTTATTTTTTCATTGAGCAGCAATTATACGCCCTGGTCGTTTCCCAGTCTAAAAAAATATTAGTGCCATTGAATTCGCAAAACCTAAGCGAAAAGATCGTGCAGTTGGCCGAAAATCAAGGTGACCTCAAAACTGTCGCCCCGTTGTATCACCAGTTATATCAGCAACTTTGGGAACCTCTAAAGGCTTTGATCACTTCAAAAAATATAGTGATCGTTCCGGACGGAGTACTTTTTAATTTGAGCTTCGAAACGCTTACTCCAACCCAAATAAGTACGTTTCAAGAACTCGGGAGCAATAGTTTGCTTGCCCGGCATTCCATCTCTTATAACTATAGTCTCTTCTTGTTGGAAGAAGGTCAAAAAAAGATCGATTATAGCAGCAATTTCGTGGCTTTCGCTCCCGAATTTACCGACAAAATGAAACAGGATTACCAAGTCGCTATCACAGATTCTATCGATCTTGACAAATCGTACCTGACGTTGCTTCCACAACCTTTTAGTCTGGACATTGCCGAAGAATATTCAAAACGTTTTCGGGGCAGTTCTTTTCTCAATGAAAAATCGACCAAACAACTGTTTACTACCAACGCCAAAGAACACAAGATCATTCATATCGCCACCCATGCCGAATCCAATAATATTAGCCCGGAATTGTCACGATTGGTTTTTGCTAAAAATATCTCCGACAAGGAATCGCTTGCAGACAATTACTTATATACCTACGAGATCTACAACCAAAATCTATCCTCAAATCTGGCCATTTTAACCGCCTGTGAAACGGGAAAACCTACGTATCAACCGGGAGAAGGAATGATATCGCTGGCCCATGCTTTTAATTACGCCGGTAGCGAGAGTATATTAACCAGCCTATGGAAAATTGATGAAAAATCCAGTACGCAGATCATTGGTAATTTCTACGAAAATTTAAAGGAAGGCATGCCCAAAGATCAGGCACTTCAACAGGCTAAGCTTAGCTATATCTCCAGTGCTGAAGGGCGTACCATCGAACCGCAATATTGGGCCGGACTGGTGTTGATGGGAGACACTGCACCTGTTGAATTATCTTCCGGTTTTCCTCTTTGGATCTGGATCCTGGGTAGTTTCCTGCTACTTTCTTTGCTCTTCTATCTCTTTAAAAGAAGACGCGCTTAACGCTAATTTCATTTTCTTTTTTTTATTCTGAATGTTCTTCTGAAGAAATCTTGATGACATTTTCGAATGGTTCCGATGTAGTAGTAACTACTAAATCAATCGGATATGAACACCTTTAAAGTAATTAAGAATTAATTCAGTAAAAATAGAAGTCATGAAAAAACTAATCATTCCAATTCTAGTTGCTGCTCTGGGAGTAGTGCTATTTGGTGCCAGCTATCTTTTTTCGTCCGGGGGGACGGGAAGTTTAGACGTTGACATTGTAAAGACCCAAACCCTTATGCCCGCAGCGCATAATGTGTATGCCAATGAAGATGCCTTAGACGGCAAGTATTATTTGTTCAAAGCGAAGATCACCAACACTTCGAAAAATACACTGGAAGATGTGACGGTACGGTATCGTATTCCCGGCTATGTGGAATGGACCGAACTGGACGTCATTGGAGAAATGTTCTCTGGTCAAACAGCCTCGGTACGATGTTATCCCAAGCTTCCCGAAAGTATCGCCGAAAAAATGACCGAATCTACCGAAAAGGCAGAAATAGAGATCACCTGGGACGGCGCTACAGAAGATGATATGATCGAGGAAGAATTCGGTTTTAGAATTAGCAATCGCAACGAGTATATGTTCACCAATATTCCCGCCAGTGAAATATCGGGATGGGCAGACGTATACAATAACGACGCATTATTGGCCTGTTATGTAACCCCCAACGATCCCATCGTACAATATTACACACAAAATATTCAGGAAAAAATATTGATGGGTGAAGCCGCTTCTGTGAATAAAGACCCAAAAGAGGCTGTTCGATTTTTAACCGGAATTTATAATGCAACCCTACTTTCTCATATGGTCTACAGTGGTACGAAGGGGATTCCCGAAACACTACAGGATGTGACACAATTTTCACAACAAAATCGATTACCAAGAGAGGTCATTACCGGAAACACGGGGCTTTGTTTGGAATTAAGTCTGTTATATGCGAGCATTTTATCCAATGCAGGACTGGATCCTTTTATTTTTCTGGTTCCGGGACATGCTTATCCTGGGTTCAGACTTAATGGCCAATTTTATGCCATCGAAGCAACCGGCATTGGTGGGGAAGGACTAGGTAAAATAAGTTCTGCAGAAGATGCCTTTAATGTCGGTATGACCGAATTGAAAGAATTTTTTGAGAAGGAGCAAATGGGTGATCCCCGATACACTAAAGTGGACATTCATATGGTTAACAAGTTGGGTGCCACCCCAATGGCCCTTAAGGATGATACTTTTCTTCGGAAAAAGGTCGATGACATTGTTTCCTCCTGGGCCGTAGGAGGTCTTGGCACTACTACAACTAGTGGGAAGAATACAAGCGTGGCTACTAATTCCGGAGGGGGAGGATCAACTTCCGGAGGTGGAGGTTCATCTTCCGGCGGCGGTAGCAGCAGTAGCGGGCGATCACTTTCGGTTGCAGTTCCCGGAGGTTGGCAGACCATGATGCGACCGATTCCTGAAATGGGAATCCTAACAGCGCAGGCCATTTCCCCCGATCAATATGTAAGTGTTTCAGTATACGACATCGCCGTATCCAATGGAACCGATGCCATGTACACCATTAGTAATGTTCTTGCCAATTACGGCATGAGTGTCGAATTTGAAATTCAAGGGAACAATGTGTACGGTACAACCTATTCCGCCGATGGAACTTACAATTGGATTGGCAAGGCCATTCGAAAAAACGGTGGCATAAGAGTGGTCGCCGTAGGAGCTCCGGACTACGCCTATCAACAATATTCAGGAGTCATTAACCAAGTGTTTAACAGTATAAGATAACGATCATGAAAACAACTAAATATATATTATTCACCTTTTTGATATTCGTTGTTGGAACGCTTCAGGCCCAGCAAATGAAACAGAATATCAACATGCGCATAGATTCTATTGGCAACGCCAAGATCAACATTGAAATGACCATGAACGCCCAGGAATGGCAGGCTTGGAACGGTTCGCTGGGTAACAATCCCGCAGCCTTAAAACGAGAGGTGGAACGCAGCATGCCGGGATACTTTTTGGACGATTTCAAACTTGATAAAGATGAAATGAACCGTTCCTTTAAATTGAGCCTAAACGCCTATGGAGCTTGTGATATTGACAAGCGCGGAAAATGGATTGTCGAGACCGATGAAAAGGATGCCAACCTTACCAAAGTCACCGAGCATAAATATGTGATGGTAAGCAGCCCCATGGAATGGGGAGGTACATTGCAGCAAACCTACACCATGGAATTCCCCGAAAAAGCCACCAACGTTAAGGTAGATACCGACGCTTATGGCAACACTATTTTCAAATTTGATATGGAAAGCCCGAGTGGTGGATTTAACTTACTACGCTTGTCTGGCCTTGCATTGATGGTTATTGGAGGCGTTTGGACCGGAGGATCGCTGATCTCCAAAAAGAGTTGATCATTTCTTCATCGGAATAACAAAAGATCACATTTTCAAAAGGATTCGAATTAGGGTAGTGGCGTTCCCTGGTCGAGTCCTTTTTTAGGATGACAACACTAATAACTTCATCAATGTTTTATAATTACGTGTGGTGGTGCGCACTTTTAATTTACGTTCGACCAAATTACCGTTCATCTTGACCCTCGCATAGCCCGCTTCACAGAAAAAGTACATACATTCAGGAGTTACCTGAAATTCTTCTCCCGGAAAACTAAAACTATTGAATTCGTCTATATGTTCCTGAGAAGGTCGATCCCGAAAGAGGGTGAAATAGCTTTTTTCCATTTTCTCTTCGGAAAAGGGACAATCGTGGAGAATTCTTTCTATTTCTGAAGCTGTTCGCACTAATACCGGCACTTCCCACCCATAGGTATTTTGTATGGCTTCGGCAATAATGTTGGCCAGTCCATCCACTTCCGAAGCAGAAAAAACCACATTTCCACTCTGAATATAGGTCACTACATCGGTAAACCCCAACGATTGGAACAGCGCTTTAAGATCGGCCATGAGTATTTTTTTATGACCTCCCACATTTATTCCTCGTAATAATGCAATATAACGATACATAGCTAATTCTTTTTATTTCTTAGCTCCTCTCTTCGCATAGGCATCGCATCAATCAAATCGATAAAGGTAGCTATGGGTTCGACCTTCTCTGAAGTAAATTTGACTTCCCCGTCCAAACCAATGAGTTTGACTTGAAATTTCCAGGGCTCTTCCCTCACGGGCATCCCATGCTCAACTTTACCAAAAGTGTGATAATTAATAATCAATTTCAGTTTGCGATCTGACAATACTTTAGAATCGCTTCGTAATATTTCAATTTGTTCCACAGCAAGCGAATCCAGTTCATTTTCAGCCTGTAGCACTATGAGTCTGTTTTTCCATTGGTATTTACTAAGATCCTGTCCCTGAACCAGGGAAGAAAAGCATATGATCATAAAAAATGTCAATTTCATTCGTACTATTTTAAGGTAGTGCCAAGTGCTTTAGCTACCATATACCCTCCCGTCCAGGCATTTTGGAAATTAAATCCGCCGGTGATGGCATCGATATTCAAGACCTCTCCTGCAAAATAGAGGTTTTTGTGCAACTTACTTTCAAAGGTTTTAAAATTCACTTCCTTTAAGTCCACACCCCCCGCAGTCACAAATTCTTCCTTGAATGTACTTTTGCCCTCCACTTCAAAATGCGATTCGGTGAGTTGGTTAGCCAGGTTTTGAAGCTTCTTTTTCGATATCCCCGCCCAGGTTTCGGTGGGATCGATTCCGGCTGCTTTTATCAAATTTTGCCACAGTCGTTTGGGTAACTCAAATTGCGGGTATTTAAACAAGGTTTGCTTTGGGTTTTCAGTTTTCAGTTCCATGAGTTTTTCCAGGGCCAGAAGCTCGGAGATATCGCACAACCAATTCACTTTTATAGGAAAGCGATACTGCATGGGTTCCAGGATCCGGGCACCCCAGGCAGATAATTTCAGAATAGCGGGGCCACTCAATCCCCAATGGGTAATTAGCAAGGGACCCTCGCTCTCTAAAGCGATTTTTTGATTGGCACCCATCACTTTTACCGAAGCCTGGGTAGCGACTCCCGGCAGGTCGATTATACGCCCATCTTTTATATTGAAGGTAAAAAGCGACGCAACCGGTGGAATAATAGTATGGTCTAAACGTTCTAGGAGCTTCCATATTTTTGGGTTACTTCCGGTGGCAACAACCAGGGTTTTACTCTCCAATACCAGGGTGGTAGTGTTGACCAACCAGCGCTCCTCAAATTTCGCTATGCTCTTTACCGAATGGCTTCTCAGCAATTCGATACCAAGCCGTTCCACTTCAGAAATAAAACAATCGATGATGGTTTGTGAGCTGTCCGTCACAGGAAACATTCTTCCGTCTTCTTCAATTTTTAATTCGATGCCTCTCGCTTCAAACCAGGAAATAGTATCTCCGGTCATAAAACTATGAAAAGGACCCAGCAATTCTTTTTCACCGCGTGGATAGTTTTGGGATAACTCTTTTGGGTCGAATTGGGCATGGGTCACATTGCAGCGCCCGCCTCCCGAAACCTTTACCTTGGCAAGCACTTCTTTGCCACGCTCCAACAAAGCTATGCTGGCTTCAGGATTCATTTCGGCCGCGTTGATGGCCGTAAAAAATCCCGCAGCACCGCCACCAATTATAAGAATGTCATAGGAGGTATTCACGAACCAAAATTACGGATATTTTATAGGTAAATAACCGTCAAATCAAGCTTTTAGAAGCCCGATTATTGTTAATATGTCGGTTAATGAATGTTAATTTAATGTAAACTACATCAGGTTTTATTTTGTAAATTGTTGGCTATTAACCACAAAACCAATTAATTATGTTTTCAAAAGCTAATTTGATCAGTACTTTGGTCGCGGCCATTTGGGGCTTTGGCGGCGGTTACCTCCTGTGGGGAATCCTGGGCGATCCCATGTTGTCTGACCACATGTTATTAAGTGGTATTATGAAAGACCCGCCCGATATGATGTATATCGGAATAGGATGCCTCGTTCAGGCATTTGGTTTTTCTACAATTTATGGTAAATATGGTGCGAGTAATTATGGTGCAGGCAGCGGAATCTCCATGGGAATCCTGGTGGCAATCATGATTGGTCTGGGAGAAAAAGTAATTGATTATGCTACGGCCAATCTACTGGATATGGAAGGCACGCTTATAAATTTTGTGATCTATCTTGTTTTCTTTGGCATTACAGGACTTATTGCTGGTTTAATTTATAAGAAAATGGCATAAAATAATTGTTTATATGAATTGAAAAAGCTTCAGTAATTACTGAAGCTTTTTTATCCTTTTTTGTTTCTTCCAAAATCTAATAGGACGTATATTCTTTGTCGAGTACTCCCTTGTAACTATCGTATTGCAATTCCTTGTCGATAAATGCTCCTTCGGTTTCGTCAAAAGTTTTACACGAATCGATAGGCGACATATACAAGTGCAGGGTCATCGCCTGCTCATTGGAAGAATTTTTTAAAGAGTGATAGCCCATGGTATCTTCCATATAAGTTAGGCCACCAGGTGTTAGCTCCAACCGGTTGCACTCTTCCATGAGTCCTGCGTCATTTTCCCGATACCTCGATTCTCTAATGGCTCCATCTAACTGATATACCCAACACCGTTGTTCGTCATGGCCATGAATGGGAGTTTCATCCCCAGGATTCCAACACAGCAATAGCAGCTCATAGACCGGGGTTCTTTCAATACAATTTCGTGTATACCCATCGGGCTTATAGAAGGCATATTTCTTAAAATCACTCTTGGGAATGTTCATATTCTTAGCCACCTTCACATAATCTTCAGGCTCGCTGTCATTCAATGTTTCAATCAATTCATGTAACGTTTCAATGCAATTCATTCCATTAAAATTTTTATTTCCTTGGATAAAAGTTAGATTTACTCATAATAAGCAAAAAAACGCGTCTTTTAAAGGATTTCAAGCATTTATTAAGTCTTTTGAATTATCTGAAGAAATGCAAGCACATTTCTTTAAACTGTGATTTGTTTGCCTGACTACCTTATCATATAACTACCCTTTAACGTCCAAAAAGCAACAGAACCTTTGTAAATTGAATCTATGGCCGCCAAAATAATTGCCCTCATCGTTTACGTTCTCATTCTATTTTTGATTGGCATATTCGCTTCCAGACGAATAAAAAGCATGAGCGATTTTTATGTGGGAGGCAAGAATATTGGGTATTGGGCCGTTGCTTTTTCGGCCAGGGCTACGGGAGAATCGGGGTGGTTACTTATTGGCCTAACAGGGATGGGAGCCCTTGCTGGCTTGTCTGCCTATTGGGTAGTTATTGGAGAACTTCTGGGGGTCGCTATCTCCTGGTTTTTTATGGCCAAAAAGTTTAAACGAAGAACCGATGCTTATAAGTCCATTACTGTCCCCGATTATTTAGTAAGTCATTTTAAATCCAAAACCCATTTTATTCGTATCCTCTCGGCCTCAGTGCTGTCCATTTTTGTAATCATCTACGTAAGTTCTCAAATAGACGCCACCGGGATTGCGTTCGAATCCATGCTCGGTATCAATTATTTTTATGGAGCCCTGCTTGGCTTTGTGATCGTATTGGTCTATATTTTTATTGGTGGATTTGTGGCCGTGGTTTGGTCCGATCTGTTTCAGGGTCTGCTCATGTTTTTTGGGTTGGTGTTGCTTCCCATTGTGGCCTTTTCGACTATGGATTATTCGGGGAGTATTTTGGAAGGTCTTCGGGAAATCGATCCGGCTCTGGTTGATATTTGGGGTGGTAGTAACGACAGCTGGCTAAATTTATTCACCATTCTTGGATTTTCGATGATCGGACTTGGATTTCTGGGATCACCACAAGTGTATGTTAGGTTTATGTCGATTAAGAGCGAGGCGGAAATTAATAAAGGCAGATGGGTCGCCATAGTTTTTACTTTATTAACCGATGCCGCCGCAGTTAGCATTGGTGTACTGGCCCGATTATTATTCACTGAAAGTGGACAAGATCCTGAGGCTGTTTTTGGCATAGGCGCGGTCGATGTTCTGAATACCATGACCGAGAACTTTTTACCGTTGATCCTGGTTGCCATTTTTGTGGCCATTGTGCTTTCCGCAATCATGTCAACCATCGATTCTCTTTTAATTATTGCCTCCAGCGCAGTGGTTCGGGATTTTTATCAGAAAATATTCCGTCCCGATCTTATTGACGAACAGCTCACCCGAATCTCGCGAATCGTTACCTTGATCATGGCCGTGATCGCTTTAGGGATCGCAATGGGAATGGCAATCTACTCACCCGAACGGCAGGTTTTCTGGGTTATTATCTTCGGGTGGTCGGGAATAGCGGCTACTTTTTGTCCGGTCATTATCCTGTCTCTATTTTGGAAGGGTTATACTGAAAGAGGAGCCATTGCCTCCATGATCTCAGGTTTTTTATGCGTTCCCCTATTCAAATTCGTGTTTCAGGAATTGGACTCGTTAGGAGCTTATTTTGTCCAATTGGATGTGCTCGCACCCTCTTTTGCCATTGCCATGCTCATGGGTTGGATCGTCTCGAAGTTCTTTTCAAAGAAACCTTCGGAAGAAAAAGGGTAATTTTAAAGGATTATCGCAAGCCTAAGTCCCTGATTTTAATTAATCTACTGATTTCGTGACCGTTACTATTCAGAAATGATAAAAAATAGTATCTTTATAGGTAGACCGTATTAGTTTCTCCCCCCACTTTTATAAATCATCCACCCATGAAATTCATGGCACTTAAAACGAATAGATTATGGAATGCTCAAATATTTTAGAAGCCGCCCTCAACAAAGGAAACATTAGTCAGTCTTTATTCAAAGGAACAACAGACAAGGAATTGGTCACAGATCTTCAGCGCACACTTTTCGAACTGGGTTTCAGAAAAGAGCTCAAGTGGGACAATTACCAGGCAGATGGCGATTACGGAAATGCCACCGCCACCGCTGTAGCTGCTTTTGCCGGCAAGAATAAAAACAACAGCGATGGAACCAAGGTGTCCGCAGCCCTTGCTAAAATCATCCTGCAACGTCACGATTTTCTACCCAGTATGTATTTGTTGTGGTCCATTCATAACTCAGATCTTCGAACTAAAAAATACATTTCGAAGGGCACCCGCATGAGTATTACCGCAGTGCAAACACTACTTCATGAATTGGGCTATAGTGCTCAATTGAATTTCGCAAAATACGGTGCCGATGGTTTCTACGGAAATAGTACACGTAATGCCGTTATCGCCTATGCTAAGGACAATGGTATCGAATCGGATGGTGATCTGCTCTCCCGACCATTGATCAACCAAATGCTCAAGGATATCAATCCGTTTTACGGAAGTAATTGGGGCGATCTCGCCCAAAATAACTTACCTAGCAAAGGCTCTCCACTCGTACTGTTTGAGGGATCCCAGTTTCGAAGAAAACCAGTACGGGCGGACATACAGTTTGTCCCTATGTTGAAGAAGATCAACGAACATGCTAAACAAGCCGATGTTTTGCTTTCGATCAATAGTTCGTTTCGAACTACCACCAATGTCCAAGGAGCTATTGTAACACCCGCTAAAAAGTCCAATCATCTTGCCGGACATGCTATCGACTTCAATGTGATTTATGGAAACGGAATTTCGCTCCACTCCTCCAAAGCCCTTAAATATCCTGACGTACCCGAACCAGCTAGAAAATTTTTTAAATCTATCATCGACGATCCCGATCTACGTTGGGGTATCAAGTTCAAAGATCCCGTACATATTGATGATGCCCTCAATATTAAGAATCCTGCCAAATGGGCAGAACGCTATAAAGCCATGCAACGGGCTGCGCAGTTGGGGAAATAATAGGTTTTTTATTCAAACAGAATACAGGAACCTGTCCTGAATTCATAAATATAGTCTTATGCTCACCTTAATTCTAGATGCTCAAATTCAGAAAATATTGAATCCTCCCAATACGACACCACATTGGGAAAGTGACCTCAAAAGACTAGAGGAAAACGATTTGACACTCGATCGCAGATCGGTTGGCGAGAATACTATTTCGGCATTTCAACGATTACTCATTTTCCTGGGGTATTCTACTTCTTCTTCCGGAGCTTTTGCCATCGACGGTGATTTTGGCCGTGGGACTAACAGGGGGTTGGCTCAATTCAGTTTTGAACACGGACTTGCACCTACCACCATATCGCGAAAAACCTTGACTTATGATTGTACGTGGAGAACGGCGCGGGCCTTAATCACGAGTATTCCCGAAGTTCGATTGAACATACAAACGCTCCAAAAAATGTTAGAGGCAGCCAAAAAGGCCATTGAAACAAATACGGTTAATTGCGGTGATTTTGATGAGGCTATTTTTCAGTTAAATGCTCTTCATAGCAGGGACTTTATGACCTGCCGCCAGATCAATGAGCGATACGGATCCGCAGCTGAAAAGGCTTTCCAAGCCATAGAATCCAGTCGAAATATAACCATCCACCCCGAGTGGATATTGGCCATCATCAAACAAGAAACATCGGGAGTAGTGCGGCCAAGATTTGAACAGCACAAGCTGACAAAAGCAGCCAAGTTGAATCCTGCAACCAGTCTTGAAGAATTGCGCTATCAATCCATGAGCTTTGGTTTGGGGCAAATTATGGGCTTTAATTTTAAAAGAATTGGAGCCGGTTCGGCCAAAGAACTCTATACCTTCCCATTGGAGCAACAAATCACTTCCATCGGTCGGTTTTTGACCTTGAGCTCTAGAACGAGGCCGGCAGTGCGAAAATTAAATCCTACCGCCGATGACTTCCGTGCGGTAGCCAGATATTACAACGGATCGGGTTTTGCCACCCATCATTACGATGAGAGTTTGGCCCGTTGGTTTAGAGAATTCAGGCTGTTGCGAGGATAAAGAAATAACCTGCGGCAGAAAAAAATAATGTTACAGATTGCAATTTCGGAACTTAGATCCAGGCCCAATTGATTTCTGGCTGTAACTCTATAATTTCCGTGGGTGAAAGAACTACCGCCAACCTCGTATTGTAACTTATGTTACATAGCGTAATTAATAAAAATGATAACTTGCGCTCGATAACTAATTGTTGGCCTATGGAACGCAGAAATTTTATAAAGAAAGCCGCGCTATCTTCTTTAACGGTGCTTATTGGTACTGATATTGTTTTTGGTAACATGATGCCGCTTGGCTATGAACCCCTGGCCCTGCAAGACCCAGATCCGTTTAAACTCTTCAACAAAGACAAAGGGATGGTCGTTTTGAACGATAAACCCTGGAATATAGAAGCCCAGGCCCATTTATTGGACGAGAGGATTACCTCCAATAAATTTATGTTCATTCGGAACAATGGACTGATTCCTGAGAACATCGATGTAAAGAACTGGACGCTCACCTTCGACGGCGAATCGGTCAAACAACCTAAAACCTATTCCCTGCAAGACCTGAAGACAAAGTTTCAACAATATAGTTATGACCTCACCCTGGAATGCGGAGGCAATGGACGTAGCGAATTCGACCCTCCCGCAAAAGGGAACCAATGGACAGTAGGTGCGGTTTCCTGTGCCACCTGGACGGGAATTCGATTACGAGACGTACTCGAGGATGTGGGAGTACAGGGTAATGCAGTTTACATTGGGTATCATGCTGCTGACACCCATCTAAGTGGCGACCCAAAGAAAGAACCCATCTCGCGAGGCATGCCTATGGCGAAAGCCTATCAAGACGAAACCATCCTCGCTTTTAAAATGAATGGTGAAGACATTCCCTTAGCCCATGGGTATCCGCTGCGATTGGTTGCAGGGGGATGGCCGGCCTCAGTTTCAGGGAAATGGATCAAGGGAATTAGCGTTAGGAACAAAGTACACGACGGAAGCAAAATGACCGGTACCGCTTATCGTGTTCCCTGCGAGACCGTAGCACCGGGTGATAAAGTGGAAGACGAAAATATGTGTATTATCGAATCCATGCCCGTGAAATCGTTAATCACGTATCCAAAATCGGGTGCCATGCTGGAATTCGGTAAAAAATTGAACATTCGCGGCCACGCGTGGGCGGGTGAATTGGAAGTGTCAAAAATGGAATATTCTATAGACTTTGGATCTTCCTGGAAGGATTGCCAATTGGAATCCCCCGGCAATAGATTGGCCTGGCAACATTTTTCGGCAGCGGTATCTTTTCCGAAGAAAGGATACTACGAAGTTTGGGCCCGAGCGACCGATTCTCAGGGAAAAAGCCAACCCATGATCCTGCCGGGATGGAATCCGAAGGGATATTTAAATAATGCATGTCATCGCATCGCTGTAAAATTGAAATAAATGGAGCAGCACGAGGCATTTCGGGAATTAACAAAGACTCTTTATAAAGGGTTGGTGGTGCTGTTCGTTTTTGTAGGAATGATAAGTGCCCTGCTCATTTATCTTACCGCCGATCCCGACCTGTCTGCTTTCAAAGAAAAAGAATCCACAGATTATGTGGTCGTTGAAGAGGTCGATGAAGACCTCATTGTAGACGGCATTCATGTGCGAACGGGATTGATTGATGCGGAAGGATTGATGATAGTAGTGAACAATTGCACCAATTGCCATAGTTCGAAGCTGGTGACACAAAATAGAATGAACAAAGAACGTTGGGAGGAGACCATCGACTGGATGCAGGAGACCCAAAATCTCGGGGATCTGGGTAGAAATGAAGAAATAATTATTAACTATTTGGTTCAGAACTACCCCCCTCAGAAAAAAGGAAGGAGACCAGCACTTGCTAATATTGAATGGTATGAACTGGAAAAATAGCATTAGCTTATTACTGTTTGTTCTGCTGGCGGCCGGATGTAAAGGCAAGACAGAAACAGATATCGAGACCTTGGGAGCTTCTGAACTTACCATGGTGCAGGAGGCTGCTTCAAAGTATCTCATCGAAGCCGAAGCCTTACTGGAGCTAACAAACAGGGAGTCTGTAAAAATTATCGACTTCAGAAACGAAAAGGCCTATATCGAAAATCATATTGATGGAGCCATTAATTTCTGGCGCGATCAAATAGAAGATCACACCTATCCTTACAACGGGATGATGGCAAAAGCCGATAGTCTTGCCCTTTTATTAGGTAGTTTGGGCATTAGTGATAAAGACCAATTGATCGTGTATGACGATCGCGGCTCCTGCGACGCAGCCCGGTTTTGGTGGGTAATGCAAAATTATGATTTTGAAAACGTGAAGATCCTGAACGGAGGTTTGAAGGCCTGGATAGCCGCAGGTGGAGGGGTAACTACGAAAGTGGCAGTAAGGAAAGCATCAAAATTTCGACTTCCTGAGAAACCGTCCTTTCGGTATTTGATAGATAGGTATGATATGCAAAAAATAATGACAGGTTCGGGGCTTGAACGTATTATCGACACCCGCACGGGAGACGAATATTCAGGGAAACGCCAAAAGGCGGGAGCCAGCTTCGGAGGTCGGATCCCGGGAAGCCAGCATATAGACTGGACAGAGGCCATCGATTATGAGGGAACCTTAAAATTTAAGTCAAAAGTTGAATTAGAAAAAATCTACGGAACGTTAAAAATCTCCCAAGATGACCCAATTATTGCCTATTGCCATACCGGGGTACGTTCGGCTCTTACTACTTTTGTATTGACCCAACTATTAGACTATAAAAATGTAAAGAATTATGACGGTTCCTGGACCGAATGGAGTTTTTATAAGGACCAACCGTTTGAGAAAGATAGTGTTACAACAATTTTAAATTAAATTAACTATGGAAAAATATATAACCGCTTTTACAGACTCTTTATTGAATACCATTGATTGGACCTGGAAGTCCATTCTGTTTGAAGTCCCCTGGTACACCAATTACTTTTGGGGATTAGTAGCCATCTCACTTTTTGTTTGGATACTAGAGGTCGCATTTCCCTGGCGAAAGGAGCAATCTATATTTAGGAAAGACTTTTGGCTGGATGGGTTTTACATGTTCTTTAACTTTTTCATTTTCGCTATTGTGATTAGTGGGGTTTATGAGATCCTTGGCGTACTTTTCGGTGAATTTGGAGTTACGGCAAAGAGTTTTGCTATTTTGAACATTGCAGATTGGCCTATGTGGGCCCAACTATTGGTATTCTTCATAATTATTGATTTCGTCCAGTGGTTCACCCATGTGTTATTACATCGATATGACTTTTTATGGCGCTTTCACAAGGTGCATCATTCTGTGAAAGAGATGGGATTTGCAGCGCACCTGAGATATCATTGGATGGAGAATATCTTCTATAAACCCCTTAAAACATTTGGTGTAATGATCTTGGGCGGATTTGAGCCGGAGCAGGCATACATTGTGCACTTTGCTGGCGATCTCTATTGGTCATTTAAACCATGCCAACATAAAAATTACCTGGGGACCGTTAAAATATATTTTCAATAACCCTGTCATGCATTTATACCATCATGTGAAGGCCTTGCCAAAAGGGAAAAGAAAAGGAATTAACTTCGGAATTAGCCTTAGCTTATGGGACTATATCTTTAAAACAAACTATGTCCCCGAAGATAGTGGCACCATAGAACTTGGATTTCCGGGAGATGAAAAATTTCCAAAAGGATTCTTTGGACAGATCTTTTCGGGATTTACAAAGTCTAAAAACTAAGTCAACAAATAAAATGATATTATGAAAAAAGATTTCGAAACTAAATTTACAGGATGGGTATTCATCTTCGCGGCTCTGATGTTATGGGGAGGCTATATGTTGTCCCCCCACAATGTCAACGAATATCTGGTTGCCGAAGATTTTACTGCGATTGGAGAGAATATTTGGACCTGGATTTGGGTCTTCCGAGTTTATATTTTTGGATGGGTAGCGATGATCGTTGCGGTGATCGCTCTTGCCAGTATACTTTCAAAACAACCGTATCGAATCCTTGTCACCCCCGGCGTTGGTATGGTAGTGGTAGGTACATTTACACTGGCGCTGGCATCGGCATTTTACTATAACTTTGGAGCTTGGGGAGTGGGTATGACCGAGGGTAAATCGGCCATCGAAATTCAGGAATTTATGGACGATATTCTGTTCACCAATCAATATGTTACATGCTTTGTGCGATTTGGACGCATCTTTTCCGGTGTTGGTTTGATCCTCTTAGGGGCTGGTCTCGTCAAATGGAAAATCGTATCATTGTGGTTAGGATATTTCACTATCTTATTGGGGCTTGTGGCCATGGGAATCATCCTGTTCATTCCTGATTATTATGAAATATTCAAACCCATGTTTCATGTAAAGGCTCTTTGGCTATTGGTGATGGGTGTTTATATTTTAAGACAGGGAGTAAAAGTTCAGGTGAAGAATTAGTAAGCATTATTGTTTTTTCTGAATTGGAATACCTCCTGAAAATTAAGGGGAGTAATACGAATTAATACCTCACTAATGATAGACGAAATTAATAAACTATTTGAAAATCCGATTTTGATCAATCTGACCAAGATCTTTATTCTCTTCATCGTTGTTTATGTTATTGTAAGGATACTTCGCCGAACCACTACGGGATTGGCCAAGGATAACAGTTCAAAATACAAATTCAAAAAGCTGATCAACTTTCTGGGGTATGTGTGTTTTGCCATAGGTTTAGTATTTATTTTTAATGCAAAATTATCTGGAATAGGAACTGCGTTAGGAGTTGCCGGTGCCGGGATCGCATTTGCTCTACAGGAGGTGATCGTAAGTGTGGCCGGGTATGTCACCATTTTTTCCAGCAACTTCTTCCGTGTGGGGGATCGAGTAAAATTGGGTGGAATCAAGGGCGATGTCATTGACATTGGCCTTCTGCGAACCACCTTAATGGAAATTGGCGACTGGGTAAATGGAGATCTCTATAACGGTAAATTGGTGCGGGTTGCAAACAGTTTTGTATTTAAGGAACCAGTGTACAATTACTCGGGAGATTTTCCCTTTCTGTGGGACGAAATCACCATTCCTATCAAAACCAATGGTGATTACGAATATGCTCGGAAAATTTTTGGTGATATTCTACAGGAAGAAGTGGGTGAATTTTCCAATTCCTCTCAAGTAGCCTGGGACAAAATGATAGGCACCTACAATCTTGAAAATGCCCGGGTACAACCCATGATCGCTATGACTTTTAACGAAAACTGGATCACTTTTACCCTTCGTTTTGTGGTGGATTATAAATCGCGTCGTGGGACAAAATCTGTTTTGTACGATAAAATATTGAAGGCCATAAATGCCTCCGAAGGAAGAATTGAAGTAGCTTCTGCTGCCATTGAGATCACGGCCTTCCCGAAGTAAATTGGGGAATAGCAATTCCTGCAAAAATCAGGGGCGATTTGACAAAAAAAGACCTCAGTTCTCACTGAAGTCTTTGTGTGCGGGCGAGGAGACTCCCTTCGACAGGCTCAGGATAAACTTCTCGTCTCCTCGCTGATCTCTTTCAGGAAATCTGGGAAACAAAAAAAGACCTCAGTTCTCACTGAAGCCTTTGTGCCTGCGCTGAGCGCAGTCGAAGTGTGCGGGCGAGGAGACTCGAACTCCTACACCTTGCGGCACTAGATCCTAAGTCTAGCATGTCTACCAATTCCATCACGCCCGCAATAGTGACTTGCATAATCACCTACGCAAGATTTAGGCAATTTACAAACAATCTTCTATTTAAAATTACATCTTTTTGTACCAATTTCGTGTTTGCATTCGCAAAAGCCTTTTGGCGAAATTGGTCTGAACCTTCTGTCTTCAGAAAAACTACCTATGAAAAGTGCAAAACCGTATATTGAAGAACATCAAAAACGATTTATTAACGAGCTCATCGAATTACTCAAAATACCGAGCTATAAGTGCCGATTCGGCCTATAAAAATGATGTGATCAAAACCGCCGAAGTGGTTAAAGACGAGCCTCGAAAAAGCAGGCTGCGATCATGTGGAAATTTGTGAAACTCCGGGTAATCCAATTGTCTACGGTGAAAAAATGATAGATAAGAATCTTCCCACTATATTAGTGTATGGTCATTATGATGTTCAACCACCGGATCCATTAAATCTATGGGACAGCCCTCCTTTCGAACCTGTTATCAAAAAACGGAAATTACATCCTGAAGGCGCCATCTTTGCCCGAGGCAGTAGCGATGACAAAGGTCAAATGTATATGCATGTGAAAGCGCATGGAATATATGACCACAACAAATCAGCTTGCCCTGCAATGTAAAATTTATGATCGAAGGCGAAGAAGAAGTAGGAAGTGAAAGTTTGGGTTGGTTTGTAGAACGAAATCAGGAAAAACTGGCAAATGATGTTATTTTAATTAGCGATACGGGAATGATCGCCACTGATGTACCTTCAATCACCACCGGGCTTAAGAGGCTTGAGCTATGTTGAAGTGGAAGTTACCGGACCGAACCGAGATCTACATAGTGGATTGTACGGTGGTGCAGTTGCCAATCCGATCAACGTATTGACCAAAATGATTGCTTCCCTGCACGATGAAAACAATCATATTACCATTCCCGGTTTTTATGATGCGGTAGAAGAACTTTCAACAGAAGAACGCGCAAAAATGGCTGAGGCACCTTTCAGTAAAGAAGCATATAAAAAAGCTTTGGATATTGAAGATACTCTATGGAGAAGCAGGATATACAACCAACGAACGCAATTCCATTCGACCAACTCTGGATGTCAACGGAATATGGGGTGGCTATACAGGTGAAGGTGCCAAAACCGTAATTGCCAGTAAGGCTTTTGCTAAAATCAGTATGCGTTTGGTACCAAATCAGGATTGGGAAAAGATAACCGAGTTGTTTACAAAATCATTTCGAAAGTATCGCTCCAAAAGGAGTAACGCGTGAAAGTAACATCCGCATCACGGTGGACAAGCCTATGTCACTCCTATCGATAGTTTAGGCTATCGGCTGCAGAAAAAGCCTATGAGCTACCTTCGGAAAAACACCTATCCCGCAACGAAGTGGTGGAAGTATTCCTATTGTTGCTTTGTTTGAAAAAGAATTGAAAAGTAAAACCATTTTAATGGGCTTTGGACTGGACAGTGATGCCATTCATTCCCCGAATGAACATTTCGGGATTTGGAATTATCTGAAAGGAATTGAAACCATTCCTCAGTTCTATCATTATTTTACCGAGATGAGTAAATAAGTTTGATTCTGGAATGTTGTCTTGACAAATAAGTCTCCCTTTGAAGGGAGATTTAGAGGGATGTTTAGATCTTCTTGACATACTGAGTGATGATCACAATCTGCTGACCATCCACCTTTCCTTCGATATAGTCGGCATTTTCATGATCCAGAGATATTCGGCGCACAGCAGTTCCCTGCTTGGCAATCATACTGCTACCTTTTACTTTCAGATCTTTGATCAGCACCACATTATCTCCTGCCTGTAAAACAACTCCGTTGCTGTCCCGGTGTACTAAGGCATCACTTTTATCAACTCCATCCCCGGCCGCCGCGGCCCAGGCCTGCATTTCCTCATCGAGATACATCATATCCAGCAGGTCCTGTGGCCAGCCTTCCGCTTTTAAGCGCTGCAACATTCGCCAGGCCATAACCTGTACTGCAGGAACCGTACTCCACATACTGTCGTTCAAACAACGCCAATGATTGGCATCCCGGGTATCCACATCGTCA
Source organism: uncultured Flavobacteriaceae bacterium (assembly GCA_963807685.1). Lineage (GTDB taxonomy): Bacteria > Bacteroidota > Bacteroidia > Flavobacteriales > Flavobacteriaceae > Aureisphaera. The sequence goes on along the minus strand of CAWECU010000009.1, from coordinate 6,420 downwards.
AATTGTGAAATACAAGTGTGGCAGGCCAGAATACTTGCCTCAAGTCCTCCTTTTGGGGAAGAAGGGACTTCGTAGACACTTAAATGTTCATTTGCAGTGCATAATTCGCATTTATTATCGGCTCTTTTTTTTACTTCTCTCTCAACACTCATGGATGATCATTTCAATTTTGGCAAAGGTACTTTATTATTTCAGAAATAATTACCTCTACATTTGTAGAATTAAAATATTTGTTCTATGTTTGTAGAGTAATCTAAACAATTGTGCATCATGCAACTCTCAAATTCCGAAGAACAACTCATGCAAATCCTCTGGAAACAGAAACGGGCCTTTATGAAAGACCTCATTGATGCCTATGAAGATCCAAAGCCTGCTACAACCACGGTCGCGACCCTTTTAAAGCGCATGCAGGACAAAAAGTTTGTGGATTACGTGCAGTATGGTCGATCGCGAGAATATTTTCCGTTGGTGAAAAAGACAAGACTATTTTTCGAAGCACGTCAATGGGCTGATCAAAAACTTTTTTAACGACAGTGCTTCACAATTTGCCTCGTTTTTTACCCAGGAAACCAATTTGACCAAGGAAGAATTGGAAGAATCTCAGGGGCATCATCGATCAACAAATTAAAAAGAAATAAGGATGGAAATGTACCTACTTAAATCGGCTGCCTGTTTGGCGATATGCTTTGCCTTCTACAAGATATTTCTTGGAAGGAGCCCATATGCACACCTTAAAACGATTTTATTTACTGGCGGCTTTGATCGCTGCGATCCTGATCCCCTTCATTACGTTTACCAGCTATGTGGAAATTGCTCCGGGAGATGTTGTTGCAGAGAGTTCGGCAAGCCTGGTTTCCATAAGTTCGATAGAGGTGCAGACAGCTACAAATTATCCGTCCATTCTATTGTGGTGTATTTACGGTTTGGGAGTGCTGTTCTTCGGGGCAAAATTTGGTCAGCAATCTATTCCGAAATGATTCAAAAAATAAGGAAGAATCCACATCATAGAGACCAAAATATCTTTCATGTTTTACTGAATTAACCGGTGACACCTCATACTTTTTTCAGTTATATTTTTCTGAATAGGCAAAGATTTGAAGCCCGTGAAATTCCGAAGGAAGTACTTATACACGAACGAGACGCACGCTCTGGAAAAACACAGCCTGGACATTCTTTTCATAGAGTTACTTCAAATTGTCTTTTGGTTCAATCCCTTATTCTATTTTGTCAGGCAATCAGCATCAAGCTAAATCACGAATTCCTGGCAGACCGTGCCGTTTTAAACAGTGGTACGAAACCGTATAAATATCAAAATATATTACTGGCATTCTCATCAAGTGCTGCATCGCCACAATTGGCAAATTCAATCAATTATTCATCATCCTCGCCTGAACGAATTATTCTCAAAAACGTCATTCGGACAGGTCAAAAAACGATTTACAGTTATGAAAACACACACATCAAAAAGAGGCGTCTGGCTTCGAAGTCTCATGTTACTGCCTTTATTGGCTATCTTAATCTATGGTTTTAGTACGACCCAAATCATTGAAAAACAGGACTCGGCTATTTCCGAAGTAGTTCAGGAAAAAGAAATTGGGATAAGGATCAAGAACAGTGAATTATTCGTAAATGAGAACCCCATTTCCCTGAAGAATTTTGCGAACACCCTGGATCAAATTACCAAAGGATGGAGTACTAAGCAGATGATGAACTGCCATCTGGACATCGTTGTTTATAAGGGTAATACCGAATTGTTCCTTGAAAAACTGGAATATGAATACCGAAAAACCCAATTATTTCAGTTCAGGAAAACATCGCTTGTTCCTCCGCCACCTCCACCACCACCCGCCCCTGATGCCGCACCAGCACCAAAGGTGATCAAAGGAGTGAACGATGGTGATCCCAATGTACCCCCTCCACCGCCACCTGCTCCCGACTTCAGAATTAAAAAGAATTCCAATTTCCTGTTGGAAGGCAAACCCATTTCGTACGAAAAAGCGATCAAACTTATTGAAGATAACCACTATCAGATTCAAGTATTAAACCATAATAGCGACACTCCTACTGTAAAAATTTCGACCGAACCTTTTGTAGTAAAAAAAGGGAGTAAAAGTAATATTCCACCACCCCCTCCACCACCTGCAGCAGAGGATCACATGGAGTATATCAAGAAAATGGAGGCCCAGGGCGCCACCTTCATTTATGAGGATAAGGAAGTTACCTATAATTATGTCATTGACGTGGTGCTGTTCACCAAGAACCTGAATATTCAAACCAAAACCTCCGAAACCAGCCCTCCTATTGTTTATATTTCCAGAGAATTTATTCATCAGAAAGGGGATCATTAGGAAACGGAGGTTTTCGAAACCTAAAGCTCAAAACCGATCGTATATTTTCTGAACGGATGCTAACCCCATCCCTCTTTAAAAAAGCCCTCAAATAATTAGAGGGCTTTTTTTGTAACAATTTTTACAAAGTGGCGTTCTAATAGACTCATTCATCAATCTCATACCCTTTGCAGGGATCCAAAAATCAACGAGTTATGCTACAACGCTTCTTTATTTTCTGCTCCGGTGCCGATACCGACATCCTGGAGGAATGTTCATCGGGTGAAAACACTAAATACGCCGGAATAGGCGCTACGGTATTCTTTACCGCCGTTATGGCCACCATCGCAGCCTCCTTTGCCCTTTACACGGTTTTTGACAATTTGTTTACAGCGATTTTCTTCGGAATAATTTGGGGAATGCTCATCTTTAATCTGGATCGGTTTATTGTTTCGACGCTAAAAAAGAGAGACAATTTCTTCGACGAATTAGTGCAGGCCTCACCCCGAATCCTTTTAGCGGTCATTATCGCAATTGTCATCGCCAAACCTCTTGAAATTAAGATCTTCGAAAAAGAGATCAATCAGGTGCTTCTGGAAGAAAAAAATACCATGACCCTTGAAAATAGGGATCAACTTGCCTTGCAATTCACCCCAGCGATTGAAGGGTTGACGACCGAGATCGAGACGTTAAAAACGGAAATAACCAACAAAGAAACCGAGGTTAACGCACTATATGACACCTATATTTCGGAAGCGGAAGGAACCGCTGGTACCGAAATTCTGGGTAAGGGACCCGTGTACAAGGAAAAGCGCGAAAAACACGATGCCGAACTCGCCGCTTTACAGGACCTTCGTGCCGGCAACAATGCCAAGATCACGGCCAACGAAGCGCAAATTGCCCAACTCGCCACTGACTACAACACCGAAGTTGCAGAGACGCAACCCGTCATCGATGGTTTTGACGGACTTATGGCCCGGATAAACGCTCTGGAAAAACTCCCATGGCTCCCGTCCTTTTTTATCTTTCTACTGTTTCTGGCAATAGAAACCTCCCCAATTTTTGCAAAACTACTCTCTCCCAAGGGGGCGTACGATCTTAAACTCGCCGAGCAGGAAGGCGCAGTGACCTCCTGGGTTTCCCAGCAGAAAACACAACGGGATGTACTGGTAACAACAGATCGCGACCTTAATAACCGCGTTTATGCAGATATTGCCGAAGAACAGGAACTCTACGACTACAAACGAAAAAAAGCCCGCGAATTGATGCAAATGCAGGCCGATGCGTTTTACAAAAAGCAAAAGAGTATTTTATGACGCCAACGAAAGATAATTACCGTTAGTCTCTGGAATATGTACCTCAAGAAATCGGGCTCCCTTTGATTGTAGTTCGATCTCCTTGCACAAGGCTGGAAGTAAGATCGTTTCTCCTACAATTATGGTTTCTGTAAAATTTTCGGTAGTAATGGCAGCCGTTTCCTTCAACACACATCAAAATTACAAACGAATCCAATTTTGAATAATCTCTGGTGAACCTACCATCGACATCGAGAATGTTGGTCGAAAAAAAGTCGCACTCCACCAATGATACTAATTCATTGGGTTCCAGCTCATATTCTTGTTTGCCATGACTCCTTCAGATAATTGGGTTGCCTCTATGGCCATTCTGAGTGTGAAGTTCACGTTTTTTTCCGGTCGGTCCCTGCGATCCCAATCGTAGACGCGATAGGTAATATCGGACGTCTGTTGAATTTCAGCAGCGAGCACACCGGCTCCCAGCGCATGTATCTTTCCGGCTGGAATAAAATAACAATCTCCTTTTTGTGTACTTTTTCACTATTGACAACAGGGCATTGACATTTTTAGCATTCATATGTGAAAGCAACTTCAGGACTCAAACATTTGCTCTTTCAACCCCATGATAATCTCAGCATTTTCGTCGCTGTCCATTATATACCACATTTCCGTTTTTCCTAACGAGTTGATGATATTTATTTGCCATTTTATCATCCGGATGCACCTGCACTGACAAATTGGAGTTTGCATCCAGAAATTTGATGAGCAATGGAAAATCTCGGGCCAAAGTTCTGATAATTCTCAACTCCTAGAAAATCTTCTTTGTAGAAATTAAGTAAATGAGTGAGAGAAGTACCTTTATATACTCCATTCGCTACCTCTGAAACATTTCCGTCAACATCTGATATTTCCCAGCTTTCTCCAATATTTTGAGCATTGGTAGTTTTATTGAATAAGGCGTTTAACTTATTTCCTCCCCAAACTTTTTCTTTCAGAATAGGTTGAAATTTTAATGGATAGATTCTCATAATAAAATGTTTTTAGATAAAATTAAGCGGCAATTGTCAAATTAGGGGTAGTATAGTGTCTACAACAGGATACAGATTTTCTGGACAGGTGTTATTAAACTGATTTGTGGTCACCACATTATAAGTCAACCAAATATGCAACAACTTCGACAGGAATTTCAACAGGGAATCTTTTAATCCTAATTTTGAATCGTCGACATGTACCCAGCGCATTAATGGTTGTTCAGAAATATGATTCATCACATACTTCTTTCCCAGAAATTTTTTCAGTCGTAAGAAAATTTCCACGTCGAATAACCATCTGCTCATAAACGCCTTTCCGTAAACCACAGGAACAATACTTCGGCTAAAGACCTTGGCGCCACATTGCGTATCCCGAATGGGCATACCAATAATAAAGAGTATAAATGTCTTTACTACTTTAGACATAAGGTTTCTGAAAAGATCTCGTTTGATCCCTTTTCCTCCCGAGTTTCGGGAACCGAAGACCACCGAGAGATTTTCGTTCGATCTTCAAGGTATTCACCAAATCTTTGAAATCCTTGAAATCGGTTGATAAATCGGCATCTATAAAACCGATGTGAGCAATTTCCTTTCGATTGTACAGATAACGAACCCCCGCACGTACCGCTGAGGCCTTGCCGACATTCTTTTTAACATCGACAATACTAATCCCATTTGGGGCCTCATTTCTCATAATTTGCAAGACTTCGAGTGTATTGTCTTTACTTCCGTCATTGACAAAACATAGATGGTAAGTTGGGTTTTCAGAAATGAATTGTACAAACGCTTTTTGATCCAATCGTTTCTCCTCGTTATAACACGGGATAATAATTCCTGTTTTCATACTTTTTTATTTAGGTTATTGATTTATTTACAGCTGCAAACATATCCACAGCTTACTACTTTTTCATCGAGTTTTCGGTGGTTGATCGTTTTGTGTCGACGAATGTCAAAAATCGAAAGATGTACCATTCATCGAAACCTGTATCTTTGACTGAAAGACAATGCATTGCATTTCCGCCCTCTGGTATGGATCAAAAAATTAATAAATATCTAATTACAGCACTATTGATAGGTCTTGTGTTTCACGGGGCCGGCGTCTTCTTTACACTGGAAACTACCTACGATGCACTAATACACCTATTTTTTGCTAATCATTATGCAAATAGCTGGTTCGAACCTTGGAATTACAGCTGGTATACGGGTTTCACTGTTATGGGTTATCCCGGGCAGTACCCTGATAATCTTATTCAACATCTTTACAGCATCAAAAATCAGGGCAATGGACTGGGCCGTATTAAAATCATTATCCATAACCTTTTGAAATCGCTCTTGCAGGCTTGCCAGTTTTGCGGCATCATTTTTTGAAACCACCGAACCATTGTTAACAGCTCCCGGACTCAGGCAACTGGGCAATTTCCGCAAGGCACTCATAAAGACGCTCCAGGCCTGCCTCAGCATCCTGGATAGCGGCTTCCGAATAGTTGAGCGGGCTCTGATAATGCGTTGAAAAAACAAAAAGGCGCAGGGCCTCGGGCCTGAAACGTTCAAGGACATCCCTGATGGTAAGAAAATTGCCCAAGGATTTTGACATCTTCTCATCCTTGATGGTAACAAAACCATGGTGCACCCAGATATTTACAAAAGGACTGCCGGTGGCTCCCATGCTCTGGGCAATTTCATTTTCATGATGCGGGAAGATGAGATCCTTGCCGCCGCCATGGATATCAAATGAATCACCCGGGTGTTTCTTGCTCATGGCAGAGC
>CAWECU010000008.1:0-147503 GCA_963807685.1 uncultured Flavobacteriaceae bacterium | reverse complement strand
TGTTATGTTCATGCTCACCTTCGACTACATTTTTACGTATTGCTCTTGATTGTCACGTACTTCAGGGTCTTTGGCATTCTTCCGAACGTGATTGAATAACGCCAGATTCGGACTAATAGACACATCATACCAGGAAGCAAACCAAAAACTGGGTACTCCAAAATCCATGTTGTCATGATATAACCCTCCGGTATACCAATCGGGATGATTGGGGTTCCTGCGCACCATTTTGTCGAAAACTTCTCGTTTTCCGTTCATATTTTGAACGATATCCTGAATGGGTAAGTGCTGAAGTGCTTCCGCCATATCAATGGGTGGATTCTCAGGAGCCAGGTCATAGAATCGGGAAATACGAATGAGATCCTCCTGAGTAGCCCCCTGCGGAATACGAGGTTTAAATGTATCGTGTTCCACGCCGTACAACCATGAAAAGAACAGCATTTGCTCAACACCTCCTCGATACCAATTACCTTGTTCGTAATAGTCTCCTACCCTTCCCACTCCGGCGCCATATCCCTGCGGCACCATTGCAGCATGGGATGGGTGATCCAGGGCGGCCACCGCCATTTGCCATTCTGCGGTGGACGAGCAGCCCAAGGTTCCAATTTTTCCATTGGACCAGGCTTGCTCTTTCAGCCAGGAAAACGCATCGTAACCGTCGGTCAATGGAACTCCTAATATATCCCATTCCCCTTCCGAAAAATAACGTCCCCGCTCATTTTGAACTACATAAGCATAGCCTCGCTTCACCGCATCATAGGCTCTTTGAGCCGTTCTGGTTTGTTCCTTGCCATCTCCCCAGGAGTTAAAATTGTAAGGGGTTCTTGAAAAGATAATAGGGATTTTGGCCTTTGTTTTAGGTCGGTAAATATCGGTTGCCAAACGTACTCCGTCCCGCATGGGCATCATTATTTTTTGATCAATGATGGCAATTTCTTCCAGCTTTTCAAGAACATCGTCTTGAGCGTGAGTGGGTTGAAACGATAATAAAAAAGTGAATAAAAAAATCGAAAGCAAGAAACGAAGATGCATAGTGAAACTGAATTGATTAGTAATAAGAATCTAAAACTAACCAAAATTATGCGTCTTAGCGCGCTATAGACAAAAATACTTTAAACACAAATTTATAAGGCCTTTCAGCAATACAACACAAGAAAGAAACCCATTGTTAACACAAAATGCCACCAATGGGTTTATGGTCATATATTGGTATGTCCTTTAATTCTTGTCTGGATCCTCTCTGGGAATTTCCTTGATCAAATCTGCGATGTCAAGATTGGAAATTTCCTCCTTATCGCGTCTTAAAATCAATCGTGTAATGTCTTTTATCTTCGGAATTGAAATTGAGATTCGCCCGTTATCCATATAACCCAAATTACCATTTCCTTCTTCGCAGGATCGCTGCAATAGTGGGTCTAACATATTATAGTCTACAATTACCTCATTATTTGGACCAATCACAGATACATTAAAACTACCCGATGGATAGGGTAATTTTCCAGGTACTTCTTGTATGGTAGCTGTGGTGTCGATGACTACCTGTTTATCGATTACGGCCACTTCGAGGACATAAAATCGGTTCTCGGCAGAGGTGAAATAGTTCAATCCAAAGGGTTTGGTGTTCTTTTCAGTCTCAACACGTTTTGTTTCTTTATCGTCCTGCGACCAACCACTAGCTACCGAAGTGGTGCAGAGTACTGCAAATATTATATATTTTATCGTTTTCATAGTTTTTTAATTTATGGCGTTATCCAAGGCTGTGTAGGAGATTCTGTAATGACATGGACAGTCATACTCCTTCAAGTTTTCATTATCGGTTGTCCCCATTAAACATTCAGAATCACATAAGCGAAACCAACCACTCGATCCCATTTCAACTGCATCTGCAGCAGTTTTACATGGCCCGTAACCTGAGGCATCTGCCTGAGCACCTGCCAAAGTTGACCAATTATTAGGTAAAGTATCCAGTTGCGAATGCGTTCCACCCGTGTATTCGTCCTTCAAATTATACAGCGCATGACCCGATTCATGCATGATGGTACCCCTGTTTTGCATCTCCGATGAAAACATTCCGCCACCGGCCCAATCTCGCAAGTCCCCTTCGTGTAATAACACTCTACCTTCCGCAAAAGCCAAATTCCCGTTATTAGAGGGTGGTACATGTGGTCCATCCAAATCGGGACTCCTTCTATCAAAATCGGTGGCAGTTCCTCGTTCAGTGTTGATATAAAAATTATATTGACGTCGCCAATATCGGGTATGCTCCTCCTTAAAAAAAGCATCTTTAATATCACCACGACAATGTCCGTAAAAGGCATTAATATCTGTAATATCTGTATCTGGAATGAACACTACATCAAACACATCGTCTATATCACCCTGAGCATAGACCGGAGCTGGCATATTTGGAACCGGATAGGGTCGGGTGACATAAGAAACGGTAAACGATTTCGATTGTTCGGGCGTCGTAATCTCGAACCGATAAGTCACAAGTTTATTATCCCCATGGCCGGAAGGTTTTGTAAAGGAGAGATCTCCCGAAGGGCTCGACCAGGTTTCCAAAAGTGTTTCCGTTCCCGTACTTGTAACGTTACCGCTACTATTAATGGTGTTCACTTGTTCGTATAATTTTGCCGAATTGATACCCCCAGCCGTTACTTTAGTCGCTGTATAGGTCACTGCTTCACTACCCGACGGATAAATGGGTTCATGTAATACAACAGTAATTGGACTTTTTTCACAGGAACTCAATACTGCCAATGCAAAAAGGAGTATTGGATATCCTAATAACTTAGTAATCCTTGTTTTTTTCATAATTAGAGTTTTTCGTTAAACTACTTCGATATCATGGGTTTCGAACCGAAGTGTTCAGCAAAACTAATAGCCTAGATATAAATACATTAGAGTTAATACACCCATTTTTAATTAGGATTTTACCCATAACATGGAGGGTTTAATTCCCAAACCTAGACATTGTCCTGCTATTTATGGGCCCTATTTAATATGGTCCGGATTGACGAATTTGGCCGCCGCCTTGGCGCCAATTTCGTACAGCACATCTTTGTTTTTGGCATCCGACATTTCACGTAGTGATACCAATTCCTCCTCAGTGAATTGCATCCCCAGACCATTGAGCTCATTTTCTTCCAACATGACATTATATCGAATATAACTAAGTGCTGGTTTTTCTGTGAGAAGGTCACCACTAAGATCCCCCACTTCCCTATCGATCACCCGCGGTGCTGGCGAATTGGATAAGTATTGCAGGATCGTTTGATTGAGATAATTGGCGTCTTCCATAAAAATCTCCGGGATCATAGAAGCCCAACCCAGTAAGTTCTTTTTGGCTATTTTATCTGGATCGTAGCGCTTGGTATAGGTGCCGGTCCCAATAGACAAAATGGAGAGTTTATCGGCTCCGGTTGGCCATTCATAGTGGAATCCTTTTAAGGTTGCAACTAAAAATAATTGAAAGGCCGGATTATTCGCCAGGCTTACACCACCATCTATGAATGCACCCACTTGTCCACTTCCCACATCAATTTTTTGAGGAATGAAATAACTGGGAGCGGCCGCACTGGCGCGAATCACTTTTCGCAAAAGCATTCCTTTATTGGCTTCAAAATATTTACCCTTTGGATTATTAAGTATGGGCCAGGTACTTAGCGTATCGGCACGTTTGGTCACTATACAAAGACCCGTTCTTATCTCTTTCCCGCCCATAGTGATATTGCCAAAAACCTCTTCGAGTGCATCTTCCAACGGTTGAAAGTCGAATTTAGCCTTGGAGCGCATCCCGAAATTAAAAAGCAGGCTGTATTTTTTACCGAAGATTTTATCCCCAATGCTTAAATAAAGGTCCTTTATCTCACCTGCCGTCATCCCAATTGCCAGTCCGCCAGCAATAATGGCTCCGGTGCTGGTTCCTCCTATTAGATCGAAATAATCACAAAGTAGCAAATTGGGATTACCTTCTCGTTCTCGTAAAATGGTTTCAATTTTTTCAAGGAATCCAAGGGTTAAGGCGCCTCTTATTCCGCCGCCGTCAAGCGCTAAAATTCGTTTTGGTGGTTGATTTTCCATACTATTAATTTGATTGTTAGTTTTCAGTGCGGGGAGATCGACTGGCATCTACTAAATTAGTCCATAAATTTTAAAACGAATGCTTAAATTGGTTTTTTAAGGCTTTCTTTTCTTCTGAATAATACCTGACACTTCACGCCGGGCTTTAAACATAGGGCCTCGCATTGCTTTGAAAATTTATTCACTCAGTTTCGGTGCCATCACTATCTAATCGAGCCCTTTCGATTGGCTGCAAAGCATAGTTGTATGACACAAAAGTAATTACAACACATGGACCATGAAGAGTGGTGAAATTACTTCAAAGTATATAATGATAGGGAATACAAATCGGGGCAAAATAAAAAACAAAATCACGCTTCAATCCAAACTTTTAGTATCTTAGTTATCTTAAAACACAAAAAGCAGGCTTACAGCATTCTCCCCGTGCTTTTTAACAATAGTAAAGAATTCCAAAATACTTCTTATGGCACTTATCACTGGTTTCGATTACGATATTTTTATTAGCTATGCTCATAAAGATAACACCACTGTAGCCGAAGAAAACGAGGGCTGGGTGCGAAGATTTTATATCGATCTGCAAGACAAATTGATACGCAGCACCGGCAGGTCCGACATAAAGATCTGGTGGGATGATAAAAAACTGGACGGAAACACCTATTTCGATCAAACCATAAAAAAAGGGCTGGATAAAGCGGCGATTATCATCTGTCTCAATTCTCCCAGTTATATACAGTCTGAATGGTGTAAAAAAGAGGTGAATCATTTTTACACCAAGTGCCAGGAGGATGGGATTGGGCATGTGATTGGTGATGAGGCTCGCATCATTCACGTGCAACTGTACAATCTTCAGCGGGACCAGTGGTTGGAAGAGTTTTCGGGCAGGACCGGATTTACATTTTTTGAAGCTGAAGACGATCTCGCAGGTGACCCGTTATCCACTAAATCGGAGGAATTCCAAAAGAGCATGAAAGGGCTACGAAATGCCATCCTGCGGTTATTGAAAGAATTTCAGCAAGCGCAAGCCGAAACAAAGACCGACACCCCGCAAACCGATACTTCAGCAGCTAGCGACAAGGTGTCTATTTTCTTCGGAAATGCTCCGGAATCCCTTGGAGATCGGCCAAAACGAATAATTTCAGAATTGGAAAAAAAAGGATTTAATGTCATTCACGACATTGCCGTAGAGAACGTGGAAACACATCAAAAAGCCGTCGAAAATGCGTTGGAAAATGCTGCGCTATCCATTCATTTTCTGGATCAGTATCCCGGTAGGTCTATCGAAGGAGAGACACACAACTGGTTTCGGAAAAAGGAAGTGGAAATGGCCTTCAAATCTCAGGCCACTCAATTGATATGGACCGCTTCCGATTTTGAATTTTCAGCCATTGAGGAAGAAGAATACAAACAGTTTTTGATGGATTTGGAAGATGGAAAATCGGCCGAAAAGAACTACGAATTTATACGTAGCATCAAAGGCAATATCATTCAGGAGGTGATAGGCCATGCCGATCAGGTAAAAGTGAGTAAAGAAGTCGAGCAACCCTTAATAGGGCCCATCAATGTTTTATTGGACAATCACAGTGAGGATCGCGACTTTGCGTTCGAATTGAACAATTCACTGAGTGAACAAAGTATAAATTTCTTCCTCACCCCCATGGAAGATGACCCAAAAAACAACAACGAAAAACTACGGAATTACATAAAGAAATCTAAGAAATTTGTCTTTTTATATGGCAAGGTCGAAACGGACTGGTTGAATGCGCGCCTTACTACAGCACTAAAGATCTTGTTGGATTATGGTCATTCGGCCAAGGATATGATTGTCTATATGACGCCTCCGCAAAAAGAGGCCGACAGCATTAAAATACGGGAACAAGGTATTCCCATTCATATCATAAACAATAGTAAGGACCCTGCGCATCAAGAGGAAAAATTGAAACAATTAATCGCCGATCTAAAATCTATTGGCAATGGGAAATAGCAGCCAGACCAATCCGTATGTCGGTTTACGTTCTTTTGACACCGATGAAAGCCTGCTTTTCTTTGGCCGTGACAACCAGACTTTGGAACTCTTGCAACGTCTGCATGAGCATTCCTTTGTCGCGGTAGTTGGAAGCTCCGGAAGTGGTAAGTCTTCCCTGTTGCGTGCCGGACTCATTCCAGCACTAACGGGTGGGTTTCTGGTGAATAACAGCGATTCCTGGAAAGTAGCGATCATGAAACCCGGACAGCGACCGCTTTATAATCTGGCAGAAGCAGTGTTGCGAGAGATAGGAACCGGGACGACTTCGGCAGCTGTTACCGATTTGGTTCAAAAAATTGGAGAATTCGGAGCCTCGGCGATCATAGATTTGATTGCTCCTATGCGCGAGAAAACCCATTTTAATTTCTTTTTGTTGATCGATCAATTTGAAGAGTTGTTTCGATTTTCGATGAACCAGAATCAGGTGGACAAAAAAGATGCCGCCATAGATTTTGTAAATATATTTTTAGAGCTTTCCACACAAAAAGTTGTTCCTTTCTATGTGGTACTTACCATGCGTTCCGACTTCATAGGCGATTGTTCACAGTTTCACGGCTTACCCGAAGCGATGAACAAAAGTCAATATTTGGTGCCAAGACTCAACCGTCAACAACTCAAAAAGGTTATTGAAGGGCCCGTCAAATTATTCGGAGGTCAATTCGAATCGGCCCTCACCTCGCGTTTATTAAACCATGTTGGAAAAGTAACCGATGAGTTGCCGGTGCTACAGCACGCACTTATGCGTATGTGGGATTTTGAAATGAAAGAGGACAAAAGTGGTGCGCTCGACCTGGCCGATTACGAGAAAATTGGTGGTATAGAAAAAGCCTTGTCCATGCACGCGGACGAAGCTTTGAATGAATTGAGCAAAAGCGAAAAGAAAATTGCCAGAAATCTTTTCAAAGGACTCACTGCCATTGATGACTATGGCCGAAAAATAAGGCGGCCTGCACTTTTAAGCGAATTATGCGCCCTAACTGGAGTTGGCGCGGACGAATTACTTACCATTATTGATCACTTCGTGCGAGAGAATCGCTCTTTTCTAATTATTCAAAATGTGGGAGATTCCGATGATAGATTAATTGATATTTCTCATGAGAGTCTCATTCGACAGTGGGGAAGATTAGAGAAATGGGTGGTGCAGGAAGATGAAAATGCAAAGGCCTACTTAAAACTTATCGATACGAAACTAGAACATGATCGGGGTGATAAGGGACTGCTGGATGATCTGGAATTGCAAAAATTCGTGGACTGGCGGGATCGTTATAAGCCTACTAAATCATGGGCGACACGTTATGGTGAGGGATTCAAGGAGAGCATGACCTACATACAAAAAAGCGAAACAGCACAAAAACGAAAACGCCTGAGAAAGAAAATTTTGATTGCAGGATCTGTTTTGGCTGTGATCATTACATTGGTGGGCTTTATGATCTATCAGTCCAATGTGCAAAAACGGGATTTGGCCATACGATTGCATGAAAATGCCCAGAAACTTCTGAATACCGATGCGACTAAGTCCCTGTTGTTGGAAGTGGCAGCTTTTAATGTATCGGGAAAACAGGATTTTGCAGATTATGCGAATGCTATTTACGATGGAAATTATTCTATATACAAAATCAAGAAGAAGAAAAGTCCGTATCCTATGGGTCTCGTCAAAAAACCCAACGATACTCTTGTAGCCCATTTGATCTCTCCCACAGAGGACAAATTATTTGCCGAGTATTCATCGGGGAATGCACGGCTTATAAGGAAGGACGGCACCATAATTCATAATTTCGATTCGATAGGCGTTGGTGCGAAGGTTTTTTCGTCAGATGGTTCAAAATTTGCTTTGGGTCAAAAAAATGGTAAGATATCGGTTTGGGATGTTAAAGTTGTCAAGGGAGGTTGGCAGAAGGACAATTCTCAAATTGCGATTAGCAGTATGGCATTCTCAAATAGCGGTACCGAATTGGTGACGGGTGATTCCGAAGGAAAAGTAACCTTATGGGATTCGCAAGGGAATTTGAAATACCTGGATACTTTGGCCGATGCGGTACGATCACCGGTGTCCTTATTGCGTTTCGCACCCGATGACTCTCTGTTTTTCGCAGGCTCCTATTTTAACAGCGCTGTTGGAAGTAAATCTACGCTCATCCAACTAAGCACTGCGTCCAGCGGAACTGTGAGCTACGATCAATCCGGACTCTTGTATGCCGCCGCTTTTGATACTATAAACGATGACCTGATTACAGGTGGTGAGGATCGAAAAGTACGAATTTGGGATGTAAAGGGAAATTACTCCGATGTATTTTCAGGACATAACCGGGAGGTCGTGTATGTCAATCTTTTTTACGTCAACGATCGTAGGTACATTCTGTCTGCTTCTACGGACCACATGATCATTTTATGGGACGATTCCGGCATGCTTCAAAAGTTTATCGGCCATGAGGATAATGTGACCTCCGTTACCTTCGGGAGTGACCGTACTTCCATCATAAGCCAATCGGAAGACCTTAGCACCCGAGAATGGGCATTAAAAGGTGCGGCTTTAGATAATATACTGAAAGTGGTTGAAAACACTGGAAAAGAGAAGGCCAAAAAAAAATCGGGTCTTCTAATGGAGCTTGAACGGTTTTTGGAAGATGAAAAAACCGACAGTTTGTATAAGAGCCTTAAAAAAGAATTTGGAGTGGATTGATGGGTTGTCAGGTCTGGTTTTGTGCATTGGCTCCCTTTTTTTATCTCCATCATTATTAGTACCTTAGTTTACAGAACATTGTAAATTACGAATGCTTACTTTGTTACGCAACTCCCCATAGTTGAACTAAAAACGATGTAAATGGCATTAATTCCCGGTTACGAATATGATATTTTTATCAGCTATGTACATGCCGACAATGAACCAGAAACGGGTGTGGGCGATGGCTGGATAGATCAGTTCTATAAATACCTGGATACCAAACTCAACAAACATAACAAGAAAATTAAGATTTGGTGGGATTCCAAGCAGTTGGATGGAAGTCAGGTTTTCGACAAAACCATAGAGGAAGCCATAGACAAATCGGCCATTATACTTTGTCTTAATTCACGTCTCTATGCACAATCGGAGTATTGCCAAAAGGAACTGCAGCATTTTTATAAGAAAGCATTGCAAGAAAAAACAGGTCTGCTGGTAGGTGATCGCTCGAGGATCATCAATGTACTGCTATCCAATATTCATTATAACGACTGGTTACCCGAATTGAGCGGAACAAGCGGCTTTGTGTTTCATGACGAAGGTGATTATGGTGATCCACTGCCTGTGTTGGCAAAGGAACCCTTCAGTGAACAAATGAAGCTCTTACGGAATGCTTTGGTGAAAATGGTTGACGGTTTTTTAGCTGAAGAAAATGAACCCGTGAAACCCAAAGCTGGATTTACGATCTATTTTGGTGAGATTAACGATTCTTTGGTGGACCGCCGCGATGGTATCATTTCTGAATTGGAGGATAAAGGCTATACCATTCTGAAAGGAGATGCCGCTTCATTACCCGCAGATGTACATAGCGAACGTACCCGGGAAGCTATGGACAAGGCGCAGCTAGCGGTACATCTGATGGCCAAATTTCCCGGGCGTAAGGTCATCGATGAGCCGGAAAGTCGATACATTCAAAAACAGGTGGAAATTGGAATGGAATCCCCTACTCCTCAACTCATATGGCTCGCTACAGATCTGAATGTAGCTAAAATCGAAAATGAAGAACACCGATCATTTCTTACTTCGTTGGAGGATGGCTCTTTATCCGTTAAAGATCAGGAAATAATTCGTTCGAATGAAGCCGAATTGGCACAACTCATTATGGACCATGCAGAGCGACTTAAAAAAGAAGAAATTGTTCGGGACACCAATACCGACACCTTAAAAGTGTTACTGGACACCCATACAGACGATTTTCAATATGCTTTTGATCTAAAAAAGAATTTAACGAACAACGATGTACGTCTTATTTTTAACCCGGAAGACGGTGACCCCCAGGAAAATATTGAGATCCTCTATGAAAATATAAACGAGGCCCAAAAGTATATCTTCTTATATGGAAAAGAAGAAAACAACGACTGGGTGGACGTTCGCGTAAAGAATACCATGAAGAAATTGGTAGAATTCGATCGTTACGATCAAAGCATTTTCGTCTACCTCACTCCCCCGCACAAGGAAACAAAGGACATACGAGTGGCTCAAAGCCCTATGGTTAAAATAGTGGACAATAGCAATACCCCTTCCATTGACCCGGTTCTGTTCGATCAGTTTTTAAACGATTTAAAAGCTGTTGGGAAATGAGCGTACAGAATTTCAACCCTTACGTAGGTCTACGACCCTTTCATGCCGACGAGAATCTATTGTTCTTTGGGCGGGATCAGCAAACTTTGGAATTACTTCAGCGCCTGCATAAACACCGATTTGTAGCCGTGGTAGGAGGATCGGGTAGCGGGAAATCTTCCTTGATACGCGCCGGACTCATCCCGGCGTTAAAAGGTGGCTACCTGGTGGAAGATAGTAGCAAATGGTTTATCACAACCATGAAACCCGGGAGCAGCCCCGTGTACAATCTTGCAGAAACTCTTTTGCGGCAGGTAGATCCAGATGCTCAGGAAGAAGCCATTTCAGAATTAGTAAAAAAAATAAAGCGAGAAAGAACCAGTGCTATTCTGAATCTGTTGAGTCCGTTACGGAAAGGAAAAAACGCTAATTTCTTTCTGTTGATCGATCAGTTCGAAGAATTGTTTCGGTATTCAATGGAACAGCAAGATTCAGAAAAAAAAACCCAGGCGATCGATTTTGTCAACCTCGTTCTTGATCTTTCCAGGCAAAAGGTCCTTCCTTTCTATGTGGTGCTTACCATGCGATCCGACTTTATAGGTGACTGCGCACAATTTCGTCACTTGCCGGAGGCGATGAACAAAAGCCAGTATCTGGTGCCCCGAATTACACGCCAACAGCTTAAAAAGATCATTGAAGGCCCTGCCAGATTATACGGTGGAAAATTCAATCCGGCAATGACGACACGGCTCATCAATGATCTGGAAAAAGTGAAGGACGAACTACCGCTGTTGCAGCACGCCCTCATGCGTATGTGGGATCATGAGGTAAACGTAGATAAAAGTGGCGAATTAGACTTTGAAGATTACAAGCAAATAGGGGGAATTGAGAATGCCCTGTCCTTTCACGCAACCGAAGCTCTGGAGGGTATGTCCAAGGAAGATCTGGAGATTACTAAAGAGCTATTCCAGGCCCTCACTGCAATTGACGATAATGGTCGAAAAATAAGACGTCCATTGTTGCTAAGTGATCTAAGGGAATTGACCGGAGCCAGCGAGGAGAAATTACTAGGCATAATCGACAATTTTATTCGAGACAAGCGTTCCTTCCTGATCGTGGAAAAAGCAGGAGAAAAGGATCAAGTGATCGACATCTCCCATGAGAGTTTGATACGACAATGGCAAACTTTAAATGAATGGGTGGAGGAAGAAAACGAGGCAGCTTCCTATTATTTGATATTAGCAGACGCCACCCACCTCCACAATGAGGGCAAAAAGGATTTTTTAACTGGAAGCGAATTACAATTGGCGTTGGAGTGGCAGGAAAAATTCAAGCCCTCTGCTGTTTGGGCCAATCGCTACCGGAAGGGGTTTGAAGAGAGTATAGCCTATCTGGAAGCCAGTAAAAATGAGCGAGCACGATTACTCTACATCGAGAAATCCCGACGAAAAAAATTGAGAATCCTGTTAGGGATCATTATGGGATTAATTACGCTATTTGCAGTTTATGCGATTACTTCAAATATTATTATAAGAGAACAAAAGGAAGATTTGATAGAAAAAAGTAACAAATTGGTAGAAACAAGCAAATACGCAGAAGTACAGAAAGAAAACGCCATTAAGGAAAAACTAATTGCAGATTCCGCAGCATTAAAAGCGCAGGAACAGGAAATCATTGCAAGAAAAGCCAGAGAATCCGCTGATTCCGCTGCGACGGAGGCAAAACGACAGGAAATTATCGCACTTGAAGCCAAGGATCTTGCAGTTTCAGCCTCTTCAGAGGCAAAACGCCAGGAGAATATTGCAATTAAGGAAAAACTAATTGCAGATGCAGCTAGATCAATAGCCACATCGCAGAAAATAGAGGCAACAAATAAAAAAAAGGCCTTCGAATTACATTTCCAGGCTAAAGTTTTGGAGAGTAAAGATCCAACCACTGCCTTGCGATTGGAAGAAGAAGCCATAAAATTGTATAAGGATTATCCGGAATTTAAAAAAGCCGCCTTAAACTTAATAAATAAGAATTCCTTTTATAAAATTATTGTAGAAGATACAGCTACGGTTGGAGCCATAGACATTCATCCAGATCATAAAATCATTTTGACCGGTAATGACGACGGCACCGTTAGCGTGCGGGATCTAAATGGAACATTGATTACTGAATTCCAAGCACATGAAGAAGCCATTAACTATCTGAAACTTTCTCCTAATGGTAAGTCCATAATTACCAGCTCTGCTAGGACGTTTCGTTTGTGGGATCTCTCGGGAAAATGGATGCGAGCGAGTACTGCTACAGGTAGAGGCAATTTTACCCCTGAGAGTGAGTTTGTTTTTATCCGTTCCGAAAATGGAGATAATTATCTCGTAGATTTCGAGGGAAATCCCATTACAAGTTTCCGAAACTCGAGGAAGTTTACTCTTGTTAATTTGATTTACAGTCCTGATGGCAAATCTATACTTACGTCCTCAATTTTAAAGGATGATGGTAGTTCTTGCTTGCTCTTATGGGATCTTAATGGAAAAATAAAAAGAAGGATGAACACTGTTGCCCCAATTGAATCTATGGTGTTCTCCCCAGATGGAAAGTTCGTTTTAGTAGGTTTTTGGAATGCCGATGCTCAATTGTGGTCTCTTAGTAGAGGCAAACTTTTACAAGAATTTAAAGGACATTGGGGTGCAGTTCTATCGGCAGATTTCTCTTCGGACGGTCAGTCAATTCTTACGGGTTCTTTTGACAATACCGTTCGGTTATGGGATCTTGATGGAAACATGATCAAAAAATTTGCTGGGCATGAAGGTGAAGTGAGATCGGTAAAATTCGCACCGGGTGGCAAATCAATTATTAGTGGTGCAAAGGACGGGACAATTCTGTCATGGAATCTGGAAGGAGTTACAGCTACAGAAATAGAAGGATTTAATGTGGCAGTGCGATCAGTTGATTATTCCCCTGACGGGAGGTACATTCTCACGGGATCTGATCAAAAAGCACAACTTTGGGACCTGAAAGGCAATCTTGTGCAAACATTTGACGAATCAGGTCATGGGATGGTTTATTCAGCAGTTTTCGCTCCTGAAGGTCCATCGATTCTCACAGGTACAGCAAATGGGACAATTCGATTATGGAATTTGGATGGCACCCTTAAACGGGAAATAGCTAGATACGGTGATGCCGTACGATCCGTGGCTTTCGCTCCGGATGGTGAATCGATTCTTACCGGCTCCTGGGATAAAACGGTTAAATTATGGGATCTGCAAGGAATCTTGCTAAATGAATTTACCTTGGATAAAGGAATAAATACAGTCACGAATTCCCCACAAGGTAAATTGAATGCAGGAATCACTTCGGTGGCATTTTCGCCAGATGGTAAAAAGGTTCTGGCCGGTACCTTCGGAATATCACACTTATGGGATCTAAAAGGCAATCTGATCGCCGAATTCAAGGAGCCTAGCGAACTTTTCGTTAATGGTGTTGCCTTTTCTCCGGACGGACAATTTGTTCTAACCGGTTCCAACGATCATTCGGCCCGGCTATGGAATTTAAAAGGGGAGATCATTAGGACATTTTCCGGACCCGAAGGAGCGATCCGTTCTGTGGCATTTGCCCCGGATGGAAAATCCATTATGACCGGCTCGGCAGGCGGAATCGCGCGTATTTGGGATTTGGACGGGAATATTTTGGAGGAGTTTCAAGGCAATAATGGTACTGTTTTTTCGGTGGCCTATGCACCAGATAATAAATCCATAGTGATTGGATCTCAGCGAGAGGCCTTTTTGATGAAACGAATTCAGCTGGAAGAATTTTTGAAAAGTACTAATATCGAACCCTTGTCCGAGGCTCAGAAAAAAGAATATAAGATCAAAGAGTAGAAGTAGTCTTTAATCTTCCTCCACTTCAACAGGAGGATGCCCAAAGATCTCTTCATACACTTCGTCAAAATTGGAACGCAAGTAAGCGTTTAATTTCTTGCGGTAATCGTCTTTCAGCCAGGTAAGAAAACTGAAGGTACTTTTGCTAATACACTTCGCATAGCTTGCGATACGGTGGTCGATATCTTCCCCCAATAATTTGGCTAAAGCCAGGGCATCATAGACATCTTCACTATTTTCGATACATATTTTGGCGTGTTGGGCAATGGATCGCTCCAGCACCACTTTGGAGGACTCCCCTTTGGACGTAGCGGTGATGTAAGTATTTCTGATGTCAAAATATACTTCCTCCGATTTTGAGAATTGCGCACGCAGCTCCTCGTCCATTTCATGTTTGAAATTGCTCTCCAATTCCTCATCGCTCAGCAGGCGATCCATATAGAAATCGGGAGATCTGAAAATGGTGAGCCAATCCAGATCGGCACCCCAGGGTCCGAATCGGTGACAGTTGTTCCCCAGATCGATCACTGAGAAGGTAGACTTACTGTTCAGAATACGAGAACCGCGCCCTATCATTTGGTAGTAAAGGGTGAGGGATTTGGTAGCTCTATTCAGAATAATACTGTCAATGGTGGGTTCATCAAACCCGGTAGTCAAAATACTCACCGATGTCAAAATAGCATCCGGCGTTTCCCGAAACCACTTTAAGATGGCTTTTCGTTGTTTTTTGCTGGCGGTATTGTCCAAATGTGCAATAGGCAGGCCTTCCGCCTTAAAAGTATGGTACACCTGTATGGAAGTGTTGATCCCATTATTAAAGATCAAGGTCTTTTTGCCTTTGGAATGCTTGAGATAGGCACTTAGAAGCTTATCGAGCATTGAATTGCTGGAGTATAGATCCTCAGACGATTTTACCGTATAATCTCCATTAGAACCCACTTCCAGAGAAGTTAGCCCCATATCGTATTGAAAGATCTCGGCGCGGGCCAAAAATTCGTTCTCAATAAGAGCATCAATGGTTTCCCCGGCAATGAGCTCGTCATAGTTGTCCTTCATGGGAAGGTTCCGGTTCGAACTTAGAGGGGTCGCTGTAACTCCCAGCATAAAGGAATTTTCGAAGAACTTAAAAAGCTTGGTAAACGAATTGTAATGCGCCTCATCGATGATGACCAATCCAATGTCTGAAATATCCAGTTGATCGTCGTTCAGGCGATTGTTCAGGGTCTCTACCATGGCCACAAAGCAACTGTAACGCTCCTGGTCGTCCAGATTGGCTGTACTGTTCACCACCTTATTGACAACCCCAAAACTGGTGAGCATGTCGGAGGTTTGAGTACACAGCTCGATTCGGTGGGTCATCACCAGCACTTTTTTGCTGTGATGTTTAAGATATTGTCGTACAATTTCAGAGAAAATAACCGTTTTCCCACCGCCCGTAGGAAGTTGATATAGAAGGTGATAGTCGTCCGGTGCTGTCTCGAATTTCTCAAAGATCTGGCTGATAGCACCTTGCTGATAGCTGTATAATTCTTTGTCTGTTTTCCGTTCTTGTAACCCTATTGCGGTCTCGGTCATACGCTAATTTTAGTCGATTTGCAAAACTACACCCTTTTTAAGGCTTTATGCGAATTTTTTCCGAAAAAGATGTTAGAAATTTAAATAGATTTGAGATGTTAGCTATTAGCTATTAGATGTTTGATGCTAGAAACTGCTGCCTAAAGTTTGTGCTATTTGAATCTAAAATCTATAGCGAAGCGGTCTACTATATTACCTCTTCTTGTTCCGTTTGTTGAAATTCTTATCGCCTTTGGACTTAGGCTTTTTATATTTCTTCTTTATTATGCGCTGGTAAGAGCCACCCTGGTTCGTTTTCAGATTCTTTTCCTTTTTTTCATGAAAACCCGAAAGTGCATCCGCGTCCTTTTTCGTGGGATTATCGGGTTCGTGAATTCTGGGCTGTTCTTCTGCGGTAAGTTGTTTTGAAATCTGTATTTCCTGCGGTACTTCTTTCTTCGGAATTTTAAGCTTCATCAATGCTTCAATGGCTTCTTTTGAAGGTACTTCCTTTTCAGTATAAAACAAAAGGGACATTCCGGGCTGTTCTGCCCTACCCGTTCGGCCAATACGGTGCATGTAATTTTCGGGGTAGAAAGGCGTATCAAAATTCACCACCTGGGATATTTGATCCAGATCCAGGCCTCGGGACATCACATCGGTGGTCACCAGCACCCGGGTTTTCCCCGAATTAAAATGTTCAATGGAGCGTATCCTGTAATTTTGGGTCTTGTTGGAGTGAATGACAGCGACCTCAGCCCCGAAATGTTCCTCCAACGCGTTGAACAGCAGGTCCGCACTTTTTTTATTGGGCACAAATACCAGCACTTTTTGGTACAATTCGTCATCGCGAAGCAAATGGACCAAAAGATTGATCTTGGTGTAAAAGTTGGGGACGGCATAACAATATTGAGAAATATTGTCCAAAGGGGTTCCACTTACCGCTATGGAAACCGTCGCGGGAGCTCTGAAAAAATCGTGAATAAGGGCGTATACATCTTCGGTCATGGTGGCCGAAAACATGATATTTTGGCGACGTTCCGGTAATAATTCAAAAATATTGATGAGCTGAAACCGAAACCCGAGATCCAGCATCACATCTACTTCGTCGATCACCAGTTTTTTGATGTTCTTTAATTGCAGGGCGCGGCTCAACACCAGATCGTACAAACGTCCGGGTGTGGCGACTACGATATCCGTTCCCTGTGCCACCAATTCTTTGTGCTGATTGATATTCACCCCGCCATAGACACCCGCCACGCGAATGGTCGAATACTTCCCGAATTTTTCGATCTCTTCAGTTACCTGCAACACCAGTTCACGAGTGGGAACCACCACCAAAACCCGGGGATGTTTTTCTTTTGAAAAAGGCAGCCACTGCAAGAGAGGCAGCATATAAGCGAAGGTCTTCCCTGTTCCGGTTTGTGCGATCCCAACCATATCCTTCCCTCCCATAATGACCGGAAAGGCCTTTGCCTGGATGGGCGTGGGTCTTTCAAAACCCAAATCGGTAATAGCATATCGCAACTGCCGGGAAATATTAAAATCCTCAAAAGATTCCATTCACTTTAATTTGGGGCAAAAATAGCGTTTTAAAGCGAGTCAACTCGCCATAACCACCAACAAAAAAGCCACTCGCGTGAGCGAATGGCTTTGTAATTTTGATTCTATATACGCTAGATTCGACTAGTCGACCAGGCGTACATTAACGGCATTAATGCCTTTGGGTCCTGTTTCGGTGTCAAAAGAGACTTTGTCGTCTTCTTTGATGTCATCTATCAAGCCGGTTGTGTGTACAAAAACGTCTTGATCGGAATCGTCTGGCTTGATAAAGCCAAATCCTTTGGTGTTGTTGAAAAATTTTACTGTTCCTTCCATTACTTTTAATTTATGATATTAGAATTTAATTGATTTTATATATTTTGAGTACTCAATGCCAGTACCGGAGCCTTGCCCAGATCCTTCAGCATCATGGCGTGGTGCCAAATGGCGGCGGCAAACGACTTTTTTGAATGGTACTGCATTCCATATTCCTTGGCCGTACGTGCCACAATACCCGATAGTTTTTTATAATGTACATGGCAAACATTGGGCAATAAATGATGTTCTACCTGATAGTTCAATCCTCCAATAAACCAGGAAAAAATAGGGCTTTTAGGAGAGAAATTGCTAGTGGTTGCAAACTGATGGGTATGCCAATCATCGGCAATTAGGCCGTTGGTATCGGGAAGCGGGAAATCTACGTCGGGCATAATGTGCGCGACCTGAAAAACTGTACTTATAAATAATCCGGTCACAAAATGCATGCTTAAAAACGCCAGTACGATCACCCACCAGGCCTGTGGAGCCATAACCAGAGGAAGCACCAGGGCATACGAATAATAAAATAGCTTCCATGCGATCATGGCGAGAAGGGTGTTTCTATATTCATTCTTTTCACTTAGAAAACCCATATTCTTATAGCGGTTGAGCCTCACAAAATCCTTGGTCGTAACCCAGGAGATCGTTGCCAAGCCGTAAAAAAACCAAATGTATAAATGCTGAAACTGATGTACCCAATACTTCTTGGCATGAGGTGAAAATCTTAGAAAGAACGGTGAGTTCAGATCGTCATCGGCATGCTCGATGTTGGTGTAGGTATGGTGTAAAACGTTATGCTGTATTCTCCATACGGTCGCATTGGCACCAATAAGGTTAAAGGTGTACCCCATGAGTTTATTGATCCGGGGTTTATTCGAATAGGACCCATGAATGGCATCGTGCATGATCCCCATTCCAATTCCGGTCATTCCCAGGCCGGCGGTAACATAGAGTGCAAAGAGTAATAGCGTACTGGATACCGTTCCGGTGCTAATTAGGATCAAGGGACCAAAAAACAGAGACAGCATGATCACTGTTTTGAAAACCATACTTTTATTTGCCTTTCTGCTTTCTCCTGTGGTTTTAAAGTACTCATTTACACGATTGCGTAACGTCTTTGAGAAGTCGGATTTCTTTTTTCTGGAAAATGTTGGATTTTTGATGAGAGCCGTATTTAAGTTTTATCGCTTTTTCGGATCATAAAGGGAGAGAAACCAGTATGTAAGATCTTGTTACTCATGGTATTGACCAAAAGCGGGGGGAACTTTAACGAAACTAATTGAATATCCACTATGAAAATTCACCTGTGTCAGGAATAACAATGAATTTTGTTCAAGGTTATTCGCTGCTTTAGCTAATAAATTGTTATTGCATTATTGCTATAGAATATTGAAGATGGCGAAAATTACTTACATCGGTGAAGACGAAAACAAAAGAAGGCAATCGACCTATTTTACATTACAAAGGTAGGTTAAAATAAAGTAACTCCATTTATCGCCCCCCACAAAAGGTAAAAATGTTTAAAATCAAGGGACGGTTCTGCCTCTAGCGTGCGATTTTTAGGGCTGAAATAACACTTAAAATCTTTTAGGTCGTTTCGTATCCAGATATCTGAAACCCCTCTTCAGAAAAAAAATACGTTTTTAATTAATTGTTTTTCAAGAGGTTAAAAACCGCTCACTCTCCGGGATTCTCACATGGCACGCTTGTTGAAAATAGGTAAGAGAACACGTTCTGATATACCCTTTAACTAAACTATAGACCTGGTTTAGTGTCCAAGAAGTACAAACGAACGTAATAATGAGTAATAACCTTAAAAAATTCAAGTCATGAAAAATTTAAAAGATTTTTGGAGCAAGAAACTGAGTAAGTGGAATGAAAAGCTAGAAGAATTTGCAAAAGCCAGCAGTTATGCCATTCACAGATAGTCCGCATCCCAAAGTTAAGTTTCGATGAAATCCCTTACTAGCTCAAGTAAGGGATTTTTTATTCGAGCCCAATCCTATGCTGTTAACTCATATCTTCCTTAGTTCCTCAAGGAGTCCAAACCGTTATCAAACAAAGAATCTGATAAGTTCCTAAAAATCCCTAATAATTTCGTAACTTTAAGAGGCTCCCTCCTAGCCTGAAATAAACAACTGTTCATTAATTTTCAGGCTATTAAATGTAAGGACAAATAGAGGTTGCGCTAACCGTGCGCTTCATCTGTTAAGATCTGTTTCAGTATGACCAACGATTAACATAACACATAGTACCATGAATCAATTTGTAATACTCAGTATCATTTTTGTAGTGTTTTTACTCTCCGGAATTAGAATCATATTTGAATATAAGCGCGCCTTAAAATTCAGGTTCGGTAAGTATATCAAGACGCTTCAACCGGGCTTTCGTTGGATCATTCCCCTCGTGGAAACCATACAGGTAGTCGATATAAGGGTGATCACCATCAATATTGTTTCCCAGGAAGTCATGACCGAAGACAACGTTCCCTGTAGCATTGACGGGGTAGTGTTCTTTAAGATCAACAACCCCGAAAAGGCGGTTTTGGAAGTGGAAGAGTTCAAATTTGCGATCACTCAGTTGTCCCAAGCGGCGTTGCGGGATGTCTGCGGAAAGGTGGAGCTGGACACCATCCTGTCCAAAAGGGAAGAGATGGGCAAGAATATTAAAAGCATCGTGGAACAGGAAACCAGAGAATGGGGTATCGAGATCAACGATGTAAAGATCAAAGACATTCAATTACCTGAAAATATGCGACGCATGATGGCAAATCAGGCCGAAGCGGAACGATCCAGACGAGCGCGTATCATTCTAGCGCTGGCCGAAGAGCAAGCGGCCGGGAAATTACTGGAAGCGGGTAAATTGATCGATCAGTCTCCGTCTGCTATTAAATTACGGCTCTACCAAACCCTTTCAAATATCGCCGCAGAGAAAAATTCAACCATTATTTTCCCATTCCCGGAAGAAGTTTTGCATGCCTATAAAAAGGAAAAAAAAGATTAATACCCGGGTAATTTTTTACGTGAGTTTTGTATTTTTTGACTGAATAGTTTTATATTCACACCAACCAATCAATGTACATGAATTCATGAAAAAAATACTTTTCGTTTTAATGGTAAGCCTTGTTTTTCAAGGTGCTGCGCAGGTAAATAGAAGCTATGATGGAACCGGAAACAATGTGAACAATACGGAATGGGGAGCAGCAAAAAAAGCGTTCAGAAATCTGGTAACCAATGGTTTTGCCGATCTCGTTAGTGAACCTGGCGGCGTGGGGCGTGAAAATCCGAGAGTGATCAGCAACGTGATTGGCAGTCAAACCGAATTTATCGCCAACGAGCTGGAACTAAGTGATTTTATTTGGGGTTGGGGACAATTTATCGACCATGATGTTAACCTGAACGACGATAACTTTTCAGAAAATAACGACATTCCCGTTCCGGAATGTGAACCCCTTTTCGATCCCAATTGTACCGGATCTATGGCCATTCGTATGTTTCGATCCCTTTCCGATCCCAACACGGGCACCGGACCTGGAAACCCCAGAAAGCACATTAATGAGATTACCAGTTTTATCGATGCTTCGGGAGTGTATGGAAGTGATGCCCAAAGAGCCGATTGGCTGCGAACCCAAGTGGGTGGAAAGTTAAAAACCTCCAATGGCGGCTTGCTACCCTGGAATACTATCGATGGCGAATTCGACAGTGCCATTGATCCCGATGCGCCTTTTATGGTGCTGGATGGTTTTCCGATACCTGAAAAGTTTTTCGTAGGCGGTGACATACGTATCAACGAACAACCCGGACTTACCTGCTTTCATACGCTCTGGGTGCGGGAACACAACAGATTGTGTGATGAATTGGCGATCGCTCACCCCAATTGGAGCGATGAGGAACTTTTTCAGCGAGCGCGAAAAATTGTTGGCGCTTTGATTCAGACCGTTACTTATGAGGAATTCCTGCCCAATATCGGGATCACTTTGACCCCCTATTCAGGGTACGACGGTCGGGTTCGCTCCGATATACTGAATACATTTTCGGCGGCAGCATATCGATTTGGCCATACGATGATCAACGGGCGTTTGGTTCGTTATGAAGAGGATGGCAGCGATTGGTCCTTTGGAGCGCTGGACCTAAGAGACGGTTTCTTCAATCCGTTAATCATTAAAAATGAAGGTGGAATAGAGCCCTTTTTCAGAGGCTTGGCAGCACAGGAACATCAACTGGTGGACCCGTTGATCATGGATGATATTCGTAATTTTCTCTTCGGACCTCCGGGTGCCGGGGGGATAGACTTACTTTCTGTAAACCTGGCGCGTGCGCGGGAACGCGGATTACCCGATTACAATACCATACGGGAGGATCTCCAACTCGCCCGTCATTCCAATTTTACCAGTTTGACCTCCAATGTGGAATTACAGGATAAATTGGATGCCGTTTATGGTGATATTGACGATGTCGACCCATGGATTGGATTTATGAGTGAAGATCATCTGTCAAACAGCATCATAGGGGAAGGTTTGGATAGAATACTGAAAATGCAGTTCGAGATTTTAAGGGACGGCGATCGATACTATTATGAAAATGACCCCGCTTTCACCGCCGACGAAATAAACGAAATAAAAAGCACAACCCTTTCCGAAGTCATCCTTCGAAATACCATCATCGAAACGCTTCAGGAGAATGTATTTGTCGCGGAACCGCGGGGAGCACTGGCCGTCGAACTATTTCCATTTCCGGAGATCAGAACTATCAAGCTAACCGCCTATCCCAATCCCGTTCAGAAATACTTCAATTTAAGTATTGAAACCAGCCGCCCCACACAAGCCACTCTGGGCATTTGGGACGTAAATGGCCGACCTGTTTCCGAAGAAAAATTAGATCTTTCACAAGGCAGAAATGAATTCAAATTTGAGCTTAGCGATGCGCTGGCCAACGGATTGTATGTGATCTCACTGAAATCGGATTATGGGCAGGGGCAGCTCAAGCTCATTAAACAGAAGTAATCACCAACCGGATTCAATCCTTGGCAATTCCCAGAATTTCCAGCGTGATCTCCACGCGGTTTCCGATGATCTCGGTACCATCGGGTAAATTTCGATCCGGTCCAACTCCGTAATCCAATCGGTTGATCACCATGATGCCACTCAGGGCAATGGATTGCTTGCGGGTGGGCAAATCGGTGGCCGGTCCTGTAAAGGTGGCCGGAAATTCCACTTCCCGGGTCACCCCATGTATGCTCAAGTCACCCACCAAAATGGTTTTATCCTCTTTTTGAAGGGTTTTTGTAAGTGAAAAACTCAACACCGGATGATTGGCAGCATCCAGGAAGGCCGGGCCTCTGGCCGATTCTTCACCTCCGGGATTGTTAGCTGAATAGCTATCCACCTGCACCTGAATCTCCACTCCGGTTTTAGAAAGGTCTTTAGGGTCATAGGTTAGGGATCCTGCTACATCTCCAAATCTCCCAACCACATGAACCACCCCGAACCGTTGTACCTTCATAAGAACCGCGCTGTGACCAGAATCAATCGTATATTCCTGAGAAAAGAGTTCAGATTGAAATAAAAAAACAATCGTGCAGAGTAAAAGGAGTCGTGTGTTCATACTATAGAAATTTTAGTTTCCAGATAAGACGCAAACCGGGCCACTTTATTACGAAATTTAGCATTTTTGTTCGAATTGCCTGCTCCAAAAGACGGAAGTACCCCCCGATTCAATCGAAAAATTGCTCAAAAGCTGTGTGCCCGCTGGTCATTGGAATTACAAATCCCAGAGCCGTCCAGGAGGTAGCGGGCGACATTCAAATATTAATGCACTTTATCGATTTATTTAACTTTTAATCGTTTCTTTGAATGTTTTTTCCTACATTTCAGCTCTAAACCCCCCCAAATGCGTTATTTAACCTACTGTGTTATTGCTGTATGCCTCCTCAGCAATCCATGTTTAGCCCAGGAAGCAGATGAATTACTGAAACCCGATGCCACCACCTTGAACAAAGGTGAATTTGATGCGAGCATAGACTTGATCGCCTACCCCAATCCTACTCAGGGACAGGTGTCTATAATGTCTGTTACCATCATGGACGAATCGGAAGTACAGATAAAACTGTACAACGAAGAGGGAAGGCTCATGAAGGAGTTCGCCAACTTCGGGAAAAAGGTGCAGCCTTTGGATCTTTCCTTGGATTTGTCAGATTTCCCCAACGGCACCTATTTCTATTATATCTATTCCAGTGATGCCCTGGTCACCTATGGCCAGATCATTAAAGAGTAGTTTGTGAAGTTTTTATGCTAATTACATCCCGGCCTAAAACAGGCTGTAAGATGGTATGCCTTATTCCCTAATCACTAATCACTAATTCCTACTCCCCTTTTTATTAGAGGGCGTTGGGCCGTTTTTCATTACAAAACGATGGTCTTCCACCAATCGCAACAGATCGTGGGAACTTAAGACGCCAACAATTTTTTGTTCATCGGAGACGATCAGATGATTGATGCCGTGTTTTCGCATGACCCGTGCAGCCTTATGCACATCGGAGTAGGCCGGAATGGTATACACTTTGGTGGTCATTACTTCTCGTAGCTGAGTAGTTTCAGAAATATCCTTTAACATATCGGTGGCTGTTACGATCCCCAAAAGGTTCAACTCGCTATCCACTACCGGAATCGATCTTATATTATTATCGGCCATTATCTTTTGAGCCTGACCCACCGAATTATGGGGCATGGTGGTGATGACCGATTCTACCATCAGGTCCTTTACTTTGATATTCATAGTGAAATTTTGGTGAGTTCGTGATTCGTCTGTTGGTACGTATGCATTGTTATCAGCTAATATAAAAAAGCTGCGGACTGACAGGAATGATAAATATCATGCGAACTCAAAGAAAGTAACGCCAAACGCCTAATTATTGATTGTTAGTTGTTGGTTGATGGTTGATGGTTGATGGTTGATGGATTTTAGTGTATTGCTTCATTAATTCATTAATTCATTGGAATTACGATATTAGATATGAGACATTCCTAACTCCTAACTCCTAATTCTAATATTGGAACTCCATTTCAAAGTATTTTACAATTTTTTCCGGATCAATTCCTTTTTCAGTTTCGTAAACCCAGCTGATACATCAGGTACAAAATCAATATACGGGATACCGGCAATTGCCAGTGTAGGGCCTATTTCTTTCGCGCGAAGCAGAAAAACAGGGATTCCAATCGCTTCTGAAAAAAAGTACTCTTTAACTGTCCATGGAGATTTCTTCCAATCCTCCGATAAAATAGTAAGTGTGGCCGCAGCCTCGGTAATGACACCTTCTAATTCAAGAAATAATTGGGAATGATAGTCCCGGTCACTTTCATCGTAGTCCCAGTAACCATAACCATATTCCTTCATGAACTTCTTGAGTTCTAAGACGAAATCTGTGTCTTCTTCAGCGTAACTAATAAAGACATACCCCTTGGATTGATTGGCTTTCGGTTCCACAGGCTCAGCAGGAGTTACGTCCCAATTAAGCCTTTCGACAATTGTATCTATTACATTATCAATACCACGACTTAAATGCAACGCATGGTATACATTGATGGTAGGATGCATGTCGCTAATATGAGTATCATCGATCATGATCGGAATAATGGGCTTGTCACGACCACCACTGCCAAAAAATTGGCCAAATTCAAAGGTTATGTTCGAAGAACGCATAGAGTGTTTACTTCCTATGTAAATAAATGCGGAAGCCTCGCTTACTCCTTTCTTTAGAGCATCAGACCAATTGGTACCGGCAGAGATTTGTTCCACATCCCGCCAAACTTTGAGTCCTTCCTTTTGAAGTGCGGAAGAAAGCATATCGACAACAACAGCATCCTGTTTTGAATAACCTATGTATATATATTTATCTGATGCCATGTGAACAACCTTTTACAATCAATTAGTGTTTTATTATTCCAGCTCCACACTCAATAGTTCGTCATTTATAGTACTCGAGGATTTTCAAGAATGCGCCTAACTTCCCGCAAAAGGAGTCCCGAAGATCCCAACGGCCAGTTCGGCCCAAACGAGGAGGAGTACGGCCAGGATCGCTACGCAAAGTACGATACGATATTTCGAGCTGCGAACCTTCCGAAGTACTAATTCAATAACCAACACAGTACCAAACAACAACACCGCCGCGACTGCGAAATCGCCAATATCCCAGGTTACTTCGTCGGTGAATTGCATTGCAATAAGTGGAACAAGTAATATCAGGACCACTGCCCCTATTAGAATTTTAAGTCTGTTGTTTTTCATGGCCAGCTGGATTATTGGATTATTAGATCATTGGATCATTGGATCATTAGATCATTAGATCATTAGATCATTAGATAAAAAGTACTTTGAAATACAAAGTTACTAAATATCAGGACATAAGCAAATTATTTTATCGAATTAGTTCATTCTATACTCAATATTCGATATACGATATACGATGTACGATATACGATATACGATATACGATGTACGATATGAGATGTACGATGTACGATATGAGATATTAGATATGAGATATGAGATATTCCATACTCTATACTCCATACTCCATATTCTATGATTCT
The DNA here is from genome assembly GCA_963807685.1 of uncultured Flavobacteriaceae bacterium. GTDB lineage: Bacteria > Bacteroidota > Bacteroidia > Flavobacteriales > Flavobacteriaceae > Aureisphaera. The sequence continues at coordinate 121,251 of CAWECU010000008.1, read as the reverse complement.
TGATTCTTGATTCCTGATTCTTGGTTCTTGACTCTTGGTTCATTAATTCCTCAACCATTCGACGGCTTTTCGAACCTGCAAATCCTCCTCCATCGCAACAATATGTTGAAACTCGATATATTCATCTACGCCCACTTTTTTGTCATAGATAACCTTATTCCGATCGATAAAAATATTCTGGGAGATGAGCATGATGAGGTCGTCACTTACCTGGTCATAGCCGTTTCCCGTGGTATAGCCTGCGGTTTCTTCGCCTATAAAACGGGTGTGCTCCCTGCCTTTAAAGGCCACTGCCACCGTTTCACCCGAACTGATGGTATATCTGCTTAGCAATACAGCTACTTTTTCATTGGGCGCTATTTTAGGGAGATCGGTCATTTCGCAAGCCAGCCTTCCGAAATTATAAAATTGTCCGTTCTCGATCGTGTATTCCCATATCTCATCGCGGTTGTTGATGGCTCCCCCAATAAACCCTTCTCCCAGCAAAGGTGCCAGGCCGGAGAGCATGGGCTCCATATTCCCGCCTCCGTTAAACCGCAGGTCCAGGATCCATTTATCCACCCCTTTGGCTTTGAGGTCGAGTAGCCCCTGCCGGATCGCATCCGCCTGCTCTTTGACAACGCCCTGGCCTATCGCAACCACTTTTAAGTAACCGACGCCCTCCTCCAACAATTGGTAGGAAAACTGGGCCGACAGATCATTGATCACGCTATTTACAAACGCCCCATCCCGATTGTCCTGCTCCTTAATTTCACCCGTATAGCTTACAATAATAGAATGATCTTTCGCCGACCGAAACGTAGCATGCTTATCCCCCAGACTATTGATCAAATATTGCAATCCGGGTTTTAGATCGGTCACGGTTTCCTTTCCTTGGGTAAGGGCTACAAACCGGGAATTCACTTCCTCCCAATCCACCCGGTCTGCATATAAGGAGGTTTCCTTAGCCTTTAAAACGATGGGGTGAAATGCGGTTGTTGTTTGTTGTGAATGTATACAAGAGCTTAGCAATAGGAAGACAAGGAATAGCTGAAGGGGGTTTTTCATTTTTTTTGGGGATGCATGTTTGGCATAATCCAGCTATTCAAGAATTTTCAAGTTCCAGTTGGCAGTGCGTTCTTCAATAATCGTATCGAATTCCATGTATTTCCACATTTTTACAATTCCATTTCCATCTGCAGAATATAATAATGTATCCTTTTCATTAAAAGCGATCGATCTTATCCCCCAATCATGACGAATTAAACTGGTCATTGGTTCTATCGTCACATTACTATCTTCGCCAATCTTGATTTGATGTAGCAATACTCTCTTATCTTCACCCATTCCTGCGGACGCAACTAAACCGCTATCACTTATTTCCACATCGTTAACATCATCAGTATGTCCCTCAATTATCTGAATTGGTTTGTATTGAGTAGAACCTTCTTGTTTACGCCAAACAATTACTGTAGTGTCCCAGGAACCGGATACTATAAATTCTCCATCCCTTGAAAAACAGGCATCCATTACTTGATCTTCATGTTCATTTAATTCAGTAAAAGTATTATCTGCTATGTACCACAAATAGAGTTTGCCATTATCGGAGGAAGCTAAAGCCAAATTCATAGTGGGATGAATGTCGATAGAATTAAAATTAGCTTCTGGAAATTCACGTTGCAAACTAGCAATTTTATCATTTGCATTTTTATAAAATAAAAGTTTCTTATCCTGGGCAACAACCATCCGCTCGTCCCTTATTTTTAAATCGATTACTTTTCCTTCAGTTATTTCTGAGATTGTACGGATTTCTGATGGATTTTTCGAAGCAACTTGAAATTGATTCTCATAATACACCCCAACAGACTTCGAAGAATTGATAAAATCAAAATTTGAAAGATAGTTGTATCGCGATTTCGGTTTAATAATTGTCGTCAGAGTTTCCTTCGAGTCCATTTCGAATTCACTATTAAAACTCATCACGTAATTTTTTAGACCACTATCTTTAAATGAGACTCCCACGTATAACCTGTGGTCAGTTGGGTTGAATTTTAGCTTTATGGGTCGACCGCCGTAGTGCTCCTTAAAATCCAATGACCCTTTTTCAATAGGCTTAAGATTCCAGAAATTAATTTTTCCGTCCTCACCAGATGTGATGCCAATATTTCCTTTATCATAAAAAGAAACATTTAATACGGTGGCACTGTGATCGATTAACTCTTTTGAAAATATATAATTATTTTCATACTCTTCATCACGATAGATACTTACCGTTTTGTCTCGACTTCCAATCATTATTTGATTTTTATAACTTTCAATTGAGTTGATCATTTGTCGGTGATGTGTCTCAATCGTAACGATCTTCACTAGTTCATTATCGCTATAATTAAAAACAAATACTTTATTATTACTGGCTATAATAAGGCGCTTCCTCTCCTTATCGATGTTGAAAGCCTTGACATCGTAAACATTATTTATTTTCAAAGTGGATAAATCTAATTTCACAGTTTTAGATTGATCGGCAATATTCATTTTAACTAAATGAGGTTTTCTCTTAAATTCGGCGATATAAACAATTTCCGTAGCAGATATTTTTTTAATAAATTTCACAAAGGTGGTGGTGGACTTCAATGTGTCCGCCACAATGCTGTCTTTTGAAATATCAAATCGTACAATATTCTTATTATCATTCGAAAGTGCCACAAAATTGGTCCCGCCCATATGTTCGATATTCCTAAGCTTTTGAAAAGAGCTATCGCAATTCTTCGTTACAAGAGACTGAAATTCTGAATCTGTATCGTATAGTCCGTCTTTATCCGAATAGAGCACTCGTACTTTTGTTTTAGTTGAGTCGGCATAATAAGGCTTGTAGGACCCTATTTGATTGTGGATTGTATCCCATTTCTGGGTATTGTTCGTGTTGCTTATTTTTACTTTCGTTGAGAGCAAAAAGTTTTGGGTCTGAACGAATAACAAAAGCTCATTAGCGCTATCGTTCAAAGTACGGGTCTTAGTGCTTTTTATATGCCGTTTGTTTATATACGAGGGCAAATCAATCTTTTTTAAATAGAAAGGTCGAAATGAGAAGTCAGCTTCCAGTGACTCTCTGAGAGTCGTCACCAATTTGAAATTTGACACGCTATCCACGCTCTTAATTTCCTTACTATCTAACCACTCTTGAACCTTCTTTTTCGATTTATAAGGAGACACATATCTGTAACTCTCCGTTGGATGACTTCGCTGTTTCTTTAATGCACTTTCTAATATATCTCCAACCTCAATTCGAGCTTTAAGGATGTTAGTTTTATCATTCAATTGCGATTCAAATACGAACAATTCATTTCTATTTGCCAAGTAAATTAATCCAATCACAACCACGAATACTAAAATGCCTACATTTTTAACTCCCTTGAGATGGTTTAATCGCGCCTGACGTAGATCGTCGCGCCGCTGACGTTCTTTGTTTTCTTCAATACGTTTATCCCGTTTCTTTTTGATGACCGGGGCCAAAACGTCATGTATCAATTCCACATAGGTCACGCTTTCTCTATCTACTCTCCGTATTATACGGGCGTTTACCAACTCTTCGATCTCCTGGTTGGATATGTGGCGATTCAGTTGCATTTCACTCAAAACCTGAAGTTTCCGTAAACCACCTTCTGTCAATAGCATGTCTTCTATGGCCTCTGCTACATTTTCTTCATAATTTCCAATAGTTTCATTATAAAACGAATTGATGACCTCAGAGACATTAAATTCAGAAACCAATTGAGAGGTGATAGAGGTTAATTTCTTTTCAGTCTTTAATCCCTTTTCAATACGTTTTTCATTAAGACGCTCGCAGATGAGGCTTAATAAGAAGGGTTCAACCTTTGGTTTTTGGTTTTCTTTCCCGTTTTCTTTTAGCAAATCAAAATCAGATTGTAAAACGCCTGGTAGTAATTTAATGATCTCTTCAGATACGGGTTTACTAATTAGATCTTGAGCGGGTTTCATGATGGCATCCATCGCCTGCGAAATTGTCATCTGAACTACCCTAAAGCGATTGTCCATAACAAAGATAGTAAAAATAGTGAATAGTGAGTGGTGAGTAGTGAGTGGTTAGGAGTTAGGGGTTAAAAGCGGGGAAGTAATCGTACCTTTGCCGCTCAAACGACACCTGTGCATCCCAACAATCTTCATAACCATCCCTATAATTTTAAAACGCTGCAAGCGGCTCATCCGCCGTTGGCCCATTTTGTGTTTGTCAATGACTTTGACACCACCACCATCGATTTTGCGGTGCCCGAGGCTGTTATAGCGCTCAATACCGCCTTGTTAAAAGCGCACTATGGGCTGGAAGCCTATACGCTTCCCCCGGGCTACCTCTGCCCTCCTGTTCCGGGAAGAGCCGACTATATCCACCACCTGGCCGATCTACTTTCAGAAAAATTCGGTTCAGAAAAAAATTGCAAAGGCCTGGATATTGGTGTAGGTGCCAATGGTATCTATCCCATCTTAGGCGCACAGATCTACGGCTGGCAAATGACCGGGGTCGATATCGACCCGCAGGCAGTTGCTTCGGCTAAAGCGAATGTCGCAGCTACGCCAAGCCTTCAGAATAAAATAACGATCAAACACCAAACCAACAACGCTCATATCTTTGAGGGCATTATCACCGAAGCCGATTATTTCCACTTTACGATGTGCAATCCGCCCTTCCACCCTTCCGCAGAGGAGGCCACTAAAGGAACGCTGCGAAAACTCAAGAATCTGGCGAGCAACCATCAGACAAAAAAGGAGATCGTACAAAACTTTGGCGGGCAGGCCAACGAACTATGGTGCAATGGCGGGGAAGCGTTGTTTATTAAGAGAATGATCAAGCAAAGTGTCGCTTTTAAGCAGCAGGTGGGCTGGTTTACCACTTTGGTCTCCAAAAAAGAAAATCTGGCAAACATCTATAAACAACTGGACAAGCTAAAGGCCATCCATCAAACCGTCACCATGGAGCAGGGCAACAAAAAAAGTCGGTTTGTCGCCTGGAGGTTCGAATAGTAAACCCAATTACCGCTTTATCACCTTTAACGTAGCCTTTTTCCCTTCGGAAGTGATCGTTACAAAATACAAGCCCGCATTCAGGGAAGCGCCGTTATCACCACTGCCGTCCCAGGCAATACGCTGATTTCCGGACACCCTCTCATCCAGTAAGGTCGTAACTTTTCGGCCCAATACATCATAAATGACAACGGTGGTATGGGCATCACTCTCCATCGCAAACTCGATGGTAGTTGTTTCTGAAAAGGGGTTGGGAGAAACCGTAGCTCCAAAATGGGTGGTCGCCACATCATTGATTCCTAATAAGTTCGGCGTAATACGGGTATAATAGACATCTTGTCCGCCGTTCAGGGTATTCGCCCAGGCGACATGGGCAAATTCGTTGTCGCTTTTCATGTCAAAATAATCGCCCATCTTTTGCTGTTGTGGATACCCAATGGTTGGGTCAAAGGGCTCACTAATGGGCTCATTGGGGGTCCAGGTCGCACCCAGGTCTTCAGAAAAAGTATAATACAAAACGCTGTCAAAAGTACCCCCGGAAGCATCGCGTGTATCCAGCCAGACCACATCTATTCGTCCGTTGGGCGCCACGCTCATGGTTCCAAACCACTGGTAGGCCTCGGCTCCCGTGTCGGTATTCAACTTGACAGGTGGATCGAAAGTCACTCCTCCATCCGTACTCTTGGCGAACATCACATCGGCTGGATCATCATTAGAAAATCTGTCCACAGAGGCCAAAACATAAATATTATCATTATTCAAGTCTACGTCTACCCAGGCCTGTCCTACCAGCCCCTGCGGATTAATAGGCATTCCAATACCCAGATCACCATCCAGATCCACAACTGTCACCGAATCCCAGATGTTGATCACCGTTAGATCAGGATCCTTGACAGCTGTGGATTTAACAAGTACGAATCCGGTACCGTTATTACTAATCCCAACAACATAAAGGTCTCCGTTGGCATCGACCGCTAAGGTTCCCCATTTCGGACTCTCATCGATCTCTAAACATGCTTCAAAGGTTTCACTTCCATCGGTAGAGCGGGTAAAATAGCCCGGTGAACAGGTGGTAAAGCTTTCGTTCCAATTGGAATAATTATTACGGGCACCGATGCCGTTGGTGCGGTCTATGCGCATCCACTGCTTATCACCTCCATTGGCCGGAAACGGGCCGTTCCACACGGTGCCTCCGTCCTCGATCTTATAGACATCGCAGGCAAAACTACTTCTTAGGCTATTATAGTAAAAATTGCCTTCTCCGTCAAAATCCAACACCGGATCCGATCGAAATATGCCGGGGTTGATGGGTCCCGGGAAGGTGAACGCTCCTCCTCCACTGGTGGAATATGCATAGCCCGCTTGTCTAAAATTACTGCTTATCATATCAAATTGACGCCAGCCGATCACAATGCGGTCGTTATTGGTGGGGTCGACGGCCAGGGAAGGCTCATTGGCGGCATCTCCCACGATATTATCGCCATTTGAGTCCACGTTCACCTGAGTGGTGAAATAGGACGAAGTACGCACGTTATAGGCCGGACTTTTAGGCATCATATTTCTGTCCACGTAGACATAAGGATCGTCTTCGCTTTCATTGTGCAGGTATTGCTTTTCGTGACTTGTAAATTTTTGAGCCGACAAGGTCACTGGGAACAGCAAGGCTATCAATAAAAAGAGCGGAATGTATTTCATGATGAATGTTTTGTTTCGCTTTTGTTTCCTAAAAATAAGGCATAGTTCTTTAACAGCCCGTAATGTGATAAAAAAAGGAGGTCGCCCTTTATAAAATGAGACCCAATAGCCCAATTCTCATAGAAAAGAGGTGAAAATTATGAGGTTTTCGGTGGTAGGTGATTTCTGTCAATTCTCAAATAATTGCTATATTGCCGCCAATAAAACCCTAAACATGCATAAGAATCTATTCCTTACCCTCGCAGCCTTACTTGCTTTTACTGCACTTTCCTTCGCCCAGGAAAGGCCCCTCACCATTGAAGAAGAGCGAAAATCGAATCGCCTGTTCCTGAACGTTGTCAATGAAAATCTTCAGGATTTTGACGTCGCTATTACCGTCGAAGGCACTGGCTTTCGGCAGCGAAAGGGCGTTCCCAGAAAAGTGAGGGTTCCGGCCACTTCCAAAGTAAATCTCATAAGTTTGGTGATCGAACGTGGAAAACAACCCGTATACACCTATACGCTCGATGTGACCGATAGTCTGTCGCGACGTTCTATTCGGAAGGAATATAAAAAGATCAAGATCGATCCCAAAAAGAACATTACGCTGTATATCACCGAGAAGTGTGAAACCTGTGATACCATCATCAACCCGCTGAATAGAAGTCCGTATCGTTATAAATCGTATGTGGTTGCTGAAAATGAAGGCGTTCGAACCCAACTTGAAAAATCCTTTATCGGAGCTTCAATACCCTTGGCGGAAATGAAAAACCCGGTGGTCATGCTGGATGGTAAAATGTATATTCATATTGAATCGTATGACGACCTCATCATGCGACTGGAAGAGGAAGGGGATGTCAAGCCCAAGCAGGAGTAAAAATTACTTAACTATATCTTAAACAAACCGCTTCTGTATCGTTCGATAGGAAGCGGTTTTCTTTATGCTCGTGCCTTTCTGGCATTTTTCTTGATACGTTCCCGGTATCCATAAACCATTGACGTATGAGAAATTACAGATCCACTCCCGAAGTAAATGCAGGAAGTATGGCCGATATCGCCTTTCTATTACTCATCTTCTTTTTAGTGTCCACCACCATTCCCAATGACCAGGGGATCGCCCGAAAACTTCCGAGGAAATGTAAGGAGCCACCTTGTATGGAGGCAGCCCACGAACGGAATATACTGCGGATCTCCCTCAATAAAAATAGCGAACTCCTTGTCAACAATAAACCGTCACAATTCATCGATCTCAAGGATATGCTTATCGAATTCATAGATAACAATGGCGATAGATCCTGTGAGTACTGCCACGGAAATGGTTTTAACGATGCCTCCGACCATCCCCAGAAGGCGATCATTTCACTTACTTCGGACCGGGAGTCTTCCTATAAGGACTTTATTGCAATACAGGTGGAACTCACCGCTGCTTACTATGAACTGCGGGAAACCTTTGTTAAGAATACCTTCGGAAAAGAGATCGCATTACTTTCTCAAAAGGAATTACAACAAACCCGGGAAGCCTATCCGCTACTTATTTCGGAAGCCACTCTGAAGTAAGGCTCTTTTTCTGTTTAAAATTTTTGTAATTTACCCCCTGTAGACCTCTATCAAGGGGGCTTTTTTATGAACGAATTTACAATCATCAAAACCAGTTTCCATGAAACATTTATTGATATGGGGTGCATGCGCCACTGTGCTTTTTGCCTGCAATACCGATAAACCCATGACCGAAGAAGCCCTGCTGGCCAAAGCCAAAGAAATTCACGAACGGGTGATCACCCTCGATACCCATTGCGATATCAGTATCAAAAACTTTACCGATACGGTCAATTATACACAAGAACTTGAAAGTCAGGTGACCTTGCCAAAAATGAAACGGGGCGGCCTGGACGTGGCCTGGTTTATCGTTTATACCGGTCAGGATTCCCTTACCGAAAGTGGCTATGCCGATGCCTTAGAAAATGCTATGTCCAAGTTTGAAGCCATCCACAATCTGGTGGAGGTCTATGCGCCCAACGAGATCGAACTGGCTACAACCTCGGCCGATGTGCGGCGTATCCATTCGGAAGGAAAAAAAGTGGCGATGATCGGTATCGAAAACGGTTATCCCGTTGGGGAAGGATATTGCCAACGTCAAGAAATTTTACGACCTGGGTGGTCGTTATATGTCTCTGGCGCATAATGGACACAGTCAATTGTGTGACAGTAATACCGGGGAAGAAGACAACTATTTGGCTGCATAACGGCTTGAGCGATCTGGGGAAGGAAGTACTAGTTGAAATGAATACATGGGGCATGATGATCGATGTGTCCCACCCTTCCAAAGAGTCCATGCGGCAAATGATCGAGTTGACCAAAGCACCCATAATCGCTTCCCACTCTTCGGCCCGTGCGCTTTGTGATCACTCCCGGAATCTCGACGACGAACAACTGCAATGGATGAAGGAAAATGGCGGGGTGGTACAAACCGTGGCCTTTAAAAGTTATTTGAAGACTGAAAAAAATAATGCGCGAGCTAAAATTGAAACCCAAATCGCCAGAGAGATCGCGATTCATTGGGTGGAAAATTGTGAACTGGAGGAGGTTGGAACTGTTACCGCCCATCGATCAGCGGTTATATTACAGAATGAATCGAAGGGTGATACCCTTGCGCAAAAAAAACTCGCCACTATGAAGGACCTCCCTCCTGCCGTTAATGTGGCCGATTTTGTAGATCATATCGACTACCTTGTTTCCAAAATGGGGATCGAACATGTGGGCATCAGCAGCGATTTTGACGGAGGCGGTGGTATCGAAGGCTGGAGCGATGCTTCCGAGACCTTTAATGTCACCCTGGAATTGGTTCGCCGTGGTTATTCCGAAGAAGAAATTGCAATGCTATGGAGTGGTAATTTACTCCGTGTATTGGACGAAGTTGAAAAGGTGGCAAAAACCTTACAGCAAAAAAGCTAAAAAACAGCTTCCGACCCTAAACGTAAAAAAACTGATACATCAACTTTATGTGTCGGTTTTTGAATGAGTTACGTCGTTGGAATCGATTCGATTTTTGCAAAATAGTGACGTCCTACAGCTCATCAAATTTGTTAATTTTTCCTACCTATTTTGATTATTTTTCCTACGTGTTTTGTACGTGTTTGCATATTAATCGACGTAATGCACTTATTTATCGATATATAGCACACATCCAAAAACGAATTTAACAATTGCGTATTGCTTTACCCTTTATATTTGAATACCCAAATTTGATAACCATGAAAGCCCCCTTTCTAAAAATTATTTTGCCGTTCACATTCCTACTTGTCCATAGTCTCACTTTATGTTCTCAAGTAGGGATCAACACCAAAACTCCACGTGCCTGTTGGAAGTAGGTGGCGATATGATCGTCTCAACTTCCACGGAGATTGGCACTTTAAATCCCCTGCTGGATTCGGATACTTCTACCTTTCTGATTCAGGATAATTATGATTATGTAAAATCTCTGGATGTGAGTAACCCTACCGGTGCGGCGCTCGGGTACATTCAGGAGTACATTATTACGAACCGCCGATGAGGATTGGGTAAAAGACTTTGATACGGGTATTGATAAGCACGACTATGTAGTGATTGCCATTTCTGCTTCTTACGATGTTGAATTGGATATCTCAAGCTCGGCCAATGCAGTTGATAATTATAGTTTACCCTATACGGCTACCTTTATCAAAGGAAATAGCTGGCATATCATCGCAGATTACCCAATGGTTGCGAACCTGGATCCTACCGCAATTGGTACATGGACCATAAAGACCTTAATATTCTCAAAGGATCTGTCCAAACAATTTGGAACTATTGATATTCCTATGGTGAATGCTTCAACAGGAACTGCCATCGCCCCAATAATCGACTAGAACCCACCATTATGAAGAAAATAATCACCTTATCACTATTATTTGTGAGCTTTTTGCTAAAAGCACAAATAGGGATTGGAACGACAAATCCGCAAGCCGATCTTCATGTAGCAGGAAACATGCTGGTACAAGACAGTTTTAACCTGAATCAATTAGGAACGGTCTCCCCTGTAGACGAAGAATTCAAATTAATTGCCCGTAACACCAACTCAAATCCTCCGGGGGAACTTAAGATATTGGATGTAGACGCTCTCAATGTAGCTCCTGTGAATATTATAAACTATGAATTTACCAACATTTCTCTGGATAATATAACCGATCTGGATCTTCAATACGATGAAAATGAATACGTGATCGGTCTTGCCAATTTCAGGTACACCGGTGATGCGATTAAAAAAGTAGTTGGAGGTTCCACCAAGTCTATCGGAAATTTCATAGCCCGTGCCTTCACAAGCGGCGGCACCTGGCATTTAGAAATTCGCAATAGAAGCTTAGATCTGGATCCAGGCGATAGTGTCAATTATTATGTGACCTTAGTCATCTATGACAAATCTTATTATAAAAATTTAACTCCTATCGTTACCGATCTTGGAGGGAATAATAGTGGAAACGCCTCATCCATACCCATCCTGGAATAAAACTGAACCTATGAAAAATATACTTTTCCTTACCGGTCTTATGTTGTGTTTTAACCAGACTTCCGCTCAAATAGGGATCAACACAAATTCTCCTGATAGTATGCTGCATGTCAATGGAACAGCCATAGTTGAAGGAAGTGTGTACCTCGAAGATCCCGGTGCTGTCACCGAAATTCGCCATTCAAAACTATTGATCAAGTCCCCTGTCGATGATATCGTGCAATACGATATCGACGTGAGTAAGTATGGCCCACTTAACTATGCAGAGTTCGTTTTCCGCGGACTATCAACAAATGGTTTGCAAGATTATGACACCAAAATATCTACCGACAAATATATTGTTGCCGTACAAGGATTTTACTATTTGGAACCGGGTAGTGACGACACCGATGTCATGGCGCATAGCAACATTAGTAACGACAATATTGAGGGCTACCAGGTATATGCCTATAAAAATACCACTACACAAACCTGGTTTCTAAGAGCTTTCCTGAATAATTCTGAATTTCACACCCGATTTGGCAGTGTTTTCGCAGCTACCCCCATAGATTTGTATATGAATTTAATCATATATCGAAGAGGGTTTATTTCCAAATCGCTGAATACGGTGTCTATCGACATGGGAAATTCAGAAACAGGTACCGCTCCCCTACCGGCCGGCTTTTAATGGTGTAAATCGGTTACCCTTTCCGTTTAAAAACTTCCGAAGCAATACAAATAAGCAACCTAAAAGTTGCGTATTAAAATTATTGTCCTATATTTGCAACCATATAGTTGCATTTAATAATCGAAATCGGACACACTATGAAAGATCAGATCACAAAAGAACACCTATTCCCCCACCCCATTAGCAAAGTATGGAATGCCATATCAAATGCTAAAGAACTATCCACCTGGTTCATTAAAGCCGACTTCAAAGCGGAAAAAGGGTATCAATATACCTTTACTGCTTCCGAAGAAAATGGCTGTACACAAATAACAGGCGAAGTGAAACAGGCAGATCCTTATACGTTGGTCTACACCTGGATCGTGGCCAAAACCAATGTCGAGACTACGGTTACCTGGAAATTACAGGAAACCGATGCCGGTACCCAATTGTATTTGGAACATTCCGGAATCTCCGGCTATGGAGGTGAGACGGCAATTGAGATGTTCAACAGTTTTAGTGGTGGATGGACCAACTGCGTCGATCAATTAGAGAGCTACCTCAAAGAACAGGTCTATGCAGGATAAGATAACCAAGGTGTTAAAGGCCATTGCAGATCCAACGCGGCGTGAGATTTTTCATGCTTTGGTTGTGGCTGCAGTGGCTTTGCCCATTACCCAAATTTCGAGTCAGTTTAGCATTTCACGGCAGGGAGTGACCAAACACATCAAAACTCTGGAGGATGCCGGATTGGTGCGCATTCAGACCCAGGGAAGGGAGCGCTATTGTTTTGCGGACCCAAAACCGCTATGGGAAGTAAATAAATGGATGAAGTTCTACGAGCAGTTCTGGACAGGCGCCATCGATAATTTGGGAGACTATCTTGACAATAAAGCCTGATCTAATCTTCCTATTTTGGATGTCTTTTCGCTGCTTTGGGAGGCATGGGACCTCGCAGGTGAATGATGAGTCCGTTTAAAAAATTCCGAAGAAATTGATCTCCGCACTCCATGTACTTTGGGTGATTCGGATTGCGGTATAAGGCGCCTATCTCACTTTTGGTTACAGCAAAATCGACCAGCGAACAAATCTTTACAATATCATCATCTCGCAGTTTTAAGGCTACCCGAAGTTTTTTCATAATATCATTGTTGGTCATTTCAGCCATAACTATACTACCGTTTCTTTAAACTTGATTCCCAGCGCTTTTTCGATCTCGTGTATGCGCTGTATTTCACTGGGCAAGACCAATGCGATCGAATTCCCCGTATTTCCGGCTCTGGCGGTTCTTCCGCTGCGATGGGTATAATATTCCATATGCTCGGGCAATTGGTGGTGGATCACAAAACCGAGGTTACTTACATCGATCCCCCGTGCCGAGACATCGGTCGATACCAGCACCTGCAAACTTTTGTTCTTAAAGGCACGCATCACCTTATCCCGTTCTTTTTGCTGCATATCCCCTTCCAGTGCTCCCACCGAATAACCCTCTTCCTTTAATTCGGTTGTTAGGTTTTGCGTTCCGGCTTTGGTCCTGCAGAAGATAATTCCGCGTTCCTCCCCTGCTGCATCCAACAGTTTCTTCAGTGTATGCACCTTGTCCTGTATACGGGTGGTCACATATTGATGCGAAATATTGGCATTCACCAGGGCATTTTTATTGACCTCGATCATAGGCGCATTGGCCGCCATATAGTTTTTTATGATCTCTTTGATCTCTCCCGGCATCGTGGCCGAAAACAACCAGGTATTCTTTTGAGTTCCGGTTTTACTTAAAATGGTGGTGAGCTCTTTTTTAAATCCCATACTCAACATTTCATCGGCTTCATCGAGCACGACGGTTGTCACCCCACTCAAGTTGATGATCTTACGGTCCATTAGATCGATCAAACGCCCGGGAGTTGCCACGATAATGTGGGTGGTACGTTGTAATCGGTGTATTTGCTTGTCGATCTTCTCCCCGCCATAAACACCTTCGGCGAAGATCTTTTCGTTTGCGTATTTGGTAAATTTAAAAAGTTGTTTTTGAATTTGCTGAACCAGTTCCCGCGTAGGGGCTAACACCAGCGCCTGTACCCGAGGGTTCGTACTATCAATTTGCTGCAAAATAGGAAGTCCGAAAGCAGCGGTTTTGCCCGTTCCGGTCTGTGCTAAGCCTATTAAATCTGTTTTGGAATCCAGCAAAATGGGAATTACAGTTGCCTGGATTTCGGTTGGAGTTTTTATTCCCAATTCTTTCAAGCCCTTGACCAGATCGTCACGGACTCCTAACTCCTTGAAAGTAGCCATAGTTTTACTTAACTATTTTAACTCGTACGGCATTCATTCCTTTTTGACCTCTTTCCAACTCAAAACTTACTCGATTTCCTTCGGTGATTTCATCAATTGTCCCACTTACGTGTACGAAATACCGCATTTTGTTTTCGGCATCGATAATAAAACCGAAACCTTTGGAGCTATCAAAATAATCCACAGTTCCTTCACGAACGGGATCTTCCGGCTCTGAGTCTTCTTTCTTTGGAATACCTAAAATGATATCTTCCGGATCGATTTCCGCTTTTAAAGACGGATCCGGTGGAGTGTCTGTAAATTGTCCGTTTTCGTCAACATAAACCAACATGCTTTCCAGGGTTCCCCCTTTATTGGACATCAATTTACGTTCTTCTTTCTTTTTACGTTTTTCTTCCTGCTTTTTTAAGCGCTTTTTTTCACGTTCTTTTTTTCCGTAGGTCTCTTGTGATCCTGCCATTCAGTAGTTATAGTTTAAAATTAATTTGGTAAAGATAGGATTAATCGCAACGTTCTCAGCGCTTCCCTCCCATTTTTCTTTATAAGATAGCTATTTTTTAGAAAACTCAAAAGTGTTTTTTGTAAAGTTTTTCTGAAATTGCCTTCGGAAAATTGGCAATCCATTTAGTACGCTCAACCGTGGGTGCCAGATTTTAAAAATGTAGCGGACCGTTTTTCCGAAACGGGAAATAAAATTTTGAGAAGAATCTATTCCTTGATTACTTTAATTGTAGCCCTGTTGCCGGTTAACAGGTTCCATTCTTTGGCAGAAACAATAAAGCCATTATCATCGTAAACGTGCAGCTCGGCAGTGTTAGGTCCCGATGACCCTTGATTCAAGGCTTCAAATACTATTTCATTCAAACCCTCTTCGAGTGTAAGGGTAAAGCCGGCAAAACTTGATCCCAGGTAAACGCTGGACTGCACAATATCCTTATTGACATATACCCGTATCAAATCGCCATCGACATATTCATGGTCGCGGTACTTCACACTCACAAATTTAGCACCGGTCTTGATTTCCCCCAGATATTGATCTTTTCCGTATTCGGGAAGGGGTTCTTTATCTCGGGTAAATGCCTTGGGTGCTTTTCCTTTATCGTTTAAAAGCAGTCCGTCACCCTTCATCATATCGAAAGGTTCAGGCTCATTGACGCCCATGGACATATTGGTTTTTGGATCTCTTTCTTCCTTCGGAATGGTAAGGCTGGGTTGATCCAGAGCGGGGAATTCCATGCCGGTTTCGTTCTTCGAAGTTGTCTCCTCATTCTCAAATTGAACCGTTTTGGTGGTGGTTTCAATTTGAGCCAAAGCCGTCAAACCGAAGCCAAAACACAATAGCACAAAAATTAATCCTTTCATATTCATTTCTTTACGGTAAAACTAGCAATAATCAAACCAAAAAACTCCTTATGAATCATTTTCTTCCTTGTTGGCTGAATTGCGTCTCCTTTTCCGAAGAAAAAAATAAAGAAGCAATAAAAGAACCGGGATCACAATATAAACAATAACCTCAAACGGATTTGAAAAATCAAGGGGTGTGTTGTTGTCGGGATGGGGTACTTCGCGCGGTATTTGAGTAAAAACTGTCATGATCGTTTAATTATTTTATGAATCTTTGAGACCCCGGCTTCACCCCGTATTTGGAGGAAATACACTCCTTCCGCCAAGGTGTCCATGCCTGAAATAATGCGTTTGCGGTGTTGTTTCTGTACCACAATGTCCAGTTTCCTTCCCTGAAGGTCGTACAATCCCAACTCCAGGGATTCGGCCAAGCTGGGATTGAGGGCATCCACGGTTAAGGTATGGGTAAAAGGGTTTGGGTAAATGGCAATGGCATCGAGCAGATTGCCGGAATCACTGCCCAACAGGGACTCGCTGTAATTTGAAATTTCAAAATCGTCGAAATAGAATCCGTCACCGGGGATGGAAGCATCGGTACTCATCGTAAAGCGTAATCGAACCGAAGGCTCCTCCGCAAATTCCTGTAAGTTGGTAAAATACGGTTTCCAGGACTCGGCCAATGTAAATGTGCGCTGGGTTTCCCAGGTGTTTCCGTTATCTACCGACAATTGAAAAGCAACCAAATCCCCTTCTTCCAGAGAATACTTTGCCATAAAAAAGGCGCTTGGGGTGGTGGTTCCGATAAAATCCAGGGGGGTGTTCAATTCAAAAAAATTGAGCGTGTTGTTTTCTCCGTTTCCATCGTTGGAATCGCCAAAACAACGGGTTCCACTGTAGGCATCGTCGATAACCACACCCCATGGAATTCCGTTGCCGGAAGCAGTCCAATTAACGGCGCCGCTGGAAGCATCGTCAAAATAAAGCACTTCTTTTTCTCCTATATAGACCGGTATTTCCAAACGATCGTTCAAAACCCCATCCTGAAAGGTGGAGATAATAAGTAATAAGAAATTTTCCTCAAAATTGGAATCCAAAGTGATGGTAAATGGCTGACTCTCATTGTTGGTCCGACTTCGACTGGCGATCTCTCCGTAGTCCTGAGGGGCACTCACCGTCACTCCCGGTGCGGAGGATGTGACGCTCACCGTTACTTGCTCCGCAGGCGCTCCCACTCCAATATTTTTGGCCTCTACCAACAGTATCGAACGATTGGCCCGCAATAGCTTCGCCGAGAATTTGATGGCTTTGAATATCCACAAAAGCACCCGAAACCCAGGACTGGTAGAATAGTGGATATACGTTTTCCCCCACCAGGTCGAAGATGGTACTTTGCGGTGGCCAAAATCCGTTTCCGTCTATTTCGGGAGTCCATCCGTAAATACCTTCCGAATGCATATAATCCCGGGTAGTTCCACAGGAGGTATACCCCAACATTTGAAAGGTAACTCCATAGGGATAATTGTTTTCACTTAAGAACACGGAAGCCCATTCAGAATAAATATCAAAGGCAGGCGGGGAAGTATCGAAGCCATAAGGCATCAAATAGCTTCCCGCGGTGGAATGGGTAGAGAATGCCGTTTTGGGAGCCACCAAGGCAAGAAAATCGCGTACCGCCGAAGTTTCTGGCTCCGAAAAAGGTTCGGTTCCCCTGTAAACTCCGGAACAGGGATCGGGACTGGAACAGGAGTTGTTATTGGCAAAGGCAAAAGCTATAGTTTCTATTGAGGTCGACCCCCACGCAGCCACCGTCGTTGGGATTGCGGTTTTTTCTCCAAAGTCCGCCACCTTCGGGATTGGTTTCCCGATTGTATTCGTATCCGTCGGGGTTCACCACGGGCACAAAGTATAATTCCCGATTGTCGACCAGATATTGAACAGCCGGATCGGTTTCATAATTTTCAAGCAACCAGAACATATAATTGATGGTGGTCGCCATGGACAAAGGTTCCCGGGCATGATGCACGGCATCGAAATAGGCCACGGGCTCGGCTTCATCGCTATTGGGATTGTCTGATATTTTTACCATCCAGATGTCACGCCCTTCAATGCTGGTGCCGATACTCTCCCGGGCGGTAACAAGGTTTGGGTAGTCTTGCAGCATTTCATCCAACTTTGCGACCACCTCATCGTAGGTATAAAATCCTCCCATGGAACCCAGGTCAAATCCGTTAGCCACGTTTGGTGTGCGTTCCATTTGTGAGAGGTTGGCAGCATCGAGGGCCGTTTGTTGCGCATAGAATGCTGCGTAATCTTCAATTTCAATACGGAAGCGAATATTTTCTTCTTGCAGTGTTTGCAATTCGGATGGAGACACATAAAACGAAATGGAATCATCGGGCCCGTGTTCGTAGTGATCGACGCTCACACCCAATGCGACCAGCTGTTGCATCACTTCACCATCCAGGGGCACCGAAACTTTACTGTACTTAATTTCCTGGGATCTCATTTCAGAAAAAAACAGGCTTATTAACAAAAACAACAGGAAGTGCGTGTTGGAAATCTTTTTCATTTTGTTTTTTTAGCAACACCCAAAACTATTAATAAAAGGGATACCAATTCCATTTAAATGTGGCTCATTATTTATTTAGTAGGGAAATTCAGAAAAAAATGACACTTAGCCTCTGTAAACGTAAGAATTAACAAAAATATAGCATTCATTAACTATATTTTTTACCGCATATGTTAGTACTTTGACCCAACAAACCTTTAATCCCTAATAAAATGAAAAAAGTTATTGCACTAACCGTACTCAGTGGGTCATTATTCTTTATGTCCTGCGTTTCAAAAAAGAAATATGTTGAACTGGAAACCCAGTACAACGAAACGAGATCTACACTCACCAAAACACAGGTTGAGAAAGAAGAGATCGAAGCCAAATACGCTAAAATTGAAGAGCGTGTGGCCAGTTACAACGCTAAGATCAGCTCGCTTACTAACTCCAATATGGAGTTGGAGAACAACAGTCTTAGAAACTACGGGAATGTAGTGTTGTCCAATAAAGACAAAGCGCAAATGAAGGCGGCTCTGGCCAATGTGGATCAAAATGAATTGGCTCAGGCGCAGACGCTGGAAGACTCCATGAATTTGATCATCTCCTACAATCTGAAAAAGAACCTTGACAATACCTTGATTGGTGAAGGTCAGGAGGATGACATTGAAATTAACATCAACGAGACCGTGGTGATGATCACCATTTCGGACAAACTTTTGTTCAAATCGGGTAGTTACAAGGTAAACCCGAAGGCAGATAATTTGTTAAGCCGTTTGGCCGATGTCATCAATAGTGAGCCCGCAATGGAAGTGCTTATCGAAGGACATACCGATGCGCAAACCGTGAAAAAAGGAGCTTACGTAAAAGACAATTGGGATCTTAGTGTAGAGCGCTCCACAGCAGTGATCCGAAAACTTCAGGATGATTTCGGGGTAGCCCCGGAAAAACTGATCGCAGCCGGAAGAAGCAGCTATCAACCCATCGCGGACAACGAAAGTGTCGAGGGTCGATCTATCAACAGACGAACCCGAATCGTAATTTTGCCAAACTTAGATAAGTTTCTGGCTTTATTAAGTGCAAATTAATCCATACTTTGCATATTCAAAAAGGCTTCAACCTTGATGGTTGAAGCTTTTTTTTTGGTGTCATGTACAACTGTTTCAAATAGTTAGCTTATGAACAAGACTCCCCTTATGAGAGTGGAAGACTCCATTTACAAGGATAGTTACCGGGAAAAGCTGGTCCTGGATTCGGGAAATTTTTATATTTTCGACAAGTATGTTATTGGTGAAGTGAATGAGGGACAGTATTTTGACTGGGAGACGGCCAAGGTCGTCATTCAAAGAGTGTATCTTCATTTTGGCACTACGAATCTGAACCTTTCCTATATTTCGAACCGGGTGAATTCCTATTCGGTGCAACCCAAAGATTGGTTGAATTTCTTCAAGGAACGACATAAATTAAAGTTGATCGCCGTAGTGGCGTACAACAAAACGGGCATGATGAGTGTGGTCCTTGAACGTATCTTTTCCAAGGCACCCATTAGAAAGTTTTCGTCTCTGAAGGAAGCCGTGCACTGGGTGTCCGATCACAAAAACAACAAGGTGAAGCAATAGGCTATTTGCCGGGTGGTTTGCTGGGACGTACTTCTATTTTACTGGGCAAGGTACGCGGATTCATATGCAGGAGATCCACAGCAATTTGACCAATATCCTCTATTTGTATTTTCCACGCCCCTTTTTCGCTGGGTTCGTTTTGATTGAAATAAGTGGAAACACTTCCCGGCATAATCGTACTTACTTTGACGTCATGCTCTCGCAAATCCAACATTACCGCCTGGGTAAAACCCGTGAGTCCGAATTTACTCGCATTGTAGGCACTGCCGCTCGCAAAGAAGTTAGTCCCGGCCAGGCTCGATATGGTAATAAAATAGCCTTTGGATTTGATCAGGGGTTCCAGGGCTGCCTTTAAGGTGTAAAAAACACCCGTTAGATTGGTATCGATGGTTTCGTGCCATTGTTTCAAAGTTAATTTTCGAACCGACCCGAAGTGACCCACACCTGCATTGGCTACGACCACATCGATCTTTCCAAATTCCTCATCGGCTTGCCGAACCAGATTTTCCATACTTTCATAATCCCGAACATCGGCTTGTATTCCAATGGCGTAACTGGAATCGTTCCCATCACCATTGAGTGTCCGCAGGGATTCCCGGATGCCGGAAAGTTCCCTTCCTGTGATGACCACATTCATTCCTTCTTTCAAAAATGCCTGCGCGATGCCATAGCCTATACCCTTGGTGCCTCCCGTGATCAACGCCACTTTTCCATGTAGATTTTCCATACCCTTGATTTAATGCTAAAGTTACAAAGGCAATCTCTTTGTATCTACAAATTATTCATTAAATTTCAACTCGGTCCGTCAATGGATGTGTGGGATCGAATAATCTAACTAAGTTTGAAAAGATTCCCTTTATTTCTAGGTGTCCTTTTGGTTTTTCTGAAAATGGAAGGCCAGACACTTGTTGATATCTCCACGATCTCTACGGAATTTGATTACGAGATCCGCTATGCCACGCCAAATAATTTTATTGGTGAGACCCTCTACGATTGCGCCAAATGTTTGTTGCAGCCTGAGGTAGCCAGGGCATTGAACCAGGCGAATCAATATTTTTGCGAGCTCGGCTACAAGATTAAATTGTATGATTGTTACCGTCCTTTGGATGTTCAGAAAAAAATGTGGGCCAAAGTGCCTCGGGCGACCTATGTGGCCAATCCCTACGATAAAGGCAGCATCCACAACAAAGGAGCCGCCGTAGATATTACGCTCGTGACCCTGGAGGGTTGCTATGTTGAAATGGGGAGTGATTACGATTTCTTCGGAAGGGCTGCTCATATTGACAATATGAACTTTCCCGAAGCAGTGCTCTCCAATAGAAAACTTCTTATAGAAGGCATGCGCAAACACGGTTTTATAACCGTACGCACCGAATGGTGGCACTATAGCTTCCGAAAGAACTGGAGCTACCCTACCTTGAATGAACCGTTGCCTTGTGATGATTAATAACTAAAGGAAATATCGAAAGTAAACGAGGGCAACTGTCACAGCTGTTGTCATTTTTTTGATTCATTCTGAAACGATCCTCGCTTTATCGATCATAGAATCTTAAAATATTCAAAAAACACTACTTAGTCTTTCCAACCGAAGTATCTTTGCGTCAAATTTTAAAAGCGTGAATATTTCAGTAAAAACCTTTCGCATCGTAAGCACTATGGAAGCTTTGTCCTTCTTGTTACTATTGGGGATCGCCATGCCATTGAAATACATCTGGGAGATCCCTCAAATGGTTCAGGTGGTTGGAATGGCCCACGGGCTATTGTTCCTCCTCTACCTGGTGGGAGCCTATTTCATGAAGGAAAAACTGAATTGGAGTTGGCTGACCCTGGCCATCGTAATGCTGTGTTCGGTGCTGCCATTTGGCCCGTTCTACGCTGAAAAAAAATACCTGTCATGAATCGGGAAACTATTTTCGAATACTCCAAATTGTTGCAACACTATATGATCGATCATGGGATGTCCCTATTTTGGGCTACTTTAATCAATACGGTCATTGTGGTGCTGGCCGTGGCATTGATCATCTTTTTGCTGGATTATATCGCACGCACTATTATTGTCCAGGCTTTTAAGACCTTCAGTGACAAAACGAGCTCCAATTTCGATAACTTTTTAGTGAAGAGTAATTTCCCTCGGTATATTGCTCATTATATCCCACTGGGGGTACTTTGGTACTTACTTCCCATCCTATTTGATGCCTATCCCACTGTTTTAAAGTGGATACTGCGGGTGCTCAGCGCCTTTATTGTGATTCTAAGCGTATATGTCTTCCGAAGTGTACTACGCACCACCGTCAACTATTTGCGAGAAAAAAAGGAAAAATTCAGCGATAAGCCTCTGGAGAGCTACGTACAGGTACTAATGATATTCGCCTGGGGTGCAGCGATCTTCTTGTTGGTAAATATTTTAACCGTCTATTCGCTCATGAGCCTGGCTGCCCTGGGGGCGACCTCGGCAGTGATCATTTTAATTTTCAAAGATACCATTTTGGGTTTCGTGGCGAGTATACAAGTATCGGTCAACGACATAGTGCGTATTGGGGACTGGATCACCTTCAGTAAATATGGGGCCGATGGTTATGTAACAGAGATCAATCTGGCTACCGTTAAGGTGCAGAACTTTGACAATACCTACACCACCATTCCTACTTACAGTTTGATTGGAGATTCCTTCCAAAACTGGAGAGGAATGCAGGAAGCGGATGGAAGAAGGATAAAACGGTCGTTGTTTATCAAACAGCAATCTGTGAAATTTATGACTTCGGAAGAAATGGAAAAACTGAAAAAGATCACTCTTATTCAACCCTATATCGAGCATCGTCAAAAAGAAGTGGATCGATTTAACCAACTGAATGAAGTAGACACTTCAATGATGGTGAACGGCAGAAATCAGACCAATTTGGGGATCTTCCGCAAGTATGCCGATGCGTATTTACACGAAAACCCGGCCATCAATAAAGATATGTTTTTAATGGTCCGTCATCTCGCACCCACCGATAAAGGCCTTCCTTTGGAAATATTCTGTTTTAGCTACGATAAGAAATGGGAGCATTACGAGAATATTCAAGCCGATATTTTTGATCATTTGATAGCGGCCGCACCCTATTTTGGTTTGGAACTGTTCGAATCGCCCACAGGCAAGGATTTTCAGGGATTGAATGCTTAGGCCCTACTTGTCTTCTAAACGGTCCTTTACGTATTCTATGCCTGTTTTTCCATGGGCCTGCGGTTTTCCATCATCACCCAGACTCACCATTACGATGCGATCAATGGTAATAATTGTCTCTCGGGTCATTTTATTCCGCACCTCACACGCAAGGGTCAGGGAGGCGGTCCCAAATTTTACCGCTTCAATTCCTATCTCAATAATATCTCCCTTTCTGGCAGAACTTCGAAAGTTGATCTCGCTCATAAACTTGGTCACCGTACGTGGGTTTTCAAGTTGAATAATGGCGTACAATGCCGCCTCTTCATCGATCCATTCCAGCAATCTGCCGCCAAACAAAGTACCGTTCGGGTTCAAATCCTCGGGTTTGACCCATTTTCTTGTGTGAAAATTCATCATTTACTTTCGGGTTTTTGGATTCGCTAATTTCGGGATTTTTAGATCGGTGCCAAAGCGTTTGTTCGCTTTCTTTATGAAATAAGCCGAAAGCAAGGGAGATGCTTTCTCAATATTTTGATGCACAAAAAAGTATATATTCTGAAGGCCCAGTGCTACCCATTCTTCCAATCGATCGATCCAATCATCCAGGCGCTTATAATCGCTTTTATGATTGGCGCCGTTGTAACGAATAAATGCCGAATCACTAGTGAGGCGCATATGGATGAGGTCACGCCTGCCGGCAGTATCTACGATGATATTGGTCGCTTTATATCGTTCCAGGATGTCGTATAATTCGCTGGCAACGGTTTCATCGTTGTACCAATCGGTATGGCGGAATTCGATAGCGATTTGTATGTCCTTCGGAATCGCTTCAAAGAAAGGAACCAGACGCTCCATATTTGTGGGTCCGAAATTACTGTGCATTTGCACGAAGGGCATACCGAGCTTTTCTTTGAGGTTGGAAGCATTTAGAATATAATCATTCAAATAGGTTTCAAAATCGTTCAATCGTTTCCAGTGGCTTACGCCTTGGTATACCTTCGGAAAAAAACGAAAATCGGTTGGAGTTTTATCGTACCAATTGACAAATATTTCCGCAGGAAAAATTCGATAAAAAGTAGCGTTTAACTCAATGGAATTAAACTGCCTGGAATAGTATTCCAGCTCGTCTTTGGTGCCTCGCGGATAAAATCCTTTGAGATCGGTTCGGTTCCATTTGGCACAGCCTACATAGAGTTTGGGGGTAGCAAGAACATCATACTTCGACAATACCGTTTTAGTGTGGTCGTGATCC
This sequence comes from uncultured Flavobacteriaceae bacterium, assembly GCA_963807685.1. Classification (GTDB taxonomy): domain Bacteria; phylum Bacteroidota; class Bacteroidia; order Flavobacteriales; family Flavobacteriaceae; genus Aureisphaera. The sequence continues at coordinate 97,199 of CAWECU010000008.1, read as the reverse complement.
CGCGGTAATGTGAAGTCAATATCCCCGGGTTTATCCACTTTCCCAAATTTCATTTCAATCTTTTCGGTAAAGATACATTTTTGGAGTTGTTAAAATTCTGAAAAAAAAACCTGTCATTGTAACAAATGTAAGCATGTGAGGTCTTATCTTTATTGTAAACTTAATAAACAAGAGATGAAAGCCGTAAAAATACTATTAATTGCACTACTCATTATTGCTGTTTCCCCAGTTGGAACGGCCCAAACTGCAGACGAGATCATAGCCAACTATTTTGAAAACACTGGAGGCATTGATGCCTGGAACGCCATTGAAAATTTAAAAAGTGAAGGCAAGGCCGACATGGGCGGGCAGATATTTCCGTTCATTCAAACCATGACAAAAGATGGACGAATGGCTGTTGAAATCGATCTTCAGGGGCAAACCTTCGTTCCTCAGGCATTCGATGGTGAGAAGCAATGGGGAACCAATTTCCAGAGCATGCAAGCCGAAGCCGCCGATGATGAAACATCGACCAATTACAAGCGCAACGAAGCCAACGAATTTCCGGATCCGTTTCTGGATTACGGGAAAAAAGGATATAGCGTTGAGTTATTGGGTGAGGAAACGGTTGAGGGCGCAGAGACCTTTAAGATCAAACTTACAAAGAATCCAATCCTTGTCGATGGTGCCGAAGAAGACTCATTTGTAATTTACTATTTCGACAAAGAAAATTTTGTCCCTATCATGCAGGAATCCACCATTCCGTCGGGTCCTCAAAAAGGAGCCACAGTCCAGACATTGTTTAGCGACTATCAGGAAGCGGGAGCTATTTTTTATCCGTACACTATTAGCGTTAAGTATAATGGGCAACTGGCACAATCAATAAGCATAGAGAAATTAGATATGAATGTTGAGATCGATGATGCCCTGTTCACTATGCCAGCGCCTCCTGTTACTGAAGAAAAGAAAGAATAATCCCTATTGAGAACAAACAAAAATCCCTGCCATGCGGGGATTTTTTTGCATTGCCATTGAGGCCACCACCCGGAAGTTAAAACCACCAAAAGAATGAAAAATCTTGCAATCCTTATTTGTGCCTTAGCCCTCTTACCATTTTCGCTTTCAGCACAAGAAATTACCCTTAAGGGTAAAGAACTATTTGGCGATATGAAGGCCCGCCACATTGGCCCCGCCTTGATGAGTGGCCGAATTAATGACCTTGAAATGCATCCCGCCAATGCGCGAATTCTCTATGCCGGAGCCGCAGGGGGCGGGGTATGGAAGTCGGTTGACGGCGGCGCTACCTTCTCTCCTATCTTCGATGATTATGCACAATCCATAGGTACGGTAGCCTTGGATCCCAACGACCCGGACAAAACCATTTGGGTGGGTACCGGGGAGACCTGGACCCGTAATTCGGTTTCCGTTGGGGATGGTTTATACCGCACTACCGATGGCGGCAGTAACTGGAAGGAAATTCCAGGCTTTGAAAATAGTGAGCGCATTGCTTCCGTCGAGATCAATCCGAACAATTCCAACGAAGTATACGTGGGAGTTTTGGGAGCCCTTTGGAGTGATAGCGAGGATCGTGGAGTCTACAAAACAACCGACGGAGGTAAAACCTGGAAAAAAATTCTATATATCGACCCCTCCACAGGAGCCGCCGATGTGATCATGGATCCAAAAAATCCCAACGTGCTTTACGCGTCCATGTGGCAATTCAGGCGAAGTGCCTGGGGGTTTGCATCGGGTGGGCCCAACAGTGCCTTATACAAATCGACCGATAGCGGTGCTACCTGGAACAAGATCCACAAGGGTTTTCCTTCGGGTGATCTGGGAAGAATCGCAGTTGCAGTGGCCCCAAGTGATAATTCGATCCTTTATGCCGTTTTGGAAACAGAAGATAAGTCGAAAAATGGGTTGTGGAAATCCACCAATGCAGGGCAGAGCTGGGAACACCTGAACAATGATTTCGGTTTGGTCGTACGACCCTTTTATTTCTCCCGAATTACCGTAGATCCCCGAAACCCCGATATCGTGGTCAAAGGGGGATTGAATGGCTCCATTAGCCGTGACGGTGGAAAAACCTTTAAGTCACTGGGACAAATGCACAGCGATATTCACGATATGACCTTTCATATTAAAGACAGCGACCAGATGTTCTGCGGAACCGATGGCGGCGTTTACAGATCCTGGAACGGTGGTACGACCATGGAGATCGTGGAGAATTTACCGCTTTCACAATTCTATCACATAAGTGTTGACGATGCCGAACCGTACAATGTATACGGAGGACTACAAGATAATGGAAGTTGGTACGGACCTTCATCTTCTCCCGGTGGAGTAAATGCCCGAGATTGGAACAGTGTAGGGTATGGGGACGGATTTCGCGTGCTGAAGCATCCCACAAAAAATATTATTTATTCTGAAATGCAGGGAGCAGACAACGTTTGGCGTTACGATGTCGATCGAAATCGTACCAAGACCATTCAACCCCTTCAGGAACAGGGTAAGGCCAAATTGAGGTTCAACTGGAATCCCCCTATGGCGGTGAGTAGCCATGCTCCCGATCGATTTTATATGGGAACTCAGTTCGTACACAGATCGAATGATATGGGAGATAGCTGGAGCATTATTTCTCCAGACCTTACTACCAATGACCCCAGCAAGCAAGATCAATCCAAATCGGGTGGGCTGTCTGTCGACAATAGCGGTGCCGAAAATCACACCACTATTTTCACGATTGCCGAATCTCCTTTGGACCAGAATATACTGTGGGTAGGTACTGATGACGGAAACATTCAGGTCACTCAAAACGGTGGGAAGACCTGGGAGAATGTAACTGCCAATTTAACCGGGATACCCGCCAACACCTGGGTGTATCATATTGAAGCCAGTGTTCATGGCAAGGGAACGGCGTATGCGGTTTTCGATGGGCATAGCAGCGGGGATATGAAACCATATGCCATGAAAACTTCCGACTTCGGAAAAACATGGAAAAACATCATTTCCGAAGATATACAGGAAAATGCCTTTGTTAGAAACATACAGGAAGATTACGTAAATGAAGATCTCTTGTTCTTAGGAACTGAATTTGGCTTGTATGTCACCATTGACGGCGGAAAAGTTTGGTCCAAATTCACCAATAATATGCCTCCGGTCGCTATTCATTTTATCGACCTGCAAAAGAAGACCAATGATGTGGTTATGGGAACCCATGGCCGTGGTGTTATTATTATTGATGATATAAGTCCGTTGCGGGAACTGAGCCAGGAAATATTGGCAAAAGATGTACATTTTTTTGATACGAAACCCTTTACCATGGTGGAAGAGAGCGGCTTTGCAGGCGGATTTGGGATTGAAACTCAATTCGTGGGTGCTAATAAAACCACCAATGCAACGGTTGTCTATTATTTGAAAAAGCGACATACTTTCGGGAAAATGAATATGGAAGTACAAGATATGGAAGGGAATAAAATCAAGAGTTTGAGTCCGGGTAAATCGAAGGGAATCAATCTGGTTACCTGGGATTTTACCAGTCGTACCCCGAAAATGGCGGAAGGCAAAACTCTTAGTTTTGGAGGGTTCACCCCAAAGCGAGTTTCCGCTGGAACGTATAAGATTGTGATGACCAAAGGAAAAGAAACCTATGAGCATATCGTCGAGGTCGCTTACGATGCGACATCCCTCACTACCCCTGCGGAGCGTAAAGAGCAGGAAGAAGTTACGAATACGATTTTCAAAATGGTGGAAGACCTGGCCTATATGGTCTATGAAATAAACGAAATCCAGAATAAAACTCAAGAGGTGATCAAAGATCATCCCAAGGGGAAAAAGGTGGCGCAAAGCTTATACGATGCCATGGAAGGCCTTCGGAAAGATCTGGTGATCACAACGGGTGACAATTATGTGGCTTCGGCCGAACCGGAGCTGCGAGAACGTATGGGCAATCTTTACGCAGGAGTCGCGAGTAATTACGACGGAGTATCTGGTGCACGGAAAGAGAATCTAAAGCTCATCACCAGTCAGTTCGAAACCGAAAAGGAACGCTATGCCAAAATAATGGCCAAAGAAGGTAAGAAATTCATGTCCTTTTTAGAAAAAAATGAGCTTGCGAAGCCCGATATTAAAAGCAAAGAAGACTATTTGGAAGTAAAATAGCTTCCTGAAGATTCCTGTGGCCCGACAAACTTCTGCAGCCTTCCCAACGTTTTGGCTGGTTAAGAGAAGATTGTCGGGCTTTGGTTTTTGGCCATATGGCTGTTAACATCATTGTGTATAACTACCCTACTTTCAGAAAAAACCTACGAAATAGTTTTCTACTTTTAATCAAACACCCTATTATGGATCTACGTGATATCTCACTATTAGAACTGCGCCCTCAAATCCCATCTGCCAAAATACTTCCCGGAATGTCTTCCGACGAGTCGTTTCAGAATACAACATTACGACCGGTAGCCAAGTTACAGAACGACCTGTTGGTAGCAGTTTTCGGAAATTATGCCCGAAAACACAAAAATGTCTTCTATGATCTGTCCATCGAAAAACGCATGGATTACATTGAGAATGCCATTCATAAAGACATGAAATTTCGGAACTCGCTCAAGGGAATCATTATTGGGCAATTCACGCTGGACGAATATGAAGTCTACATCCAAAACTCTTCTGCCCTTAACAAACGTATGATGAATATCGTCAAGGAGCGACTGAAGAGCAATATCCAATTACTGGAGGTTGTGGCCTGAAAAGGCTCCGTTTTGCTTTCTACTCCAACAAAGAGACCCCGTTGAGATCTGTGGTCAAAACCTCACTCATGTAGTCGAAGAATGGGCGTAGCAACTCAAAATGGTAGATCAGTTTTTCTCTAAAATCTTCGGAATGCACTTCAGCATCACTGAATTTATGCACCACGATATAACTTTTTAGCCGAATTAGATCCAAATTCGGATCCTCTTTGCTGAACCCTCTGGGTGCTGTTTTCACCGCGTATTCGGTATTGAAACCATCAAACGCCTTTTTAAAATCTTTTTGGCCCAGTATCTTTCGTATTTCTGTAGCGCTCATCTCAAACTCCTTTCGAATACGCAGTAGATCTGCGGGTTCGGGACCGAAAAACCCCCCTGCCATGGCCGAATTTCCGGGCTCCAGTCGCAAATAATACCCCCCGCGACGTTGTGCCCCTGCCCTGCTGAAACTCACACTTCGATGAACATTATAAGGTGTTTTATCCTTGCTGAATCGAACATCCCGATTGATCCTGAATACTTTCGTTTTTGAGATCTCATCGGTAGTATTTAGCCCCGCTTCTACTTCGGCATAAAAAGCTTTGAGTGCCTTTTCGCCAGCCAGATACTGCTTTTTATGCTCCTGCATCCAGTCGCGATGATTGTTATTTTTTAACTTTTTCAGAAACTCGAAAGAGGATTTCGGGATAACGTTGCTCACGGGATCAAGGATTCTAGTATTGAGAAATACGTATTACTCAGGCTTAAAAATACGAACTGAAGTTTAGTTTACCCTATATCCCCCGTCGTTTTTTCTCCCGTTTCAGCAAATCCAATTCCCGACTGGTCTGTCCGGCTACCGACGTGTTCTCTTCGGCGCGGCGGATTAGATAGGGCATTACATCTTTCACGGGACCAAATGGAATGTATTTGGCTACTTTGTACCCCACTTCGGCCAGGTTGTTGGTTATATGGTCACTCATCCCGTACAATTGGCCAAACCATACCCGGGCATCATTGGGAAGTAAGCCTTTGGCCTCCATAGCTTCCATCGCGAGGTAACAACTTTGTTCGTTATGCGTCCCTAAAAACAAGTAAACGTCGTCAAGATGATCGAGTATGTACCGCACTACTTCGTTGAAATTGTCATCGGTAGCTTGTTTCCCGGCACAAATGGGAGTTGGATACCCCTTGTCCTCCGCCCGATCATTCTCCTTTTCCAAATAAGCCCCACGAACCACTTTAAAACCGAGTTTGTACCCTTTTGCCTTTGCCCGTTTGTGACATTGCTGCAAGTACTCCAATCGATCCCAGCGATAACATTGCAGAGTATTGAAGACGATGGGTTTTTCCTTATTGTACTTTTCCATCATATGCTCACAAAGCTCATCGGCCGCATCCTGCATCCAGGTTTCCTCTGCATCGATCAATAAGGTAACATTGCAGTCATGGGCCACCTGGCAAATACGGTCATAGCGCCCAACAATGCGCTGCCACTCCTGGTTTTCCTTTTCCGATAAGGCCTTCTTTTCAGTGACCTTTTGCCAGATTTCGAATCGGCCGAGACCCGTGGGTTTGAATACGGAAAACGGCATGGCGTCCTTTTTTTCAGCAAAACGGGTGAGTTCGATCACCTTTTCCATGGCCGTATCGAACTGGTTCTCAACTTCCTTCCCTTCCACCGAATAGTCCAACACTGAATACACTTGCGCAGCTCTCAAATTATCCACTACCGGCATACAATTTTTTTCGTTCACTCCCCCGCAGAAATGATCAAAAACTGTGGAACGAATAAGCCCTTCCACGGGTAAATTGACGTTCAATGCGAACTTGGTTACTGCGGTTCCAATTCGAACCAACGGCTCTTTGGATATCATTTTGAATAAAAAGTAAGCCCGCTCCAAATTTGCGTCACTTTTGAGCTTAAAAGCAATTTCGGTATTATCGAATAGATGTTTTGTGGTCATTTGTCGGTATTAAAACACAAATATAGTTAGATTTGAAGTCTCAAAAAGGACTATTTTAATTACCGAATGGAAAAACAAATAATAAAGGAACGCGGTGCGGTTTTTTGCAATGAGGGAGCATGGGGAAAGCTTCAGGAGTTTTTGGTAAACCAAAGTCCGTCCAAGGTATACGTATTGGTCGATCGAAACACCAAACAACATTGCCTGCCCTATTTTTTAAAAAAATACAACTACGCAAATACTTTACACGTCCTTACTATTAAAGCAGGTGAGGCGTACAAAAATATAGGAACCTGCCTCGAACTTTGGAAACAACTGTCAGATACAGGTGCGGATCGAAAAAGCCTGCTCATCAATCTGGGCGGCGGTGTTGTCACCGATCTGGGTGGTTTTGTGGCCTGTACCTATCAGCGCGGTATCGAATTTATTAATATTCCCACCTCCCTGCTGGCGATGGTAGATGCTTCAGTGGGTGGTAAAAATGGGGTCGATCTGGGAGCTCTTAAAAATCAGGTGGGGATTATTCACAACCCCATAGCGGTTATTGTGGATACGCAATTCTTGACGACGCTACCTGCCGAGCATTTTGTTTCCGGGCTGGCAGAAATGATCAAGCACGGTTTTATTTATTCTGAAACCTATCTTCGGAAGGTAATGTCGCTGGATAGAAATGATGCTGCCGAAACGGCACAATTGATCTGGGAATCGATAGAGATCAAAGACCGCATTATTACCGAAGACCCACGGGAACAAGGCCTCCGAAAGACACTCAATTATGGCCATACACTTGGGCACGCCATCGAATCGTATCGTTTGAAATCGGAACCAGAAGCAGCTTTGCTACACGGAGAGGCTATCGCTGTGGGCTTGGTACTGGCAACTTTTATCTCGGCGCAGCTATTTGGATTTCCGAAGAAAATCCTGGAAGAGACCTCAAAGTACATACTGAAAACATATGGAAAGGTTCGTTTTACTCAAGAAGATATCGACGCTATAATCAAACTCCTCATCTACGATAAAAAGAACTCTCACGGAAAGATACAATTTGTACTTTTGGAGGACTTCGGGAAGCATAAATTAAATTGTGAAGTCCCGAATGACCTCATTTACAGTGCTTTTAATTTTTATAGTAATTTGCGTTTTTAATAATTTCTGTAGTATCTTTAATTTATAATAACCCAAACCACTACTTACCTATGAAACGTATCATAGTTGATTTCAAAAAGCTTACTCCAGAGATTCTATCTATGCTCGTTGAGAAGTATCCGGATGGATATGATGACGACAATATTATTGAGTTTAGGAATGCCCAAAATCAGCTTATCGAAGCGGTTGAAGTGCGTACCGAGGATACGATCTACTTGGTAAAAGTGAGCTCCAGCCTGGTGAGTTCCATGGCTTCATTTGATCTGGAAGATTATAGTGACGATCAATTGAATGAACCGATTAGCGAAATTCCAATCAATGAGACCGACATGGACGGAGAGGAAGAGTAGCCTTACAAATACCGTTCTTCAATGATGTCGCAATGATGGATCTCATGCCCTGCGATGATATAAAGCGCGGCCCGCACCGATAAAGGACTGTTACTAGCATTGCCATGACGAAGGAGTGTTTCTTCTGAACAACTTTGAGCAAATTGAATGGTAGCGAGCCGTACCGCCTGGTATTCATTTAATAATTGCTCCATACTGCGATTATTCGCATTTGAATTCTCCACAAACTCGTCTTGATCAAATCCCAAAAGAACCCGGTTCTCAGCACGCGCGAATTGCAATGCGCGATAGGCAAAGACCCGCTCGGTATCGATCAAATGCAATAATACTTCCTTAGGCGTCCATTTCTCCGGCTGATACCTGTATTCCTGATTGTCCTTAGGGATACTTTTGAAAAATTCCAGCGTGTTCAGAAAACCCTCCTGAAGGCCTTGAACCACAGAGTCTGCAGACACACGATCGATATAGCGTTTGTAATATTCGTTGTATTCGGAAGCAGAAAGACGGTCGGATATCATGAAATGTATTTTTTATAAAAGTAAAAAACCCTTTACCAAATAGTAAAGGGCCTCTCGTTAATTTTATCGAAAATCTATATATCGTTGAAAATAGAATGCATCAAACGCTTTTTATCGTTTATACTTTCTTCCAAAGAAATCATGGTTTCCGTCCGGGTAACACCTTCAATGTCGTCGAGGAGGTAAATGATATCTTTGGCATGACTGGTATCTTTTGCTCTTATTTTACAGAAAATATTGAATTTACCCGTGGTCACATGGGCAACGGTCACATATGGGATCTCATTGATTCGCTCCAGAACAAATTGCGTTTGAGAGGTCTTCAGTAAAAATATCCCGACATAAGCGATGAAAGAATATCCCAGTTTCCGGTAATCCAGTGTTAGGGAAGAACCAATAATGATACCCGCCTCCTCCATCTTTTTAACACGCACATGTACGGTACCTGCTGAGATTTGTAACTTCTTTGCTATATCGGTAAAAGGAGTCCTGGTGTTTTCGATCAACATATCGAGAATATGATGGTCGGTCTCGTCTAATTTAAATTTGGCCATGGCTATAGATTAAGCCCTCAAAAGTAAATATTTATTAAATAATATTGCAAGAATCTTTGTAAAATATGCAATTATTTGAATATTTATCAATAATTGTTGCCACTTTCTCGCCAACGAAAACGTTTTCGTAAGAATTCAGCAAAATCTCTGAATTCTTCACATCGACTTCTTCATGACCGTTTAATTCACTTAAATCGCCTATTTCGTCCAGAATGGGCACCAACTTGATCTGCCCCTTTTCCAGCACTTCTTCGTAGGTGATGGAAAGTGAAACCGGCTTATCGTGCTCCTTCAAGATCACGTTTCTAAGGATCACATCGCGAAATTGTTTCCCGTTTTCCGAAATTTTAAAATAATCTTTGTACGAAGGGCGTTTTTCGGGAGCAATGAATCCAAACAGGGTGGCGAAGGCGTAAAAAATATATGATCGGGTCTTTTCCCGTCGATAATCTCCTGGGAAATGGCCAGCTTCAAACAGTATGGTAGGCACATCGGCCATCTGAAACCGGTCACCCACGCAATTTTTATTAAAAGTATCATCGTAACGTCCTATTTGGCCCGGGATCAGCTCACTTAAGACCTCAAACATACCGGCTATTTCTTCCATGGCAATCTTACGTGCCGCCGTAACAGTTCGTTGCTCGTTGGCTGCGGGTGCTAAAAAAGAAACTGTTGCGCATTGGTTCTTCGGAAGGCTGTACAGGGTGCGTTGATCGTGAAGATTGAGGCAAAGCTGTGGTTCTATTCTGGTAAACAGATCGAATAATGCTTTGCTTTCACTTTGGGACCTAATCTTCGCATCCCTATTCAAATCTAATTGGTTTGCATTTTCGCGGGTATACAATTGTGCCCCATCGGGATTCAGGATTGGGATGCTATAGAAGGTGTATTCAGCTAAAAATGCTTTAATTTTTTCCTGAAATGTATCTTTCTGAGCAATAAATTTGAAGAAATCGAACAATGCTTTAGTGGTGGTCGACTCATTTCCGTGCATTTGGGACCAGCCCAAAACCACTTTTTTTCCATTCCCCATCTTCACACAATGAATTTCTTTGCCCTGTTCTGAAGTACCAATCACAGAAATTTCATACAAATCACGATAGCCATCGAGAAGGGGTTCGATATGCTGAAGCGCAATATAACGACCCCGCAAACGCGCTTCAAAATGCTCCCGATACCAAGCTGCAATTTCCATCCAATTACGATTACGTCTACAAAGGTAAACATTGCGTTGTTTACACTTGTAAACAGTAATATAGAGGATATTCAGGACAGATGTAAACGTAAAAGGCCTTGATTGACCTATGAAGCGTCCTCGTGTATTAACAAATTTATAATTATATCTTTATATTATTTGTTTTCAGTATGTTAAATACTATTATATAAACTTAAAATTTAATTATATCAAGACTAATTCATCGGTTTTATTGCAATTCACCGGCTAATAAATTACATTTGTAACATCAAACCCCTGAATTTACGTGCTACAATGGTAAACAGTACCGAATTTGCAAAAAGGCTTCAAAAAATACTCGAATTTTATGGGTTATCGGCGACCGCATTTTCTGAACGAATTGACTTCAACCGCTCTACTATTTCCCACTTGCTTTCGGGGAGAAATAAGCCTAGTTTGGAATTAGTTATGAAGGTACTCCAACAATTTCCGGAAGTGGAATTGTATTGGTTTTTAAATGGAACCGGAAACTTCCCTTCCCTCCCAACTTTAGAAAAACAAAAAAAAGCTTCCGAACAACTCGATAAAATTTCGGAAACGAATGCAAAAACAGAAAATCGAGATCTTCCTGCCGAAAAATTACGGCAACCACCCAAAAAAGTGGAATTAGTCAAAAATGCTTCAGAAATAGAACAAATCATAATTTTTTACAAAGACGGGAGTTTTAAGGCCTATGAATAGCCGGGAATTGGTCAAAATTTCAGAAATTCGCAAAAAAGTGATTGCATGCCAAAGATGCTATGGGTTTTACTGCTACTGTCTCTTCAAAGTTGCTATTCGAATAAGGAAAGAAATTGCGCCGACTTTAAAACGGGAACTTTTGAATTTGAGGGGTTGGTGGGCACTGAGGTTAAAAAAACCCGTTTTATTCGCAACGACACTATCGAAATTGACTATTACGACAATAAAATAGATACGTTTTCCATTCGATGGGTGAATGATTGCGAGTATGTTATGAAAAAACTTCGTCCCAGGAATCAGGCAGAAAAAGAAGCGGTACTGTTCAAGATATTAAGCACGGATGGCGCCAATTACACCTTTGAATATTCCATGCTCATTAAGAAAAAAAACAAGAAAAAGGTCGTAAAGCAAGGGACTGCGACGAAGACAAGTTCAGAAATTGTAAATTAACCCTATGAAGAATTCTTTATCCACTTTCAATTCCATAGTCACAGACCTCTTGAATGATGAGGCGATCAAACCCGTAGCAGACTTTATTCCCTCCGGGGAGCTTTTTGAGCGTTTGGATCTGGATTTGAAGGAAGATCCCATTACAGAAGATGAACTCAAAGAGGCACTGCAGGATCTGGTGATGAAGACACCGCGTACTGCCACACATGCTTTTTTCAATCAGTTATTTGGCGGACGAAACGACAAGGCGGTACTCGGTGATCTACTGGCCGTTATTCTCAACAACAGTATGTATACCTACAAAGCCGCCGGCCCACAGGTGGGGGTTGAAAAGGTGATCCTTCATAAAATATGCGACCTGATAGGATGGGGTGTAAATTCGAATGGCACATTCGCATCCGGGGGCTCTATGACCAATTTTATGGCCATGCTCATGGCCCGTGATGCCAAAGACAACAAGGCTTCTATGGAAGGGGTACACCACAAAATGACCGTTTACACCTCAGCCGAATCTCACTATAGCATCCCTAAAAACGCAGCCTTCTCTGGAATTGGAATGGATAAGGTTCGATATATCGCCGTGGATGACCTCGGAAAAATGGACGTAGCACAACTCGAGGAAATAATAAAGAAGGATCTTGCCAGTGGTTTCACGCCAACCTTAGTGAATGCTACGGCCGGAACGACCGTTTTAGGGGCGTTTGACGATATTTCGGCCATAAGTGATGTGTGTGATCGCCATAATATCTGGCTGCACGTTGACGGAGCTTATTGCGGCTCGGTACTCTTCAGTAAAACCTACAAACATCTTATCGAAGGCGTTGAAAAGGTGGATTCATTTAGCTTCAATGCCCATAAAATGATCGGTACTCCCCTCACCTGTTCGTTGCTATTGGTTAAGGATGAGAAGCACTTGTACAATTCGTTCTCCATTGATGCTGACTATCTATATCAAACCGATCACGACGAATTCAATTTGGGAAAAACCTCTTTGCAATGTGGTAGACGAAACGATGCCCTGAAATTCTGGACGCTATGGAAAAGTGTTGGAACCAAAGGGTTGGAAGACATCATTGACAAGCAATTCGACCTGGCAACCACGGCCAGAAACTACGTTGCCAATCACCCGGACTATACCCTTTACAGTTATGCCGACTCAATATCGGTGTGTTTTAATTATAAGAATATACCCGCAAGGGCCATTTGTACGCTGCTGTATGAGAATTCGCAAATGCTGGTAGGTTACGGTACTTTTGGAAAGGAGGAGTTCATCCGTCTGGTAACGATCAATGTTCAGAATGATCCTGAGGATATTTTGAATTTCTTCCGGGTACTCGAGGATTTTGTGGAAAGCAACAAAGAACTGTTTCTGGTGGATAGTTTGTAAGAATCCTTTCGAAACGTTCTATGTAACCAGCTTCACTCCTATTGCAGCGCAATTAGACTTGCTTCTTCAACAAGGTATTTTGTTCCTCCAGTAAGCGTTCTATATTGGCAAGCAACTCAATGTTTTTAGGGGTTGCGACCTCAGCATCCTTAGGATTCTCAGCCTTGGATTGGAAGCGGTTCATCATTTTAACCACTACAAATATGGTGAGGGCGATGATAAAAAAATCGATAAATGATTCGACCAATTGACCATACCCAATAGCAATTTCATCCATACCATCACCAGCCTCTCGCAATATATATTTTTGTTGGTCAAAATTTAATTGATTCGTCATAAGTAACAAAGGGGGGGTAATCACCTTCTTTACCATTACGTTGACTACGTTGTTGAAAGCCGTCCCTATGATGATCCCAATGGCCATATCGACCATGTTTCCTTTCACAGCAAAATTCTTGAATTCTCTTAAAAAGCCACCCATTTCTGTGTTCTTTGACTCCCGGATTACAGGAGATAATTTATTGATTACTAAACCAGGGCCATTTCGACCGACCGCAATTATTTGATCCTAAAACAAGGTTGTTTGCCCCTCATCATCTACGTCTGGAGGAGTGTTTTCCTCAGGAAGTTTTTTTTCTGAAGAGGCCTTACCTTTCTTATCCTGAGAGGGCGTAACCGGGTTCACCTCCATTTCAACTTCAACAGCTTCGGCATCCACCACTTCTATTTCCTCGGGGGGAGTTACCACAGGAGGTTCATAGGGCAATGGGTCCAGCGCATTTATTTCTAAAACTTTGTCCTTCGTAAGTTGATTCCCCATGGCGGAAATCCCTTTTACTGAAATAAACTCCTCCAGGTTGATCTCACTATTATCTTTACGGTCTTTTCCACGTTCCTTTACGAAAACCACTTCAGCTCTGGGACGATGATCGGTAAAAATACGCTCTAGATATGATTTGGGATGCTCCGAGGTGACGAGTTCTTCTCGATCCGGATTTTCGATCAAAAACCGTTTGACGTAGAAAATTTCCTTGCCACCTTCCCAGTAAATAACCGTAATAGGCTTATTAGGCTCCCATTTCTCAAGGACGATCATATCGTCATCAAAGCGCATCGTAACTTCGGGGATGGCGGTTTTTACAACACCATTTTGTCGAACGATGAGCAAGCGATCCTCCTTGGTGAACTCGCCCAACAATTCGCCCCTTCCGTCCACATTCAATCGCTGAACCGTATCGTCGAACCAAATCTTACGCGGTTTTAAGGTGGAGAGCCCTTTTTCTTTGAGTTCTACCCTTTTCACCGAGTACTTAGTCACAATATTTCCTTTGGAGGCCCGTCCTTTAACCATGACGTCTGCAAAATCCAGGTCCCATTTTAACTTTTTAATGCTACCGCTTTGACGCAGTAGAATGGTAACCACTTCAGCCTCTCCGTTTGGGTTGGCGGTAAAATAAAGCACCTTACTGCCTTTATTGCCCTGACTAAGCGGGTATTCCTTATCTCGTGTAATGGAGGTCACGTTAAATCGCTTTACATAGGTCGCGCCTCTCACACCATCCTTATAGATCATATTATAGATGGTACGCTTATCTTTTTTCTTGAAGACGGCAACATGAATGATTCCCTTCCCGACAAAGGTCTTGGCGTCCACTTTGGTCACCATCATATTTCCTTCCTGAGTAAAGACAATGATATCGTCAATGTCGCTGCAGTCGGTAACGTATTCATCGCGCCGTAAACTGGTTCCCACAAAGCCTTCTTCCCGATTTACGTATAGTTTTGTATTCCGAATAACGACTTTGGTCGCTTCTATATCATCAAAAACTCTGATTTCGGTCTTGCGCTCTTTGCCTTTGCCGTAGTCTTTCTTTAATCGTTTGAAATAGTCAATCGCATATTCGATCAAATGCTCCAAGTGATGCTTTACCTTGGCGATGCTTTCATCCAATGACTCTATCTTTTGCTGCGATTTATCTACGTCGAATTTGGAGATACGTTTGATCCTGATTTCTGTAAGCCGCACAATATCCTCTTCGGTGACGGCGCGTTTCAAGTGTTTGACGTGTGGTTTCAATCCGGCGTCAATGGCTGCAATCACCCCTTCCCAGGTTTCTTCCTCTTCGATATCGCGGTAAATTCGATTTTCGATAAAGATTCGTTCCAGAGATGCAAAATGCCACTGCTCTTCCAATTCATTCAACTGGATCTCCAACTCACTTTTAAGCAATTGAACCGTACGGTCTGTGGAACGACGGAGCATTTCAGTAACACCCACAAAAAGAGGCTTGTTATCCTCGATCACGCAGCCTAAGGGTGAAATAGAGGTTTCACAATTAGTAAAGGCATACAGGGCGTCTATGGTCTTATCGGGAGAAATTCCGCCCGGGAGATGAATCAATATCTCAACATCGGCAGCCGTGTTATCCTCAATCTTTTTGATCTTTATCTTACCCTTGTCATTGGCCTTCAGAATAGAATCAATCAAACTGCTCGTGGTGGTTCCAAACGGAATTTCGGTAACCACAAGCGTATTTTTGTCCTGTTGACTCATCCGGGCCCTGCTTCTCACCTTTCCGCCGCGTAAACCATCATTATAGTTGGTGGCATCCATGATCCCTCCTGTGGGGAAGTCGGGTAGTATCTGAAAGCGTTTTCCCTGCAGGTGTTTGACCGAAGCATCGATCAATTCGATAAAATTATGTGGCAACACCTTGGTGGAAAGCCCTACGGCAATCCCTTCGGCCCCTTGAGCCAGAAGCAACGGGAACATCACCGGTAAGTTGATGGGCTCTTTTTTACGACCGTCATAGGAAGCCTGCCAATGTGTGATCTTGGGATTGTACACTACATCCATAGCGAACTTGGACAAACGAGCTTCAATGTACCTCGATGCGGCCGCGCGATCACCTGTGAGAATATTTCCCCAGTTTCCCTGGGTGTCGATCAACAGATCCTTTTGGCCAATTTGCACCATGGCATCTGCGATACTGGCATCTCCGTGCGGATGGTATTGCATGGTATGCCCTACAATGTTGGCCACCTTACTATAGCGCCCGTCATCCAGATCCTTCATGGAATGCATGATACGGCGTTGTACCGGCTTAAAACCATCCTCGATGGCAGGCACCGCACGTTCCAAAATTACATAACTGGCATAGTCCAAAAACCAGTCGCGATACATGCCCGTTACCCGGGTGATCGTTTCGCCGGTTTCAGAAATATCTTCGGCACGGGTTGGGTCGTACCCCGCTTCATCCTGTGATTCGGGGTCTTGATTTAGTTCGTCTTCGTTATTATTTTCGAGTTCTTCACTCATTCAATTTAGTCTGTTTCAAATTCTTCATTTCCGTTTTCTCATTTGCCACCTTCCAATATCCTGGCTTTGCCGTATTCCTGCACCCGCTCAGATTTCATACTTAATACCCCTTATTCCGCTACGACATCAAGCTCCACCTTCAGGTTGTTGATGATAAATTCCTGCCGGTCCGGGGTATTCTTGCCCATATAGAATTTTAATAGCTCCTCGATGCTCATGCCTTTGTCCAGCATGATGGGATCCAAACGGATGTTGTCCCCTATAAAGTGCTTGAATTCGTCTGGCGAAATCTCTCCCAGCCCTTTAAATCGGGTGATCTCGGGTTTGGGCTTTAGCTTTTCGATGGCGTTTACGCGTTCTTCTTCAGAATAACAATAAATGGTCTCTTTTTTATTCCGAACCCGAAATAAGGGCGTTTGCAGAATATACAGGTGGTCCTCCTTGATCAATTCAGGAAAAAACTGAAGAAAAAAGGTGATCAACAGCAGTCTAATGTGCATTCCGTCCACATCGGCATCGGTGGCGATCACGATGTTGTTGTAACGCAGATCCTCCATGGAATCTTCGATATTCAAAGCGGCTTGCAGGAGATTGAATTCTTCATTCTCATAAACGATCTTCTTGCTCAGCCCGTAGCTATTCAACGGTTTTCCTTTTAAGCTGAAGACCGCCTGCGTATTAACATCGCGGCTCTTGGTGATACTACCACTGGCCGAATCCCCCTCCGTAATGAACAAAGTGGATTCGAGACTTCGCTGGTTTTTGAGATCGCCCAAATGCACCCGGCAATCCCTTAGTTTTTTGTTGTGCAGATTCGCTTTTTTGGCGCGATCACGGGCCAGTTTCCGAATTCCGCTTAATTCCTTTCGTTCTTTTTCGGCCTGCACGATCTTTCGCTGGATACTATCGGCTACCGCTGTATTCTTATGCAGGTAGTTATCCAGTTGGGTTTTGATGAAATCGTTGATATAGGTGCGCACCGTAGGCAGTTTACCTCCCATTTCGGTGGAACCCAGCTTGGTTTTTGTCTGACTCTCAAAAATAGGCTCCATCACTTTGATGCTGATGGCCGATACAATAGATTTTCGAACGTCACTGGCGTCGTAATTCTTTCCGAAGAATTCCCGAATGGTCTTTACCAAACTTTCCCGAAAAGCCGCGTGATGCGTTCCCCCTTGAGTGGTATTCTGTCCATTCACAAAACTGTGATATTCTTCGCTGTATTGGGTTTTGCTATGTGTTATGGCAATTTCAATATCTTCTCCCCGAAGGTGAATAATGGGATACAACATATCCTCCCTGGACATATTATCTTCGAGCAGGTCCTTCAATCCATTTTCTGAAAAGAATTTTTCCCCGTTGAAATCGATGGTAAGACCCGGATTGAGATAGACATAATTCCGAAGCATTTTTGCCACATACTCATTGCGGTATTTATAATGCTTGAAAATACTGGAATCGGGAATAAAGGTTACTTTGGTTCCCTTTCGTTTGGTGGAATCTTCGGCTTCGGGGCTGCCGGTAAGTTCCCCTAAGGAGAACTCGGCGGTTTTCATTTTGTTGTCCCGAATCGATTCAACCTTAAAATACGTAGACAAGGCATTCACCGCCTTGGTTCCTACCCCGTTCAATCCAACCGATTTCTTAAAAGCGCGTGAATCGTATTTTCCACCGGTATTCATTTTGGAAACCACATCGATCACTTTTCCCAAGGGTATACCACGACCATAATCCCGTACCCGAACCTCCTGATCCTTGATCCGGATCTCGATCGTTTTTCCAGCTCCCATTACAAATTCATCGATGCAATTATCAATGATCTCCTTCAGCAAAATATAGATGCCGTCATCGGGAGAAGAACCGTCTCCCAATTTTCCAATATACATCCCGGGACGCATTCTGATATGCTCTTTCCAATCGAGAGATCGTATATTATCTTCGGTATATTTTGCTTGTGCCATAAACGTAGGTCGTATCTCGGCTAAGATAGAATTTTCAGTAGGAAAACTAAAGTGCAAACCCCCTAAAGTAATTAACAAAAAAACGGCGAAATTGTTAAGAAAATTGCTTTCCTCCATAGCAAATGTTATAAGAAATGTATATCTTGAAAACTATAACCCTTTCAACTACACCATTATGAAAAAATCCGCTGCCATTTTATCCTCTTTTGCGTTGTTTTTTTTACTGTATTCCTGTGGCAGTGATTCCAAGACCGAATCTGCTCTGGACCTTTATCAAATTACTCTTCCCGGCTATATGAATAAGGCCACCGACCTGAATATCGATGCTTCCATGCAGTTTCAGAATATCTATAAAGAAACCTATTTGGCGATTATCGATGAGGATAAAACCGATTTTGTGGATGCGTTCCGTGAGCTTGGTGAATACGACTCTTCCCTGTCAACCATTGGCAATTACCGAAAGATCCAGATAGATTACTTCCTGGAAAGCGTACGAGTTATTAAAAAGGGAGAGCCGAAACAAATCACTATCAACGGCATGGCCACCGAACAAATTGAATTTGAGGGCCGGGTAACAGGGGTGGATTACGACATTTTTTACATTATGACTTTTGTGGAAGGGAAAGAAGATCTTTATATGATTATGACCTGGACTTTGAGCTCCTCCAAAGATAAATACCGAAACGATTTCATTACCATGTGCAACACATTTAACGAAATCTAGCTACCATAAACGGCTGCCAGGCTTTCCGGCCTACTGATCAGGGTTTTTATAAAGCGTGAGATACACCCCTAATTGCGAAAAAGTGGCAACCTCCGTCCAGCGGGTGCTCAGGATTGCAATACCGTCGTCCTTGGTCTTATTCTCAATATTGGAAAACAGAAAGTAGGTGTTGGTACTTAAATTGGGGGCAGCAAATGCCGGATCCAATTTTTCATAGCTTATTGTTGTAGCCATCAACCTGCTATTCAAAGGCAAGTGAGTTCCCACCGCTTCCAATGGAATGTTTTCTTCGGAAAGATACTCGAGCATCTTTTTTTCTACTGAAAAGTAATTGAGATACGCCAGACTACTGTCCCACCCTTGAGAAATGGTTGCGGGATAGATCCAAAAATGCCCGGTAATAAGGGCCAGAGCAATCACTCCCAAAAGCGCTTTTCGAATTTTTTTGTTCAGGGTGCTACTGAAGAGTAAGTTCACAAACAAAATAGCACCCAGCAAGAAACAGATCATCAAATAACGAGGCCCCATAGGGTTGCTGAAAGGTACAAATCCGAAGAAAAATACGGCTGTGAATACCACAAGCGCGATGAAGATACGCTTAGATTGTTCCGACAGTTTTATGGTTTTATTTCTGAAAACTACGAGCAGCATCAGCCCCAGTGGAATCCACAAAAATACACGTCCGAAATCGAGAATATTCTTTATGTAGGCTGCCGCGTTCTTAGCAATACGAGCGAATCCCGCAGCTTCCCGATGTGGAGCATAGTTCTTATTTTTGGAGATGAGTACCCATCCCAATTCGCTGTATTGTGCCCACAAAAATCCGGCAAAAAGTGTTATTCCCACCGCATAGGCGCGCAGCATCTTTTTATCGAAAGCCAATGAGGAATATCGAACCAGTAAAATGTGTATGAGCCCGAAGGCCACGGTACAATAGATCCCCCGAAGGTTGGTAAGCAACAGTCCCGAGAGAGCGATGGTGTACCAACCCCATTTCCCGACCAGCAAACTATTGAGGCCCAAAAGAATAAAGAACAACAACAACATATCGTTATTGAGAATGGTGGTCTGAGCGATCAGTGTGGGGTCCAGGGCCACCAATAAGAAAAATACAATGGATACGCCCGGCACAAAACTTTTCCTACACAACAAAAACAGCTGATAGAAAGCACCTAAGTTCACGAGTAGTAGTAGCAAACGAGCCGCCCAAACCGATTTCCCCAACAGGGTCCAAAACAAGGCCATAGCAGTAATCCAAAGCGGCGGATGCCCCGAATTGAACTGAGTGGGAACAATGAGCGAAGAAAAGTCGTGGGTATAGATCCAATGGGCACGATAGGCCTTACTTACTCCATCCCAAAAGAAAGGCAGATCCTTCAGCAGTACAAATTCGAATACCAGTGCCAGGGCGACCAAAGGAAAGACGAATTTCTTTATGCGATTCATGGATGCAAGTTACGATATACGATATACGATTAATGATATCAATTAAACAACTAAACGATTCAACGACTAAACGATTCAACAATTCAACAACGCAACAATTCAACACCTCAACAACTCAACGCCTCAACAACTCAACAACTCAACGCCTCAACGATTCAACGCCCCTAAACGTTGAACCTAAAATGCATCACATCGCCGTCCTTTACAATGTACTCTTTACCTTCGACCCCCAATTTACCCGCTTCCCGAACTTTGGCTTCACTTCCGTAGGTAACGAAATCTTCATATTTGATCACCTCGGCACGAATAAACCCTTTCTCGAAATCGGTATGAATTACTCCTGCCGCCTGAGGTGCTGTTGCGCCTACAGGTATGGTCCAGGCTCTGACTTCTTTTTCTCCGGCAGTGAAATAGGTTTGTAATTTTAATAAATGATAGGCTCCGCGAATCAATTTCCCCGACCCCGGTTCCTTCAAGCCCAGGTCTTCCAGGAACATTTGCCGCTCCTCGAAGGTTTCCAGTTCGGTGATATCTGCTTCGGTTCCCACCGCGAGGACCAGAACCTCGGCATTTTCGTTGGCAACAGCGGCTTTCACTTGTTCCACATAGTCGTTTCCGGAAACCGCTGAGTTTTCGTCCACATTGCAGACATACATCACAGGTTTGTCTGTGATAAACTGCAAGGAGTTGGTGAATTCTTCCCGTTCGGCCGGTGTGAGATCGATCGCGCGTACCGAAATCCCACTTTCCAATCCGTTTTTTACTTTAAGGAGTGCCTGCTGTTCTTTCAGAGCTTCTTTGTTTCCGGTGCGGGCGGCGCGTGAAACTTTTTCCAGACGCTTTTCTACAGTTTCCAAATCCTTCAGTTGCAATTCAATATCGATGGTTTCCTTGTCGCGTACGGGATCAATGCTTCCGTCCACGTGTACTACATTATCGTCGTCAAAGCATCGCAACACATGAAGAATGGCGTCGGTTTCCCGAATGTTTCCGAGGAACTGATTCCCCAGGCCCTCTCCTTTGCTGGCACCTTTTACGAGGCCTGCAATATCCACAATATCCACCGTTGCAGGCATTACCCGTTCCGGATTCACAAGCTCCTCCAGTTTGATCAAACGCTCATCCGGGACGTTCACAACCCCGATATTGGGTTCAATAGTGCAAAACGGAAAGTTGGCGCTTTGCGCTTTGGCATTGGACAAACAATTAAATAAAGTCGACTTTCCTACGTTGGGCAATCCTACAATTCCTGCCTTCATTTTTTTTCTGAAATTTTAGATATAATTTTCCAAAAGCTATGCTTCGGAATATGAAGCTGCAAATATAAGAGATAACACAAGATATTTACGGCAGGCACCATTTCATTTTATATAAAGTTTTGCCGTGAACGCAAATTTTGTATCTTTCCGAAACAAATATTTACTAACACTTAATGACATTTTAGAATGAAAAAAATACTATTGATGAGTTGTGTACTTTTTGCTGGAAGCTTTGTAGCTCAGGCCCAGGAAGATAGCGATGTAGTAGGAACTACAACCACGGCTACCAAAACCCAGGTTGTGGTTAAAAAAGAGACTGCCCCGGTAGTAAAGACTGCTCCTGTAGTGAAGTCTGCCGATGAACAAAATACGGCCGGTGAAGATACCAACACGGGGGATATGACAAAGATCCTTGCCGAGCGGGAGAAAAGAGCTGCTGCGATTCGCGCCGCTAAAAAGAAGGAAAATAAAGCATACGCCGAAAAGATGAAAACTGGAAAGACAACCAGTAAAGCGAAAGTGGTCACGAAAGAGATGCTGGAAGCCGAAAAAATTGAAAAACAGAAAAAAGCGACTAAGAAAGACAACTAGTTTTTCTTTTTTATACCCATTAAGAACTCCTTTGATCTAATTGACCGAAGGAGTTTTTTTATTCCCGTAAATTGAGCGAAATTCCGTATTTTTACGGAGCCCTCAAAAAGGGCCTAAAATAATTCCATTATGAAAAATACTACGTTGACAATCATTGTCTTAGCTGCCATGATAGGTACCCTCCATGCGCAGGAAAACAAGACTATTAAAGAAGTGTCCACCGTAAAACGAGTGGTGAAGAAAGAAGGGAGTCAGGTGATCGTCCAGGAGATCGAGGATGTCGAAAAAACCAAAGGATCGGTGATCGTAGCCGGAAATGAACAAGAAAATCAATATTTTACTGAAGATTCAACCAAAACAGATGCAAAAAAGGTCCTCAAGGATGAAGTAACAGTCAACAAAACGAACGAGGCTCTCGTGGCTGCTGAGAAAAAACGCCAGGAAGAAGAGTTACGCAAGTCCATAGAAGCATCCAAAGCAGCAGCTGAAGCCACACGGAAAAAGTTGGAACAACAGGAGAAAGAACGCATGCAAGCCCTCGAAGAAAATCGAAAAAAGCTCGAAAAACGAGGTAAGGGCATTGTAAAACTGCAAAAGAAGAAAAATAATTAGTAACTCAGAACTTTCAACTATATAAACTAATAACCTTTACAAATGAAAAAACTATTTGTAACCTTTGGTGTCATTGTCTTCACAAGCGTAATGGTGCAGGCTCAAAACACTGCAGCCACCTCCGCAACAACTTCCGATAAGCAAGTTGAACAGACGACCTATTCCGGGGCCGATGCCACTACGGACACTAACGCGCCAGTAGCAAATACCAAAAGTGCCACCGGGGAAGAAACTAAAAAGGCAATGATCGAAGTCGAAAAGCAAAAGGCCGATTATAAGAAGCAAGTCGAGGCGAAAGTCAAAACCAAAGCAAAAGTCGACAACTAGTCGGTAATAATTCTGTCAATATCGCTCGAATTCCTTTATGGTGTTCGGGAAAGTTGATCCAATCGTTATGAGACCCTCTCTGGATGATTACCAAATTAATTTGGTCATTGGGGAGGGTTTTTTATAACTGTTCGCCTTGCAAATAACTGCTACGCCATCCTCAGTGAGAGAAAAATAGTTCCCGGGTAATTCACTTCTCTTATTTTTCAGAATTACTAATGACCTTAAAAAACATTATAAGAAAAAAAATACTATCTTAGATGTTCAACTAACGATTACTAATATTTAAAAACCTTACGATGAAAAAAATTATTCTCACTCTTTGTGCTATTATGTTTGCCAGTGTGATGGTCCAAGCCCAGGAAGCAACTCCTAAGGATGCCGAGGCTACGAAAGCCTTGACACAAAAAAAGATGGAAATGGCGAAAAAAGCCGAAGCTAATAGAACCGCCGCCACACTTCTAGCCGCTGAGAAAAAGGGCGATCCCAACAATCCTCCTTCTAACAATGAAGCTGAAAAGAAAAAACTAACGGAATTAAATAAGCAAGCCGCCATTGATTCGGATAATCGTACACAGGTTGAACGAGAAAAAGATGCAAAGGCTGAACGAGAAAAAGCTGCAAAAACTAAGATCGATAATTAAGCAAGTTTATTTTATAAGTAATTCTCGAATTCCTTTTTGATATTCGGGGAAGTTTACTAAATCATTATGAGACCCTCCCGGGATGGTTACCAATTCACATTGGGATTCCGGGAGGGTTTTTTGCAGACGCTCACCATTTTGATAGGGCACTACGCCATCATTGGTTCCATGGAAAATGGTTATAGGGCAGTTCACTTCTATTATTTTTTCAGAAGTAGGAAAGGAATATTTTAATAAAGGCCTCACAGGTAAAAACCAATAGCGCTTCTTCGCGATGGCTTCCAAACTAAAAAAAGGAGACTCTAAGATAAGCCCTTTGGGTCTATTTAGCGCCGCGACATGTGTGGCGAAGGTAGTTCCCAGAGAACGTCCGTACACCACAATTTGATCTTCGGGATACCATTCTTTGGCCTTTTCGTAAAAAAGCACGGCATCACTGTACAGAAACGCTTCGCTAAGGGTTCCTGTACTTTTTCCGTAGGTACGATAATCCATTACCAGAACGTCATAATGGAACTGCGCAAAATAGGAAGTGATCTCACCCCAGCGGGACAGATCCCCGGCATTGCCGTGATAATAGAGGATGATCCCTTTTGCGTCTGCTACGGGGAAGTGTAAGGCGTTTAGTTGGGCTCCTTCAGAAGTGGTGAGAAATAATTCGTCATAGGGTCGTTCAAAATTATAGGTGTAATCCTGTGGCAGTTGGGTAGGTAAAAAGATCAATTTTTCTTGTAATAGGAACATAGCGCCTGTGATAAAAAGGTAACATGCGGCCCCGAAAAGTACCGCTTTCTTCAATCGTTTCATTGGGTTCTCTTAGCGGTGTGTTTTACTCTGTGGCTCGTGGTTTCCAGGTCAATTTCAGTTTTTTTGTAATTCACGATCTCGCCCAGCATATGGTGATAACTCTCAAAGTTGTTCAGGTTTTTATGTCCGCCATCGATCACCGGCCACAATCGGGTTAACTCGGGTCTTACTTTGGATAACTTTACACTGCTCTTAAACGGGATCAATTTATCATTGGTACCATGAATAATGTGGACAGGGCAGTGTACATATTTTAACCACTTGTACGTTGGCATAGGAAACTTCATAATTAAAGACAGTGGCATAAACGGCATATAGCGCATGGTGACCTTGGTGAGGCTGTAATAAGGGGCATCGAGTATTAACATTCTGGGATTGTTGGTCGAGGCCAGTTTGGTAGCAAAGCCCGAACCCATGGAACGCCCGTATAAGATAATAAACTCTTCGTTCACCCGTTCCCGGATTTTGTTATAGATATACTGAAGATCGTGCTTAATAGCCTTTTGTGTACGCCGACCCGTGCTTTTTCCAAATCCGCGGTAATCGATCATGATCACATCGTAATTATGGCGTGTAAAATCCACGGCGAACTTCCCCCAGCCTTTGATACTTTTGGAATTGCCTTTTAAATATAACACCACCCCGCGTGGGTTTTCAGTTCGGAAGTGGAGGCCATTGATCACCGCACCATCACGGGTTTCGATATTGTACTCATCGACTTTCTGATTTTCATAATAAAACTGAAACTCTTTGGGCAGTTTCTCCGGCTTGAACAAAAAGTAGTCCTGAAGGTAGTACAACAGGATACTGATCCCCAAATAGATAGCGAGAACCCAAATAAGTATATGTAACCAGAGAGGCATTAGACCAAGGTACGGAAAAATTAAATTGGTGCTAGTATGTAGATAGGTGGTAGGTTGGAGGTTGGAGGCTGATGGGTTCTTCGTTCCAACCTTGAAGCACACCTGCACGGCAAAGAAGAAAAAAGAGCCCAGCGCACCCAATACGGTCTCCGCACGGGTAGATGGCGTCCGACAAATTTACTTGCAGAACCCGCATGGTTATTGGATCGAGATCAATAAGGCAAGCTATATATAAATTGGTATCCTAAAATAAAGAGCCATATTTTTGCTGTAAATCTCCCCTATTCCATGCTGTTTTTGTGACAGTTTGGAGTTGGGGATTTTTTTAACAGGGGTTTGTAGGTATTGTTATCCCGGGTGTTTCGTGGGATATGGAATATATTATGGATCATATAATCAGTTGTAAGTAATTTAAAGCCTGAACTATGGAAATGAAGTTTGAAAAAAATTTATTGATAGGCTACTACCTTTCAAATTTACAATTAACTATTGGTTACTGCGTAAACTTGGATTGTGGGGATTCGGTCTTTTCGCCTTTGGATGGGGTATTCTCATAACGATAATTGCTTATGAATTTATCTTAAATCATTAATAAATTGAACGTGTAGCTCGAAACTTCTGATTATAGAAAACTACTTACAACAACGTATATTATTTATGGCTCAATTGGTTAAAGCGATGAAAAGTCGTGCAAAAATCATACTTTTATAAAACCGAAAAATACGTCGAGTGGCCCGTCGATACATCCGATTCTCACGCCCATCCTTTGCCTTTGGTAACGCAGGGCTACCAAATCGCTCCCTTACCCTTCGACATGCTCAGGACAAGCGTTAGCCGCCTATCATAACAAAAGCTATAAAGAAAGCACTCCATTTAGAAGAACGTTTTGGAGCCGAAGACTTTAAAGCTGTGAATAAGGCAGTGGTTTTAAAAATACGCGAGTAATATCATTCATGGCATTGGCGTACTCCTCCAATTTTATAATTCGCTGCCATTCATGGTGTGGACCAAACTTAGACCATGCAGCTGCATGAGCGGCCTTATCCTTAAATGCTAACAAATAGGTTAGGCATGGCATCTGACTACCGGCGATATTCGAACCAAAAAACACCATCGGGAGCCCAACATCTTCGAAGATACCAAACTCACTATCATCAAACATTTTGACTTTTCTACGGAGTGCATCTTCATTGTGACTCTCATATATTCTTAGCTCAAAAAGATTCGCTTCATCGATTGGTTTGATGAGTTTGGGAAAACCTGTGGAAGACCTTATAAGGTTTGTGGATATTCGTTTATAGGGAATTAATTCTTCAGTGGATTTGAGATAGGAACTTGCATCCTGTAAGTACTTGGTGTCTAAAGCCAGGGAATCTTTGCTTGCCTGAAAAGCTTCTATATTGTCATAGGGAATAAGCAAATAAATTTTCTTGGGCATGCTCTCACTTGATTCCTCAAAGGCTCCAACAGTTCTTATTCCCTGCCGATTCAGTGCAGGAATAAGTGCTAGATTAAAATAGTTATGCAAAACGTCTGCTGGTTTGAAAAACTCCAATTCATAGGTTCTTAACTCATATACTTGTTCCTGAGCAATAACTTTTATGAAAAGGAAAAATAAAAGAAGGGTTGACAATATCCGAATATTCATAGTTGCTGAAGTTTATTATAATATACAAAATAGGGATTTATTATATAATTAAATGACTTTATGATGTGAGATTGGCCATAATCTAAATCCTGAAGTTCGACAATGACTTACACTATTCATTATCTAATAAGTAAATACACTGAATAGTAAATGAGCCTAACAACGTCAAAAATTTATGGCGCCAGCAGTGCTTAATGAATTGTTTTTCTTGCATTTTTACTTAACTTAGTCTCAACCCAAAAAACGTCGAGCGGCCCGTCCCAACGTACCCCGCCAGAATGATTTGTTGGGCTGACATTGGTGTTCATTAAAGCGAGATCCCACCTAAATACCTCCCAACTGAACTAACATCAAAGAGGCGAAAGTCAGCGTAAGGAAGAAGCCCACCATGTCGGTAATTGTAGTAAGGATAGGACCTGAGGCCAGTGCGGGGTCGATATTAAATCCTTTAAGGATAAGTGGAATTGTTCCTCCCAGGGAGACCGCAAGCAGCGTATTGATCATCAAAGCGCCTCCCACAACGATTCCCAAATACAAATTCCCCTTCCACAAAATGGCGGCCAGACCGATCAACAAACCGAGTACCAATCCGTTGATCAAACCAACAGAAGCTTCTTGCCACCACACCCTGAACACCTCTCTTGGCGTAACCACACCAATGGACAATTCGCGCATACTTACCGCCACCGCCTGATTCCCAGAACAGCCGCTCATATCGGAAATGATTGGCAGAAATACGGCCAGAGCTATTACCGAGGTGAGAACATCCTGGTGATAGGCGATGACGCTCGCGGCAATTATATTAAGCACGATATTAACCGACAACCACGACAACCGACGCCTTGCCCTTAAAAAAATAGGCATAGTTCGTAACTCTTCTCCGCCTACAATACCCTGACTTTCCAAGTGTTCCCTCGTCACACGATTGGTCTCTTCCTCCAACACATCCCTTCGCAGCAAAATACCCACGAGGACTTGATGGTCGTCGACGACCGGCATCCCAAAAAGGTCATGCTTGTTGAAAAGTTCTCCCAATGTCGCGAACTCATCCAGGTGATTCACTGAAATAAAATCGGTTGTTGAAATCGCACCGAGCTTCACACCGGGTTTACTTAGCAGCAGGCTCTGCATTTCCACAACACCGGTCAATACCCCTTTTCGGTTCGTTACAAATATCTTTTTAAGAGGATAATACTGATAGACTTCCGAATTTTCCCGCAATTCATCAACGACTTCCGCAATGGTCTTAACCGAATTAAAAACAAAATACTCGGTATGCATCATGCCACCAGCCGTATCTTCATCGTAGGACAGCAATTTGCGCGCAGAAGCAGCTTCGCCCGGTTCCATTTCATCCAAAATAGCCTCTGCATTTTCACCTATGAGTTCCTGAAGGAGGTCAGCCTGATCGTCGCTTTCCATCTCGCTGATTATGGCAGCAGCATCCCCGACCTGCATGTCTTCTATGATATTGACAGCCTGTACTTCCGGGATATCTTCCATCACTTCCGCCGCATGTTCAGGGCTCAATAGCGTAAATAGCTGTATCTGTTGTGTTCGGTTCAAATGGGAGATTAGGTGGATAATATCCCTATTTCCAATCGCTTCAAGCAGGTCGTTGAGTCCTTTTTCATCGGCCTGACGAATCAACTCAATGACACTTTCCTTGATATTTTTAGTGGATGTTTCGTTTGGCATGTTTCGCAATTTTTGAGGTTAAAACTAATCTATTTCTGCCAGAGCTAAATGCGTTATCGTCAAATGAATGGTGGTATTCTCTCCAATTCAGCTCGATACGTAAGGAAACCTATAGTTGCTATTATAAATGATATTACAAATTGCTCTCCGCACAAGCCCCCATCCCGATTGCTATCCGGAGCCACAACGCATTACATTTTACAAAAAATTTACAAATCTTTTACATAGAATGGGAGCATTTAACCCCGTATCCCCCTTATATTTGAGAGAAATTAAGTTGTAAAAAAATCCAATTATGAAAAAGAGCGTTTTAATTTTATCGGCTGTACTTATTACCATTAGCTTATTGGCCTTTGGTTATATAAACTGTTCCAACACGGAAACCGGGCCTGCAGTCACTTCCTATTACAAAGTAGACGCTTCCAACAACGATATGAGCTATACCGTTGTCAAACTGACGGCACCCGACCTCGTTTACAATGTGGATTCCAGGTATCTCGCTACCATAACCAAAGAAGACCTACACAAAGCAACATCGATCGTTGATATTCTTCCTACCAAAGCAACTCAGTATGTAGCGTCCTACAATTACAGCAAGGTTTCTCTTCTTAATGACAGCAGGGTTTCTCTTCTTAATGACTTTGTGGAAACTGATAAGAGCGCAGTGGGAACCAATGAAGTTCTAAATGCCGCTCAACTCAAGCTCTTGCAATCGATGGATTACTCATCCGATTTTTATATCAGGGCCGATTACGAAGCCCTGAATGCAACTATCAGCTATTTAACTTATTACATTTCCATTATCCCGGAAAAAGAAGCTGAATTCCCGGGGGGTAACGACGCGCTCATAGCCTACCTCAAAGAGAACAGCAAAGAAAAAACGGCCATCATCAAACAAGATCAGTTAAAACCAGGCAGGGTCACTTTTACCGTTACTAAAAATGGGGAAATAGGTGCTGTCAAATTAAGTTCGACATCGGGCTACCCAACTGTGGATGAAGAACTGGTAAAGATCATTACCCATATGCCACAAAAATGGTCGCCTGCAACAAATTCGAAAGGCGAAAATGTTGCCCAGGAGCTTGTTTTCTTCTTCGGCTTACAGGGTTGTTAAGAGGACCCCTACGTATCTTTAAAAAGACTTCCCTAAGAACTACCGGAGTCAACACATTTGCCGTAATTTGGGGGAATTGAACCACTTTTGACCCCGTAACTGAACTTGGAGAAAGGGTTAAGGCCATTCCTATATTTTGATTCTGAATAATTTTGGCGAAACCCGTAACCGCTTGCCACCCCTAACCTATGTATTGGCTGTTAAGATAAATTGATTATATTTGAGTACCTCCCCGGCATACTTCAATCAGATTTATTTATGGATGTTATTTTAATGGAAATTACAACAACGAGGTCTGTTTTTTCTACTATGAATTATACCGAACACCATCCATACCTAACTCCGAGATTCCTTGAGCATTGAAACGTCAAGTTGTTTGTATTCAGTAGCATTTATAGTTAAATTAACGAACCAACACTATCCCAACTAACCAAAACGATAACTATGTACAAACTTACAGCCGGTGACTTTACACCGAAGCAATTTCAAGAGGCCTTGGATCATGCCATTGCGATAGAGCTAACAACGATTCCTTGCTATCTCTCCACCTACTATTCGATCATGCGAGCACAGGATCAGGATGTGCTCTATGCCAAGATCAATGGTCAATTGAACAACGAATCGCTTTCGAAAGAGCTCACCATGGATGTCTTATTGTATGCGAACAAGGCAGCCGCCTATATCATGTCGGTCGTTATTGAAGAAATGCTTCACCTTTCGCTATCCTCCAATGTGAAACAAGCCAGTGGAGGCGCACCAGATATCATGGCCGCAGGTAGGGCCCTCACCTATCCCACCACCCTTTTTCCAGATGCTACAGAGTTTAAGATCAACCGTGGGCCTTTGTCCATAGATCAATTGATCGTATTCCTTAAAATAGAAAGTCCCAACCGATTCGAAAAGGACCCAACTATTGGAATATTTTATGAGAAACTTGTTAAATATGTGAACGACCAGGACATTAACTGGCGAAAGACTTCCGATGGCTACCCTCAATTGGTGCCTACCCAACCGTATTATTCGCAAAATTCGATCAACACTGTTTACTACGACGAAAAACACAAGCCTCATTTTCCCAGCGCCGATGACAGCGGTGGTATGATTGAAGTGCACGGAAAAGAATCGGCCATTGCCGCCATGAACGAAATTATCGATCAGGGAGAAGGCCATAAAGGAGGCGATCAACTGGAGTTCGTGGATGGCAAGCCCAAGCCGCTACCTATCGTAGATGGTAAAGTAATGTTTGATCCCGAAGACTACGACGATCCCGATAAAATGGAATTGTCGCATTTTGCCAAATTTATGGAGTTATACACTCTGGGACTTCACTTTGAGGAAAAATTCGAGAAGCATCCCGAGCTGGACAATTTCTTCAGCTATTTTGTACAGGTGCAGGCTACAAATCCGTATACCTCCGATTACGACCCAACAACCAATAAAGAGTTGTATCAGCAATCGCAATTGGCAAATGCTATTTATACCTATATCCTCCTTATGGTGGAAACCTGTTACCATCAGGAACTTCCCACCCAGTATGAGGTGTTTATGATGGGTATCCATAAATCGATGATATGGCTATTGAGTCAGTTTGGATGGGACACCAACCTGCATGATTATCGTAAGGACGGCACCATTTATCAGGGTGCAGTCACCTTCGAATACTATCCGTTCGAAAACAAAAAGGATATACCTCCGAAGGCCCAAATTATTAAGTTGGCCAAGAAATTGATCAAAACAGACAGTGCCAAATATGCCTGGCTAATAGACGATCCCGCCTATATGCTCGCCTTACCAGATGTGGGACTTGATCATAAAGTAAATAAGATACCTTTCACAACTCCAAAATCGAAATAAAATGGCTAAAGCAACCACAATACCCCAAGGACCCGTATTAGAATTACACGCCTGTATGGGCTTGAACGCTTGTAAAGGCCATGGTTGGTCCGGAACAAATGAATGTGCAGGCACAGGAGACTGTGCCACCAATCGACATCCTTGCCACACCCTAAATGATTGTAAAGGACAAGGCGGCTGCGGCCTTTTCGGAACAACCGCTGAATTTTGCACTCCCGGCCAGAACGAATGTTCATTCCAGGGCAGTTGCGGAACTCCCATTTTAGCCTCTCGCTACTTCACTCAGGGACCTAACAAAGGAACCAGTGTGTGGCAATTGGCCCGAAAACTATTTGAGGAACGCATGGTCAAGGCCCGGCGAACCGTTGGCCCACCTCCCAAAGGACAAGAATATGGCCCCACGACCGAGTTTGCTACTACCCTTGGAGCCGGACAATCTTGTGGAAATAGTGGAGAACGCTATTGCTCCTACGCTTTCGGTAAAAAATCGAATGAAAAAAATAAAAATGCGCGGCGCAAGGCATTTGAAAAACAAAGTGCTGCGGCATTGCCAAAAACGATCAAAAACTGCGATTGCGATTAACTATGAAGCTAAACCTCCCCAATTTAGGATTAGGACTTGGCCTAAGAAGCCAACATTTCAATCATATTTTAGAACATACACCCCAGGTAGACTGGTTTGAGGTTATTTCTGAAAATTTTATGGACTCCTACGGGCGTCCAAGGAATGTACTCCGGCAAGTAGCCGAGCGTTATCCGGTAGTGATGCACGGGGTATCTTTGTCCATAGGAAGTACCGACCCGCTAGACTTTAACTATCTCAAAAAGCTGAAAGCACTGGCAGAAGAGGTGAAACCCCAATGGATCAGCGACCATTTGTGCTGGACCGGGGTGCTTACCATCAACTCGCACGATCTCCTACCTGTTCCTTTAAATGAAGAATCCTTAGCCCATGTATGTGAGCGTATTAGAATTGTTCAGGACTATCTTGAACGGCCTTTGATCCTGGAAAACCCAAGCACCTATCTCACGTTCGAACATTCGACCATGCCGGAATGGGAATTTCTAAAACATATGGCCGAGGCAACCGACTGCGGACTCCTACTCGATGTGAACAATGTCTATGTTTCGGCTTTTAACAACGATTTCGATCCCGCGGTCTATATTGAAAATATTCCGCACGAGCGGGTGGTTCAAATGCATCTGGCCGGGCATCAGCATTGCGGAGATTATATTATCGACACCCATGATCGCGCCGTGACAGATCCGGTGTGGGAATTATTCCGCTTAGCGTGGCAACGAACCGGCGGTGTCTCTACTTTATTGGAATGGGACGGCGATATTCCAACCTTCGACGTGTACCATTCGGAAATGCTGAAGGCAAAAAACTTCATGTCGGGCGAGGCCGTACTCACCAAAACCGAAACACCCGATACCCAGCCTGAAGTCGCGGTCTCCAATCCTATTAATTTTATGGTGACTGAAATATCCAACGATCTCAAGAAATAAACATGGCTAAAAAACCCGAAATAACGCTGGCCAAGGTTCAGGAATGGATGCAACAGTCGCTCCTCGACCCCTATGCCGGCTCGCGGAAAGCCCAAAATACTCAGGAGACCGGGGCACCACAACTGCAGCATTTGGTAAAATCCTCAAAACGGATGACTGCCGAGCAGCACCTGGCCATCTACCAACGCAGTTATGTGGCGCGTTTACGGGATTGTATGTCGAAGCAATTCAGTGCGTTGGAATATGCTTTGGGCGCAGATCTATTTTGTGGTTTTGCCGATGAATACCTTCAGCAATACCCTTCCGCGAACTATAATTTAATTTTGCTGGGGGAACACTTTGCTGACTATCTGGAAGAGACCCGACCTGATAAAAATGAACCGGTGAAGGAAGATTGGCCCGATTTTATGATCGAACTCGCCCGGTTTGAATATGCGATCAATATTATTTTTGAAGAAAAAGCAGACGAAAATTATGAATTAGCCACAACCGAAGCTTCAGAGGAGGCCCTGCAGCTCCTTCCGGTATTTGAATTGTTTGAATTTCAATTCCCAATTCGCTGGTACTATTCGGCTTTTGCAAACAAAGAGGAACCTCAATTGCCGCACCCCGAACAAAGCTTTTGCGCGATTACAAGGCATGATTACAAATTGGCTCTGCACGATCTCAATTACGGCCAATATGAATTTCTGAAATACCTCAAACAAGGGCACACCATCTCAGAAGCCAGTGATCTACTGCGCTCCAAAAATAGTATCGACCCCCAACAATGGGAGGCCTTCTGGCCCCAATGGAAGTCGCAATGGATCAAAGCCGGATTTTTTCGCCAATAATACTTGAATTCGTATCTTGGATATGAATTTGGAAACCCCGGTATGCGAAAGATTCTGAAATTTTTGGGTAAAACAATCCTCGCTTTTGTCGCTTTTATCCTACTCTACCTGGTTACAGCATTCCTGCTCTCCCGAATTACGGTCGACGAAGAACCCGGCACGCCGGACGAGCTTGCCATCTACATTTTGACCAATGGGGTGCATACCGATATTGTGATGCCCACCCGCAATGAGCAAATGGATTGGAGTAAAGAAATCAAATATTCCAATACTATTGCGGCAGATAGTAGTTATGGATATGTTGCAATGGGTTGGGGTGATCGGGAGTTTTACATGGAAACCCCAGCCTGGAAAGACCTCAAGGTTTCTACAGCCCTAAAGGCTGCCACCGGTTTAGGCTCTGCTGCTATACACGCAACCTATTACCAAAGAATGGAAGAAAGCGAAAGCTGTAAAAAGCTCAACATAAGTAACGAACAATACAGCCGGCTGATCACGTATATTAATCAAAGTTTTCAGAAAGATCCGGACGGACACTTTACATATATTGAAACTAATGCGAATTATGGCAATTCGGATGCATTTTATGAGGCCAACGGGAGCTTAAGCATGTTCGCAACCTGTAACTCCTGGACCAATAGCGCGCTCAAAGCCAGTGGGCAAAAAGCCTGTCTCTGGACGGCCTTTGACACCGGTATTTTTTTGAAGTATAAGTAATGTTTTGGGAATCAATGGTGTAGCGAAAGTAATCTTGAACTACTTATGATGCATGAATGCCTGTTTGGCTAACAGGGTTTCTTCGCTTTCCACATTATCTTCATCGGGTACGCAGCAATCTACGGGGCAGACGGCCGCACATTGTGGCTCTTCGTGAAATCCTTTACATTCGGTGCATTTATCGGCTACAATATAATAGATCTCATCGCTCACGGGTTCCTGGGTCTCATTGGCATCTACCGCTTTTCCGTTGGTTAAGACCAGCGCACCATTGAGATCGGTTCCATCGGCGTAGCGCCAATCATCGGCGCCTTCATAAATAGCGGTATTCGGGCATTCGGGTTCGCAAGCCCCGCAGTTGATACATTCGTCTGTGATTATGATTGCCATCGATTTTCTTTTTCTAACTTTGCGCAAATTTAAGACCAAAATAAGGGAACACCAAACCAGAATGCAATTACAACAAAGAATTAACGCTATTGTAAAATTAGGCAGGCACCTTGACGAAATGGCAACCTGCAGTGATACTTCCGAAATAGCGTCGCAACTCCAACTAGCCCATGCACATAACGGCTGGTTTACCGATGACAATATTCGATTTGCCTGCGAAAGCTGGGCGACGGCCCTTTCCGAAGAAAACCTGAAAAAATGGCTTTCCTCCTATCCAATTGGGGAAACAGAACCCAAGGTGATCGCAATTGTTATGGCTGGAAATGTTCCACTGGTTGGCTTCCACGATTTTCTTTCGGTCTTGATGAGCGGACATAAAGTGTTGGTCAAGCTATCGTCGAACGACAAGCACCTCCTCCCCTACCTGGCAACGCAACTTTTGGTGTATGAACCGGGTTTTGAAGGGTTTATTTCCTTTACGGAAGAGAAACTGGATACTTTTGATGCCGTGATCGCGACCGGGAGCAACAATACGGCACGATATTTTGATCATTACTTCGGAAAGTACCCGAATATCATTCGAAAGAACCGAAATTCGGTAGCGGTATTGAACGGAACAGAAAGTGCCGAACAATTGGAAGCGCTCGCAAATGACATTTTTCGCTATTTCGGACTGGGTTGTCGCAATGTATCCAAGATTTTCATTCCGAAGGAGTACGACTTCGATGCTTTTTTTAATGCGATGTTCACCTGGAAACACGTCATCAACGACAATAAGTATATCAATAACTACGACTACAACAAAGCGGTGTATTTAATGAGCCTGCTTCCAGTTCTGGACAATGAGTTTTTATTACTGAAGGAAGACCCGGGCTTTTCCTCCCCTATTTCGGTCCTTTTTTACGAATATTATGAGAATCCCGAAACACTTCAGCAACAACTGATGGAAAATTCAGAAAACATTCAATGTGTTATTGCCGATAATAGCTTTGTAGATGCTATTCCCTTCGGAAAAGCGCAGTCGCCCCAACTATGGGATTACGCCGACGGATTGGATACCTTAGATTTTTTACTAAAATTATAACTGCGGAACCCGGATTCTCGACAAAAAGCCAAAGGCTTGGCCGGAATTAATTAAACTTCTTTGACAAATAATGGGTTGTTTTTGTGTTTTCTTCAGAATAATTGACAATGAGTACGAAACTCGCAAATTCAGGTATTTGTTGAAAGCCTTTTAATAATTTGTTGCCTTTTTTGCCAATTTTGGAGGGAGTTTTCACATCTTTGCATGGAAAAATTTAAAGCGATTAGAAAATGGGGCAAACCGCTCTGTCTTAACCCATAAAGTTGTTGAAGAGCATTCCATTTTCCCTGATGAAAAAAAGAGCAGTATAGATGAAAAAACACAATTTTAGCGCCGGACCCTGTATTTTACCTCAAACCGTCTTGAAAAAAGCAGCCGAGGCTGTGATCAATTTCAATGGCCTGGATCTTTCGCTTATCGAAATATCCCATAGAAGCAAAGATGTTGTTGACGTTATGGAAACCGCTCGCTCCCTGGCCTTAGAGCATCTGGGCCTTCAGAATAAAGGATATAAAGCATTATTTTTACAAGGGGGTGCCAGTCTGGAGTTTATCATGGTTGCCTACAATCTACTGAATAAAAAAGCAGCCTATCTCAATACGGGAACCTGGGCATCCAAAGCCATCAAGGAGGCAAAAATTTTCGGGGAATTGGTGGAAGTAGCTTCATCCAAAGACAAAAACTTCAATTACATCCCCAAGGGTTATACCGTTCCCAGTGATGCCGATTATTTTCACTGTACGACCAACAACACCATTTTTGGAACGCAAATTCATAAGTTTCCCGATACGTCGGTACCGATGGTTTGTGATATGAGCAGCGATATCTTTTCCCGCCAAATGGACTTTTCCAAATTTGATTTAATCTACGCGGGAGCTCAAAAAAACATGGGTCCTGCAGGGACTACCCTTGTGGTGGTGAAAGAGGATATTCTGGGAAAAGTGTCACGCACGATTCCATCCATGCTGGATTACCGAGAACACATTAGTAAGGACAGTATGCTTAACACTCCTCCGGTATTTGCCGTGTATGTTTCAATGTTGACCTTACAATGGTTGAAGGATCTTGGAGGTATTTCTGAAATTGAAAAAGTGAATGAGGCAAAAGCCAGACTATTGTATTCAGAAATTGACATCAATCCCTTATTCAATGGGTTTGTGGCAAACCCAAAAGATCGCTCCTTCATGAATGCCACCTTTACCCTTGCCGATGAATCGCTCAAAGAACAGTTCGACAGCTTGTGCAAGGAAGCGGGTATTCACGGTCTGAACGGCCACCGAAGCGTTGGTGGTTACCGAGCGTCCATGTATAATGCCTTGCCTTTGGAAAGTGTGGAAGTGCTGGTGGATATCATGAGTGAATTGGAGCAAAATGCCTAGTTAACTGGAATAAAGTAATTATTAAATAAGTAACCCGCTCACGGGGAAAATTAAAATGAAAGTATTAGCAAACGACGGAATCTCAAAAAGTGGAATTGAAGCTCTCACAGCTGCAGGTTATGAGGTGATCACCACAAATGTTGCCCAGGAGCAGCTCATAAATTATATTAACGAACACCAGATCGCAGTGTTACTCGTTCGCAGTGCGACCACAGCACGAAAAGAACTGATCGACGCTTGCCCCAGCCTTAAAATTATAGGCCGCGGTGGCGTGGGAATGGACAATATCGATGTGGAATACGCCCGGGAAAAAGGATTGAAGGTAATCAATACCCCAGCTGCTTCCTCTGCTTCGGTGGCGGAGTTGGTCTTTGCACATTTATACGGGGGAGTGCGATTCCTGTTCGATGCCAACCGTAGTATGCCTTTAGAAGGCGATTCCAAATTCACGATATTAAAAAAGAATTATGCCAAAGGAAATGAATTACGCGGGAAGACCCTCGGAATTATTGGCTTTGGGCGCATTGGAAGGGAAGTTGCGAAAATAGCATTGGGTGTTGGAATGCGTGTGATCTACAGCGACAGTTATGTGGATAATGCCACGGTTGCACTTGAGTTCTTCGACGGTCAAGGTGTTTCCTTTGATTTTAAAACACAACCGCTGTCCGAATTACTCGCGGAAAGTGATTTCATCTCCATACATGTCCCTGCCCAAAAAGACTATATCATTGGCAAAGCGCAAATTGCGCAAATGAAGGACGGTGCGGGAGTTATCAACGCTGCACGAGGCGGGGTGGTAGATGAGGTCGCTTTGATCGAAGCTTTGGAAAGCGGAAAATTATCCTTCGCAGGACTGGATGTCTTCGAAAATGAACCCACACCCGCGATCAAGGTTTTGATGAATGGAAATGTCTCCTTGAGTCCGCATATTGGTGCCGCCACCAATGAAGCGCAAGATCGCATTGGGACGGAACTCGCCGATCAAATTATCTCAATATTAAAGTAACCAATAGTCAAGTATTTAGTATTTTTCAAAAACATAATTAAAACAATACCAGATGTCAGGAATTTTAGATTTATTAAATAGTGAAACAGGTCGTCAAATGATAAGTGGCCTGAGTAAAGAAACCAAGCAGCCAGCAGATAAAACTGCTAAGGTAGTATCCATGGCCCTACCGCTGTTGATGGGCGCTATGAAGCGTAACGCAAGTACTCCTCAAGGGGCCGAAGGCTTGATGAACGCTTTGAATTCGAAGCATGATGGAAGTCTTTTGGACAACCTTGGTGGCTTTTTTGGCGGGGGCGTTGATGATCGCCAAAAAACGGACGGACTGGGTATTTTGGGCCATGTATTGGGAGGGTCTCAGGATAATGTTGTTGGTGCCTTATCACAAAAATCGGGTGTGGACAGTGTTCAAGTCATGAACATTCTCTCCACGCTAGCTCCTATTGTACTTGGATATTTGGGGAAGGAAAAAAGACAACAAAACGTCTCTTCGTCTTCGGGTATAGGAGATCTTCTTGGCGGCTTAATGGGCGGTGGCTCTGAGCAACCTAAACAACAAAGCCTTATTGAGTCACTTTTGGACGGCGATAATGACGGTAGTATCCTCGACGATGTAGCCGGAATGGTGTTGGGTGGAGGTAAAAAGAAAAAAGGAGGCCTTGGCGGATTGCTGGGCGGTCTCTTCGGAAAATAAGAAATCATTAAACATATTTACCTGAAAAGCGCTGCAACTATTGTATGCGCTTTTTTGTTAAACCCCGTTAAAACGTGGCTTTTCAATGACTATTTTTAGTAGCTTTACCGTAAAACTTGTGGCTATGAAATATTTCAGTTTGGTCTTCATCCTCCTTATCGCATTCGCAAGTTGTGACAGTAGTAAAACAGTTGTGAATAAAGGCGAACAAATCGCGGCATCCAATGACACCTTGCGTATTGCAAATGATAGTCTGGAGTACGAAATTATTATAATTGAACCGGGCTTCGATACCTGGTTGGCGACCCAAAAACCCAAAGGATATTACGGACAAACATTTTTGGAAGGTAAAAATCGATTGTTTGTTACCGAATACAACCGAAGAGTTCGAAATTTCCAACAATTCGATCGCAACCTTTACCAGCAGGAGATTAATTACGAATACAATATCGACTACGGTTACGAAGTGAATTATCTTTTGTACAATTACTTTTTGTATTTCCAGAATCGATATAATCAAAACTTTATAGGCGGCAGAAGAGGAGGAGGATGGAGAAATTAATGAAACGATGGGGCTTGACCTCCAACTGGCAGGTAACTGTCGTTTTTATCGTATTTGCAATTACGGGAAGCACAGCGGCCAAAATTGCCGGACCTATCACCGAAGCACTTAGTTTGACCACCGAAATTGGCGTCGGACTCTATTGGACGATTCGAATTTTGATTATATTCCCCATTTATCAGGTACTGCTGGTCTTTTTTGGATGGCTCTATGGAGAATTCACTTTTTTCTGGAACTTTGAAAAAAAAATGCTTCGGCATCTGGGATTGGGTTTTCTTCTGAAGTAAGCATATGAGGGTAAAAAACAATATAGCATCAAGATTTTTCGGCTTTCTGTTTAGCCTGGCTATTTTGTTTCCCGGTATTGTTAAATTTACGCATCTCTTCGAAGACCATGCCCATGTAGCTTGTTCAGAAACAAAACAACACATTCACGAAAAGAAATTTGATTGTGAGATCAACGATTTTCACGGTAATTCCTTTGATGTTCCTTACCTGGACTACTCCTATTCAGCCACTCCAAAAGTTTATCACAGCGAGGCAACTCCCTATTTTCCTTCTTTTACTTCGGAAAAACCACAGGACTTTTTTCGTCGGGGACCTCCCTCCCTTTCTTGATCCTTTCTTCTCAATTACTTCATTCAAAATCAAGAATCATGAAATTATTTTATGGCGTGTTGTTGGCCATTTGCTTTTCGCTACCCACAACAGCTCAAAGCACTTTAAAAGGTGCTGTCACAGATGAAAACGGCAACCCTCTTTTGTCCACCATTTATATACCCTCCCTTGAAAAAGGGACGGCCACCCAAACTGATGGAACCTATACTGTCACTCAGCTTCCCAATGGAACCTATACGGTGATCTGTTCTTCCCTGGGTTATGCCACCCAGTCTATAAAGCTTGTTTTTCAAGATAACGACACTATCGTTCAAAATATCATTCTTAAGGAAAGTGCTGTGGAAATGGAAGCGGTCATTCTCTCCACTCCCTTTCACAAATTGCAGACAGACAATGTAATGAAGGTGGAACGCCTCAATACCGAATTTCTGGCCACTTCGGGCGCTTTGAACCTTTCAGAAGGTATATCCAACCTCGCGGGCGTATCAACCATTAGCACCGGAACCGGAATTGGGAAACCCGTGATTCGCGGATTGAGCAGTAACCGGGTATTGACCTATGTTCAGGGAGTTCGCCTCGAAAATCAACAATTCGGAAGCGAGCATGGTCTGGGTATTAATGGGGCCGGAATAGAAAGCGTGGAAGTTATCAAAGGTCCCGCTTCCCTCCTTTACGGAAGCGATGCCCTTGGAGGGGTCCTCTATCTGAATCCGGAATCTTTTGCCGCTTCCGGTGAGCTTTCCGCCGATGCCTCCACTGGCTATTTTTCAAATACTCAGG
This sequence comes from uncultured Flavobacteriaceae bacterium, assembly GCA_963807685.1. Lineage (GTDB taxonomy): Bacteria > Bacteroidota > Bacteroidia > Flavobacteriales > Flavobacteriaceae > Aureisphaera. Next base: position 55,770 of record CAWECU010000008.1, on the reverse strand, counting down.
GAATCGCCGGTAACGCGGGACTAAAGACTTCGGGGGAACGATTCAAATTTTTACTGAGAGCTGCCTATACGTCTCATGCCGACTATAAAACCGGCGACGACCTGAGAGTGACCAATTCCCGATACAACGATTACGATCTGAAGTCGGGGTTTCGCTTTCAGAATTCAAATTTGAAATCGACGGTACGCTACAATTACAATCGGGCCAATATAGGGATTCCCGAGACCATTGCATCGCAGACCACCTCAAGGGATTTGCTGCTTCCCTTTCAGGAAATAGACAACCATATTGTAAGTTGGGCAAACACCTTATTTTTTCGTAAATCCAGTGTGGATGCTACATTTGGGTACACCTTCAATGATCGGCGCGAATTTGAAGACTCCGAGGAGGCTGCGGCATTGCAGCTTAAATTAAATACCTTCAGCTACGACATAAAATACAATCTCCCCGAATTGGGAAAATTTGAAACTATCGTCGGAGTTCAGGGAATGTTTCAGAAAAATAAAAATTTCGGAGAGGAAATCCTTATCCCCAATGCCGAGAAGGCCGATTTCGGAATATTCGCTACCTCCCACTATCATTTAGACAACATAGACTTTCAGGGAGGGCTACGTTTGGATACGCGCAGTATCACTACTGAAGCCGCTCGCGATCCCATGGACTTTAACTTTATTCCGGCCCTAGATCGTAATTTTACGAGTTTCAATGCCGCGCTAGGTGCCAAGGTGGATATTTCTGAAAACCTATTGGCCCGAATCAATGTGGCCAGCGGATTCCGGGCTCCCAATTTGGCCGAACTCACTTCCAGTGGAGTGCACGCGGGAACCAATCGCTACGAAATAGGAGACCCCGGTCTCGATAACGAGCAAAATCTGCAAACCGATGTATCCCTGGAATTCCGAAATGAACATTTTGAAATCTTTGCCAACGGATTTTACAACAAGGTCAACAATTACATTTACATAACCCCAACAGGGGCGGTACTTGAAGATAACTTCGTATTTAATTACGTTCAGAACGATGCCGCTTTGTACGGAGGGGAGTTCAGCTTTCACCTGCACCCGCATCCCCTGGATTGGTTGCATTTTGAAAGTAGTTTTGAAACGGTCACCGGGAAACTAAAGGATGGCGGGGATCTGGCATTAATTCCAGCCAACAACCTGCGTAACACCCTGAATTTCGATTTGAAGAAAGGACAATTACTAAAGGAAAGTTCGGCTTTTATGACACTTCAAAATACCTTTGACCAAAATAGAGTAAGCGAATATGAGACCCCATCAAAGGGTTACGATCTGCTCAGTGCAGGTGTTAAAACACAATTGGATTGGGATAAAATTGCCTTCAGGCTGGCTTTTAGTGTCACCAACCTCACCAACGAAACCTATATACCGCATCTCTCGCGATTAAAAGTTGATCAAATCTCTAGCATTGGTCGAAATTACGCTGTAAACGTCAAGGTGACTTTCAACTGAAAAAATCCGGTTTCGGCCGGGTTTTACTGCCTAAATAGTATTGTTGCTATTCGTTTATTTCAACCTCAATGGTTTGCATTGCAGGTTGTTTTTCAGAAGTATTCATGGAAGGTTTGTCGAAAATAGGTGCGAATACGAAGGTATAAATCCACATAAGCGTGAAGGTGGGTACAAAGTCGGTGAACGGCAATATTTCTTCAATAAAGACGATCCAGGAAGCGATTTTCCCGGTATTTCCTTTATACATATCTCCCATCTTCTTGGCAGCGATGGGAGCCCATAAGATATCGAGGAAAGGTCCCACAACGGGTATTAAAAAAGTCGACATTCCTACCAGGTCGAAGAAAATGCCTCTTCTAAGTAATTTGTATTTTTTGTTTTTCATAGTAATTTGTTGTGTGTAATACGACACCTATGATAACGCAACAAGTATACCAAAGATTGCGCTCTTATATCATGGGAAATATATCGTATCCTGTATCCTATTCATTGACGACAAGAACATTGTATCTTAAGACAAGTTACTACTGATCAATTTCAAGAACTCATTCCTGGTTTCTATGGTTTCAAATTGTCCGCGAAATCCCGATGTGGTTGTCACGCTATTCTGCTTTTGAATTCCCCGCATCATCATGCACAGGTGGGAGGCCTCAATGACCACGGCCACACCTTTGGGTTGCAGCGTGGTATTTATACATTCCAGAATATCATGTGTGAGTCGCTCCTGCACCTGCAGCCTGCGGGCAAAAACGTCTACCACCCTTGGAATCTTGCTCAGCCCTACAATATGACCATTGGGAATATAGGCGATATGTGCTTTCCCATAAAATGGCAGTATATGATGCTCGCATAGCGAATAGATCTCAATATCCTTAACAATGACCATGTCGTGATAATCTTCAGCGAACATAGCACTGCGCAGGATTTCAGCAGGGTCTTCACAATGCCCCGAGGTGAGATACTGGATGGCTTTGGCCGCTCGTTCCGGGGTTTTTACAATGCCCTCGCGATGTATATCCTCTCCTACTCCTTTCAGTATTTCTGAATAATGACCTCTTAATTCTTCGGTAACTTCCTGATCGTATTCTTCAATTTGTTTGTAAGATCCCATATTATGATTTCAGTTTTTCCGCGTAAAATTTCTTTATTTTTTCCACTTTGGGAGTAATAATAAATTGACAGTACGACTGTTCTTTGTTTTGATTGTAATAATTGGCGTGTTCCGCTTCAGCAGGATAAAAAATATCCAGTGGCGTGACCGGCGTTACGATCGGGCTTGGAAACACCTTTTTTTCACTTAGCAATGCGATAAAGGCTTCGGCTTTGTTTTTTTGTTCTTCGGAAGTATAAAAGATCTCACTCCGGTATTGCGTCCCGATATCATTTCCTTGTCGGTTGAGTGTCGTTGGGTCATGGGTGGCGAAAAATACCTCCAGCAAGGTATCAAAGGAAACTACGCTGGGATCATAAACGATTGAAATGGCTTCGGCGTGACCCGTGCTTCCCGAACATACCTCCCGATAGGCCGGGTTTTTCACCCTGCCTCCTGTGTATCCTGAATTTACCTCAGAAACCCCTTCAATGCGCTGAAACACGGCTTCAGTGCACCAGAAACATCCATTCGCAAATACAATTTGTTCGATTTTATGCATAGTGTTCGATAAAATTACTATTTAAAATTCGGTTTTAACATTATCTTCAGTATTTAACTTTTCATTAGTAATACAGCCTTAATGAGAGTTCTATTTTTACGAACTATACACTCTCTCGTCAACTAAATAGTTTTAATGAAACCATTCCTGCCGCTGCTTGCGATCTTTTTGAGTATCACCCCATTTTTCTCACAGGAAAGGAAAACCCTCAAGGCAACTCGAATTTCGAATCCTCCAAAAATAGACGGCATCTTAGACGATACAATTTGGAAATCATTACCCCGCTACGGAGATTTTAAAATGTACCAACCCGGAAATGAAGGAGAAATCTCTGAAGCCTACAAAACTGAAGTACAAATGGTCTATGACGACAAGGCCGTTTATGTGGCAGCATATATGTTCGACCCCAACCCCGACGAGATTTTGAGCCAATTTTCACAACGCGATGAAGTATTTGTCCAGACCGACCATTTTGCGATCGCACTTAATACCTATAACGACGGCATCAATGAAACTCACTTCTTCGTGACCAGCGCGGGCACCATTGGCGACGCACTTTCTACTCAGAACAACTTCGATTTTGGATATAATGTGGTTTTCGACTGCAAAATATCCAAGGATGCCAGGGGCTGGTATGCTGAATACAAGATACCCTATAACGCGCTCCGTTTTCCGGAAGTGGAAGTGCAGGATTGGAGTGTGAATTTTTATAGAAAACTCATTAACCAAAACCAAACACACACCTGGAATCGTATTATCAACAGCGTGGGAAGGCAATCTCAGTACAGCGGAATCGTAAGCGGCGTTCGGGATATCAATTCGCCGGTGCGCCTCACCCTTTTTCCCTTTACCCAAGGGGTGGTGACAAATTTTGATGGCGAGACCAACACCAATTTTGCGGTGGGACTGGATATAAAATACGGCTTGAGCGACAGTTTTACACTCGACGCCACCCTGATACCCGACTTTGGCCAGGCCTCTTTTGACGAAGTACGCCTCAATCTGGGTCCGTTTGAACAAACTTTTTCTGAAAACCGGCCTTTTTTTACCGAGGGGGTTGACTTATTCCGAAAGGGAGAGATCTTCTTTTCAAGGCGTGTTGGCGGAGCTCCCGTAGGGGAAGTTGGTGAACTGGGCCTTGACGAAATTGTGTCGGAATTTCCGGCAAAGGTAAATCTGCTCAATGCCCTAAAAATATCGGGAAGGACCAAAGGCAAACTTGGGGTTGGTTTTTTCAATGCTATCACCGAAAAAACTTATGCCACGATTCAGGATACCATCAATGGGAATACACGTGAGATCCTCGTAGAACCGCTAAGTAATTACAATATTTTTGTCCTCGACCAGCAATTTAATGACAACTCCTCGATTTCGGTGATCAATACCAACGTAACTCGTGACGGTGGTTTTCGGGATGCCAATACCTCGGCGATCGCATTCGACGTGGCCGATAAGGGCAATCGGTTCCGTACATCGGGTCGCGCTATTGTGAGCAATGTGAACGAAGCAGATGGTACTAAGACGGGGTTTCGATCGGAGATAGATATCTTCCGGATCAAAGGCAAAATCCGCTATCGGGTGGGCCATGACTTTGCCAATACCACCTACGATATCAACGATTTGGGAGTTAATTTTCAAAACAACTACAACAATTTTGGTGCAAGTGTTTCGTATCGGATCTTCGAACCCACCAAAGTATTCAATGACTACAATATAGGCTTGTCCTTTCGACATCGAAGGCTCTACAAGCCCGATGTACAGACCGGGAATAATTTGAATTTAAATTGGTTCTTTTTTACTACAAAACGACTGGCGTTTGGAGGATTCCTAGGATATAATAGTGAAAACGACGACTATTTTGAGCCCCGTGTCGAAGGCCGTTTTGTTACATTTCAACCCAATCTTGGTGGCCGGATCTTCACCTCAACCGATTTTAGGAAGAAGTTCGCTCTGAATTTAGGTGTGGGGTTCAGAAATCACTTTGACGGCGGTCCACAACGGCAGTTATTCTTCGATTTTGAACCGCGTTATCGTTTCTCCGACAAGTTTTTAGTGGTTTTAGCCACCGATCTTTCTCTTCGGAATAATATGTTCGGATATATTGAGAATACTGAGACCGATATTTTCTTTGGTCAACGAGATATCACCAGTTTGGAGAACCAAATTTCAGCCAGTTATAATTTTGATCCTTATAAAGCCATCAACCTAAGTTTCCGAAACTTCTGGAGCGTAGCCGATTATAGCGACGACATCTTTTGGACGCTCAATGAAGACGGCACCCGTAGTCTTGCCGATCGCGATATGCTTGAAACTGAACCCAACACCAATTTCAATATTTGGAATTTGGATCTGAGTTTCCGCTGGCGTTTTGCTCCGGGAAGTGAAGCGATATTGTTATACCGAAATCAAATTTTTAATCAGGATGAGCAGTCCACTCTGAGCTATGGAGAGAGTTTAAGTAATCTATTCGATGAACCTACCCAAAATACTGTATCCCTGCGTATTACCTATTTTATAGATTATAACAACGTAAAATATCTCTTCAGAAAAAGCGGAGGGTGAGGATTATTGATTATTGATTATTGATTATTGATTATTGATTATTGAAGAATGAAATTTCCTGTTATAGGGCTTGGTCATAGGTAGTGTTTGTGCTGAGAGACTTTGCGTATCTCTGCGGAATATCGCCGGGCCGGTTGTGGGATATGCACCAATGTAGTATTTTCACCTTTTAAATCCTTCTTACTTGAAAAACCCATATTTAAACACGAAACGAAGAACACGGAACATCAATACATGATTTCAGCAAAAAACATCCATAAATATTACGATAAACTTCACGTCTTAAAGGGAGTCGACCTTCAAATTGAAAAAGGAGAAATTGTCTCCATAGTGGGTGCCTCGGGTACCGGGAAAACAACGCTGCTTCAAATCATGGGTACGCTGGATGGATTTTCTGAAGGCGAGCTCATCATCGATGACACGGCCATTGCCAATCTCAATAGGAAGGCACTGGCGAAATTCAGAAATGAACATTTGGGTTTTATCTTTCAGTTTCATCAATTATTACCCGAATTTACCGCATTGGAAAACGTTTGTATCCCTGCTTTTATCAAAAAAACCCCACGAGCGGAAGCCGAAAAAAGGGCTAAAGAACTTTTGGCATTTCTGGGACTTTCAGACCGGGAGGATCATAAACCCAATGAACTTTCGGGGGGAGAACAGCAGCGGGTGGCCGTTGCCAGGGCTTTGATCAATAATCCCTCCATTATTTTGGCCGATGAACCCAGTGGAAACCTGGACACAGAGAGCGCAGAGAATCTTCACGCGCTATTCTTTAAACTTAGGGACCAGTTTGGTCAAACCTTTGTGATTGTTACTCACAATGAAGATCTGGCTGCTATGGCCGATCGTAAATTGGTGATGCAGAATGGAGTTATTGTCAAGTAAAATGACACAAAAAGATTTGAAAGAATTTCTGGATGAAAAAGTGGAATACTACAACCACCCGAAATTCATAGAGAGTGATCCTATTCAGATTCCGCACGCGTTCCTTAAAAAGGAGGATATTGAAATTGCCGGGTTTTTGGTCGCTACCATTGCCTGGGGCAATCGAAAAAGTATTATTAACAACGGAGAGAAATTGATGCAATTATTGGGTAATGCTCCGCTTGATTTTATCTTAAATCATTCTGAAAAGGAACTGGCACCGCTCTCCCACTTTGTCCATCGAACATTTAATGGTTCCGATCTTCACTATTTTGTCAAGGCCCTTCGGCATATCTACCAAAATGAGGGCGGATTGGAAACCCTATTCAAGCGGTTTTCAGAAAAAGATTCACTCCAGAGGGCTATTCACCACTTTAAACAGGCGTTTTTTAGCCTTCCGCATCTCCCAAGGACCGAAAAACACGTAAGCGATCCCATGAAGAACTCGGCTGCCAAGCGTATCAATATGTTCCTGCGCTGGATGGTACGGTCCAATAACACCGGTGTGGACTTCGGAATTTGGACCTCACTCTCTCCTTCCCAACTTTCATGTCCGTTGGATGTACACAGCGGCAACGTAGCCAGAAAACTAAAGCTCTTAAACCGAAAACAAAACGACGGAAAGGCTTTGGTGGAATTGGATGCTGCCCTGCGAAAAATGGACCCCAACGATCCCGTGAAATACGATTTTGCCCTGTTTGGTTTAGGGGTGAACGAATCTTTCTAACCAATGAGTTTAACAATCTTTTTCCTACAATTTTGAGGTTTTGTATTGATAATTAGCGTTTTTTAACTACATTTCCTTCCCCTAAACCCCAAATTTAATGCTTATTCTAATCGTAATGGTATTTTTGAAAGACCTGTTGAAAGGCAGGTATTTCCCCGTGGATGTCCAGCTTGATTAAACAGTTGCCACGCATATAATATACCAGTTTCCCCTGCTAACTTCCTCAGAAATAAGCCCTTCAGCTTGTTTCGAATAGAGGCCAAATGATATTGGCCTGTGTCGATTGTTCTATTAAAATTCGTGAGGAGGCAGGTTTATTGCACTTCACATCACCTTCAACCACTTTTTTACCCACAGAACGTTTGTTCCGATAACTTTGCTAGAATTTTTAGGAGAGTTGAATGATAGGAAAGGACTGGTCAGACGGGTTCCTTCACTTTATGAATTGAATCCCAACGATCCGGCAAAATATGATTTTTCCTAGTTCGGTTTTGGTATTTTTTAATCATTTTATTGGGAATTTATTAACGTTTTTCCCAAAATATTGTGTATTTAATCGATAAAATGCAAATATTATCGATATAAGTAATATTTTTCCTACATTTCGCCTTTAACCCTCAAAAATACCTACTTATGAAAACTAAAACTACTTTACTGCTTTTGCTATTCATTATTATAGCCAGTTGTTCCGTCGAGAGTATTCAAACTGAAGACGACGCACGGTTAATTATCGACCTGCCACAAATTGATGATGGCGTTCAAAATGATGATCCAGTTGTAATTTGTGAACCTTATAACCTTTGGGCAGGCCAAAATATCCTGGTGGGGTCTGTTTCCATTATACAATTGGAAACTGGAGAATTGGAAGTTACCTATTCAACTTTCGGGGATTGGCAAATTGACGTAACACATCTTTTTATTGGAGATTTAGCTGACCTTCCTGTAAATAATGGAGGAAATCCACAACCCGGACAATTCCCACTTTCAGAGACGCATCCCGCAGGTACGCAATCTGTTACTTACACCGTCGCTGGATTGGATCCGGAAGACTGTCTCACGATCGCTGCACATGCAGAGGTGACCCATATGGTTACAGGCCAAAATGAAACTGCATGGGGCGAAGGCGTACTCATAAATAATGGAGGTGGAAACGGTGGTGGAAACGGAAACGGTGGTGGAAATGGAAACGGCGGCGGCGGCGGAAGCTGGGCCATGATGAATAACACCTGCGATTGCATATAACCGCAACAATTACATTGGAATAAAATTGATCCCGGGCCTAGTTCCCGGGATTGTTTTGTCCGTTTGTTAAGGCGTAGTAGCCTTTAAAGTTACTTTTTACACAAAGATAAACTGCTTCAGTTGGGCAATGCTGAAGCAGTTTTAATTAACCAAAAAATTAAGTTGGGGATTGTAGAGAATTATCTGGCTAATTCAAAATAGCGAATGTTCCTTTTAGCGACATCTTTGAGGAGTTGTCCACATAAAATTTCATCCTGTTTGTAGGTTTAGTTCTTTTCAAAGGTTAAAAGGTCCGTTCCACCATTACCTCCACTCACGTCAATGAGTTCCATTTTATTGGCGGTAACCGAAACAATATCCCAATTATCATTCAAATCTTCAAAATCACTGGACGGCGCCACATTGAAAAAGATGATGAAGTCATCGTCATCAGTGGAATTTCCGTCGTCGTCATTTGATGAATTGCTGGAATCATCTATAACAGACCAGGTTCCATTCTCGGTCGTGGTTCCTTTTGTAGCCACCAGTGTTCCGTCCGCATTAAAGCTGAACACATAGCCCGCAAAGTTGGCCGTCTCATCGGTATCGGTATCAAAGAAATAGGTTATTCTCCAAGTTCCGGATTCTGCGGTTGTGATCACGCGATCGGCGCTAGTCCCATTGTCTGTAGCGGGTGTTTCTTTGTCTTTAGAGCAAGCCATTATACCAATTGATATTAGAAGGGCAAGCATAATTTTTGAAATGAGGTTTCTCATGATTTTTATTTTAGTTTTAAATTAATTTTAGTTTACAATTTTTCGAATATAAGGGTATCGGTTCCACCTCCGCCTCCACTTACGTCCTGGAGTTCTACTCGTGTGTTGGTGGCTGAAAGCACATCCCAGTTATCGTTAAACTCGTCAAAAGGCATTTGTGTTCCAAACTCTAACAATAATTGGTTACCGGCGCTCTGTACCTCCCAGGTACCGTTATTGGTGTTGCTTCCGTTCGTGGCAACTACAGTTCCATTTGTATTATAAGTGATGGTATACCCGGCATAGTCACCGGTTTGGTCATCACCATCTTCGTCATAGCTAAATACAAACCAGGTCCCGTCCGCGAGAAAGTCTTCGAGGTCTGAGGTTCCACCACCGCCCATGTAAGGATCTCTTTCGAAGGTTAGGAAATCTGTAGACCCATCTCCGCTAAGGTCTTTGAGGCGTATGATATCATTGGATACTTCCAAAACATCCCAGTCATCGGCCAGTTCATCCAGAGGATCGGTGGTGCCAAAATTCAAGTTTAATTCGAGCTCGGTCTCGTCTCCGGCAGAGGTTGACCAGGTTCCGTTGGTGGTTCCCGAAGAATCCATTGCCGTGGCCGTGCCGTCGGTTGCGTAATTGAATACAAAATCCTGGAAATCTGCAGTTTCATCGGTGTCGTCGAAAAAGTAAGTTACATACCAATCGCCATTGGTCAAGGCTGCAACCAGCTCGGTATCATTTACGCCGCCACCTCCAGAAATACAATCACTTTCAAAGCGCAATCTGTCGTCGCCAATTCTAAGGTCCACCTTGGACTCTCCTGCCATTTGTTCGATCTCGTGAAGATTCCACGCGTCATTAAAATCGGTTAAATTGGGGATGTTAATGGTAACGGTGATGTTATTTCCAGTACCCGTACTTTCCCAGGTACCACTGAAGTTATTTCCGCTACTATCGACAGTGAGTGTGCCGTTTGCATCAAAATTGAATAGGTATCCCACGTAAATATCTTCAAGATCCATATCATTTCGTTCCAGTTTATCAACCACCCAATCACTGCATCCGGTCAATATGTCTTCCAATTGTTGTGTGGTACAATTATTACAGTCGTCGTCATTGGGATCATTATCGTCGTCTTCATCGCATTGGTCAATAGCACCTTCTATAACACTTTGCAATTCTGTAAAATTATTGATGATCACAGTGGTTCCATCCCAGAGAATTACCGTAATAGGGAAATCGAAAGTAACAATCGTATTAATATCAATGTCCTCCAAAAAGTCGAATAACTCTTCGTCACTATTGATGACAACGGTGTCGAGCAACTCATTATTTTGGTTGAAAATAGAAGCTGTGATAGGATATTGAATATCGATGCACTCGATATCGTCATCGCTGCTATTTTCATCGGGGCATTGGGCTGCGAAAGCATCTAGTTCGGCCTGGCTATTAATGACCACTTGGGAATAATCGTCCAAAATAATCGTGATTGGAAAGATGATTTCAAGGGTGTCGGTGTCGTTTGAAAACTCATCGAAGATGTCCTCGACAATATCCAGATCGTCTTCGTTTTCAATAACAACTTCAATTCCGTTGGCGATCACCGTAAACGGAAACTGAATATCGAAACAGCTCGCCCCGTCAATAATATTATCGTACGAACCGTCGTTGGTTGCTGTTCGTTTTAGCAGGTTGGCTATAGTAGAGTCAATTCCGAAGACATCCTCGGTAGGAGCTTCGATAATTTCCATGTCTTCAGTTCTACAGGAAAAGACCACAACCGAAAGAATGAAAATTAGTGTAATGTTTTTTATGATTGATATCATGTGTTTGGTTTTAATTAAAATTTTTCTTTGTCTATACCTAAAACAACTGTGCCATCATAAATCCTGAAACTTTTTTTATTTTTTATTTATAAATTGCGCTTATTAAAATCCTCACTATTGAATAAGGAACTACATAAAGACATCTGCGATAAAAAGTTATTTGCGAGCGTATACGAAAAATATGCAGATGATGTCCACAACTTTCTTTATTACAAATACGGAGCTCAGTTCAATCCGGGCGATAAAACCCAGGATGCGTTTATCAAATTATGGGAGCATTGCAAAAAAGTGACGCTCAGTTCGGCGAAGTCCTTTCTATTTACTGTTGCCAGTAATATGACCCTTAATGAGATCAAACACCAGAAAGTGGTCTTACAGCACCAAAAACTGAAACCCAAAGACTATACGTATGAAAGTCCGGAGTTTCTAATGGAAAAAGAAGAATTTCTTCAGCAATACCAAAAAGCCCTCAGTAATTTAACCGAAGAACAACGGGTAGCCTTTAGTTTGAGCAAGATCGAAGGAAAAAAACACAGTGAAATAGCCGAAATGCTGGGAGTCACTAAAAAAGTCGTTGAGTACCGTATTTATAGTGCTTTTGACAAATTGAAAAGCGAATTGAAAGGATTTAAGCTTAAATAGTCGGGACTTTTAAAGAATTAGTTGTTCTATTGACAAGAGGAACACTTATGGAAAAAGATTACTTACTGGAAAAATGGCTCACCAACAGTTTGACCGAGGATGAATTAAAAGCCTTTGAGTTGTTGGAAGATCACGATCTACATATTGATATTATTGAAAGCGCGAAGTATTTCAAGGCGTCTCATTTTTCGAAAGTTGCCCCGCTCCAAAAATTAGAAGAGCGACTGCAAGAGCAGACACCCGTCAAGAAATTGAATTGGATGCGGCCCCTATTACGTATGGCCGGGATCTTTGTGGTTGGAATAGGAATTTATTTTTTATTCTTTTTCAACAATTTGACACAAATACAGACGCTGGCTTCTGAAAAAACAACGATCGAACTGCCTGATGCTTCAACGGTAACCCTGAACGCATTAACAGAAATTACCTACAGCAAAAACAAGTGGAATCAAAAACGGGAAGTAGATCTGGAAGGTGAAGCGTTCTTTAAAGTGGCCAAAGGAGCCATTTTTGACGTAATTACTTCGGAAGGAATTGTCACCGTAGTTGGTACACAGTTCAACGTAAAACAACGTGCCAATTACTTCGAAGTCAAGTGCTACGAAGGTATTGTACGAGTTAGCGCAGGTAATACAACCCAAAAATTACTGGCAGGAGATACGTTCGTACTGTACCAGAGAGTGCTCACTTTGGGGAAAACTTCTTATTTGAATCCGCAATGGACTAAAGATGTGAGCGACTTCGAATCGGTTCCCATGCGTGAGGTCATTGCCGAATTGGAACGACAGTACAATATACAAGTGACATACGAAAGCGCCATTGAAGGGCGTTTGTTTACCGGAGGCTTTGTACATAATAATCTCGATAATGCCCTAAAATCGATCACAGAGCCCCAGGGATTGACTTACACAATCGAATCATCAAAACAAGTGAGATTGGGACAAGGTGGGGAATAAAACAACCGTTTTAATTACATTATTCGTACTTCTTTGGGCGAATACAGCTACCTATGCCCAGGATGCACCTGCCCGTCAACCCTTATCCACCCTACTTGCCGAAATAGGAGAACGCTTCGATTCCCGCTTTAATTATTTGGAAGAAACGGTTGAAGGTATTTCAATAACACCCCCCGATGCTTCACTTACCTTATCGCAAACGCTGGAATACCTTCGGAATGAAACGGGTTTGATCTTTAGCGTTTTGGACAATAATTTTATATCGGTAAAGCGTAAAAGTGAACTCTTGCTTTGTGGCTATCTCAAGGACAAGGGCAGTATGGAACCCCTTGCTGCAGCTACTATTCAGGGATTAAACCAAACAACTGTTAGCGACGAAAACGGTTATTTCGAGTTGGAAATAACGGCAACATCTGAAGAGATAGTCATTCGATATCTCGGGTATCGATCCCTGCAACGGGCTGCTCAGTATTTCAAGACGAACGGCTGCTATGACATTTACCTCAACAAGCAATACCAAAGCTTATCCCAGGTGATCCTTTCCAATTATTTGGTGGAAGGAATTTCCAAAATGAACACCGGAGATCTGGAAATAGATTTTACCAAATTCAACATCCTCCCCGGCCTTATTGAAACCGATGTTCTGCAAGCGGTGCAAGCTTTTCCCGGGGTGCAGAGTATCGACGAAACGGTATCGAATATCAATATTCGCGGAGGAACACACGATCAAAATCTCATTCTCTGGGATGATATAAAGATGTATCAATCGGGTCACTTTTTTGGGCTTATCTCTGTTTTTAATCCACAAATCACGCAGAAAGTTTCTCTTCGGAAAAATGGAACCGGTACCGATTATTCCGATGGGGTTTCGGGTACCATTGCCATGCAAACCGACGAAAATATCAACCAAAAATTAAAAGGAAACATAGGTGTGAACCTTATTGATGTGAATGCCTTTATGGATGTTCCCATTGGTAAACGATCTTCAGTACAGGTGGCAGCTCGAAAGTCGCTTAACGATTTTGTGACCACACCCACATACGATGAGTATTTCCGGAGGATCTCACAGGATACCGAAATTGAAAATAATACGGAGACCATCGTCAACACCGACCAGAAATTCAACTTTTACGATACCTCCTTACGGTGGCTGTTTCAAATAAGCGATAAAGACCAGCTGCGGCTTAATTTTATCAATATCGATAATGAACTCATTTTTAATGAAAATGCCACTGTAAACAGCGAAGAAGTCTCCAGGGAAAGTAGCGTGAGTCAAAATAGTATTGGCGGCGGACTTTATTACCAACGCACCTGGAACGATCAATTTCAAACAACGCTGCAGGTCTATGAAACCGATTATAAACTGAAAGCCATAAACGCCAATTTGTTACAATCGCAGCGCTTTTTACAAGAAAACATCGTATCCGAAACCGGAGCTCGTGTAAAGGCCAGCCATCGACTTAATGAACGGATGATCCTGCATATAGGGTATCAATTTCTGGAAACCGAAATAACCAATCTGGATGACGTTGACATCCCACCGGTTCGAACCCTGATCTCTGAAGTGGTGCGTACGCACGCTGGTTTCTCTCAACTCGATTTCAGGTCGAATGATCTTCAGACGAACCTCAACCTGGGATTTCGTTTCAATTATCTCGATAAATTTAACAAGCAACGTTTTGAGCCAAGATTAAGTTTTAATCAAAAGTTCGCACAATACTTCAGTCTGGATATTGCCGGAGAGATGAAACACCAGATTACCTCCCAGATCATAAATTTTCAGAACGATTTTCTTGGGGTGGAAAAAAGGCGTTGGCAACTTTCTAATGATGGCACGATTCCTATCATAACCAGCGAGCAAGTCTCTCTGGCCGTCAATTACAGCAGAAAAGGATGGCTCTTAAGTGCTGAAGGATATTATAAAAACGTGGATGGGATTACCACCCAAAGTCAGGGTTTTCAAAACCAGTACGAGTTTGTGAAAACCGACGGAAGTTATCAGGTTAGCGGTGTTGATCTGCTGTTACGCAAGCGCCTAAAGAACCTCAACATTTGGCTTAGCTATTCGTATATGGACAATGAATACACCTTTAGCGGGCTACCGGAAGATCGTTTTCCGAGTAATTTGGATATCACCCAGGCCGTCACCTTTGGTGCTACCTATCGCTACAAGGGATTCAAGTTTGCCACAGGTTTCAACTGGCATACAGGAAAACCTACCACCCGCCCGGTCACCGGAACCGAAGTAGTGGACGAAGCGATCAATTACAACAGTACGAACAGCAGCAGGCTAAAGGATTACCTGCGACTGGATGCTTCGGCTCTGTATGAATTTAAACTGGGAAAGGCCACTGCCCATGTGGGAGTTTCGGTATGGAATATTTTAAATGCGGAAAATGAGGTCAATAATTACTATCGCGTCAATGATGAAATTGCCGCCGAGGAATTTATTCAGAATTCACTGGGCCTTACTCCACAAGCAACCGTTCGCGTTTATTTTTAAACTGAAAAATCAATTTTTGACGGGCCAAAACTCCCTATTACAGGGCGTCCCAAAACTTTTAGCGTGAAATTAACAACCCCTGAGAAAAAGAACGGTTATATTTAATTTCATTTTATATCTTTGGCCCAACTTAAAAAGGAATGCAGTTTAAACACCCAGAACTTCTTTACGCTCTCTTTCTCCTTCTCATTCCTATTTTAATTCACCTTTTTCAATTGAGGCGCTTTCAAAAAGTTGCTTTTACCAATGTTGCTTTTCTTAAAAAAGTAACCATTCAAACCCGTAAAAGTTCCCAGCTTAAAAAGTGGCTTACCTTATTGATGCGTCTGCTGGCACTTGCCTGCGTTATCCTGGCTTTCGCTCAGCCCTACGCGGCTACCAAAACGGCTTTAAACTCTGAAAAAGAAACGGTACTGTATATCGATAATTCGTTTAGTATGCAGGCAAAGGGAGCCAATGGACCACTGCTGCAACGAGCAAAACAAGAATTGTTCAACAAGGCGACAGGAGCCGATAAGATAAGTTGGTTCAGCAATACCGAATCGAAAAAGAATGTCTCTCAAACCGATTTCAGAAACGAAGTCCTCTCCATCGATTATTCCTACCGGCAAATGGCATTGGAAGATGTTATTCTGAAGGCGAATCAGCTGTTTTCAACAAGCGAATCGGCAGAAAAACGATTGGTCCTGGTTTCCGATTTTCAACAGGCGGGAACTTTTCCGAAGAATTCTCAGGGCATTACCATCGATGCCGTTGCCCTGAAACCCGTAACCAAGAATAATATTTCGATAGATTCGGCCTACATCCTCACCAAAAACAGCACTGCCACCCAACTAAACGTGGTAATTTCGGGGCAAGGCGATGTGCCGCAAAGTGTTCCCATTTCCTTGTTTAAAGAAAATTCTCTGATCGCCAAAACGGCCGCAGACTTTTCAGAAAATACACAAAGCACCCTCACCTTCGACATTGAGATGGTGGGTGGTTTTAAAGGTGTGTTACAAATTACCGACCCCAATTTGGTATTTGACAACTCGCTTTTTTTCAGCATAAATAACCCGAAAAAAATCAAGGTTCTTTCCATCAATGAAGGAGACGCCGGATATTTAGCACGCTTGTTCGACCAACCCGAATACGACTATACCCAGCAAAGTTTTACGAGTCTGAATTATAACGATATCCCATCTCAGAATTTTATTGTCTTAAATGAACTAAAAACGATTCCCATTTCGCTGGTAAATTCGCTCAAGGCCTTTAGTGAAGGCGGGGGGAGTATTGCGATTATCCCTCCCAAAACAGCAGTTATTTCAAGTTATAACCTCTTGCTGAATGGTTTGGGCCTCGGAAATTTAAACCCGGGAACGGATGTTGAAAAGAAGATCACCAAAATTAATTTTTCCCATCCACTTTACCAAAATGTATTTGAAAAACAGGTAACCAACTTTCAATACCCGAAAGTGAATTCCTTTTACAGCACCAGCTCCAATGCAACTCAGGTCCTGGGTTTTGAGGATGGAAAATCATTTCTGCTGCAACAAGGAAAAAACTACCTGTATACCGCGTCAATTTCTCAGGAGAATTCGAATTTCACCTTTTCACCCCTTATTGTTCCGACCCTCATCAACATGGTGCAGCAAAGTTTGCCGCTGCCTAAATTGTATTACCACATTGGCACACAAAACCAATATGCGGTGCCTGTAAAATTGACCCAAGACGACATCCTCACCTTGCGTGACACTATAAGTAGTCTCATTCCCCTGCAACAAACCAAGGCCAATAGTGTGGTGATCACCACGCTCGATGAACCAGGCAGATCTGGAAATTTCGACATAGAGAAAGCCGGTACTTTTATTGAAAACATTAGTTATAATTACCCACGATTTGAAAGTGCCATGCAATACATGGATCCGGGAGCTTGGGAAGGCGTTACCACCTTCGATTCGGTCGCGGAATTGTTCGACTCCATGGCCGAAGCGAATAAAGTAAGCTCTTTTTGGAAATGGTTTGTTATTTTTGCAGTGGTTTTCCTGCTATTGGAAATGCTTATTTTAAAATTCTATAAATGAAAATACTCTTAAAAGCGGCCACTATAGTTGACCCGGCGAGTAAACATCACGGTAAAAAACGGGATGTGCTCATTGAAAAAGGAATTATTAAAAAAATAGCCGACTCCCTATCCGATTCAAAGGCAAAGACCATTTCCCTGAAAGATCTGCATCTTTCCCCCGGTTGGTTCGATACAAGTACCTCCTTTGGAGAACCCGGATTTGAAGAGCGGGAAAATCTGGACAACGGCCTCAAAACAGCGGCCATGAGCGGATTTACAGCAGTAGCGGTCAATTCAAATACCCTGCCGGTGACCGATTCCAAATCTCATGTAAAGTTCCTGAAATCGAAGGCGTATACCGCTGCTGTTTCGCTTTACCCTGTTGGTGCCTTAACTAAGGAAAGCAAAGGTGCGGAGCTGGCTGAGTTGTTCGACATGCATACCGAGGGCGCCATTTCTTTTTACGATTATAAAAAACCTATTGTCAATGCCAATATGCTGAAAATTGCCCTTCAGTACGCCCAAAACTTCAATGGGTTGGTACAGTCCTTTCCTTTGGATCGTTCGGTCGCACGCGATGGGGTGGTAAACGAAGAGGAGCAAAGCACACGGCTGGGATTGAAGGGGATTCCGGCACTTTCCGAAGAACTTCAGATTACACGTGACCTCTATCTGCTGGAATATACCGGAGGGCGCCTGCACATTCCTACCATCTCCACGGCAAAAAGTGTGCAATTGATCAAAGCCGCCAAAAAGAAAGGGTTGAACATAAGCTGCAGTGTGGCTATTCATAATTTGTACCTTACTGACGCTGTTTTGGAGAGTTACGACACCAATTATAAACTGCTCCCCCCCTTGCGTACCCCAAAAGACAATAAGGCACTGCTAAGCGGCCTCAAAGACGGTACCATTGACGGAGTGACCAGTGACCATGACCCTATCGATATCGAGCACAAACGAACTGAATTCGACCATGCTTTCTTCGGAAGTATAGGATTGGAAGGCACCTTTGGACTCCTCATGGGCAAAACCGATCTGGAAACCACTGTAAAAGCCCTTACCGGACTGAAAAAAGCCTTCGGGCTACCCCAACATCGGATCGCTGAAGAAGAAACAGCAGACCTCTCCCTTTTCAATCCGAATGCGAAATGGATCTTTACGGAAGACAGTATTCTTTCCACCTCCAAAAACGCAGCCATGATCGGGCAGGAAATGCACGGAAATGTTTACGGAATCTACAACAACGGTCAATTAGTGCTCAATGGATAACCCCAGCGGAAGAACCAAGGCGATCATTGCCTATATGACATTTGTGGGCTTGCTCATCGCTTATTTTATGAACAAGGACGATCCGCATGAATTTGCCAGCTGGCACATCAAAAATATGTTCGGGCTGGTGCTTCTTCTATTTGTCTCGGTCGCGTTGAAAGAATACGCCATAGGCTTTTATATTTACTGGCTCTCCTTTGCGTTATGGCTTATCTCACTTATTTTTGCCCTGGCTAATAAGAAAAAAGGCATTCCATATTTAAGTGAGAAGTTTCAGACTTTTTTTAAATTTCTTGATTAAATAAATTAATTTTATTCTAAGGATTCACTTCGAATGCCCAATTAATTTATAGAGCCATGAAAAACTTCTTTTTTGCTGGCGTTATGATTCTCACGAGTTCCTTTTTTGTCAGTGCTCAGGATACGTCTTTAACTGCCGGTGCCGCTATTTTGTTTAAGGATATTGATAGTAAATTATCAATTGCCGAAAAAAATGAGATCTTTCAATTAACTGAGTTTCAATTAGCAGAAAATCAAGAACAATTTCATTTTGATAGTGAAGGTGCTTCCGAATTTCCATTTACAGCGTTTTGCTATCCCCTGGATATTGACGAAGATGGTGTTGAGGAAATAGCTATTCAGTTTGGAAATGCCTATACATCGGGCATGAGTGGTGTCTCCTATTTTTTGTTCGTAAAAAATTCGGATGGAGCGTATCATAGAAATTTTGGAGCGCCTGGTTTTTTAATGTTATCAACTACGCAAAATTCAGGATACGCCGATATCATCGTTGCGGGTCCCGGATACCAACCCTACCCGGTCTGGCGATGGAATGGTGAAATCTATGCCTACCACGATAAAATGGATCGCGCTATTGCCGATAAAATGCCACCTGTGATGCTGAGTGAGGCAAGTAAAATCTATATGGATTCTATTAAAGATTGATCCTAAACGGTGGCTTTATAATTTTCATCGTGTGTTTTACCACAGGATTAAATTTGTGTTTGGGAATTCGTGAGAAAAATCAAACTTGGTTTACTTTTTTGAATTAGATAGTTTATCTTTAATCAGTCAATTTAGTAACCTAAACCAAACATATTATGTCAGAATCGGTTCAAAATAATGAAAAAACGATAGGAATTATTGCATATTTAACCCTTATTGGTTGGATCATTGCCTTCGTAATGCACAATAATAACAAAACCGAATACGGAGCCTTCCACATTCGTCAAATGCTTGGTCTTATCGTGTTGAACCTTGGAGTATGGGTTATAAGTATGATTATCGCCTTTGCCAATATTCCATTTTTGGGCACGATAGTATGGCTACTTTATATTGGGATCATGGTACTTTGGATCATGGCCTTTATTGGTGCTGTCCAGGGAGAAAAGAAGCTCACTCCGGTGGTAGGCCAAATGTTTCAGGACTGGTTCAAAAGCATTGGCTAGACCTTAAAATATATTATTTCAAATATGCCGCAGGCTTTGTACCTTGCGGCATATTTTTTTATTCTGAAATGAATTAATGCCACTCCATGAAAAAACAGCTTTCCTTAGCACATAACTACAGACCTTCCAACAATCCTTCAACCGCCTCACCCGTGATCATTATGCTACACGGCTTTGGAAGTGATGAGAATGATCTTTTTTCATTTGCTTCGGAATTACCTTCGGAATATGCCATTATTTCGCTAAAGGCACCCCTTTCACTGCAACCCTTCGGAAATGCGTGGTACCACATCTATTTTGACAACAAGGACGGAAAATTCAGTGATGACGAGCAAGCCATAGCCTCTCGGGAACTCGTAGTACAATGTATAGACGAAATAATTTCAGCATACAACATTGACCCCGATCAAATAACCCTCCTGGGTTTCAGTCAGGGCACCATCCTCAGTTTTGCGATTGGCCTGAGTTATCCTGAAAAAATAAAGAACATTATCGGGCTAAGCGGCTACATCAATGAAGCCACATTAAAAGAAGGATATACTGAAAAGGACTTCTCACATCTCAACATTTACAGCTCCCACGGAAGCGTGGACCAGGTGATCCCGGTGGAATGGGCGCGCAAAACAAAACCCTTTCTAGACAAACTAAACATTGCATCCCACTACTCCGAATTTCCTGTGGGTCATGGGGTGGCTCCTCAAAACTTTTATGAGTTTCGGGAGTGGTTGGGGAATCTGGACTAATCAACCTCCGGGCTAAAAACAGCCTATCTAATTGGGATACAACACAGAGCTTATCGGCGTTAATTGCAGCTCCTTGTTTTCGTCAAAGAAATACTCCACGAGCATTTCCCCCCAGTAGGTCCCATCTGTAAAATCGGCTTGAATCCAGCGATGGTTGATGAACTTCAATTTATTTACCCGCATTTCTCCATTCACACCTTTTAAAGGAACCAAAGGATTCCCTCCTTTGATCAAGTTCATGTCATAAATCGTTTCGGAAACCTGGGTCTCGACCGCCCGCGCATCAAATCCCAAACTTTCCAGATAGGTCATTGCGTTTTCGTTGCCTTGCAAGGTAAAATAATCCAGGTCTGCCACCTTATCCTGAATTCCAACAAGAGAATCGGTACGCTGTTTCAGGTCTTCTTTTAAAGAAACGATGGCTTTCTCCTGCGATTCGTAGATGGATTTTTGATTCATATACATAAATATAATGAGCAGTGCCGCAAAGAAGAACAGGTACATAAATATTTTTGACTTCATAGGTTTTGGGTTTGGTGTGGAATGGTGTAATCACTCACAGATTAAACGCTTATTTTTAAAGTATCATATGCCAGGTGGACATTTGCGGGGAGCTTTGCCTCTGCTTCCCGGTGAAAGCCCAGTTTATGGCTTATATGGGTAAAATAGGTAGTTAGAGGATTTATTTTCTGAATGAGTTCCAGGGCTTCGGTTACATTTAGGTGAGAAAAATGTTTTTCTTCCCGAAGTACGTTGATCACCAAGACTTCGGTACCTTTTACTTTTTCGATCTCTGCTTCGGAAATGGTCTTCACATCGGTCAAATAAGTGAAATTATCAATTCGAAAGCCTAATACGGGAAGATCTGCATGAAAAGCTTCGATGGGGATCACCTCTTTTCCGAAGAGAGAAAAAGAGGCATCTTTATCGATGCCAATCTCTTGAATACTGGGTGCTCCCGGGTATTTATTTTCAGTTTCAAAAATATATTCATACCGTTTATGCAGGGCATTAAAGACCCGCGGATGTGCATAAAATGGCAAAGAACCGTTCCCAAAACAAAATGGACGAATATCATCGATGCCACTTACATGGTCGCTGTGTTCATGGGTCAAAAGAATTGCGTGGAGTTTTGTGACATTTTCCCGAAGCATTTGTTGTCTGAAATCGGGCCCACAATCAACCACTACCGCGTGTTCACCCCATTCCAAAAGGACGGAAACCCGAAGTCTTTGGTCTCTGGGATCTGTACTTTTGCACACGGGATGATAACTCCCAATTACAGGAATTCCCTGTGAGGTACCTGTGCCAAGAAAGGTAACTGTCATATTTTTTTTTAACTTGTTACTACGTATCGATTGTACACTAGTTCTCTTTAATTAATAAAGAATCGATAAAAACTGATAAATGTCAAATTCTGAGGACAAATTTAATTCTAAATTCGCATAAGACTGATAATTTTATGAAAATATGACCATTGGTATTTTAAAGGAGACACAAAAAGGAGAAACCCGTGTTGCGATATCTCCAAATATCGCTAAGAAGTTAATCGATCAAGGATTTGAACTAATAGTTCAAGAAGATGCCGGAAGCATCTCGTCTTTTAAGGATTCAGACTATTTAAAATCAGGGGCATCCATCGAACAAAGGGGTGTTGTTTTTAGAAATTCGGACGTCCTGCTAAAAATAAATCCCTTCGACACCGATGACCTCAAATTGGTCCAAAAAGATCAGATCTTAATCAGCCAGCTATTTCATAAATCCCACCCAGATCTTATTAAAGCTATTGCGGAGACAGAGGTAACGGCCTTTTCTTTGGATGCGATTCCACGTATTTCGAGAGCACAGGATATGGACGTACTGAGTTCACAAAGCAATCTGGCAGGCTATAAATCGGTTATCCGAGGAGCCTATGAAATGACCAAAATTTTCCCGTTGATGATGACCGCTGCAGGAACGATCTCCCCAGCAAGGGTATTGATCTACGGGGTGGGTGTTGCTGGCTTACAGGCCATCGCCACGGCGAAACGTCTGGGAGCCATTGTGGAAGCGACCGATATCCGCCCGGAGACCAAGGAACAAACAGAATCTCTGGGAGCCAAATTTATTCAGGTAGATTCCAACGGGGAGGCATCTGATGGCGTTTACGCAAAAGCGGCATCTGAAGATTATCTTAGGAGACAAAAGGAGGCGGTAAACAATTCCCTTTTTAAAGCCGATCTGGTCATCACCACGGCTATGGTTCCAGGGCGAAGATCCCCGGTTCTAATCACAAAAGAGCAAGTCGGACAAATGAAAAATGGAGCTGTCATCATTGATTTGGCAGCAGCGCAGGGTGGAAATTGCGCGTTAAGTAAAATGAACAAGATAGTGGTGAAGAATGGGGTCAAAATCATAGGAACTACCATATCACCCGAAAGTGTGTCCACCAATGCAAGTGAATTGTTTGGAAAGAATATGTATAATTTTATTATGCATTTGACCAGTGGAACTCAATTTGAATTCAATCTCGATGAGGAAATTACCGAAGCAACCTTAATAGTACATCAGGGAAAAATTAGAAAAAATGGAAAACTATGACTGATTTGATAAGTTTTATTACAACCCATATGGAAATGATTTACATCGTCATCCTTATGATCTTCGTGGGTGTAGAAATAATTGGACATGTTCCACCGGTGCTGCATACCCCTTTAATGTCTGGAGCCAATGCGATTCATGGAGTCGTAGTAATTGGAGCCATATTGGTAATGCTGGGAGCCGATCCCGACAATACGCTTGCCCTGGCACTCGGATTTGTTGCGGTTATTTTAGGAACACTTAACGTAGTTGGCGGATTTGTTGTCACCGATCGAATGTTGGATATGTTTAAAAAGAAAAAATAATGGACTATCGCTTTGGACTAGAGTTGATTTATCTTGTAGCCTCCATCACCTATATAATGGGTCTCAAAATGTTGGGAAATCCTGAAACTGCCAGAAGAGGGAATTTGATCGCGGCAGCGGGGATGTTTATGGCTATTGCAGGAACGCTTGTGCTATACGAGGGGGATGTCTCTAGAACTATATACTTACTTATCGGCGCAGCCATTATGGTTGGCTCTGTTGTAGGGTGGCTCATCGCTAAAAAGGTGAAAATGACCAAAATGCCAGAATTAGTGTCCCTGTTTAATGGAATGGGGGGAGCAAGTGCGGCACTTATAGGTTTGATCGAATTTGAACACTTTACGGGACAGTTAACCTATATAGGTATCATCTTAGGAGGAATTATAATTGGAAGTGTCTCTTTTTCTGGTAGTATGATCGCTTGGGCGAAACTCAATGGAACGCTTAAAAATCCGATTCGATTACCTCGATATAATGTGATTAACAATTTGATATTTCTCGCACTTATCGTCTTCGCGATTTACATCACGTGGACGCATTCGGAGAGTCAATTGTATTTATATGTACTGTTTTTAGGAGCCTTGGCCTATGGAGTGTTATTTGTTCTGCCTATTGGTGGGGCAGATATGCCGGTTGTTATTTCCCTTCTGAATTCATTTACGGGTCTGGCAGCTGCACTCGCCGGATTTTTATACGACAATATGGTGATGCTTACCGGAGGTATTCTGGTTGGATCGGCCGGTACCATATTGACTTTTGCGATGTGCCGGGCCATGAACCGATCTTTGGTGAATGTTATTTTTGGAAGCTTTGGAGACAAGGAATCCGGAGCAGAAATGGACGGCGATACGGCCATGAAGGGTAATATTAAAAAAACGACCGTCAGTGATGTTGCCATTTTAATGAACTACTCACAGCGCATTATCATAGTGCCGGGATATGGCTTAGCGGTAGCCCAGGCGCAACACGCAATGCACGAATTGGAGCAGCTACTGGAAAGCAGAGGGATCGATATAAAATATGCCATCCATCCTGTTGCGGGTCGAATGCCAGGCCATATGAATGTTTTATTGGCAGAAACCAATGTAGAGTATAGTAAGCTGGCCGAAATGGACGATGTAAATCCCGAATTTCAAAATACAGATGTGGTTTTCGTAGTCGGGGCCAATGATGTGGTAAATCCCGCAGCTCACAATGACCCATCAAGTCCCATTTATGGTATGCCAATTTTGGAGGTGGAAAAAGCAAAACAAATAATAGTCAATAAAAGAAGTATGAAACCTGGCTATGCAGGAATTGAAAATGAATTATTTTACAATCCGAAGACGTCAATGCTCTTTGGTGATGCAAAAAATATCATACAAGCTTTAGTTTCAGAATTGAAAGGTATGTAACACATTCATCTTGATTTTTTTTGTCTCTAGTCTCTGAAATTACTGAGAAGTCACCATAATTTTATTCAGCATATATAAATTTTCTTTAGTGCTAATTTAATACCTTTGCTATCGAAGAGAATCTATAGAATATTGCTATGCCAGAAAAAATTGCAGGAGACAAGGAATTTGAGGCGATACCGTCGATAAAGAACAAAGCGCTGCGAATTAACCTGAATGAAAATATCTACGGTACTTTTGCCGAGATTGGCGCAGGACAGGAAACCGTTCGAAACTTCTTTAGGGCCGGTGGAGCATCGGGAACCATAGCAAAGACCATTTCAGCTTACGACAAAGACTTTAGCGATGCCATTTATGGTGTTGAGGATGATGGCCGTTATGTAACAGAATCCCGGCTTAAAAAGATGCTCTCCCATGAAGTTACTCTGATTGAAGAACGCATCAATCGTGAAAATCATCCTAATAAGATGTTCTTCGCATATGCCAACACCGTAGCGACTATAGATTTTGCGAAGAAATTTAAAGGTCACGGCTGGATAGGTATAAAATTCCAACAGGCTCCCAATGAAGATTATAGTGAGATCATCCTCCATATTCGTTTCAAGGAAAACGAAGCTGTGTTACAGCAGCAAACATTGGGAATACTAGGCGTAAATTTAATTTACGGTGCTTTTTATAAGCATGACCAACCTAAAAAAATGCTACGTTATTTGTACGATCACATCGACAAGGACAAAATTGAAATTGACACCATCAATTTTTCCGGACCTGTGTTTGAGAATGTAGATAATAGACTCATGAGCCTGCAACTCATTAAAAATGGGATGACGGAAGCCATTATCTTCGGCCCCGACGGGAATAATATCCTTCCGGCACGTATCTTATACAAGAAGAATGTTTTGGCCCTGCGCGGAAGCTTTCGTCCGGTAACAAAGGTGAATATTGATATGTTCAATAAATCCTACGAGATGTTCCTCAATGAGAACCGGGTGGAGGAAGAGCGTACCCTTACCATTTTTGAAATTACTTTATCCAATTTGAGAGCGGAGGGTGAAATTGACGAACAGGATTTTATGGACCGTGCACGACTCTTATGCTCACTGGGGCATACCGTAATGATCTCCAATTTTCAGGAATATTATAAACTGGTGGAATACTTCTCCAACTATACCCGAGCCCGAATGGGGTTAACCATGGGCGTTAACAACCTGGTGGATATCTTTGACGAAAAATATTACCGCCATTTGAGTGGTGGGATTCTGGAAGCTTTTGGGAAATTGTTCTTTAAGGACCTGAAAGTGTACCTCTACCCCATGCGTAACGTGGAAACCGGCGAATACACCAATAGCGAAAACCTGAAAGTACATCCCCGTATGAAGGAATTGTACAAGTTTTTCAAATACAATGGAAAAGTGGTGGACATAGAGAATTTTGATCCCAATATCTCAAACGTTTTCTCAAGAGAAGTTCTACAGATGATCGAAAAAGGGCAACCCGGATGGGAAGAAATGCTTCCAGAAGGGGTTGCACAGATTATCAAGGAAAAAAAATTGTTCGGTCATCACAAAGTTCAGGCCAAAGCTACCAATTAGTCCAATATCTGGGCGGCGTGTATTTTGCTTTTTACCTTGTCAATCACACGGCTTACCACTCCTTTTTCATCGACCAGAAAGGTGATTCGGTGAATACCGTCGAATTCACGGCCCATAAATTTTTTAGGACCCCAAACTCCAAATGCCTCAATCACTTTTTTGTCGACATCGGCTAATAATGGATAGGGAAAGTTAAATTTATTCTGAAAATTCTTCTGTTTGCGTTCGGTATCGGCGCTCACTCCTACGATTTCGAAGCCGGCATTTTGCAATTCCTTGTAGTGATCGCGTAAATTACAGGCTTCCACGGTGCAAGTGGGGGTATTCGCAGCCGGATAGAAAAAGACCACCCATTTTTTTCCTAAATAATCTGAATTAGAAATCGAATTCCCATCCTGATCTGTCGTTGTGAAATTTGGGACCTTATCCCCTACTTTTAATGTTTTCATAGCTTATTTTTGTGTAAAAGTAATTAAAAATGACCAAGCAAGAGAAGGTGAATTTCGTTATTAAAACGTTAAAAACAATATATCCACAAATTCCTATTCCCTTGGAGCATAAAGACCCCTATACCCTACTCATTGCGGTCCTGTTATCGGCCCAAAGTACCGATGTGCGTGTCAATCAAATAACACCTTTGCTCTTTGAAATCGCCGATAATCCATATGATATGGTAAAACTTTCCGTCGAAGAAATACGGGATATAATAAAACCCGTAGGGCTTTCTCCTATGAAATCGAAAGGTATACACGGACTCTCACAAATACTCATCGAGAAGTACAACGGGCAGGTTCCTGCCGATCTTAAAGCGTTGGAGACATTTCCGGCCGTTGGCCATAAGACTGCCAGTGTAGTTGTCTCACAGGCTTTTGGTATTCCTGCTTTTCCCGTTGACACCCACATACACCGCTTGATGTATCGCTGGGGATTTTCTAACGGAAAGAACGTAGTTCAGACTGAAAAGGACGCCAAAAGACTATTTCCAAAGGAAATGTGGAACGAATTGCACCTTCAAATAATCTGGTATGGAAGACAATATTCCCCTGCCAGGGGTTGGGTTCTCGAAAAGGATGTTATCACGAAGGAGATAGGCCGAAAAACGGTGATTGACGCATATTACAAAAAGCAAAAGTAATTCAGAAAAAACCGGGCATAAAAAAACCCCGAAACAATCAATTTCGGGGTTTTCCAAAGTTTAGTTTAGAAGTGCTTCAAACTTCATTTTATTATAATCTATAACACTTAAAGCCTTCGAGTAATCCAGAAGGAACCTAATCGTTTCTTCTTTTGGGACCAGATTTTCTTTCACGTGGTCCCGTCGTGAAGTTTCAGAGTATAATTTTGCCATAGAACGTTATTTTGAGGTTTTGTTTCCTTAATAACGCACTCTTTTTTCCTTTATTGTATTAATTTGTTAAGATAATGTTGTGTTTATCAATTACTTTGCGCAAATTAATCAATGCATAACGCATCCTACCCAGTGCCGTATTAATGCTCACGCCGGTTTGCTCACTAATTTCCTTAAAGCTCATTTCCTTATACATTCGCATCATGAGTACCTCTTTTTGATCGGCCGGAAGCTCCTCAATAAGCCTGCGAACATCCTTTTCCACCTGATCTTTAACAATTTGTTTCTCAGCATTCAGCGCACCATCAGATAGCACGGAAAAGATGTTGAAATCGTCGTTGTTTTCAAATTTGGGCATTCGGTTATTCTTTCTGAAATGATCGATTACCAGATTATGGGCAATACGCATGACCCAGGGCAAAAATTTACCTTCCTCGTTATAAGCCCCCTTTTTCAAGGTTCTTATCACTTTAATAAAGGTATCCTGGAAAATATCTTCAGCAACATCGCGATCATAAACTTTTGAGTAGATGAAACTATAAATTCTTTGTTTGTGGCGGGTAATTAAGTTACACAAAGCAGACTCGTTACCTTTCATGTAATCGCTCACTAGAAGCGCGTCACTGATCGTACTATTTTTCATATCCATACTTTTTTTTATAAATAAACAACTGACTCTTTGGTTGTTTAGTG
Organism: uncultured Flavobacteriaceae bacterium; assembly: GCA_963807685.1. Taxonomy (GTDB): domain Bacteria; phylum Bacteroidota; class Bacteroidia; order Flavobacteriales; family Flavobacteriaceae; genus Aureisphaera. The sequence goes on along the minus strand of CAWECU010000008.1, from coordinate 27,102 downwards.
ACTATGTTTATCTAAAAAAGTAAAAATATGCTATAGGCAACGTTTTTGTGTTCGTAGGGGTAAATATAACAACAAACAATTCAGAAATGCAAAAAAAAGTAGTTTTTTTACTGAAATAAATATCATTCCCCTATTCTTAAAATCTCCAAAACTATATGGTATCTTTGCAAAATTCAGGTAAAATCATCTTCATAAATTGCAGGACACACAGGTTAATATTAAAGAGAATATTCTCATTCAAGGGGCCAAACTTCACAACTTAAAGAATATAACAGTTGCCATCCCAAGGAATAAATTAGTGGTTATTACCGGGCTTTCCGGTAGTGGAAAATCGAGTCTCGCCTTTGATACATTATATGCTGAAGGGCAACGTCGCTATGTGGAAAGCCTTTCTTCCTACGCGCGTCAATTCCTTGGAAGGCTCAATAAACCGAAGGTGGATGCTATTAAAGGAATTTCACCGGCTATTGCCATTGAGCAAAAAGTTAACGCTACCAATCCGCGTTCCACCGTAGGTACTTCCACCGAAATTTATGACTACCTCAAATTATTATACACCCGAATAGGCAAAACCTATTCCCCGGTTTCGGGCGCGATCGTAAAAAAAGATCGGGTTACCGATGTAGTCACCTATATCAAATCGTTCCCGGAGGGTGAAAAGCTCCTCCTGCTCGCCCCTATCCATCTGGAAGAAGGACGTACCATGGACAACAAATTGAAAGCTCTGGCCCAGCAAGGATATGCACGTGTTAAGATAGGCGACACCGTAATTCGTATCGACGAGCTGAAGGGAACTGCTCCCAAATCACCTGTTTTGGTGGTGGATCGGGTCATTACGAAAAATGACGAAGATTTCTACAATCGATTGGCCGACGCCATCGAAATGGCTTTTTTTGAAGGAAAAGGGGAACTGTATATTGAAAATCTCTCTACGGGTAAACAAAAAGAGTTTAACAATCGTTTTGAGGCCGACGGGATCACTATTTATGGAGCCCAATGTGCATCTATTTAGCTTTAACAATCCCTACGGGGCCTGCCCAACCTGCGAGGGCTATGGCGATGTGATTGGGATCGACGAAGATCTGGTCATCCCAAATACAGGGCTTTCCATCTACGAAAACGCCATTTTTCCCTGGCGTGGCGAAAGTATGAGCTGGTATCGGGATCAATTGGTGAATGCGGCTTATAAATTCGATTTTCCCATCCACAAACCCTGGTTCGAATTGACACCAGAGCAACAACAATTGGTTTGGGATGGAAATAGTCAATTTGAAGGCTTGAATAGCTTTTTCTCCTATCTGGAATCCAAAAGTTACAAAATTCAAAATCGGGTGATGCTGTCTCGCTATCGCGGAAAGACGAAATGCAATACCTGCCTTGGGAAGCGACTCCGTCCAGAAGCAGGCTACGTCAAGATTCATGGCAAATGCATACAGGAATTGGTCGAGCTGCCTTTACATAAAGTAGCCGATTTCTTTAAAAATATTGAACTCGACGCTCATGACACGACCGTATCCAAACGGCTTCTTGCTTGAGATCAACAACCGACTTCGTTTCCTGATGGATGTTGGTTTGAGCTATTTGACCATCAACCGAAAAAGCAATACACTTTCCGGTGGAGAATCGCAGCGAATCAATCTTGCCACCTCTTTGGGAAGCAGCCTCGTGGGCTCCATGTACATTCTCGATGAACCTAGTATTGGTTTGCACCCTAAAGACACCGAGCGGCTCATTGTAGTGCTGAAATCACTCCGGGATCTCGGAAATACCGTGATCGTGGTGGAACACGATGAAGATATCATGAAAGCAGCCGATTCTATTATCGATATTGGTCCGGAAGCCGGCACCTTCGGAGGCGAGATCATGGCGACAGGCACTTATGACGATATCTTGAAATCGGATTCATTGACGGCGCAATATCTGGATGGGCGCATGCGCATTGAAATTCCGAAGAAACGAAGAACTTCAAAAAATTATATCGAATTACTAGGTGCCCGTCAAAACAATCTCAAAAATATTGATGTTTCTTTTCCGTTGGGCAGTTTTACGGCGGTGACGGGAGTTTCAGGAAGTGGAAAGAGCACTCTGGTGAAAAAAATACTATATCCAGCCTTGCTTCGGAAAATAGGCGGCTATGGAGAAAAGCCCGGACAATTCACCGAATTAAAAGGAAATTTCGAGAGCATCAAAAGTGTGGAATTCATCGATCAGAATCCAATAGGGCGTTCCAGCAGATCGAATCCGGTGACTTATATCAAGGCCTACGACGATATTCGGAATTTATACGCTTCTCAGAAATTGAGCGATATAAGGGGCTATAAACCCAAGCATTTTAGTTTTAATGTGGACGGCGGGCGTTGCGAAACCTGCAAAGGAGAAGGAGAAGTGACCATCGAGATGCAGTTTATGGCCGATGTTCATCTGGAGTGTGACACCTGCAGCGGAAAACGCTTTAAAAAAGAGATCCTGGAGATAAAATTCCACGATAAGAACATTCATGATGTGCTTACCATGACCGTGGACGATGCTATTGGTTTTTTCGAACTTCACAGTCAGAAAAAGATCACTAACAAATTACAGCCCTTGCAGGATGTTGGTTTGGGATATGTGCAATTGGGACAAAGCTCCTCTACCCTGTCGGGTGGGGAAGCCCAGCGTATCAAGCTTGCTTCCTTTCTGGTCAAAGGAAATACGAGGGACAAAGCCCTTTTTATCTTTGACGAACCGACTACCGGCCTGCATTTTCACGATATTAAAAAGTTGTTGGCTTCCTTTTATGCACTATTGGACAAGGGACATACTGTGATCGTAGTGGAGCACAATCTGGAACTCATTAAGTGCGCCGATTATATCATTGATCTTGGAAAAGACGGTGGAGAAACCGGTGGTGAGGTCATCGCCCAAGGTACTCCGGAGGAGATCATTCTCAGTGAGGAATCGTATACTGCGGCCTATCTTCGGGAGAAGATTTAGAAGTTTTTCAGAAAAACAACTTTTAAAAACCGAAAAGTTTATCATTCACTAGTTTTTACGCATCATTTAACAGCTGTCAACCCTCTCATAGCAAGGCTTTTACGAGTTTGGCACGGCTATTGGATTTCTAATAACCAAATAGCGTAAGTCACACCGCTGTGTGTGACATAACCCAAATACATTTTAACTATGAAATGAGCTAACTTTTTTATAATTGTATTTTTTTTGAAATAATAAAAAAGTTTGCGAATTCCTGAATGTATTTAAATTTTTGAGAATTTCTCGAAAATCAAAGATTTAAAACAGATGAAAAATGCATTACTATTAGTAGCTCTATTCCTTGGAGGAATGACTACGCAGACAATCGCTCAAAAACACGGAAATGTAATTACCAAACCTGGGAAAAAGCATCGCTATTACAATTCGCAATCAGTTCGTTTTGTAGAAAGTGATGTTCTATTCACGGTATTTACCGATGGTACGTTCAGTTTTTCTGATCAAATCGTTGGACAGCCTTACCGTTATGACAAACACAATTACAAGACAAGCTACTACGGAAACAAGAAGCGCAAGCGAAGCAAACACCGAAGAGGAAATCGTCCTATTCGGGTGACAACAGATCATCACGGAAACATCATAGGTGTGAATGACGTATGTATCTCCTACCAAAGAAATGGCAAGGTGAGACAAATAGGCACGGTTCCTGTTTATCACCAGCGAGGGTATCTCGTACAAGTAGGTGGTATGACCCTACAATATGATCGCTTTGGTGGTATTCGCAACACTTTTGGTATCGTAAACAGGCATAATGATGATTTTTGGCACAATGATTGGTATGTATCTAATGACTACGGAAATGACTGGGAGAATGATGATAGTAACGAAGAATGGTTTGGCCGTAGAAACAGAATACAAAGTAGAAAATAATATATAGTTTTTTGGTTGGTTAGTTTTTTTGAAAAACCCGTCAGTATCTCTCGAGATCCTGGCGGGTTTCTTCATTTATTAATGAATTAATGAAACAATGATCTAATGATCTAATGATCTAATGATCTAATGATCTAATGAATTAGTGATCTATTAAAGTTGTACCTCTCAACGATTCAACAAATCAACGATTCAACGCATCAATACTCCCTCCCCACCACACCCCTGCGTCGCTACCCCAGTAAAACCGTTCGTTTCAAACTTTGGCACGGTGGTTGTATACTAATAAACTGTACACTTCCAACCAAAAGTAAATGGAATGTACAACCCTCTAAATTTTGAATTATGAAAAAAGCAACAGCACTCGTATTAGGATTATTCCTGGCCGTTTTTACAGTAAACGCAGCCAGCGATGCATCCGCAACCTACACCTTAAACGGCAACGATGACAGATCGTACATCTTTGTAGAAGGTGGTGTCGAGTTCTCGGTGTATACCGATGGACAATTCGATTTTGTCTATGTAGGCAACGATAACGGTAGCAATGTAAATGTGAGTATCAATTCACCCGGCGTGAATGTTTCCTTTAATTCAGGATACAATTATGACGCCTATGTGCAGTATGACGATTATGGTGCTGTGATCCAGGTAGAGGATGTCGCTATTTATTACGATGAGTTTGGGCGTATCGCTCAGGCTGGGTCCGTTGAGATTCGATACAACAACCGTCGTATCGTGCGTGTAGGAGGACAACGAATCTTCTACAACAGTTATGGATATTTCGATTATTACAGCGGATTTATTAGCCCATTTTATGTTACTTATGTATACCGACCATGGCATGTATTCTACATACGTCCCTTCTATACCAGTTGTATTGTATACGACTATCCGTATAGAAGATATTACTCACCGGTTCGATATAGTTATGCCTATCACAGGAATTACTATCACAGAGGGCACAGATATTATAGAAATGCCCGTAGAGGAGACTTTTACCGTCCCGGAAGCAGAAACCATTATAGAGATGGTAGAACCGCCATCAACCGCGATTACAATGCGAACCGGAGAAATTCAGCCGTAAGCAGAGCGAAGAGTGGTAAGCGAAGTGAGATCAATGGAAGAGGCAATAGAAACAACTCGGTAAGTCGTGGAACCGCAACGGGAATTGCTAAACGAAATAATAATGCCAATTTAGGACGCAAGGACATTGCAAAACGCGATAACAGTTCGGTTCGAAATGGCAACACCAGCAGAGGCATTGCCAAAAAGGACAACCGTAATGTAATTGGTGGCAACAGCACCCGAGGGATTGCTAAAAAGGACAACAGTGCCAACCTGGGGCGTAATGACTCAGGGAAAAGAGATAACCGCAATGTAATTGGTGGCAACACCACCCGAGGGATCGCTAAAAAGGACAAGGCTGTTTCAAGAAATGGATATCGTAACAGTTCTGTAGGTGGAACCAGACCTTCGAACGGAAACGTATCGAAATCCCGTCCAAACAAGTCGGTGTCAAAGCGATCTGAATCGAATAGAAGTAGCTCCGTAAAAAGACAGACGACCACTAGAAACGCGTCTGCCAAGAGAAGTTCTTCTTCCAATAAAAGAAGTAATTCAGTAACAAAAAGTTCTACATCGAACAAAAGGAATAGTTCGGTATCTAGAAATAATAGTCCGTCCCGATCCAAGAGTACTGTGAGCCGAAAAAGTGCTCCTAGTCGCTCCAAGGGTTCAGCCCCCAGAAGAGGTCGAGGATTGTAAGAGTTTTGGTTGGTTAGTGAGGAACCCTCGTGATCTGCTTTATGCGGAGATCGGGGGTTCCGCTTTTTTAGTCGTGGGCAACTACTTTGTATAACGCCCCCGCCCGAACATACCGTTCGGTAAGGGCTGCTCGGAAGCTTCTGCAAAGCCGCTTGCTTGATTTATCAGATTAAAGATAGTTTTTTTACAATTATCTCAATTCAAATCTTGCCAAATCCAGCCATTGGGGTTTTGCGTTGTTGAAGGTAGCTACTTTTTATTTTATGCTTTCTGTCCAACCCCAATAACTAATTCGCATGGACCTGAGAAGCCATTTTCGTCTTCAAACTTTGACAACTCAACACGTATTTCTTCCCATGCTGCAGATTTTTCACTGTCAGACAATCCATCGAGCATTTGATGCAATGCGGCAAATGATTCATATTCAAATTGAACACAGTCTTCTGCTTTCTCCATTTTAACGGGTGCACTTACAGTCTTTGATTGAACGTTAATGAATCCAGCTTGATTGAATGCATCGTCTAATACCCCTTCTGCACCTAGGCTAAAAGGACCAGGTTGTCCAGCCAATGGAGGAGGTAGTTGAGCACGTCTTCTAATTACTGAAACAGGAGTTGAAAAGAATTGGTTTTTATCTACGGTGGAGTAAACAATTGCAGCAACAAATCCACCTGGTTTTAAAACTCGTTTCATTTCTTTAAGCGCTTTTTGCTGATCAGGAAAGAAGATCAATCCAACTCTTGAAATTACGGTGTCAAAGGAATTATCAGGAACTGTTAGGTTTTCACCATCCATTTCCTTCGTTTCAATATTGTTGATACCCTTTTCAATGGCAAGTTCTACTGCAAAATCCAGAATTTTTGGAGCAAGGTCCGTTGCCAAGACATACCCGTTTGGGCCAACCTTTTCAGCTGCTGTGATTGATTGTTCTCCTGCACCAGCTGCAATATCTAATACACGATATCCTTCTTTAACTTCTGCCATATCTAGCATGAGATCGGTTGCAGGTCCTAACCAGCGTTTTAATGTTGGGTGCCATCGGTGCCATGCCTCTGCTGCCGTTTGCCATTGTTCTCTAGTTGTTGTTTTGTAATGTTCTGGATTGAATACTTTTACTTTTTCCATGATTGAACTATTTTAGTGTTAATACTTTATCATACTTGTATGATGCAAATATGAAACACATAGAAGCAGAACTATTTCACAATTGATTCAAATCCTGAAACAATTGATTCAATCACAATTTCTCTTCAAATTAAGGTAGTTGCGTTATGAATTCAGTTGGAGAAATTCCAAATCTTTTCCTGAAAACACGGGTAAAGTACGTTGGACTATTAAATCCAGATTGGTAAGCGATCTCGGCAATTGTTTTTTGGCTTTGCGACATTTTACCCAATGCGCTTTGAAGTCGTGATTCCTGAATAAGTTGATTTGGAGCTTGTCCTGTTAATGATTTGATCTTTCGACTTGCTTGAGATTTACTCATTCCGATTTCCGAGAATAAATCTTCACTTTTAAAGTCGGATCGGTTAAAATGTTTGTTTATTGTATTATGTAGCATCAATGAAAAGACAAAGTCGTCATTACTGACAAGCGTAAAGTTGGTTTGTTTTTCTATGTTGTTCTTGTAATTCTTTTTTTGAAAGTGCAACAGTTTTGTTATCTAAATATAGTTTTTTATTGAGGCCTAAAGAACATAGACTATTAATTTTACTTTTTGTTTCTTCAAAGAATGTAGTACCTTCTTCATCAACAGGATTTCCACTTACTACTGCTAAATTAAATTCTAATTTACTGGAAGTAGATTCAAGTAATTCCATTATTGATGCTGCGCAAGAAATGGCATCTGTTGCGTACACGAACGTAACCATTATTTGGTTAGTTGGTTCACGGATAATTACTCCGTTATGTTCAATAACGAGATCTTTTATTTTTTTAAAATATCCATTACTATTTTGAGAAAAGCATACGATATTGGTAAGAAGAATAGTTCTGTATCCGGGATCAAGATCTCCAGAATTAGTTTTTGCTAAATCATTAACGTCGGTCCCTTGTCCCATGAAGAGGTTGTATTCATCGTCTGCTACTTCAATGATATTGCAAGCTGTGTTTCCGTGTGATTCAAGATGAACCTGATTACAGGCTTCTTTACTTGGTCCTTCCATCAAGCAAAAGATTGTTTTACCTTGCTCATTCACCCAATATTTCAATTGTTTTACACCGAATTTATCTTCTATGGCAAGATCTTCCATATGTGCTTTTACAACATCTTCTGCCGAGAATTCGTCAGAATCAACAGTGTGAATATCCATGTATAAAGGCATAGATTTTGTTTTTTTTGTTAGTACGTTAATTACCTACCGAACGCACCTTTTCGGTACGGGCTGGACAGAAGCCGTTCAGCCACCGAAACAAAGCTACTTTCGCGAAGGAGGCCGGCAAGCCGCTCGACGGATTTTTCCGTCGTAACTAAGTTAACTAAAAATGTAAGAAACGCAATTCACTCAACCAGTTTGAGCCATAAATTCATACCTGTCAGCCGGCAGGCAGGTACGTTGTTGTGTACAGTTTTACTCACCAAATTCCAACTTCATCTCCTCAGTCAGAATGGATTTATCGTTTATTTTTTTATAAATCCTACTCGATTTTTTGATTAGACTTTTGTCATTTTTAGAATTGCCAACTTTTCTTAGGCTATATGCATAATGAATTTTGTAAGTATCATCTTTGGTTAACTTTCCACTAATCCGTTCATAATACGGTAAACTTTTTTCAAATTCACCTGAACTTGATAACAGTATAGCTTTGGTTAAATAAACTTCATTTCCAATTATTATGCTGTTATCCTTATACTTAAGCATAGCTAAATTAAGGTTTGTTAATCCATTTTGGAAGTCTCCTACAAAAACAGAGGATGTTGCTATGCCGTAATAGCCTTCTGGACTTTCCGGAAAATATTCAATTATTTCCTCAAATTTATTTCTTGAAAAATCAATCAGTCCCCCTTCCATAGCCACAGCCGCTAGATTTTGTTTAAAAATGAGAGATTTATTATAGCTAAGACTATCAGCCATGTAATACATTGCAAAGGCTTCTTTGCTCATATTGCTCAGTCTAAAAGTGTAGCCAGCAAAAAAGTATGCATCACAAAATGTGCTGTCTTTTTTTACCAAATCCATGAATATTTGATTAGCCGATCCTATACGACTGTTTCTCAATATGCACTCAATTCCCAATGCGTAAAGCTTTTCAGCTTTTTTATCTGGCATGGGACAAAACGTTTCTTTACCCATGAAATAATCGGATTGACATAGGGCCGTAGATGATATTAAAAATAAAATGAGCGTAAGAATCTTCTTCATAGGTAATATTAAAAATTGTACACATATTATTATATCATTCATAAATATTTCCCTATACAATCAAACTTTCAGGATAGCTAAAAGTTTTGAAATTTCATTTTAGGATCGAATTAAACAAATTACGCCGTCCATGCTAGAAAATGGGTCTACGTATTGGGAAGTTACCCAAAGGTATTATAAAAATTAAATCTGGATATGCTATCTATTGCTACTTATCAACAAAAACGAATGGTTTTCCCATTAACAGGGCCGTCTTGACAATTTATGGCTGGATACAATGTAAGTGAGGAACCCTCGTGATGCTTTATCGGATCGGGGGTTCCGCTTTTTTAGTCGGGGCGCTCATTCCCAATTAACCTGGCCAGGCTTTTGGTAAGTTCCTTCCTACTGTATTTTTCAATATTTTCTGAAGCTATCGTGAGAGAATTATTCTGAAAGGCTTTAAAATATCCCAATAACTGGGTTTTAAGTCGTTGTTCTTCGGAATACAAAAAGAAGTTACCCGATTGGGTGTTGTCCAGAATAGCTCTGATATCACTTCCTTCGGGACCGAGCGCAATGATAGGCCTGCGAGCGGCCAGGTATTCAAATAATTTACCCGGAATGATCACCCTGGTTTCCGGCTGATTCATTTCTACAAGCAATAACAGTTGCGCATTGCGCTGCAATTGCAGGGCTTCGGCATGAGAAACATATCCCCTGCTTCGCATATGCCCGGTAAGATCAAAATTCGAAAGGCTGTCCTCGATCTCCGCTCCGACAACTCCTACTAGTTTCAGCTGAAATGCCTTTTTAAACGCTTCATTTTCGTTGCATAGTTCGGAAAGTACTTTCCACAGAAGTTCCGGATTGCGATCACTCAAAAGGGAACCCACATGAACCAGGGTAAACTTCGCATCGGGCCTTCGCTCTATTTTTTCTGAAATATCATAGCCATTGGTGATCACCGTGATCGGTTGTTGGGTGATCTCTGAAAATTCCCGCTTGGTACCCGGGCTGGTCACCACAATAGCATCGGCGCTTTGCAAGACTTGTCGTTCCAAAGTCTTGTGTTTCCTTTCTGAAGATCGGGTGAGTCGCAGCGATCTGAAATAATGAATGGTCGTCCAGGGATCCCTGAAATCGGCTATCCATCGTACACCCAACTCAGTTTTAAGCTGCTTCCCTATCAAATGCAAACTATGAGGCGGTCCGGTCGTAATGATGGTATCAATATTGTTTTCGCGCAAATAGCGGGACAGAAAGCGCACCGATGGTTTTACCCATCCTATCCGGGCGTCGGGAATAAAATGGTTTCCGCGAATGAACAGCAGCAATTTTTCAATGGATGACGGTTTTTTTTCTGAAATAATTCCGCTGCTTATGGTTTTGGTTTGCTTCTTCGAGATCCAATTGGCAAAGCGGTAGGGTTCCTTAATCGGGAATTTTATGACCTCAATATCCTCGGGGATTTCAGCTTCTAAACTGGCATCAACTAGCGGATAATGGGCATTTTCAGGCACAAAAACGGTTGGTTGTACTCCGAAATCACTCAGGTATTTTACAAATTTCAACCAGCGCTGCACTCCTGGGCCTCCCGCCGGGGGCCAGTAATAGCAAATAATGAGCACTCGTTTCATTTTCATTGTTCGGTTGTTGAGGGTTTCTCTTTCCGAAGATAAAAGAAGAGTCCTCCCGCCATTACCAGGAGCAGTACAATGCTGCTGGTGAGTGTTAGTGCACTTCCTGTTTTTACGACCTGAGGCTCAAATTTGAACTCAATTTGATGTGTTCCGCTGGGGACGACCATGGCCCGCAGCGTATAATTGGCTCTGAAATATGCTGCCGGAACCCCATCGATATAGGCATTCCATCCTTTCGGATAATACACCTCTGAAAAAACAGCCAATTGATCGGTTTTGGAAGTCGTTTCGTAAACCAGAAGATTGGGGCGATGACTGGTGAGATCAATACTGGCCGTGCTGTCTCTGGCAATATTTTGCGCCGGAATCAGATCCAGAAAACTACGGTTGACGACGGCAGTCGTTTTAGAATTCAAACTATCGAGCAACTTGATCTCCTGATCGGCGTTATTGGCCGGTAGTACGTATTCCACAAACCAGGCCGGTCCGTTGGCGTTGGGATTTTCTTGCGCCACAACCTGTCCCTCTTTATCCATCACCAGCGTGTATTTCACGTTCATCATATTAAAGATGACCGAATTTCCTTTTTCTATATAAAAATCGTAGAGATCCTGAATTCTTCCGGGTTTTGCAGCATGGTAACCTCCTAAGGAATTATGAAAGTAATTGGTTTCAGCATAACTGAATGCGATCCCCCGTTGCCTGTCATCATACACCCTGTAATATCCTTTGTCCTGCAAAATTCTTGTCGTAGCCTCGCTTTCCATAAATGGTTTTTCCATCATACGGGCGATCACAAAATCTTCCGAATTCACATAGCGTCGATCCACTCCCACCAGATCGACCAAGATCAACAGGGCGATTCCCGCAATGGCATAGGACCGTATCAGCTTTTCAGCATAGAACAACCCTAAAATTCCGGCAGTAAAAAGCACAAAAAAGAGGGAGCGCAAGGTATCAGCTTGCATTACCGACATTCTATCTTCCCGCACGGCATCCATAAACGGAATTCCCATCCGGTCAATAATATACGAATCGTCAGGCCCTACAAAATCGAATAAAAACGATTTTAAAAGCAGGAACAGCACACCCAAACCTCCTACAATTCCCGTAGCGTATAAGAGTGCTTTTTTCTTTTCCTCCTTCTTGTGGAAATTGCTGAAATATTGATGCAATCCTACCACGGCCAGCAGCGGCAGTAACAGCTCCACGATCACCTGGATGGAGGAAACCGCTCTGAACTTATTGTACAGCGGAACATAGTTGATAAATAGTTCGGTAAGAAAGCTAAAATTTTTGCCCCAGGAGAGAAAAAGGGTCAGGAGAAACCCCGCAACAACCCACCATTTTAAGCGGCCTCGCACCAGAAACAAGGCCAATACCGCCAGAAAAATGATGACCGCCCCTACGTACGCCGGCGCTGCAACCGAGGTTTGATCCCCCCAATAAAATGGAATACTGTCGTTTAAAAATTCTAAGGCGTCTCTTGGGGTCGCGGTGGGCTCCATTTTAAGGATTTCCTGGACGGCTTTTGAATCATCGGGAAAACCATCGCCCGTTCCGCCACCCATGAATTTTGGGATAAATAAGTTGAGGCTTTCGAGTTTTCCGTAGCTGTATTCGGTGATATAATCGTATCCCAATCCTTCTTTAGAAATCTTGGGCGTACCATCCGGCTTTATCGATAACTCACTACTACCCCGGGTCGATGTAGCAGCATATTCTTTGGTGGCCAGGATGTTGGTGGCGTTGAGTCCAATGGCCAGGAATACGGCTAAGAGCATCACCCCAATCGCCTTGAAGTAGTGGGGTATCATTTTCTTTTGATACGCATCGATGAAATACGCGATTCCAATACAAACCACTAGCAATAACAAATAGTAGGTCATTTGGAAGTGATTGGCCACCAGTTCCAGCCCCATGGCAACCGTAGTGAGCAGAAAACCCTGTACATACTTTCCTCGGAAGGTGAGTATAATTCCGCTTAAAACCAGCGGCATATATGCTATGGCGTGTGCTTTCGCATTATGACCTACCCCTAAAATTATAATGAGATAGGTTGAAAAACCAAAGGCGAGAGCTCCCACAAAAGCGAGCTTATAGTCTAGTTTCAGAACCAATAAGAGAATGTACATTCCCATGAAATACAGAAAAAGATAGTCGGCCGGTCTGGGAAGAAACCGCAAGGTGAGATCCAGTTTTTTGATGTAGTTATGGGGATATTTGGCTCCCAATTGGTAGGTAGGCATCCCTCCGAAAGCACTATTGGTCCAATAGGTTTCTTCGCCAGTCTGTTTTCTGAAATCATTTTGCTGCTTTGCCATTCCCGTGTATTGGACAATATCACTTTGGTAAATGGTCTTCCCTTGCAAAACCGGACTAAAATAGGCTATCGACGCGATTACGAACAACAATAACACCACAAGATGCGGCAGAACTTTCTGAAAATTAAACTGCATAAAAGCTAAGATTAAGATTGAGGGGAAATTATAAAAAATCTGCTACATAAGGGATACGGTAGCTTTTTAATATTGGGCAGAGCAGATTTAAACACCAGCTTCCCGAAGATTGCGGTCAAATACCTAGTCAACTTCTTCAAAATCCACATATTCACCAACTACCTTGCCGTTAGATTTAGGATTCTTATTCCTTTTATCCAGGGTCACCTCATCCTTCGTTTGGGCGTTGGGTTGTTGAAAGGGATTATGACCAAAGGCATTTTCAAACCGTTGGGCCGCTTTTTTCCTGATATACCGCATGATATACGGGCTTAACCACTTCAGTAAAAACTTAACTGCCAGATATACCAGAAGTATAATTAAAATCGTTTTCAGAAAAGAAATCATATACTTTTATTCTTAGCGTCCCTGGTTTAAAGCCATAGGACAGATAATATTCAAAAGTACAGAATGCTTCAGAAAAAGAAGAAAAACAACTATTAAATAAATGATAAAATCTTATATCTTTGAACTAAACCCAAAAACTATGACAGTCCGGCTACATTTCCTTGTATTGCTTCTCCTACTGCCTTTTACAGCGTCTGCACAATATACCGATATGATCAACACCAACCGTCCCGGGGTTTCACAGGGGGCGTTTTCTGTGGGTAAAAAAGTACTCCAATTTGAGAGCGGAATTTCAATTGGCAAAGAGGAGCACAGATTGCTGCTAACCGAATCCAACATCTTCGCCTGGGATTATGCCGCGCGCTATGGGTTTTGGCGGGAGGAACTCGAAGTGAGTATTATTGGATCTTTTCAGAAAAACAAAGTTACCGATACACAAGGTCTTGGCCTGGAGAGTACTTTTTCCAACTTTCGAAGCAATACGGTTGGAGCCAAATATTTGGTATACGATCCGTATCGAAATAGAGACTCGGAAGGTCCCAACTTATACAGCTGGAAGGCTAACAACCGATTCCAGTGGAGGGATTTGATCCCGGCCGTTTCGGTGTATGCCGGTGCCAATTTCGATTTTGCAGACAACCCCTTCAGTCCGGAGCCTGAAAGTACGATTAGTCCCAAGGCTGTATTGTCGACCCAGAACAACTTTTTGGGTGGGTTCGTTTTTGTTACCAATATTATTGCCGACCGCATTGGGACCGATTTTCCTTCTTACGGCTATATTATTACCCTTACCCATGCTACGAACGATTACTTTTCTATATTTTTGGAGAATCAGGGGTTTTCCAGCGATTTTTATGCCGATCAGTTGTTTCGCGGGGGTGCGGCGGCGCTCCTCACCGAAAATCTGCACGTGGATCTTTCGGTTACGATAAACTTCAAGGATACGCCTTCCCTTTTCTACGGAAGAGTGGGCGTCGCATATCGATTCGATTTGCATGAGCAGGACGAATTCATAGAGGAAAAAGGAAAGACAGGAAGAGAAGCCCGCAGAGCTGAAAAAGACAAAAACAAAGCGTTAAAAAAGAACAAGAAAAAGGGCAAAAAGAAGAATAAACGGAAAGATGATTTCGAAATCGAAAATGAACAGGATGATGGTGGATTATAGCACAAGCATATATGATTGAAATTACACACGTTACCAACCCAAAAGAACTAAAACAATTTGTGACCTTCCCATTTCAGTTGTACAAAGACTGTAAATACTGGGTCCCGCCTCTAATTAAGGACGAATTGGAAACTCTGGATAAGGCCAAAAATCCCGTTTTTCAAAACGCCGATGCCGACTACTATCTGGCCTATAGCGATGGAAAGATCGTTGGAAGGATCGCAGTAATTGTCAATCATCTGGAGATCGACCAGTTGGGTAAAAAGAAAATTCGCTTTGGGTGGTTTGATGTGATAGACGACATCAAAGTGACCGAAGCACTTTTGGAAAAGGTATTTGAAGCTGGTCGGAAACATAGTCTGGAGTATGCCGAAGGTCCTGTGGGTTTCTCCAATATGGAAAAAGCGGGCATCCTCACCAAGGGTTTTGAGGAAATGAACACCATGATCACCTGGTACCACCACCCTTATTACGCGAAACACTTTGAACAATTGGGTTTTGAAAAGCAGGCGACCTGGGTTGAGTTCAGACTTGCCATTCCGAAGCAGGCATTTGATAAAGTGAAGAAATTCTCCCGCATCGTTCGCCAGCGATACGAGCTATCTGTCATTCGGTTTAAGAACAAGAAAGAGATCCTGCCCTATGTAGACGAAATGTTCGGCTTGCTCAACAATACCTATAATACACTACAAACCTTTGTTCCGGTGCAGCAGTATCAGATCGATTATTACAAGGAAAAATACTTCACCTTTATCCATCCCGATTACATTACCTGTATTAAAGATAAAAATGGGAAGCTTATCGCTTTTTCTGTGGTGATGCCGTCCTTCAGCAAAGCCCTGAAAAAAGCCAACGGTAGAATCTTTCCCTTTGGGTGGTGGTATATTCTTCGGGCTCAGAGAAAAGCCGAATTGGCCGCTTTTTATTTAATTGGCATCGATCCCGAATATCAGGGAAAAGGCGTGACCGCCATTGTTTTTGAGGAAATGCAGTACCTGTTCAATTCAAAAGGAATTGAAGTTGTAGAAACCAATCCCGAACTGAAGGAAAATACGGCGGTACAATTGCTCTGGAAGGATTACGACCCGGAGCAGCACAAGGAACGGAGTACTTTTCGAAAAAACCTCTAACAAAAAACCACCGAGCTGTAGCCGATGGTTTTTAGTTACTTTATGGTACGTATGGGTTTATTCTCCAAACTCGGCGGCCAAAGCAGCCGAAAGCTTTTTGTAGGTTCCGTTTTCCAATCGCTCCCGAATGGAAGAAAACGCTTCCAAGGTCTCTTTAATATCCTGCATGGTATGTGAAGCTGTAGGAATCATGCGCAATAAGATAAGTCCTTTGGGGATCACCGGATACACTACGATAGAGGTAAAAACACCGAAATTCTCACGTAAATCCTTTACCAAAGCCATGGCTTCGGGAACCGAACCTTTCAAATAGACCGGGGTCACACAACTTTGCGTGGTTCCCAGGTCGAAACCGCGTTCCCGCAGTCCGCCTTGCAAGGCATTCACATTTTCCCAAAGTTTATCTTTGTATTTGGTGCTCGAACGAATCATATCCAATCGTTTTAAAGCCCCTTCAACCAACTGCATTTGCAGTGATTTTGCAAACATTTGAGAACGCAAATTGTATTTCAAATAATTCATGATCTCTTCATCACCGGCTATAAAAGCTCCGGTACTCGCCATTGACTTGGCAAATGTGGCAAAATAGACATCGATGTCGTCTTGTACCCCTTGCTCCTCACCTGCTCCGGCACCGGTTTTACCCAGCGTTCCGAAACCATGGGCGTCGTCCACAAAAAATCGGAAATTATATTTTTTCTTTAAGGCGACAATTTCTTTCAATCGGCCCTGTTCTCCCCGCATTCCGAAAACACCTTCAGAAATAAGAAGGATTCCGCCTCCTGTTTTGGTGGCTACTTTTTCGGCGCGTTTTAAGTTTTTCTCGATACTTTCCATATCGTTATGCTTGTAGGTGAAGCGCTGTCCCAAATGAAGGCGCACTCCATCGATGATACAAGCATGTGCGTCTACGTCATAAACAATCACATCGTCCTTGGACACCAGGGCGTCAATGGTAGAAACCATCCCCTGATAGCCAAAATTCAATAAATAGGCAGCTTCTTTGCTTACAAAGGCGGCCAATTCGTTTTGCAATTGCTCGTGAAGATCGGTATGACCACTCATCATACGAGCCCCCATAGGATAAGCAGAACCATATTTCGCTCCCGCCTCCGCATCAGCCTTTCTAACTTCCGGGTGATTTGCCAGTCCTAAATAATCATTTACACTCCAGGTGATTACCTCTCTACCGTTAAACTTCATACGGTTTGAAATGGGTCCTTCCAGTTTGGGGAAAATGAAATATCCTTCGGCTACGTCAGCCCATTTTCCCAATGGGCCTTTGTCTTTGTAAATCTTATCAAATAAATCTCTCATCTAATTTCAATAAATTCAAATGCAAGCTGCAAAAATAAGTATTTTATACAGGATAGCCATACGCTTTAGTTAGAAAGAAATGAACACAAAAAAACCGCTGCCTAAGGCAACGGTTTTCTTTCTATGTCTTTTTTCGGTTATTTTACGTACTGGATCGTCTGTGCATTGATCGCTTCTGCGTCCATAAAGCCTTGTAACTCCATCCATTCGTCATTGTAAACTTTGCTCATATAGCGCGAACCATGGTCGGGAAAAATCACCACAACCACACTATTTTCGTCAAAAACTCCTTCTTCACTCAACTGTTTGATCCCCTGCATGGCAGCACCGCTGGTATACCCTAAAAACAAGCCTTCGGTTTTGGCCAATTCTCTGGCTGTATGCGCGCTGGCTTCATCGGTTACTTTGGTGAACGAATCAATACAATCAAAATCGGTTGCACTTGGGATCAGGTTCTTCCCCAATCCTTCAATACGATACGGATAGATTTCGTCTTTATCCAGTTTCCTGGTTTCGTGGTATTTCTGAATGACACTTCCGTAGGCATCAATCCCCAACACTTTTACATTGGGCTTTTGTTCTTTTAAAAAGCGAGCTGTACCGGAAATAGTACCTCCAGTTCCACTGCAAGCTACCAAATGTGTTATTTGGCCGCCCGTTTGTTCCCATATTTCAGGTCCTGTAGAATAATAATGAGCATCTATATTCAATTGGTTGAAATACTGATTGATATACACCGATCCCGGAGTCTCTTCATGAATCTTTTTGGCAACCTCATAATACGATCGAGGATCCTCCGCAGCCACATGGGCAGGGCAAACAAACACTTGTGCGCCCATAGTTTTCAACATGTCTATCTTATCGGGAGATGATTTTGAACTTACGGCTAAAATACATTGATACCCCTTCAAAATACTCACCATTGCAATGCTGAAACCTGTATTTCCACTGGTGGTTTCAATAATTGTATCACCGGGGGTAAGAATCCCTTCTTTCTCGGCTTTTTCGATAATATATAGTGCAATTCGATCTTTGGCAGAATGCCCGGGGTTAAATGCCTCCACTTTCGCGTAAAAGTTTCCAGCCATTTGTGAGGTAATGCGATTTAGCTTGATTAAGGGAGTGTTTCCAATAAGTGCCAACACATTTTCTTGGGCCTGTATGTTCTTCATAAAGGGAGTTTTAATTAAAAATCAAGGATTGCTCCTCTCATTTAAATCTGGACAAAGATAATTCAAAAATTTGAATTACTCTTTTATTCCTTCCATATCCAGTAAAAAGGCATAATCCATGGCTATTTCTTTCAAAGCTTCAAATCTTCCCGAAGCGCCCCCATGACCTGCGTCCATATTGGTTTGAAGCAATAAAATGTTATCTCCGGTCTTGAGTTCCCGTAATTTAGCCACCCATTTGGCCGGCTCCCAATATTGTACCTGAGAATCGTGTAATCCTGTTGTAACCAGCATGTTGGGGTAGCTTTTTGCCTCGACGTTATCATAAGGTGAGTACGATTTCATATACTGATAGGATTCCTCTTCATTCGGATTCCCCCATTCGTCATATTCACCGGTTGTTAAAGGGATGGAGTCGTCCAGCATGGTAGTGACCACATCCACAAAAGGAACCGCGGCTACCACCCCGTTATAGAGCTCGGGAGCTATGTTTACCACCGCACCCATTATCAGCCCACCTGCTGAGCCACCAGAGGCATATAAATGATCTTTTGACGTATATTTTTCAGCAATGAGAAACCTGGAAGCATCTACAAAATCGGTGAAAGTGTTCTTTTTTGTTAATAACTTTCCATTTTCGTACCATTCCCTGCCCAGATATTGTCCGCCACGAACATGGGCGATCGCATATATAAATCCTCTGTCCAGCAAGCTCAAACGTACCGAGGAGAAATAGGGATCGATCGTCGATCCATACGATCCATAGGCATACAACAGCAATGGACTCTTACCATTCTGCTTTATTCCCTTGCGGTATACCATGGACACCGGGATCTTAGTTCCGTCGGCCGCAGTGGCCCAAACTCGCTTGGACTCATAATTGTCTTTATTGAATTTTCCTCCCAGAACCTCGGTCTCCTTTTTGATCTCCTTTTCCCGGGTTTCCATATTAAAATCGATGATCGATGATGGGGTCGTCAACGAATTGTAGTTATAGCGCAGGATCTTGGTATCAAATTCTATATTCTGAAAAGGGTTGGCGGTATAGGTTTCGTTATCGAAAGGGAGGTAATAATCTTCGGAATTATCCCAGCGTTTGATACGTATTTCGTTCAATCCATTGGATCGCTCGCTCACGACCAAATAATCTTTAAAAATATCGATGTCTTCCAACAGTACCTCCTTGCGATGTGCGATCACCTCTTCCCATTGATCCATGGTCGTGGCCGTTTCAGGAGTTTTCATCAATTTGAAATTGGTGGCCTGGTCTTTATTGGTCACCATATAAAATTCATTTCCGAAGTGAGAAATACTGTATTCCAATCCGCGCGTTCTTGGCTGAAACATCTTAAAATCTCCATCGGGTGTATTGGCATCCAATATTTGAAATTCGGAAGTGAGGGTGCTATAGCTTCCAATGACAAGATATTTATCACTTTTAGTTTTGTAGACATAGGTTCCGAAGGTTTCATCGGTTTCCGTAAAAATTAAATCATCTTTCGATGAATCCTCTCCCAGACGATGTTTGTAAATTTGATTGGAACGCAGGGTTTTCTCATCTTTCCGGGTATAAAAAAGTGTTTTATTATCATTGGCCCAGGTAGATCCACCGGTGGTTAAGGCAATGGCATCGTCCAGAACTTCCCCCGTTTGCAGATTTTTAATGTACAGGGTGTACTTTCGTCTACTCAGTGTATCCACTCCAAAAGCAACCCATTTATTATCCAGACTCACGTTAAGTCCGCGTAAATTGTAAAAGGAATGTCCTTCCGCCATCGCATTTACATCAAACATGATCTCCTCTTCGGCATTAAGCGAATCTTTCTTTCTGGAGAAAATAGGATAGTCTTTGCCGGTTTCGTAGCGTGTGATGTAATAATAGCCATTATAGAAGTAAGGCACCGATTCGTCGTCTTCCTTGATACGACTCTTCATTTCATCGAACAGATCCTTCTGAAAATCTTTGGTATGGGCGGTCATCTTGTTGTAATAATCGTTTTCTCTTTCGAGATAATCGATCACCTCTTCGTTCTCCCGGTCATTAAGCCAATAGTAATTATCCACCCGCACATCGCCGTGCATTTCTAAATTCTTGGTAATTTTATCAGCCTTAGGTGGGGTTATGTTCATCGGTTTTTTTGAAGTTTCTTTGTTATTACACGAAGTCGCAAAAATAAGTGTTACTACTGAAATGAATACAAAATTTCTCATTAGAAGTGGTTTGTTTTATAGTGCGGCAAATTAGTAAATTTGTACTCAATTAAAAAATTGAAATTATGTTTGGAGACCTAATGGGAATGATGGGTAAATTAAAGGAAACCCAGGAAAAAGTAGCCGCCACAAAAAAACGTTTGGATACGGTATTGATCGACGAAAAAAGTAGCGACGGACTACTAAAAATAACCGTGACCGCTAACAGGGCCATCAAGAGTATCGCTATTGACAGCGCACTATTGAAGGATAAAGAGCAATTGGAAGACTACCTTATTGTGACTCTTAATAAGGCTCTGGAACAAGCGACATCAGTTCACGAGGCCGAAATTGGTGCCATAGCCAAAGATGGGATGCCGAATATCCCGGGCATGGAAGGCTTATTCAAAAAAGATTAATTGTATTTGGCAATAAACTCATCTACAAAGGCAAAATGATGGCTGGTATCTTTAAACGTATTGAAAGAACTATAACCTGAAAGTTTGCCAATTTCCTTTCCTTTCCCGTTGAGCATGAGTAATTTCGGAAAGGATTTATCGGTGTTGTATTTTGCTATAACGCCTTTGTTGTATGCTTTTTGTGTTTCAGAAATAATATCCATTCTTCTGGGATAGTCGATCATCACCAATACGATGCCTTTGGCACGCTCGGCAAACGCTTCGGTTTCAAAGAAGTCAGTTTTTAAGGCTTTACAGGGAGTACACCAATCGCTGCCTGTAAAATAAAGCAGTATGGGCTGGTGGTTTTTATTTGCGATTTCTTCGGCTTCATCTAAGTTGGTAAGCCAGTTTAATTGTGAGGTATCATCTTGGGCAAGTGACACGACGGATAGCATAAGTATTGCAATAACAATAAGTCGTTTCATAATGACAAGGTTTTAGTAGAGATGGGCATTATCTATGCCAAAGATGCTAAAAAAAAAGAATTCCCAAAAAATGGGAATTCTTTTATCATGTTGATGGTTATTTTGTAACAGACTAGTTATTAATTAATCTGAACTCAGTTCTACGGTTGGTAGCATGGTCACGTTCGGTACAAGATACGCCGTCGGCACATCTGTTCTTCAATCGGTTTTCACCGAAACCATTGGCCACAAGCAAGCTGTTATTTACACCTTTGGACTCCAGGTAACGAACCACAGACTGGGCTCTTCTTTCAGAAAGATCCTGATTGGATGTCTTACTTCCTCTTGAATCCGTATGCGATGCAATTTCTAATTTCACTCCTGGGTTATTGGCTAAAACAGGCATTAATCGAGTATCGATCAAACGTTTGGCCTCAGGAGTTAAGGTTGCACTACCTAGGTTCCAGTTAATGGGAAGTGCCTGGTATTCTACCAATTCACAATCCACTTCTTTCCAGGTTGTCAAACCACCTTTGGTTTGCAATACTTCCTTGGTAACTGTTTTTGTAACCGCAGGAACTGTTACTTCATTCACTCGGGAATCGGAAACCAATTTGGTTACTTCCAAAGTTTTGGTCGCTCCACGTAGCGGAATCGTTGTTGTTGACGGAGGAGTTTTCATAACCGTTTTAGTAAACGTTTTTGTAACCGCAGGGATGGTTTCACTTCTTGTTGTTTCGTTTGAAATGATCGTTTTCTTAACAGTTTTGGTCACCGCTGGGATTTCAATTCGTTCGGTAGTAGGAGGAGTTACCATCACTTTCTTAGTGATTGTCTTTCTTACTTCAGGTACGGTTACAACTCTTGTTGTTGGAGGAGATACCATTACGGTAGTTTGAATTGTTTTGGTTGCTCCCGGAATGTCGATAGTTCTTGTCGATGCAGGCTTCAGCATTACTGTTTTGGTATAGGTTCCTACTCCACAAGGCTTACCGCCGTTATTTGCAGGATCACAATCGGGTACTCTTGAATAAGAAGCATCTGCCGCCAATCTCTGAACGTTTACCGTAGTGAATTCGGCAGGAATACCTTTATAACACCAATATCTACAATCGTCAGGGTTGCTGGAAGCACATTCGGCTGCCGGAGTATCACTCATTTCCCATCGTGCAGTAGCGGGCTTAATTTCGATAGACTCATAGTCTGTAGTGAAGCTCGCCGGAGTAGTTCTGATAGAAGAACCATATTCTCTTTTGTTATACGTTAAGGTTTCAGTCCCCCATTCGGCGGGAACTACCTCCAAGCGCTGAGAAGGTTCTTTGGTTGTGATGGTAACCTCTCTGGTTTCATATTTAGCAGGTACAATTTCTACTTTTTGATAAGCGGGTTGTACAACCACTTCAAAACTTCTGTTTTCATAAACAGCGGGTACCACTCTAAGGCTGTAACTAGCCTCACTAACGACTACCGTTTCAGTTTCGTTTGTTTTTTGAGAGCCTATTTTAACCAATCGCTGTCCTGCTTCCGCAGTTACCATGGTAAATGATTCGGTACCATAGCTGGCTGGAATAACTTCAAGGTTTTGACCTGCAGTTTTTGAATCAACAGTGATCATTTCTGATTTATACTGTGCAGGTACTACGCTTAACGTTTTGTAGGACGGAGTCACTTGCACCGTTACTTGTTGGTTTACCCAAATATCTGGCGTAACGCAACGAACGTAGCATTTACCTGGTTCTGGATTTGTAGGTAAGTCCTGTGCAAATGCAAATGAGGTTGCCATGCATGCAAGGACAAATAGGATTGATTTTTTCATGTTGTTAATGATTTTTATTATTAATATATGCCGCTAAATTAAACCCGTTAACCTATTTATTATCATAGACAGCCAACTATTTCGAAACCAAATAATTGGTTTTCGATAAGCTGCAATTTAAACCAGATGAAGTAAATACAATTGTGGGTAACCTAAGGGCAATAATATTTTTTATGTCAGTTTTTTTTATCGATATTTATAATCTCAAATAATTCGTATAATCTAAAATCAAAAATATGTTCGAACTAAAGAAAAACGGTGATAAATATCACTTCGTTTTAAAATCAGGAAATGGACAAGTAATCCTTTCCAGTCAAATGTATGCTTCCAAATCTGGAGCGCAAAATGGAATCGCTTCGGTGCAAAAGAACTGTGGCGATGCTAAATGTTTTGAAAAGAAAACAGCCAAAAACGGGAAATTCCATTTTAATATCAAATCCAGCAACGGACAAATTATTGGCAGTAGCCAAATGTACGCTGCCGAGGCCGGAATGAATAACGGGATCGAATCGGTACGGAAAAATGCTCCCGGTGCTGCCGTTAAAGAAGTTGAATAGATCGTAAGATCATTCCCAACTAAAAAAAAGCTCCCATCCGGAGCTTTTTTTTATTGTTCGTAGTCACCCAGAATCTCTAAGAATGCTTCGTGCATGTCTTTGGTATAGTCCAAATGAGTCACGATGCGAAGTTTTCCCCCTCCCATATCGCTAATCTTCACATGTTGTGCCTCGAGGTCACTCATAAATGTATCTTCATTAATATGATCTTCCAAAGTGAAAATAACAATATTGGTCTCGGTTGTTTCCACCTTATTTACATAGGCCTGTGCTTTCAGTACCAGGGCAATTTCCAAAGCGCGCTGATGATCATCGGAAAGACGCTCAATATGATGGTCCAGCGCATAAATTCCCGCAGCGGCCATATAACCAATCTGCCGCATCCCTCCTCCTAATATTTTACGAATTCGCATCGCCTTTTCCATTATTTCCTTTTTCCCAATAAGTACGGTTCCCATGGGGGCTCCCAGCCCTTTGCTCAAACACAGTGAAATAGTATCAAACACGCGTCCATAACGCATGGGATCCTCATTTTTGGCGACCAGGGCATTCATCAACCGGGCTCCATCCAAATGATATTTGAGTCCATGACTGTCGCAAACCAATTTTATTTTTTCAATTTCCGCGAAATCGTAACAGGCACCGCCTCCTTTGTTGGTGGTATTCTCCACACATACCAGGGAGGTTAACGGACTATGATAAAAATCGGGAGGATTGATAGCTGCTTCCACCGCATCTGCAAAGATCATCCCGCGATCCCCGTCAAGCAGTTTACAGGAAACACCGCTATTAAAGGAAACACCTCCGCCTTCATAGTTATACACATGGGCGTATTTATGGCAAATGAGTTGTTCTCCGGGTTGTGTGAGTAACTTTACAGCGGCCTGGTTGGCCATAGTCCCGGATGGGAAATACAGGGCATCATCCATGCCGAAGAGTTCGGCGACCCTGCGTTCCAATTCGTTGACGGTGGGATCTTCTTTATATACATCATCGCCCACTTCGGCCGCCATGATGAATTTCAACATTTCGGGAGTAGGCTTGGTAACCGTATCACTTCTTAAGTCTATCATAAATTTTTTCGGGGCTTAGATCTGGCGTCTCATAGTTACTTCATAATCTGCCAACACGCTATCAAGAAGCGCATCTAGTTCAATTACCTTCAACGCACTATTATAGTTATAATTCAGGTTATCTGCTTTTCCCTCGGGGTTTACGTGAAACAAATTATAGGTTGGTCCGGCAGATTCTCCGTTTTCAGTAAAACTAAAGCTGCGGAAACAGGGCTGCGGTTTTTTACTCAATTCCGGGATACCGGTATAGGAAGCCGATATATAATTTTTTACCACCTCAGCTTTCAAGGCCCGGACATGTGTTACAAAGAAATCGAAAAGCACCGAATCCTCCAACGCAACACTAAAATACAAACTACAATTATCAATTTTTTTAAGATGAACCTGGTCGTCTTCCTTCCAAACTACATATACCTGATAATACGTGGCTTTGGAGGTACACCACTTTTTATCGCGGCCAATTTGAAACATTTCAATCTGCCCCGAACAATATCGTTTTGCCGTGAAATACTGCATCACTCCACGTGACTCCAATTTCTCGGTAAATTGCTTAGTAAGTCCGTCCACATAGGCTTCGTCGTTTTGACCCATCGCAGCTACCGAAATTAAAAGTACCCAAAGAAATACTATTTTTTTCATCTTATATTATTGTTGATCCCCCGATTTTTGACGCCCTATCCATAAAACAAATCGATCATTATACACTTGAACGTTTCCTTATTACTCATTAAAAACTGAACAAGGGCCGCTTCCAATTGGGCTTCCATCGGGTATTTTTTTCACTGGCATCACCTTAAACTTTTCCGGATTCTTGCCAAAGATATTTATTTCATTCAACAAAAACACTTCGTAGGCATTACTTCGTCTTGAAATTTTTTCTGAAATATTTTTCAAAGCCTCCCCAGCCATCGCTTTTACCTGCGGAATGGTTTGCTCGCTCGCCACCAAATTAATGATATGCTGCAAGGTTACAAATTGTATGGTGCGCTGTAATTCACGATCGTACGTAGACCCTTCCGAAGCATCAAAAGTAGATCGAACCAACTGCTCCAACACCGAATCCAAGCCCAGGTTCCCGTTATCCATCGCCTTTTGCTGGATCAAACGATTTGCCCGTTGCGGATTCAATAACAATTTTAAGGTCATATCACTGGCGGTTTCGGCGGCACCTAATGCGTCGAAGGCCACCCCCATTTTGCTTTTGAACGACTCCCTCGTGCGCGGATATCCATAGGCCCTGGGCGGAAATAATTTCAATTGCGCCTGCGGGATGGCAAGAGTTCTGGGAGACAATGTTTTTAAGACCGCATCCAAGGCATTTTGCTGTGTTTTCTTCGGAAGCATTTGATAGGCATCCCCATTGTCACCTTTCGCTTTATAGGAATAGTCCATCCCGGCAATCGATTTTACGGCTGCTTCGGTTTGGTAACGATGGTAAAAATACAAGGGTACGAATACGTCCTCCAACACCGAATTTGGCTCAAATTCCCGAAAATTGTCTTCAGAAAAATTGGAAATAGCCACCTCCCGAAGTTTACCGCTGAGGGTTGGAGTTCCCAGCTGAAAAATCGCCTCCAAATAAAACAGCTGGTTCAGGGACACGTCGGAAAACCCACTCTCCCTAATGAATTTCTGCTTATATGTATCTATTGATTTATGAAATATTTCAGTTATTTGAATAAGCAGCCGTTCGAGTTCCATAGGGTTGCCCCCACTCAATTGATTAGTTAGTCAAACTTACATTTGACCTTTTCATCCTCTTTTGTCAACTAAAAAAAATAACCCCTGTATTCATACTTGAAAATTTTGATTCCCCGCGCTAAATCGAAAGAGATCTTCACTTCTTAACCGTTGCCTGTGGAGACCAGCCGCCAGGCAGGGCAGCGATCAATATGTTTAACAACGAAAATAAGGGGTAGAAATGATGTGCCGATTTCGATTCGTGATGATCTTCGCCGCTGTCCTGATTCTTCTGGCCGCTTCCACCAGCCATGGGGAATCCGTTATTGCAATTGCTGAAATCCTCCAGGAGACGAACTCCTTTTCGCCGGTGCCGACAACCAAAAAAGAATTCGAGGCAGCCGGGCTGTTTTACGGGGCCGGCATTCTGCCCCACAGCAGGGAGGAGGGCCTGGAGCTTGGCGGTTTTCTGGAAGCAGTGGACAAATATGGCGAGAATGCCGTAAGAGTCGTGCCTATTATCAAGGCGCGATCCATGTCCGGAGGACCGGTTGAAAGAGGCGTTTACGAAGAATTCAAATCCGCACTGGTAAAGGGTCTGAAAGACGCACCCCCCCCTGGACGGCGTGTATCTGGCGCTGCA
>CAWECU010000007.1:0-343144 GCA_963807685.1 uncultured Flavobacteriaceae bacterium | reverse complement strand
ACGTGTGGCCGTGGGACGTGCTTTGGTCAACAAACCGTCCATTATTTTGGCCGATGAGCCTACAGGGAATCTGGATTCAAAAACTTCTGAAGAGATCATGAAACTTATTGACGATATTCATGCCGCCGGAAATACCGTTATTTTGATCACCCACGAGGAAGAAATCTCCCACACGAGCGCATCGCGTCATTCGACTACGAGATGGCATGGTGGAGAGCGATATACGCCAACGTTGATTTGACTCTCCCAAGTTTTCCCAATTATAGTTTCACACTAATTCTTAAATCTTAATTTTTAGTTTCCCTATTTGCTTTTTGGCGTTATCAAACCTATCTTCGTACTATGGATTCTTCCCTATTTTCAAACCCTTTTGTGCTTGTTGGCGGTGGTATTCTATTGCTATTGATTCTCTTTTTTTGGAATAAATCAAATACTAGTCGAAATAGTAACCGTCGCAGAAGAAGTTTCAGGAAAAATTATTTTGAGCGCAAAAAGAATCAGAAGTAGCAATTTCGTGTTGGCTAGTTATAATACCACTTTTTCAACTTGGTTTTAATTTTAGAAATAAGACTAGCCCGATGGGAAGCTTTGTTGGAATGGGGAAATTTTGACCATGGTTTCCTTTGGCCTAAGAATCCCACTAATTCGTCCCAACCGTCATTTTCTATAGAAAACTCTAGAAATTTATCGTTTTCCTTAAAGAACTTTCGAATTGCCTGGTTATGATTGTTGAAACGCTCCAAATACAACTCACGATCTTTAAACGAATCCAGAGAATTATAAATCCACCGGTGATACAGAAAATCCTGCGTACCAAAATGTTTTTGAACGCTGTTCAACCAGGCGTCGGCATTTCGGGTGGTCAATATAAAATAAGCATCCGGATAGGACCGGTAAAGTTCTTCGTAAAATATGAACCAAGGTGTATCCTGAAAAGCGTCGTATTTTGCTAGTAATGGTTTGCCTTTCTGAAATACATATTCTTTAAAACCAACTGCTGCCTCCTCATAGTCTTTACCTTCCTTTAAACTTCCACAAACCTTGTATCCAAGAACCTGCAATGCTTTTCCCATACTGGAAGTTCCAGTTTTGTGAAAGCCAATTACAAAAATCTTTTGCGAATGAGAATAAAATATACGTCTCAAAATCCCACGAAAAAAGGATAGCGAAGCTTTCATACTATTCTTTTCACCTTTATGTAACTCGGGAAACAACATTTGAAAAGGTTATAAGGGACCGAAATTTTTGAGCGGTTACCAATCCAACAAACTTATAACTTTATCCGTATTATTAAGAACGCTGCTTTATATTTGTTAGATAATTTTTTTATCAAATGAAAATCTACACCAAAACCGGGGATAAAGGTACCACTGCATTGTTTGGAGGCACCCGGGTCCCAAAGCACCACATTCGTATAGAGAGTTACGGTACGGTGGACGAGTTGAATTCCCATCTAGGGTTGATTCGGGATCAGGAAATTGATGCACATTCAAAAGAACTCTTGATCGCTATCCAGGATAAATTATTTACCGTGGGTGCTATTCTGGCTACCGATCCGAACAAGGCCGTACTCAAAAGCGGTAAAGAACGCCTGAACATTCCGAAAATCACGGAAGCAGACGTCACCCTGCTCGAAACTGAAATGGACGCCATGAATGAATCCCTCCCGCCCATGACCCACTTTGTCCTACCCGGAGGTCATACTACCGTGTCATATTGTCACATAGCTCGCTGTGTTTGCCGTCGTGCCGAGCGATTGGCAACACTTTTACACGCTCAGGAACCAACAGACGAACATGTTTTAATCTATTTGAACCGACTTTCCGACTACCTATTCGTGTTGGCACGGAAATTGTCCAATGACTTGAAGGCAAATGAGATAAAATGGGTTCCAAAAAAAATATAGGCTCTAAAATATTTTATTTGTAAATCGCTGAAAAACAGAGATTTAAAAACGTTCTTTAAAATTCAGTAGAAATAATTTCATTTTTCCCTGACTTTTTCAGTTAAAAAATTATTTTTGCAAAAAATAAAACCTTTAATTCTGTTATGTACTGGACATTAGAATTAGCATCCTATTTAAGTGATGCGCCCTGGCCGGCAACCAAAGACGAGTTAATCGATTACGCCATTAGAACCGGAGCTCCTCTGGAAGTTGTAGAAAACCTTCAGGCGATTGAAGATGAAGGCGACTCGTACGACTCGATCGAAGAAATTTGGCCGGATTACCCCACAGACGATGATTATCTGTGGAATGAAGATGAGTATTAACATTGAAAAGTAAGGTCGCGGCTTAAAACCAATGACCCTCTATAAAATTAACCTAAAAAGTCTCAAATTATTGAGACTTTTTTTGGCTCAAAATCGAAGCATTAAAAACCGTTAAAGCACTTGCCTATCTGGTTTTTTTACAGTTTTTTTGTTATACTAAAATCAGGAGGATTTCCTCCTTACACTGAGCCTTAAACCGAAAATTACATCATGGGACTTTTAGACAACGTATTAAAAGTATTTGTAGGAGATAAATCCAAAAAAGACATCGGCGATATTCAACCCATCGTCAATCAAATAAAAGAATGCGAAGCGGCGATATCCAGTCTTTCCATTGACGAGTTGCGGGAGAAGTCCAATACCTTCAGAGAGATCATCAAAGAAGATCAAAAAGAAATCCAACAACAGATAGACGAGCTCGAGAAGCAAGCCGACGCCGAAGAAGATATCGACAAAAAAGAAGATGTCTACAACGAAATTGATGCGCTCAAGCAAGCTCGGTACGAGGTGGAAAAGAAAACTCTCGACAAGATCCTTCCTGAAGCCTTTGCGGTCGTAAAGGAAACCGCAAAGCGCTTTAAAGACAACGAAACCCTTACGGTCACAGCTTCCGCTTACGACCGGGAGCTTTCCGGAAGTAAGGACTATGTATCTTTGGACGGCGAAAAGGCCCTTTGGAAAAATTCATGGGATGCCGCCGGAAAGGAAGTGACCTGGGATATGGTACATTACGACGTACAACTTGTAGGTGGGGTTGCCATGCACCAGGGAAAAGTGGCAGAGATGCACACGGGTGAAGGAAAAACATTAGTAGCAACCTTGCCGGTCTATCTAAACGGGCTGGCAGGAAACGGAGTACATCTGGTCACGGTAAACGACTACCTCGCGAAACGGGATAGTGCCTGGATGGCACCCTTGTTAGAATTTCATGGGCTAACCGTCGATTGTATTGACAATCACCGTCCCAATAGTGAAGAAAGACGAAAAGCATACAACGCCGATGTTACCTACGGAACAAACAACGAATTTGGATTTGATTACCTGAGGGATAATATGTCGCACGCACCCAAAGACCTGGTGCAGCGTCCGCATCATTACGCCATTGTGGATGAGGTGGATAGTGTCTTGATCGATGATGCCCGTACTCCGTTGATCATCTCCGGACCTGTTCCCGAGGGAGATCGTCACGAGTTCAACGAATTAAAACCAAAGATCGCCGATCTCGTTGCAGTACAACGAAAATATTTGACCGGGGTGTTATCTGAAGCCAAGCGCCTCATCAAAGAAGGGGATGCCAAAGAAGGTGGCTTCCAATTGCTGAGAGTTTTTCGCGGACTTCCGAAGAACAAGGCATTGATCAAGTTTTTATCGGAAGAAGGTGTCAAACAGATCCTTCAGAAAACCGAAAATATTTATATGGCAGACAACAACCGCGAAATGCCAAAGGTAGACGCCGAGTTGTATTTTGTCATCGATGAAAAAACAAACCAGGTAGACCTGTCCGATAAGGGAGTAGAATACCTATCGGGTAAGGACAATCCAGATTTCTTCGTAATGCCCGAAATAGGTACCGAAATTGCAAAAATTGAGAACCAGGGTCTATCTACTGAAGAAGAAGCCGAACTGAAAGAGGAGTTGTTTCGTGATTTTAGTGTGAAAAGTGAACGTATTCACACCATGAGCCAACTACTCAAGGCCTACACCATGTTCGAACGGGATGACCAATATGTGGTGATGGAAAATAAAGTATTGATCGTCGATGAGCAAACCGGGCGTATTATGGACGGACGACGTTACAGTGACGGCCTGCATCAGGCGATCGAAGCCAAGGAAGACGTGAAGATCGAGGCTGTGACTCAAACCTTTGCGACCGTTACCCTTCAGAATTATTTCAGAATGTACCGCAAGCTTTCCGGGATGACCGGTACCGCAGTCACCGAGGCCGGAGAGCTATGGGAGATCTACAAATTAGATGTGGTGGAAATCCCCACCAATCGTCCTATCGCACGGGATGACAGAGAAGACAAAATTTATAAAACCAAACGGGAAAAATACAATGCGGTGATCGAAGAGGTTGCCGAGCTTTCGGGTGCTGGCCGCCCGGTATTGATCGGTACTACTTCGGTGGAAATTTCTGAATTGTTAAGTCGGATGCTGAGCATTCGAAACGTACCCCATAATGTGTTGAACGCAAAACTCCATAAAAAGGAAGCCGATATTGTTGCGGAAGCAGGGAACGCGGGAATAGTGACTATTGCCACCAACATGGCAGGTCGTGGAACCGATATTAAATTGAGTGAAGAAGTGAAAGCCGCCGGTGGTTTGGCCATTGTAGGTACCGAGCGTCACGATTCGCGTCGTGTTGACCGTCAGTTACGAGGACGTAGCGGACGACAAGGTGACCCGGGAAGTTCACAATTCTACGTTTCTTTGGAAGACAATCTAATGCGCCTCTTTGGTAGTGAACGTATTGCCAAAATGATGGATAGAATGGGATTGAAAGAAGGAGAAGTGATCCAACATTCAATGATCTCCAAATCGATCGAGCGCGCACAGAAAAAAGTGGAGGAGAATAACTTCGGGATACGGAAGCGATTACTGGAATATGATGACGTGATGAATGCCCAGCGGGAAGTAGTGTACAAACGCCGCTACCACGCGTTATTCGGAGAGCGTCTGCGGGTGGATATCGCGAACATGATCTACGATACGGCCGAGATAATTACAGAATCAAACAAACTGGGAGACGATTTTAAAAATTTCGAGTTTGAGCTGATTCGTTATTTCTCTATGAGTTCACCTATTTCGGAAAACGAATTCAAAGATGAAACCTTTATCGAAATTGCCGGTAAAGTCTACAAAGCTGCCTATGAGCATTACAATGACAAGATGACCCGCAACGCCGAAATGGCGTTCCCGGTAATCAAAAATGTCTACGAAACCCAAAAAGATAAATACAAACGAATTCTGGTGCCCTTCACCGATGGTGTAAAAACCCTGAACGTGGCCACCGATCTCGAAAAAGCCTACGAAACTCATGGAAAACAGCTGGTCACCGATTTCGAAAAGAACATTACGCTGGCCATTATAGACGATTCCTGGAAGACGCACTTACGCAAAATGGATGAGTTGAAACAATCGGTTCAGCTTGCGGTACACGAACAAAAAGACCCCTTGCTTATTTATAAATTCGAGGCGTTTGAATTGTTCAAGGCCATGATCGAAAAGGTAAATAAAGAGGTGCTTTCCTTCTTGTTCAAAGGAGAATTGCCGCAGGAAAATCAGCAACAAATCCGGGAAGCCCAACAAACGCGACCCAAACAAAAGCTGAATGAACAAAAGGACGAGATCCAAAACATGGACGAACGTGCTGCCGAAGCGAGAGCAGCCGGGAATACTCAGCCACAGCGACAGCAAGTCACCGAAACCATAGTCCGTGAGCAGCCCAAAATTGGCCGAAACGATAAGGTGACCATCAAGCATGTGATGAGCGGCGAGAATAAAACTTTAAAATACAAGCAAGCCATCCCATTGATCAATAAAGGGGAATGGGTGTTGACCGAGCATAATTAATTTATAATCCAAGACCACAACATCTTGAAATTGAGGTAGCTTTTTTGTACTTTCAGTAAAAATCTTGAAAGATGAAAAAGCTACTTTTTTTATACGCGATGGTCTTATTGATCTCTTGTAGCGCGAACGATGAAAGTGTCACTGAAACTGAGGTGAATTTGCAATTGGAGCATTACAAAACGACCTCCGTTCTTTACGGAACGGCCTTTCTGGTCTCTGAAAATGGCACGCAACACTATTTCGAATTACCGGGGATCGAAGGCTTCGAATTCCATCAGGGAAATAACTACAGCCTTAGAGCCAAGCGAATCACCATCAAAAATAACGGCACCGATGCCACATCGAGCCGTTATCGACTGCTATCGGTTCAATCCCAGGATACCATTCCACCCAACACTCGATTTACGGTTCCCCTGGCAAAATTTGTCAATGGGATTGGTTATGTAAAATGGGTTGTGGGCAATGCGGAAACCGGATATCAGTTAAGCCACGAGATCGATTTGGATTGCACGAGTTTCTGTAATCAACTCTTCAGCATGTTGTCCATAGAGGATAATATTACCGGGGAATTTGAACATGGCCCCAATGGAACTTATATTCTAAGAGCCTTGTATTAGTGAATAAATCGTCTTTTCAAAAACGGAATTTGAATGAGGAACAAGGTAAGGAAGCCAACCCCGTAAATGAGGGCTTTGGACATTTGCAGTGCGGCGAAAGGGTTTTTTATCTCTCTTAAATTTGGGAGATTCAACTGTTCCAAATATGAAAAACCAGCAACGGGGTATAATAGTATAAAGACAATTGTTGCCAGTAAGACAATAAAAACCACACTCCACCCACGAAGACTTATAAGCGGCGGGTATACTTTCTTAGGCACCGCTTTGGCCTCGATGGCCATCATAACAGTAGCTACAAAGTTGATGGGAGGTTGTTCCATTCCGGCTTCTTTGACCCATTTCCGGGTGACTTTTTCGATATGTTCAGATCGCTCTTCCATTGCTGTTCGATATTTCCGGCAGAATATATTGTTGTAACAAAGTAAACAATTTTTTCCTGCTTCGATATAATTTAACTTTTATGTTTTCTTCGGAAAGTTCTGTGATGGTTGCGATCTCCTTCACAGACTGCTCTTCAAAATAATACAAGGTCACCAATGCAGCGTCCACTTCCGGAAGCCGCATGATGCAACGTTGTATCTGTTCTTTCCTTTCTTTATCTTCCATTTGCTGCAGCGCATTTTCAACACTTCCGGAATCACTTTCGGTAATTTCCTCTAATAATTCGGAGGATCGGTATTTCTTGTTTTTCCGAATGTGATCCAGGGCCTTCCGATAGGCAATTCGATACAACCAACTCGAAAATTTGGATTCTCCCCGAAAGGTGGACAACGACTCAAAGGCCTTAATGAACGTATCCTGAGATACCTCTTCCGCCTCCTCCCGCACTTTTACCATGCGTACGACGATGGTAAACACATACCCTTGATATTGTTCCACCAGAGTCCCAAATGCCCGAGAATCGCCCTGCAAGACTTGTTTAATGAGAAGTTGGTCAGTGTTCGGTTGCATTTTACGATAAGACGCAAGGTTATTTGAATTGGTTACAAATAATTCAGAATAAAATACGAAGAAAATGTTAGTTGGTAGGTGGTAGGTGGTAGGTGGTAGGTGGTAGAAAATTCAACAAACTTGTAACGGAAATCAAAAACACCGCGTCTTAAGAACAAACGAACAGTAATAATCAATTAAAAACAGTAAAACATCAAAATTATGGAAACAGGAGCAGTCATTATACCCATTGTATTTTTCGGCGTAATTTTTGGAATCTTTTATTTATACGTCTCGGCTCGAAACAGAGAACGATTGGCACTCATTGAAAAAGGTGCGGAAGCGTCAATTTTCTATGGAAAGGATAGAAAGGTGACCCCCATTTGGAAGGTGATCGTAATTAACCTTGCCCTATTACTTATGGGCATTGGAGTAGGAATCTTTATTGCGGCCATTTTAGATCAAACCATGGGATTAGACCCTGAAGTAGCCTATCCCGGGACAATTTTCTTAATGTCGGGTATTGGTTTATTCTCAGGATTTTACTTCACAAAGAAACTAAACAAAGACGCTTAAACTTGAGGTTTATTAATTGAATAGCCGTTTTAAAATCTAATCAATTTTATAATGGCTTTTTTATTTCCTACTATGAAAAAAGCGATTTTTATCAAGATCCTGGAATTGGCATTGCGAATCAATGTGTTCTTAAAGTTGACCCTCTACGGACTCGGAAAAATAATTGGCGGACAATTTTATTTAAAGGGTAATATCCCTGAAGACATTGCAAACATCCCGCTGGGAGAAACTGGGAGCTATAATCTTGCCTGGACCTTTTTTGGTCA
This sequence comes from uncultured Flavobacteriaceae bacterium, assembly GCA_963807685.1. Lineage (GTDB taxonomy): Bacteria > Bacteroidota > Bacteroidia > Flavobacteriales > Flavobacteriaceae > Aureisphaera. The sequence goes on along the minus strand of CAWECU010000007.1, from coordinate 334,911 downwards.
CTCCAGGGCTTATATTCTTTTTATAGGAATTTCACAGCTTATTGGAGCCTTTCTCTTATTATTCAATCGAACGAAGTTATTAGGCGGTGCGATCCTTATCCCTATTCTACTGAATATAATAATGGTGGATTACTTATTTGGAGTTGCTTACGGGGCTATGTTCAGTGCCTGCTTTTACCTGGCGAGCATTCTGTTTGTGTATTATTTAGAGAGAGAAAAGGTGATGCGTGCGGTGAGGCAGTTGTTGGTATTTTCAGAAGAAAAAATGAAACGGAATGAGCTGGTAAAACAAGGGTTCTTTGTTTTGATTGGGGTAATCGTCGTGTTTTTTGTAGAGTATTTATTTATCGTATATTTTGGGTATGAAGATCGCTAATTCTGAAAAGTAATATTGCTATACGAAGCATTGATCGTCAAAGACCGACCCGAATTCTTAGACTTATAAAAACCTTTCAAAAGGGATCTGCTGTCATTGACATTCCTGGTGGTGATCTCAAAGGAAGCCGGAGTTTTAAACCGTGATTTCTTTCCGCTATAGTAGAAATCAAAGGATGTATTTGGAATGCTAAGCGTAGCATCTGTATTCTCCAAAACAATATCTATAGCCTTAAAGTTGTCTGCGATATCATTAATAAATAAATTTCCGAAGGATCCGGAGAGAAAAGCTTCCTTCGTCAATGAATTGATATTCACATTACTCGAGTTGGCCATCAAATTAATGCGCCCCACCTTATTCAGCTTACAATCATCGACATACTTTAGCTCTAACTCCCCATTTGCCCAATGGTTCACATAAACAGGTGCATAAGCAGCATTGATGAGGGTCTCGCCCCCATCAATACTGTTAGCAGTTAATTGTGCATAGTTAAGCGTCGCTTTCACATTGCTGGCATCGGCCATTTTCACTTCTCCATGACGTACGTTGATATCGGTTCTGGAACCTTTCGGCAACCGGATGATAATGGTCTTCTTTGCCTTCACAGCTCCCTCCTTGAACAAACCATCCCCGTCACTTTGAATTAAAATGGATTTATTACCATGTTCATCGGTTGTTACTTTTTTGGTAAAATTATTGCCGTTTCTTTCAAGGTCTTCAGTCCATTTCTCGGCATCTTTTTCAAACTGCTTGGCCCAATTCTCCATGTCTTTTCCAAATTTCTCACCCCATTCTTCCATTTCCTTACCAAATTTTTCACCAAATTCCTCACCCCATTTTTCCATCTTTTTTTCAAACTCGGGTCCAAAGTTCATTTCAAACTTATTACCAAAATTCTCACCCCAGGCTTCCATGACATCTTCGATATTATCAGACCAGGCATCCACCTTTTCCAACCAGGCATCCACTTCCCTGACTTTCACATTGGTCTTGTACTTTTTATTGAGCTTATCGACATATCCCTGCTTGTTTCCTTTGTATTCTCCACGATCAAAGGTGTAGGATTTCCCGTTTTTCTCAGTGAAATGATTGTATTCATCTCCGTTCTTGAAATTGGGACGATGACCATCGAATGGCCATACTGGAAATTTATCCAGCTCGGGTACTTCAGGAACCTCAAAATTCCAGTCCATATTTCCGAGATCTTCCAAAAGAGGCATGTTCTTTAAGGCTTTTAAGGCTTCCAGGTTTTTCAGGGCGTCCATACTTTCCAGACGGTGTAAGGCCTTTAGACTTCCCATAGACTCAATTCCGGTCCAGAGGCTGCCTTCATTCGAAGTGATGACCACTTTCTTGCTGTTCCCAAGAACGTCGAGGTCCCAGTTATCGAAGATCTCTTTTTCTCTTTTTCTGAAAGTTTTTTGTCATCAATAAACGCTTCCACTTCCACCTTGTCCTTGGACCAGGTTTCAAAAATTACGTTGGTGTGTGACGTATTCACCGAAACCAATACATCCTTGCCCACGTTAAAACTTTCCTTGTAGGTGCTTTGAGCACTCATGATCGAGGCGCAAAACAACAGTAAGACTGCTGCCAGCCTATGCGGTACTATTACTAAACTGTTCATTTTCTAATTGTTTAAGTTCTTTTAATTTGTTTTTAAGTTTGAACAGCAATTCCAAACGTAATTTCAAATTATCGATCAAAGCAGTAATGGTTGCCTCTGTGGGCCCTACTTCGTTCAATTCCTTATTGAGTTTTTCGTATTCCGTATTTAGTTCATTAAGGCGCTTCATATAGGCATCAATGAGTTCCTTATTTTCGGGATCGGTTTTTAAAGAAGCCAATTGTACGTTGATCCCAGTCGTATAAAACTCTTCTACTTTTTTAAGATCGGGTGAAAGGTCGCCCAGAGTGAATTGCGGCTTTCCCCCTTCTTCCAGGGCATCATTCTGAACCAATACCGGAGCTTCGTTTAATCCATCGTTAAAATTTTGGTAGGCGAAATAACCGACACCTAAAAATAGAACCACTGTCGCCGCGACCTTTAGCCAGAAGAAAGATGGTTTTTTGTTTTTCTTCGGAAAAGATTGCTGCAGTTTTTTGGCAAAGCGCAGCTCATGTCCCTCGGGAAGCCTGGATGGCTCCGGCACCCGGTCATTCATCATTTCTCTAATATCCCGTCCCATAGTGTAAATATTTTAATTGTTTTTTTAATAATTGTTTTCCGCGGTGCAGGTTGGTTCGGGAGGAACTTTCAGAAATACCCAGTATCTCTGAAATTTCCTTATGGTCATATCCTTCCAACAAAAATAACTGAACCACCACCCTAAAGGGGTCTTTCAGCGTTTCAATAGCCCGTTGGATCTCCCCGGCGGTAGTGGTATCCTCGACATCCCAATCTTCTTCATCTGCCATGCTCATTACTTCTTCATTGATCGTATATAACTCCATCTTTCGCGCCTTGATTGCGTCCAAACAGGTGTTGACCACGATCCGTTTCAACCACGCTCCAAAGGTGACGTCCCCTTTGAACTGATCTAATTTTGCAAACGCTTTAATAAAAGCATCCTGCATGGCATCCTCTGCTTCAGCCACGTCCTTGATATAACGATGTGCCACTACAAACATCCCTTCACAATATTGCTTGTACAAAGCCATTTGTGCCTTCGGATTTTGCTGTTTACATTGTTCAACAAGTAATTGACTGGACAAACTTGATGGTTTTTTGGTTGCTGTTCGGGTTAAAGACGATACAAAATTGTGAGTGTTGCAAAAATATAACTCTTAAATTTACTACCTTTCGTTAAATTAAATTTGCCAGCCATGAATAAAGCCATGAAAATAGTTATTTGGATCGTGGGTATCCTAATAATACTGGCGCTCCTGTTCACTTTCGTGCTAGGTCCCATGCTTAAAAAAAGCACCAAAAAACACAGCCCTGAGGTCACCGAAATTTATACAGCGGACGATCTGGAAATTGAACTATTTTACTCGAGCCCTGGCAAAAAAGACAGAGTGATCTTTGGAGAATTGGTACCTTACAATGAAGTTTGGAGGACAGGTGCCAATGAAGCTACCACCTTTGCCACCAACAAGGATCTAATGATTGATGGGAAAACACTACCGGCAGGCAAATACACACTTTGGACCATTCCCACAGAGAAAGACTGGCAGATCATTTTCAACGACAAAATGTATTCCTGGGGCGTGCGATGGCAGGATGCAAAGGCTATTCGTGAGCCCGAACACGACGCACTGGTGACCACTGCTGTAGTTTCGGAAAGCCTGACCACCCAGGAGAATTTTACTATAAAAGTAGTTGAAAGCCCGGCAAAGGAGATGGTTCTCATGTTTTCCTGGGATCGGGTTGTGGTTCCGCTACCCATGGAAGTGAAATAACACTAATTAAATCGTTTGGCAAAAACCTCGAAACATAGCAATGCATTACAGGAAAAAGACGGTGTGAATCCGCCGGATTCCCTAAGCCTTACTGCCGCCGAAAAACTAAAGCAAAACCGAAAAAAAATTCCTTCCCTACCGCAACTTATCGAAGGTATCACGGCGGGCGATAAAGCCGCTTTAAGTCGGGCCATCACCCTCATTGAAAGTAAGGCAGCCAAACATCAGCAACAGGCCCGCGCCATCATCGAAGCTTGTTTACCCCATGCCAATACCTCCATTCGAATAGGGATCACCGGGGTTCCGGGCGTGGGGAAAAGCACCTTTATTGAAAGCTTCGGAAAATTACTGACTTCAGAAAAACACAAAGTCGCCGTCCTGGCAGTAGATCCCAGCAGCAGCTTGAGCAAAGGAAGTATTTTAGGCGACAAAACCCGAATGGAAGATCTGGTTAAAGAACCTCTGGCATTTATTCGTCCTTCTTCCAGCGGAGATTCCTTGGGCGGCGTGGCTCGAAAAACCCGGGAAGCCATCATATTATGTGAAGCGGCAGGTTACACTAGCATCATTATTGAAACAGTGGGAGTAGGCCAAAGCGAAACGGCGGTTCATTCCATGACCGATTTCTTTTTGTTGCTGAAACTGGCCGGAGCGGGAGACGAGTTACAGGGAATCAAACGGGGCATCATGGAAATGGCCGATGCCATCGTGATCAATAAAGCCGACGGGGAAAACCTCAAAGCTGCCAAACTCGCTCAAACCGAATTCAATCGCGCGCTACACCTCTACCCGGCCAAAGACAGTGGTTGGATTCCGAAGACACTCACCTGCTCCGCTCTCAAAAACGAAGGGGTTGCTGAGGTTTGGCAGGTGATTTCAGACTATCTGAAATTGGTAAAATCCAGCGACGAATTTCAGAAGAAAAGGAACGAGCAAAACAAATTCTGGCTGTTGCAAACGATCGAATCCAGGCTGAAAAGTGACTTTTACAAAAATCCTTCCGTGAAAAAAGAACTGGAAAAACAATTACAACTCATTCAGGAAAATAAGACCACTCCTTTCGAATCCGCAGACTTGTTGCTCAAATTAAAAAAATAATTGGTTTACTTGAGATTGGTATACATGTTTCTCTTGTGATTGGATTCCAAAAGAATTAATTGCTCCTTCAGGCGTTCCGAAATCTGATCTTCGTTTTTATGCCGAACAAAAAGGAAAAATTTAGTGCCCTTTTGGAGCATTGAATCTACCGACGCTTCGGTAGTCACAAGATGAACCGGCCGCTCGGCGTAAAATCTACCCGAATACGACTTTTGATCCCAATACAATACAGGAACTTCTTTGTGTGTAGTAGCTACCTCCTGATGCTTCATGAGGTATTTATCGGTATTCATAAAGTTACTCCACTTTCCCGACACCGATAACGCAATGGCTGCCGCTGCCACCACTATGGGGAAAACAGAAGCTGCCTTTACCCAATACTTTTCTTTGTTCCACCAATGAAGCATGAGCAAGGCCAACGGAATCGTCGAAGGCAGGACGTAGGTATGGATTACATTTCGGGACACCGTAAAAAAGAGTGGGGACCAAAACAACCACAGTAGCAGGAAGGAAACCCAAGGATCTTTTCGTAAAGTCCTTCTTTTTTTCCAGATATGATATAGTGCTATTTGAATCCAGGGAAACGCAAAGGCCAGCAGGAATAGCCAGATCATGCCAATGGGTTGGGACTTCGCAAAGCCGTACTTATCGCCAGACCACCCCGATTCGGTAAATCGTTTAAAATGTTCCCCCACGATAAAGTAATCAATAAATCCAGGAGATTCCTGCTCCGCCAGCCAATACCACGGTACTGCAATGAGGGCCACGATAAGAATTCCAGCTAACCACGGCAGGCGTAAGAACAGGCGCTTAAATCGTCCCTTTTCAAGTAAACACCAAACAAATAGCGGTGGACCCGTTAAAATGATAATGATAGGACCTTTGGCTAGAAGTCCCAATCCAATTCCAACGAAAAACAAGTAGGACCAATAGGTTCGTTTGTTTTCACTTAGGGTTTTCCAAAAGCCGAGCATGACCAGCACAAGGCAGAGTAATAAAGTGCTATCGGTTGAAGTGACTCCCGCGTGGATCAAATATTCGGGGATGGTCAACAGGATAAAAGCCAATACATAACGAGCGGCACCGGTGATCTTTGTGGCTTTTATCACAATAAAGATAACGGCGATGGCTATGAGAAACGAAGGTAATCTTGCGGCAATTTCATTGACCCCAAAGGCCTCAAAACTCAATGCTGAAAGCCAACTCGACAAGGGTGGTTTCGCCCAAAATGGCAAGCCGTAGTCGTATTGCATCATCACCCACTGCTTGGTTTCGTACATCAGGCGTGCGATTTCGCCGTATCGGGCTTCAGTTTTGTCCAGTAAAGGGATGACGGCGAGTAAGATGGCACGAAGTACCAGGATACCAATGACCATCCATTTCAAATATATAGTTCTTGAAATTTTCTTAAAGCTCATTATTGGCTAACACGTTCTTGTTTACGAAATTCTCTTTTTTGTATCGTTTTCTGATCCTGAGGAGGTCGATCCACATTTTAAAGAAATACCCGAGTTGTACTTTCGAATCTCCCTTATCTACCCAAAGGCGTAAAGGAACCTCGTTCATTTTTTGTGTAGCCTTTACCCGTCCATACAGTTGTATCATTCTGAAAAATAATTCTACATCAAACAACCATTTTGAAATAAACTTTTCGGTGAACAATACTTTCGCCAGTTCCCATTCAAAAACCTTGGAACCGCATTGGGTATCGTATACTTTCAAACGCAGCAGGGAGGAGATCACGGTGGCGATCATTCTTCCCGCCACAAATCGAAATCGGGTTCTTTTAATGACCGAACCCAGTTTTAATATTCGGGAAGCGAATACAAAGGTAAATTTTTCAGGACCCTGCGTATGCGAATACACGCGCAAAAACTCCTCAAAAGAGGTAGCCAGATCAGCATCGAGGAAGCCTATGTGGTTGGCCTTAAAACTTTCATGACAGTGAAGCATCCCCGCTCTCACGGCTTCTGCCTTGCCTTTATTTTTTGGCATCAGCAGAATTTCAATTTGGTTGGGATATTCCTGTTCCAGATTTTTAAGATGATGTTGAGTTTTATCGACAGATCCGTCATCAACCAAACACAACAGCAACTCTTTATTTTGATCTAAACATTCACGGTACTCTGGAAGAAGGGTATTGAATCGGGATTCCTCATTATAACAAGGTATTACAATGATTAATTTAAGATCTTTATGTACCGTACCCGATTTCAATTAAGAGATGCTATTGACAAAAATTAGTGGCAAACCAAAGGGGGTTTTGCCGGGCGAACAGTACATTTGCTATTGAGGTTTTGAACTCGCTGAACGTTCCACACTTCCGGTAATACCCTACGAATTTTGCTCGTGGTTATTGACCGCCAAGATAGGATATTTTCGGCAATCGCAATGAAGTCCAATACCAACAGCGCACCTATATTCGTGATTACTAATATGCCTTTCTTTTTCATCTATCAGATTAAAATTGAAATCTTACATAAAGTTTTCCTGAAACCACGCTACCTGTGCTTCCAGGCCTTCTTTTAAACCGGTTTGAGGATTGTAATTAAGTAATCTCCGGGCTTTATCAATATTCGCCTTGGTGCGGGATTGGTCTCCCGGGCGAGCCGATTTGTTTTCAACGCGTACTTTTTTGCCCAAAATTTCTTCCACCGTTGCAATGCCTTTGGCCGTAGTATTTTCTTCTTCGGTACCCAGGTTAAAGATCTCTCTATTACAAACGTCCTTGTATGCAATAACACTTACAATACCATCCACGATATCCTGCACATAGGTAAAGCTCCGAAGGTGTTTCTCGCTGCCCTCATACAACGGGAAAAGTTTGTCATTTAAGCCGCAATCGATCAACCGGGTGTATAATTTATCGGGGCGTTCTCTCGGACCGTACACCGAATACAATCGCAGCGAAGTTCCTTGCAACAAACCACGACGTGCATAGGCTAAAACCAACTGCTCTGCGGCCAATTTGGTTACTCCATACCACGAAGCCGGCAAGGGGGCGTCGTCTTCACTAAGCGTGGCATAAAGGCCATAAATAGAAGAGGTGGCGATATTGACAAAGAAAGGTTTTTTCGCAAAGCCTTCCAGGAGGTCCAAAATTCGTTGTGTTCCTAAAATATTATTGGAAAAATAGTCTTCGAAGGTACTGGAGGCCGAAATTCCGGGTTGGGCGGCGAAATGAAATATAAAATCTATTTCTTCGGAAATAAAACGAGACAAATCGTCTGTTCTTAAATCCACGTTTTGTACGGTGATGCCCCTTTTGGCCTGGGACTTCGCATTCAGCTGTTTTAAAGCTACGTCGTAATAGCTGGAATAATTGTCAATGGCAATTACTTCATGACCCATGGCGTGCAGCCGTTCAGAAGTATGAGAACCTATAAATCCGGCGGCACCGGTGACGAGTACTTTCATTTACTGTTTCCGTATTAATTCTTCAAAAATAAAACTTTGAGGTAAGAATACGCCACTTGAACACATAATTTATCAAAACCCGAAAACCGCATGCCCCTGCGGCCGATAAACTCAAAAATCGCTCAGCTCTTAATTCAAAAAAAATTACTTTTGCACAAAACAATCGCAACTCATATGTACGAGTTTACCATCATTGTTCCGGTTTATAACGAAGAAGATAATCTGGAAAGAGTCGAAAAGGAACTGCTCGCCTATACCCAAATCGCTTCAAAAAAGACCAGTATCCTCTTTGTCAATGATGGTTCCCAGGACAACAGCCAACAACTCATTGAAGCCATTTGCGGCCGTCAGGAGGCATTTCATTATATTTCTTTTAAAGAAAATCGGGGCCTCAGCGCCGCTATCAAAGCCGGATTTGACCATGTGAACAGCCCTTTACTGGGGTATATCGACAGCGATCTGCAAACCGCTCCCGAAGACTTCAATTTGCTTTTGGAACACATAGATACCTACCAACTTGTGACCGGGGTTCGCGCCAACAGGAAGGATTCGTTCGTAAAAAATATGTCGTCTAAAATTGCCAATGGAATTCGGCGTGCGTTCACTCATGACGGCATGGACGACACCGGGTGTCCGCTCAAGGTCATGCAAACAGATTACGCCAAAAGAATTCCTATGTTTAAAGGCTTGCATCGTTTTTTACCTGCCATGATCCTGCTACAAAAGGGCACCGTACTACAAGTACCCGTACAGCACTTTCCCCGCATCGCCGGGACCGCCAAATTTGGTGTCTGGAACCGACTTATTGGCCCTTTAATGGATTGCTTCGCCTATCTCTGGATGAAGAAAAAGTATATTAATTACGAAGTAAAAGACCAGGGATGAGCGATTGGATCATCTACGGCATTGGTTTTTTAGCACAGGCACTTTTCTCCGGTCGCTTATTGGTGCAATGGATACTTTCTGAAAAGAACAATCGCATCATTACCCCGTCCTTGTTTTGGATCCTGAGTCTGATCGCTTCATTTTTACTCTTTGTCTACGGCTATTTACGTGATGATTTTGCCATCATGCTGGGTCAATCCCTTACCTATTACATCTATATAAGAAACCTGCATTTTCAGGGGGAATGGAAACGGATAGTCTTGCCGGTTCGATGGTTTTTACTCATTTTTCCCGTCATTATCGTTATTTATGGCTACAATAACGGCGAGTACGATATGAACGAGTTGTTCCATAACGAGGCGATCCCCTTTTGGCTCCTGCTGTTGGGTGTTATTGCACAAATTGTATTTACCTTTCGGTTTATCTATCAATGGATCTATTCTGAAAAAACCAAAACTTCCCAACTTCCCATTGGCTTTTGGAGACTTAGTGTTTTGGGAGCCTCCCTGATTCTCACCTACGCCATCCTTCGTTTGGATCCTGTGCTATTTATAGGTCATGGTGCGGGTATGATCATTTACATTCGGAATATATTTATTGGTAAAAAAGAGGGACATGGAACGGCTTAGGAACAAACCCATATGGATCGTAGTTCTCGCCTGTCTGGCTATCTTTTTTATCAATCTGGATGCCCTCATCATCAATATTATGGAGGCTCGCAATTTTGTAACGGCTCGTGAAATGTTACACGATGGCCATTGGTTATTGACTACCCTCAACGGGGAGGCTCGCTATCAAAAACCCCCCTTACCTACCTGGCTTACCGCCTTTTCGGGGGCTTTGTGGGGATTAAAAAGCGTAGTGGCCCTCCGAATTCCCGCCGCCATCCTGGCCCTTATTTTAGTGGTGTCTTCGTACAAACTTTCTGAAAAGATCTTTAACAGCAAATCGTTCGCACTTATAGGGTCGCTCATTATGGCTACCTCCTTTTATGTGGTTTCCGCGGGACGGGATGCCAACTGGGATATTTTCACCCACGGATTTATGATGGTGTGCATCTACCAACTGTATCTGTTTTTCACCAAAGAAAAAGGGCTCTACAAACATGCGCTTATCGCTGCTCTATTTTTTGGCTGTTCCTTTATGAGCAAAGGGCCGGTTTCTATGTACACGCTGCTTTTACCTTTTTTGATCAGCTTCGGAATTGTATATCGCTACCAACATATAAAACGACGCTTATTTCCCCTCCTCTTTTTTCTGGTGGTTTCATTGCTGCTCTCAGGCTGGTGGTATTGGTATACCTATACCTTCGATACGCAGGCGGTGGCCGAAATCACACAACGGGAAACCAGCAATTGGACGGGATATAACGTACGACCGTTCTATTATTATTGGAGTTTTTTTACCCAAAGTGGGGTGTGGACCATTCCAGCATTTATTGGCTTGTTGTACCCCTACCTCCGCAATCGGGTTATCGATAAAAAAGGGTATTTATTCACATTTTTATGGGCCATGGGCTCTGTACTGCTCTTATCCATTGTCCCCGAAAAAAAATCGCGCTACCTGCTACCGGTACTCATTCCTTTGGCATTAAATACCGCTTTTTACATTGAATATTTGATGCGTCGTTTTGCCGAAATAAAGGACAAACGAGAGACGATTCCCGTGTATTTCAATTTCGGACTCATAGCTGCCATTGGCTTGATTTTCCCGGTAGGTGGCTATATTTTTCTGAAAGATGACTTATCCGGGAACTGGTTCTGGTTTGTCATTCTTTCTGTCTTTTTGTTTGGAATTGGATTTTTGATACTTCGGAATTTAATTCAGAAAAAAATAAAACCCGTATTTTTTTTAACCATAGGGTTTATCATTTCCATTCTGTGCTTCGGTCTTCCGCTGGCGAAAGTATTAACCGTGAACCCCGAATACAAAAGCCTGGAAAAGCTCAACGACTGGCAGGCTGAAACCCAATTGGAAGTCTATGAATTTGGTGGTTTCACTCCGGAACTGATCTGGGCCTATGGAAAACCCATCGAAGTGCTCTCCCAAAATGGGGAGGTGAAGATTCCCGAAGGTTCCTTATTTGGAGTTTTAATCGCGGAAGAAAATGTAAAAGACTTTCAGAAAAGATTTGCCGATTTTTCAGTAGAAAAAATTACGCGCTATGATATGAATCCGCAGGCACCGGGAGAACGAACCCACAGGCCTCGGCTCTGGCGCGATCTGTATTTGGTCAGGCGGAAGTAAATCTATACTGCCCCCACTGCTGTAGTTTGTAAAAGATCCAGCCCAATATCCCTCCAAAGAACATTCCGGTAATGATATCCAGCGGATAATGAACTCCCAGATAAATACGGCTGTAGGCCACAATCACGGCCCAAAATAATAGCAGAAAGGGAAGGTATTTGAAACGATCTCTTAAAAGTAGCCCCAGGAAAACGGCTGCTGCCATGGAACTAGCCGCATGAGCCGAGAAATAGCCATAGCGACCACAGCCATCCGCCACAAATCGCATGACCGGTCTTAGTTCTTCTACCCGACAAGGTCTGGGACGTTGAAATAAGACATATTTAAAAAGGTTGGCCAACTGGTCGGTTGCCGTGATCATAAGGGCAACTGCCACCAAAACTACCAAGGTACCCTTCCATCCCAGTTTTTTAAAAACAAGAAACAACAACAAGGCATAAATGGGAATGGAAGCATATTTCTCGGTAATGATAAGCCAAAGTCCGTCCCAGGGTTCACTTCCCAAGTTATTCAGAAAGAGAAAAAGTTCGGTATCGTATTTCAGAATTTCCTCAAGCATCGTTATATCTCGCTACTTCACGGTCGTAAAAAATAGTGGCTTCTTTGATATAGTTTTCGGTTTCCCGCTCGAGTTCTTTTTCATCGTGTTGATCGAACTCTTCTAACCATTCTACTTCGTCATTCTCCAGATTGATAACAAAACGCGGGAATTCGGTATGAATTACATAAATGGCATCGGGATGGTCGGTATTGTCGCCGAGGATATATTTAGGAAGGTTCATGACTTTGCAGTTATTGAGTAATGATTCATTCTTTCGAAACCAATCGCGTTGTAAATTTGGGGTTAAAATTACATATTTTTAATGATGCCCGCCGCCTTTTCATTATTATTAATGAATTCAACCAATTTCAGCGTTCGTGATTTAATCGCGTCTCTTTTTAAATGGTATTCGGTATCAAAAAAATTGTGGTCCTCGAACACAAAATCTTCCGGGGTATTTAAAATCTCTATTGTCAGGTTTTGGTCCAAATCAGTTTGCAACTTTTTGATATTTTCTTTGAAATTATCGAAATGCGACTTGGGGAAATTAGGATATACAAAAAACACCTGTGCCCCTTTGTTGGATACATAGGTATGAAAGTTATTTAGAATCTCGATTCCATCCCACTTCCGATAAGGCAAGTACACTTCAATGGGTTTTTTATCTTTCAGGGTAACATCTAGGTGCCCCACCATATCACCCCAGGGGTTAAAATCACCTCTTGAATAGATACGATCCAGTACAGTTGGCTGTTTTGGTTTTGAGCGGAAGGAAAGATTTTTCAATCGACTCTGCGTGGTTTCAAAGAACATTTTAAAATCTTCGTAGGGTTTCTGATCATAGTATCTTTTCGCTTCCGGAAAAAAATCGCTGGTCTGTTTCTTTAGGCGGTAATTCCCTTCTGTGCTTAAAAAATACTCCAACGATAGTATGATCACATCTCCTTTTTCTACGGAACGTTTTGCTTCCTCAATCATAAACGACAATCCCAAGCCGGCATGAAGTCCCATATTCACTATGGGCACCTTCAGTTCTTGTTCCAACACCTTGCTATCCATTCCAAAGGCGAGGTTGGACCCCCCTACTAGTAGGATCTTAGGCTCATTTATACTTTCAACCCTTTGGTGTTTGTCAACAATTGCTTCCATATAGGTCGATTTCACCAGTTGCCATTCGCCTATAAAATTGATCACAACGATCAAAACAAAAATGATGGTGAAGAATAATAAGGATCGTAATAAGAACTTTTTCATACTCTTAAAATTGAAAATAGATAAATTCCTGTTGCTCGCCTTTGTAGTAAAAAATAACTCCCACCATTGCTATATAAAATATCCATCGAAATGGTCTCCATTTTATTTCTTCCAAACGCATAAAGGGATGGGTCCTTTCCCTACCAGTCCATTCTACCAGGACAAATAACAAAATAAGCACTAAAAGATACCGGGGGCGTATTTCCGGTAGTGAAAGTATCGATTTATTTAAAATTCCCCTCAAATACCCCACGGCAATCGAAAGAGAATCTGCCCTAAAGAACACCCAGGCAAGTGTTGTTAATACATAAGTAAGTCCAATTTGACTTATTTCCTTAAAAGACGGCAACCATTTTCCCTTGGCGACAATTTCGAGGTTGGTTCTATTTCTTTTTGTCAACAGCAAGGGAAGGAAGAACAGGGCATTTAAGGCACCCCAAATAATAAAGGTCCAGTTGGCGCCATGCCAAAATCCGCTGATGATAAAAATAATAAAGACATTCCTTATTTTTTTTATACTACCTACTCTGCTTCCTCCCAGGGGTATGTATACATAATCCCGAAACCATGTGGACAATGAAATGTGCCAACGTCGCCAAAATTCGGCTATATCTCTGGAAAAATATGGGTAATGGAAGTTTTTCCGAAGATCGAATCCAAATAGCCTGGAAGTTCCTATGGCGATATCTGAATAACCCGAGAAATCCCCGTAGATCTGAAACGAGAATAACACGGCACCCAAAACCAACGTACTGCCCGAATAGGACTCATAATTTTCGAAAATAATATTGACGTACTTGGCACAATTATCGGCGATCACCAGTTTTTTGAATAATCCCAATAGAATTTGTCGCATTCCATCGGTAGCATCGCTATAAACGAATTTTCGCTTTTTGTAGAATTGGGGTAGTAAATGCGTAGCCCTTTCAATGGGACCTGCCACGAGTTGAGGAAAGAAACAGACGAAGGAGGCAAAGGCGGGAAAATCTTTGGTGGGTTTCAGTTTATTTCTATATACGTCGATGGTATAGCTAAGGGTTTGAAATGTATAGAAGCTTATACCAACTGGAAGAATAATCTGCAAGGTATACGTTTCGAATTTCATTCCGAAGATGGAGAAAGCCGAGCTAAAATTGTCGATAAAAAAATTGTAATACTTAAAAAAGCCGAGAAAACCAATATTCACACCAATACTGGCCCAAAGTAATAACATTCGATGTCTCTTATTCGAATAACGTGACATCGCAATTCCCAAAGTATAATCCAAGACCGTACTAGCAAATATTAAAAATAAAAAACGCCAATCCCACCAGCCGTAGAAGAAATAACTGGCCACAACAATAAATACATTCTGTGTTCTTAGATTTCTCTGTGTTATAAACCAATAGATGATAAAGACAATGGGTAAAAAAACAGCAAAATCTATAGAGTTAAAAAGCATTCGGAACTATTGGGTCTACTAGGACGATACAAGAACAAATATACTATAGTTATATAAGGAAAAGCGGGTACCGGTTTTAGGTTATTAACAGGACAGCTAACATAAAACCTCAAGCGAACACTTGAGGTTTTACCTACTAAATACTATTAGCTATCGACACATTTCAGTTGTTTTACAATTTCACGAACTTCTTGGTAGCGATCTGCCCGTCTATTTCAATGTTTATCAAATACACGCCGGAAAGCATATGAGAAATATCAAAGGCCACCCTCGAATCATTCGGTTCTATGGATAGCAATTGCTGTCCGAATACATTATAAAGCGCGACCTTCTCCAAAATTCCGGATGTTTCCAGATATAAATGCCCATCCGTTCCCAGTAGATACTTGAAATCAATGGTATCAAGGTCTTCAACACCCAGAAGTTTTTGAACCAGCACGGAGTCAATTCCCACATAATTGGCATTGATCCCGTTTACTCCCCCGGCAGCTACATAATACCGAAAGGCGATACGTACATCGGTAGGAACCTCGAGATCTGAGATCTCAATGGTTTGTAATTCCCATTCCTCAGGATATCCGCCTACTTCCAGATTTTCATTGATAGACAGGAGCAAGGTTTCAAAAGAACCCAATTCCGCTTCGGTTGAAGGTATTGCAGACCCTATTCCTTCAACACTCAGCCTCACTTCGAGTCTGTCGGGACGTGAACTATTGTGGACAGTGCGTGTGTAAAATGACACCCTGTCTCCATCTTCCAGAACAAGTGTAGGCAAAATGGCCCAATTGCTAATGAGACAGCACTGGGAGGAATACAGATCGACAGCCAGATAAGAATTTATAACTCCTTCGTAAGCAGAAAAAGTACCCGCATCGCCTTGAAACCATCCGGTCTCTCCAGATGGAGGAGGAAGGGAACTCACATTGACGAAGTCCCATTTGTTTAATGTAATAATGTCTTCAAATCCTTCGGTGAACAATTGGGCATTGCTTGTAGCTGCTACCAGCAATACCGCTAAAAGTGTTGTTTTACGCATGATATTAAATGTTAAGATTATACCACTTAAAGGAACGCCGAAAGGAACTGTAAAAGGTGAATGCAGATAGAAGTTAACCCCAGTGTAAGTCGCTCTTTATAAATTGAAGGTGACTAACAAGAATGGATTCTTAAAACAAGAGATTGCCGCTCCCTAGACCGTGGTATTGAGTTTGATGAGCTTTTTGGTCAACAGATCAAAACGGATGTATAGCATGATGGCAGATGCGGTCAAACCGGCTAACAGCCCTATCCAGATACCTGAGCTCTTGTATTCGGTGTGCATGCTTAAATAATAGGAAATAGGGAACCCTATCACCCAATAGGCGATAAATGTGATCAAAGTGGGGATTTTCACGTCTTGCATTCCGCGTAGCGCTCCTAAAACCACGACCTGTATGGAATCACTAATTTGAAAAACAGCCGCGATCAATAATAATTTTCCGGCAATGGAGAGTACTTGCAGGTTGTCAACCAGTTTTAGCGGATTGGTTTCGTCCAGATATATTTTGGGTAACTGTTCGTTGAATAGGAGAAAGGTTATAGCGAAAAGCATCCCAAAAAGGGTCGTCACCATAAAAATTGAAAAGGCAATGCGGCGTAGTTCGCGAAAACGTTTCAATCCTTTCTGATTTCCCACCCGTATCATGGCGGCTACACTGAATCCCATGGCAACCATAAAGGTCATGGAAGAGAGGTTCAGGGCAATTTGATTGGCAGCTTGCGGGTTTTTACCCAGGATTCCGGATAACCAGATAGCCGCTGTGAAAATTGCTACTTCAAAAAACATTTGTAAAGCAGAAGGAAACCCAAGACCGATGAGTTTATTCAGCATTCTTTTGGACAGTTTAAAAAGTTTGATGTGTAATACATACGCTCTGGATTTGTAATGTTGTGACATTAGAAACCATAAATAAGCCAGCATAATGAAGCGTGAAACAAGGGTTCCTAACGCAGCACCCACGATACCCATCTCGGGGAATCCAAATTTACCAAAGATCAATACATAATTGAGGATCACATTGACAACGTTCGCAAGAATGGTCGCATACATGGGATATTTGGTCATGGACAAGCCATCGCTACATTGTTTAAATGCCTGAAAAACAATAAGGGGAACCAACGAAATAGCAACCAATGTAAGGTACGGCATGGCCAGATCCACTACTTCGGGGGGTTGGTTCATGAAATACATAATAGGCTTTCCCAGAAAAACCATTAAAAAAAGTGCCAACCCCAGCACGGTACAAAGAAATAAACCGTGTTTAAAGGAAGACTTTCCTGAGGCAAAATTCCCTTCGCCGTCGGCCTCGGCAACAAGGGGGGTGATCGCGGTTGAAAAACCAATCCCCAGAGACATGGCTATAAACATAAAACTATTACCCAGGGATACAGCGGCCAGTTCGGCTGTGCCCAGTTGCCCAACCATAATGTTGTCGACGAACGCAACCATGGTATGACCCAACATACCCAAAATTACTGGGGTGGCAAGCTTGATATTATAGCGGAATTCCTTGGTATACTGGGATAACAATCCTTACTTATTTTGAGCTAAGGTAGAAAACCGACAGAAGTTGGGCACAAAACTTTATGATAAATAATAAACAACTTAGAATCGAAAAAACAAACCCGTCTCAAAGAAGTGATAAGACGGGTTTGGATCTGTCCGGGAAAAACGAAAAACCAACCAACCAGAATAGCACCAGACAAACACTAACTAAACTATTGAAAAACCTACTTTTTGAATAGCTGCTTTTGGCAAATTACTCAATAAGAATGTCGATCGAAATTCCTGAAGGGAGGTAAATTCCCATAAACCTTACCATTTCCGAAGAATAGTTCCTTACGTTTTACAAATTGAGGGAACTGAGATACTGTGAAGGCGTGAGGGAAAGTTGTTTCCGGAATGATTTATTAAAGGTTACCTTATTGTTGAATCCTACTTCATAGGCTACATCAATAATATTGAGGCTTTTTTTCTTGTCGTTCTTAAGGATCTCCTTTGCCTCATCAATGCGGTATTTGTTAATAAGCTCGAAGAAATTAAGTCCAAAATGTTCGTTGATCACTTGTGAGGTATTGTGTCGCGTCGTACCCAACTTATCACTTACCGTGGCCAGATTGATATCGTTTTGACGATAGATCTTTTCCTCTTCCAGCAGTTTCATTAACTGTTCCTTTAATTCCTGGGAAAAGCTAGGTGTCAGGCCCGATTTTGTGTATTTGTTCTTTTTCTCACCATAGCCGGTTACGAACAAATTGGGCCGCATGTACGATTTGTACCCAATATAAAGCACCATGGAGGCCATCGCAACAATCTGGATATTATACAGAAATGCCGATTTGGGTATTACCTCAATAATGATAAAGCCGTAAATGAAATACGATATGACATAAACCTGAGTGAGTACGGCCAAATTGCGGATCCACTTCTTGGCGTCCAGCGGAATCCAATCGTACTTGTTGGAACGCATGTAAATTCGCAAGACCAGAAAACCATAAATAAGAAGTGAAAGCAGTTTGGTTGAAAAACCATAAACTAAATAGGGCATTTTATCCAAGGCGCCCACCCCAAACATCACCCTTAATTTTTCCTCAAGAGGTAATAAAAACACAGGAATAGTCAACATCACGATTACTGCTGTTGGAAGGGCATGTAGCAGATCAATTTTTCGAAATTGATACTGAAGTGTAACTCGTTTAAAGTAAAAATAGATGAGAGGCCCATACAGGTATGAAAAGATCGACGACATAAATAAGGTATGCGGAACTCTGAACTGCAGGTTGGTTAAATAAAGGAACAGGTGAAAGATGAATACGGAATGAATAAGTACAAAAATGCTAATAAGCAAAGTTCCTGTACGATCTCGTTTTTTATCTAAAAGTAACATGATCCCAATAAAGAAACCGATAAGTGCCGAAAAGAGATAGAAAAAGTTAAGCCAACTAAAGTTTAAGGAATATTTTTTATGAAGTGCGTCAAACTCGGGTGTGCCGTCAAAGCGAGAAAAATCGGTGGTGTCAACAAAACCATTCTCTCCTGAATATTTCACATATTTCTCTACGTAAATACTCGCGGTAGCCACATCGTTGTTTTGAGCCGCAAGGATAGCTCGATCCTTATAAACCTGGAGCGAATCGTCACTAAACTTACTTAAATCACGATCCCGCTGAAATAAAAAGGGTAGCAATTCGTCCTCCTGCTGTGTAGAAACAATTATCTCCTCTTCAATGTGGGACGCTAGTAAAGTATCATCGGCTGATGAAAATATCAGGAGCAATGTTAGCAGTTGTATCTTAATGATGTTGTCGAATCCAAGCATGGGTTAGTGCAATTTTCCCTTACTTAAAGATACGAATTGTTTCCTAAAAACAAGGGGTTCTGGTAACCCCCGATAATAGTTTACCCTTCCCAGCCGATACATATTTACCCTTGTTGCAAAAAAAATCGAGTGAAATTGAGCTTTACTCGATGCCTGTTTCTTTTAAGAAATTTTCAGAAATACGCGATCCCAACCAAACACTAGCGCTTGGGTTGTACACCGTACTTATCAAACAGGTAGATCAAACCAGCCATGGCAGCACCCCCCAATTCCAATTCACGTTTGTTTATCGCTTCGAAAGTATCGGTGGCGGCATGGTGATAATCAAAATAACGCTGACTGTCCGGCCGTAGCCCGGCAAGTACGATCTTTCCATCCTTTAACGGACCAATATCTGCACCGCTTCCTCCTTTATCAAAATAATGGACTAGGTAGGGTTCAAACAAAGGTGCCCAAGTTTTCACCTGGGCCAAATTGGCGTCATCGGTATCGAAGCTAAATCCTCTAGGTGAGAATCCGCCGGCATCACTCTCCAAAGCAAAAATATGCTCTTCCTGTTTCAGTTTTGCTTGTTTGGCGTATTCCAAACCTCCCCTTAATCCGTTTTCTTCATTCATAAATAACACCACGCGAATACTATGTCGGGGTTTATAATTGATCTTTTTGAACAATCGAAGTACTTCCATAGATTGCACACAACCCGCCCCATCGTCGTGAGAGCCGTCCCCAAGATCCCAGGAATCCAAATGACCTCCTACCACCATATATTTGTTTGGGAATTCGGAACCGGTGATTTCACCAATGACGTTATACGATTGCACATCTGGAAAAACACGACAATTTTGTTTGAAGAAAAAATTGAGATCGGGTTTTAACCGCAAGGCACTGCTTAAATATTTCGCGCCATTGGTACTAATGGCACAGGCCGGTATACGTTGATTGAGAGGAGTATCACCATAGGTCATGGTACCCGTATGCGGAAAATCATCATCACGAAGGGTCATGGAACGCACTACCACCCCAACGGCACCGTACCTGGCCGCTTCCATAGCTCCGGCATAGCGTTGATCCACACAGCCTCCGTAGGCACTGAATGTATTGATCAAATTGGCATCCATGGGTCTGTTGTAAAAGACAATCTTGCCGGCAATTCGTTCTTTTCCGTAGTTTTTCAGATCTTCGATGCCTTGTACTTCGATCACCTGGGCTTTAAGGCCTCCGGGGGGAGTTGCCACCGACCCTCCCAAAGCACAGATATCCTGAATACTCGTTATTCCCGGAGCCGTTTCAAGAAAGGCGTATTCTGGAATACCTCGGGTCCATTTCGGAACCATTACTGGCTGCAACCATACCTTGTCCAGGCCTAGTTTATCGAGTTCTTCTTTCGTGAATTGCACCGCTTTTTCGGCTTCCAGTGAACCGGATAACCTACCGCCTATCTGATTGGACAGATCGTCCAGCCAGTCGTAACTCTTTCCGTTAAGTAGGGCCATATCGTACAAATTCCGAAGGGTGGTGGAGTCTTCAACATTCACTTTCTGTGAAAAACCTTCAGTAATAAATAAAAAGGCAAGGATACTTAGGAGCGATATTTTGTTCATAGTGTAGTAAGTAAGCTAAGGTGGGGTGTTATTCGTTTTCCAAGAGTTGCTTGAACTCGTCAATACGGGCTTTTACTTCGGGTTCAAGTTCCGGTTCTTTGATGTCGTCGTATTTCTGTAGTTCTTCCAACAAGATAGAAGCTACCAATAAACGTGCCGCGGGTTTGTTATCTGCCGGGATATTATACCAGGGAGCGTGTGGTTTTGAGGTGCGATTGACTGCGTCTTCGTAACAATCCATGTAGCGATCCCAGAGTTTGCGCTCTTTGAGATCTCCGGGGGAGAATTTCCAATGTTTATTGCTTTTTTCCAAACGCCGTAACAATCGGTTTTTTTGTTCTTGTTTGGAGAGATTCAGGAAAAATTTAAAAATGAGTGTCCCATTTTGTGCCAGGGTCCGTTCAAAATTTACGATCTGCTCAAAACGCTTGTCCCAAAAGGCATCATTAATATCATCTTCCGAATGCACGTCGGGCAGTAATTCACCCATTATATACCCCGGATGTACCCGCGTAACAAGTACATTTTCATAATGAGTTCTATTAAAAACTCCAAATTTCCCACGAGCCGGAAGGGCCAGATAGTGCCGCCAAAGAAAATCGTGTTTTCGCTCAAGATCTGTAGGCACTTTAAAACTATGAACCACAACACCCCGAGCATTAAAATCCTTGAATACCTCCCGAATTAAGCTGTCCTTCCCAGCGGTATCCATCCCTTGTAAGCACACCAAAACCGAATATTTTCCATGAGCGTAGAGGGTGTCTTGTAATTTGCCTAGTTTCTTTCGCGTAGCCTCCAAAGCGTCTTCAAGTTCTTGCTTGGAAGCTCCAAAATCTTCATTTGTTATTGAGGTTGCAATTTTTATTTTTTCTGAAATCCTGAATTCTGAACTTCTAATCGTATTCATAAGACCTTTTTTAGATAATTGCTAAAGATAGAAAAGATTATGTGAACCGTATCTAAGCACTCTGAAGACATCTGAAACGTCCCGACTAGACAGCGATTACAACGCAATCACACAACTTCCGAAGACATCTAAAGAAAACAGCTAAACGTTTTAAGTCCGTTTTTATTTGGTTTTTATAATAATTATTAGGAAATTTCCTACATATTAATCAATAGTCCCGAATTATGACCTATACTATTACACTGCTTACTGCCTTCGTGGTGTTTCTTTCTCCGGTATCAGCCACAGAATGCGAAGTTGCCTATCTAGACGCCACCTATGGTTACCAACATGCCGAAACGGCAATGGAGGCCAACAATATCGAGCAACTTAAGCAATATGCCCTTCGTTCGAAAATCGCGATTGAAAAAGTATTGCGCTCCACAGAGAAATGTGGTTGCGAGGCCGCGAATAGTTCCAGCTACGATGCCCTTGAAAATTTAGACAAAGCCCTTGTTAAAATCACCTTTGAAGCGGTGCGTCTATTCGTGAATCGGGCAAAATCCAATGCCAAGGAGGTCATTATTGCGCTCGATAAATGTAGTGCCCACGATCCGTCTTTTGCCTTAAAGGAAAACGAAGGGAATTTGCTCGCACAGGAAAAACTATTGAAGGAACAGCAAAGGAGATTGCTGGAGCAACAACAAAAGCTCGAAGCCCAAATGAAAGAGCAAAAGAAGCTTCAGGAGGAACTAACAATGCAAAAAGAGGTTATGTTGGCCACACAGAAGCAAGTGCGAATAGCCTCTGAGGTAAGCCTGAAAGACTTGGAATCTCTGATCAATGACTTTACCAGAACCATGGGTTGCGAAGATGAGAAACCCCTCACCGAAGAACCCTATGTTCGTACCATGGAACAACTGGAACTCGAAACTTTAAAGGCGACAAAGATCTTTTATGCCGAGAAAGCCAAAGAAATGGCAAGTACGCTTCTCAACCGCCTTTCAAGTTGTGAATGGAAAACCGAAAAATAGTGCACAAAAGCTACCTGAACGGGTAGCTTTTTTTATTTGGTAGCGAATAATTTTACATCACTTTCGCTAACTTCCTTATCGCCCAGAATAATAAGACGTTCCACTACGTTTCGGAGTTCGCGTATGTTGCCGGTCCAGTCATATCCCTGCAACAATTTGATGGCCTTTTCTGAAAACTTCTTGACCGAAGTACCGTGTTCATCCGCAATTTTTTTGCTGAAATACTCGATCAATATAGGGATGTCATCCCTTCGATCATTGAGTGGCGGAACTTTTACTAAAATCACTGCCAAACGATGGTACAGGTCTTCACGAAAATTACCCTCGGCGATTTCTTTTTTCAAATTTTTATTGGTTGCAGCAATCACTCGCACATCCACCTTGATATCCCTATCACTACCCACACGCTGCACCTTATTTTCCTGCAATGCCCGAAGTACTTTGGCTTGAGCAGAAAGACTCATATCGCCCACCTCATCGAGGAAGATCGTACCTCCGTTAGCTGCTTCAAATTTACCAGCCCGGTCCTTATTTGCCGATGTAAAAGCACCCTTGACATGACCAAACAGTTCGCTTTCAATCAATTCGCTTGGGATGGCAGCACAATTCACTTCGATCATGGGGCCTTTGGAGCGTTCGCTCTTTTGATGTAACCAATGAGCCACCAATTCCTTACCAGTTCCATTGGGACCGGTGATGAGCACCCGTGCTTCGGTTGGGGCTACTTTTTCAATCATTTCCTTGATATGGTTGATGGCTGGAGAATCCCCGATCATTTCATATTTCTTGCCAACTTTTTTCTTCAAACGCGTATTTTCCACCACCAACTCCTTTCGGTCCAGAGCAATACGTACGGTGTTTAATAACCGATTCAGGTCCGGAGGTTTGGAAATATAATCGAAGGCTCCCAATCGCATAGTATTTACCGCCGTATCCAGATCGCCATGGCCGGAGATCATGACAATAGGAACTTCAGGTTTTATTTTCTTTACCGCCTCTAAAACCTCTACGCCGTCCATCTTTGGCATTTTAATATCGCAGAGTATCAGGTCAAAATCTTCCTTTTTTATGAGGTCTATTCCTTCCAGGCCATCTTCGGCTTCGGAAACCTCATAGGTATCACTTTCCTCGGTTAAAATCTTAAAGAGTACCCTACGGATGGAAGCTTCATCTTCTATAATTAATATTTTCGACATTCTTAAATTTTAAATTTTAAACCGGTTCTAATATAAAAAGTATTCTCGTCATTGATCTTGAACAGACTCTTACGTTTGGAATCCCTTAATCTGATTTCATTGTAAAAGGTATGGCCTCCATAAAAATAAAATAACAAATTCTTCGTAAAAAAGTATTCATATCCCAAACCTCCCAGCACTTGTGTCATGGAAATATTACCTGCTAAGCTAACACTCCCATCTTCGTTCGTAATCTCCAGATCATTTTGAATATTAGAAAAGAATCCATCTAAGGTAATAAAAGCTGACAGTGCTTGTTTCTCACTTAAAAAATGCTTGAGATTGGTCTTAGGCGTCCCCAGCGAATAGGACCAATTGGGACGAAATTTCTTGTAGTAATTTAATAGGGGGATTGGGAAGGGACGCCCCGCGTTGGTTGAATAATTGAGGCCAATGATAAAGCGCGATGGCTTTTGTACTTCCTCTCCCGACTTGTCTTTGATCATAAAAAGGGATCCGGTAAATCTCACATCATCTCCTCCGAAGGTGCTATTTTCAAAGTTGGAGTGAATTTCACAACCGGCTTTTGCGACAAAACGCCAGTCTCGTTTCATTTTAAACGTATAGGCCAGGGTGGCTCGAAACAACTGAAAATTATTCAAATTATTGGTTGCAAAAGGCACGGGATCCTTGAAATCTAAATCGAGGTTTCTATATTCAACGCCCGCTATCAAATAACTTCCCTCCCAACCCAACTGGAACGGGACATTTACAAAAGCCCGCAATCGACTCACCGAATTCTCTGATTTCGCCTGTGGAATATACGTATACTCGACCCGAGCCAGATCGGCCTCTTGCGCTTGCAATTGCGCGAAACCTAAGACAGAAAGTAATAGAAGTGCCAGAATGGTTCTTATGGAAAATTCAGAATAAAAAAAAGTGCCCAAGCCGTTACGCATTCAGTTGATTAATTCGGGATTTTGATGGGCCGAAGATACTTACTTTTCTTCAGCTTGCCCATAACAACTCTTATCCATCCCATAAATTGTATTGAAATGGTGAAACTCTAGCCTTTTATTTTGGGGTTTTGTTCGACCGCTGCACTGGGGATAACATGTATATCCCGTTGTGGGAATGGGATGGTAATACCGTTTTCACGGAAACCCGCATCGATCCTAAACCGAATATCACTTTTAATAACGGGGTCGATAAAACTATTCGAAATAAAGAAATACACGCTAAAATCGAGGGAAGAATCTCCAAAATTCTCAAAAGCCACAAATGGTTTTGGATTCTTAAGAACGCGACTATCGCCCGCAACTGATCGCAAAAGAATTTCCTTTACCTTTTCGGTATCACTCCCATAGGCTACCCCAACCGAGACAAATTCACGGGTGGTTTTATGGTTTTGCGTATAATTTAAGATGGAATCGCTTATAAACTTGTGATTTGGGATGATCATAATTTTATCGTCGCGACTAATGGCTCGGGTGGTTCTTAATTTAATATCGATCACACGTCCTACCCTACCTTCAGTTTCAATAATGTCGCCAACCAGGAGCGATTTGTCGGTCATAATTAAAATACCACCAAGGATATCCTGAAATATTTCCTGCATGGCCAACCCGACACCTACCAACAAGGCTGCCGATGCAGCCAAAAACGGAGTGACGTTCACCCCGGCAGAACCTAGCACAGCAAAAACAACCGCTATATAGACAAGGTACTTGATAAACTTAAAAAAGCTTATAAACTTACGCGTGTCGGTCTCGTCCATTTTCCGCGTAAATAGCTTCCGGGTCCAGGTAAGTATGAAGGTGGCTGCGAGGAATGCCACAACGACCAGAAGCAACAATCCCACTGTGATATGCACCTGATTGTCATCTTTTCCAAAATGAATACCCCAGTCCAGGAACTCTCTTATGGTTCCCCAAATGTCTTTGGTTACGACTTCGGCAATTGTTTCTGAAACTCCTTCTTGCACGTTTTAATATTTAAGCCATTTAATAATTTCTTTATAAGTAGGTTTTTTTCCATACATGAGGATTCCAACTCGATAGATCTTTGCAGCAAACCAAACCGTACCCATAAAGGTAGCAAATAAAATAACGACAGAGAGAATTTGTTGCCAAATAGGAACTCCAAAAGGAATACGCATGAGCATTACAACCGGTGAGGTAAACGGTATGAACGAAAACACTTGAGAAACCGTCCCGTGTGGATCTTCGATCACCGTAAAAAATCCTACATAAACAGCCAAAATAAGGGGTAGCAATATGGGCAACATAAATTGCTGGGTATCGGTCTCACTATCCACTGCCGCACCAATAGCCGCATACATAGAGGCATATAAAAGATATCCTCCTACGAAGAAAAGCAGGAACATAATTACTAGGTTGAAAATGGGTAGTTTCCAAAACTCGGTCCAGGCTTCAGCAACGAAGCTGTCCATGTTGTTTCCAGAGGCTTCCACCGCGAGGTCATCTGTTCCGCCTGCATGGCCGAGGGATCAATTCCGAAGATCAACAACACCAGTGAACTCATTATACTCAAAAGAATGACCCAGGCTAAAAATTGAGTAACCCCCGCCAGCGAAGTACCAATAATCTTACCTAGCAATAGTTTTACAGGTTTTACTGAAGAAATAATCACCTCTATAATGCGACTCGTCTTTTCCTCAATAACACTTCGCATGATCATATTACCATAAATAATAATAAACATAAACAGTAAATAGCCCGCCAGACCACCAAAAATAAGTTTTAATACCGACCCCACTTTTGATGTTTCCTCCCCTTGAAAACTCTCTAACTGGGTTTCAATATCCACACGCAATTCCTTAATCACGACTGCATCAATGCCATGATCTTTTAGGAGCTCAGAATTGACCTTCGACTCCAGCACGCGTTCAATATTGCCCATAACAGTCAATGATGGGGAATCTTCCGAATAAAAGGTTGTGGACTTTGACAGATCCTGTAGTTTGTCTTGCTTCGGAATAAAAAGTAGCCCGTACACCTCGCCTTGTTCTGCTCTTTGCTTGGCTTCCGCAAGCGAAACGTCAGTGAGCATTTCAAATTTTAAAGTTTCGCTGTCCTCAAATTGATCCATAAACAAGCCACTTTCATCCAGCACTGAAATCGTGCGAACCGTATCGTTATTAAGTTGGGAAAGATAGGCTACCAAACTAATGAGTCCCACCATGATCAACGGGCTCAAAAAGGTCATAATAATAAAGGACTTGTTCCTCACTTTAGTGAGGTATTCGCGCTTTATAATGAGGGAAAGATGATTCATTTTTCTGAAAGTTTAGTTGTTTTGAACCGTTTCAATAAAAATATCGTTGGCTGAAGGAACCACTTCCACAAAATGAGTTACCTGGCCCAAATTAGCCAGCGAGGCCAACAGTTCGTTCGACGTAGTTCCATTGGGAAGCTTTACCTTATACTGCAATTCATCGTTGATACTTTTAAAATCTGCCGGAATAATCTCAAATTTTTCTTTAATCGCGTTCGTGGCCCGATCTTTCGCTTCGGTAACAAGACCCACTTCATACGTATTTGATTTGAATTGTCTTTTGATATCGATCAATTTCCCATCCAGAATTTTGTTCGCTTTGTGAATCAGCGCGATATGATCACACATTTCCTCCACCGATTCCATTCGATGCGTAGAAAAAATAACCGTGGCGCCATCGTCCCGTAGTTGTAAAATCTCATCTTTTATCAGATTGGCATTGATGGGATCGAAGCCGCTGAAGGGTTCATCGAATATCAGCAGTTTGGGTTGGTGCAACACAGTGACAACAAATTGAATTTTCTGCGCCATTCCTTTGGATAATTCCTGAATTTTCTTGTTCCACCAATCCCCAATTTCCAGGCGGTCAAACCAAATCTTGAGGCGTTCTCTGGCTTCCGGTTTCGAAAGTCCTTTTAATTGAGCCAAATAGAGCATTGCTCACCTACTTTCATGGTCTTGTACAATCCTCTTTCTTCGGGTAAATATCCAATATGTTGAATATCATGGGGTTGAAGTGGTTCTCCATCCAGAAACACCTTTCCGGAGTCTGGCATGGTAATTTGATTAATGATCCGAATAAGGTGGTTTTTCCCGCTCCATTGGGACCTAAGAGTCCAAAAATACTTCCTTTGGGAACTTCGATCGAGACATCGTTCAAGGCTTTATAATCACCAAACGATTTGGAAATATTAGTTGCCACAAGAGATTTTCCATAGTTAAAATATAAGTTGTAAAGATATTTAAACCGAACGAAGCGTCGAAAGTTTATTTGTGGTTTATGTGTTTGTATTTCATTCTTCCGAATTGTTACATTATGACACTTTAATCCTTGAACAAGCTATGAACACTTATGCTCAACAGCGTTCGGTTTCAGGTGTCTTTTTCAAGGGCTTCCATGATCGAATAAAGCAGCTCAAAAGCGGGTGAAATTGTGAGATGAGGTTGTAAGGAGTCTTTATATCACCCACTGTGTTTACTGAGCTTTATCCAAAAACAAAACCCACCCTCAAATAAATCAAAGGGTGGGAAAAAAATTGCTATGAAAAAGAAAAATTATCACCACTTAGAAGTAGTGACTTTCAAATATAAGTAAAAATAATTAAATTAACGTTTATTTAAGAAAACATATCCTTTACTTTCTCAAAAAATGATTTGTCCTCTTTTTCGGGCTTTGGTTGGAAGTGTTCATCATTCTTCATTTTTTCAAAAAATTCCTTCTGTTCTTTAGAGAGGGTTTTTGGTGTCCAAACATTAATATGAACCAGTAAATCTCCTGTACCATAACCATTGATACTCGGTATTCCCTTATTTCGAAGTCGAAGTATCTTCCCGCTTTGAGCGCCTGATTCAATTTTAATTCGAACTTTTCCCGTAACCGTCTCTATTTCTTTTGAAGTACCTAAAGCAGCTTCAGAAAAACTTATATAAAGATCGATAATGCAGATTATCGCCTTCTCGTTGTAATGCTGTCATGAGGTAACTCTTCGATAGCTACCAATAGATCACCTGCAATTCCATTGCCAGGAGCATCATTTCCCTTTCCGGTGACTTTTAATTGCATTCCATCTACAACACCGGCCGGAATTTTAATGGAAACAGTTTCTTCAGTAGCCAACATACCGTCTGCATCTGCATTCGGTTAGGTTTTTTATCAACTACCTGCCCACTACCTCCGACAACTACTGCAGGTAGCAGAAGTTTGCATGCGACCCAAAATAGTATTTTGAATTCGTGTAACCTGTCCGTGACCATTACAAGTACCACAGGTACTATAGGTGGTTCCTTGCGCTACCTTTTTGCGTTTTACTTTTATCTTCTTTTCAACTCCATTGGCAATTTCTTCAAGTGTTAATTTCACACGAATACGAAGATTACTACCTTTCACCATTCGTCGCTGGCCACCACCACTAAAGCCGCCAAAACCACCGAAAAGCACCACCAAAAATATCTCCAAATTGACTGAAGATATCGTCCATATTCATACCGCCACCGCCAAAACCGCCACCACCTTCAAAGGCCTGATGGCCGAATTGATCGTAACGTGCTTTTTTATCAGGATCACTGAGTACCTCATAGGCTTCCGCTGCCTTTTTGAACATTTCTTCGGCTTTGGTATCACCCGGATTTTTATCGGGATGATATTCTATCGCCTTTTTGCGATACGCTTTTTTGATCTCGGCCGCAGTCGCACCTTTAGAAATACCTAAAATGTCGTAATAATCTTCTTTCATATTATTGTCCTATCACTACTTTAGGGTAGCGTATTACTTTGTCTCCCAGGGAGTATCCCTTTTCGATTACATCGATGATCTTCCCTTTCAACTTTTTGTTGGGTGCGGGAATTTGAGTAATGGCCTCATGAATGTCTGCATCAAAAATATCGCCTGCTTTGGTTTTGATCATAGCCAGCCCTTTCACTTTCAGCGTTTCTTTCAGTTTATTGCTAATAAGTTCAACTCCTTTAAGGTTATCATCATCGGTTTTCTCAATTTCTTTCAGGGCGCGATCAAAATCATCCAACACCGGCAAAAGCGAAACCATTACATCCTGACTTGCCGTTTTAAATAACTCGATCCGCTCTTTTCCGGTTCGATTTTTGTAGTTTTCAAATTCAGCGAAAAGACGCAGGTATCGGTCTTTTTCGGTATCCAGTTCGGTTTGAAGGGCGACCAAAGGATCCACATTCTCCTTTTTGCCTTCTTTTTTCCCCTTATTGGCTTCGCCTGTCGAAGTGTCCTGTTCTCGTGTGATCACTTCCTCTTCTGGCCGGACTTCTTCGGTTTTATTCTTTTTGCTCATAGATTGAGTCGAATTTTGATTTTTCTAAAGGATGCAAAAGTACTGCCATTTCTTTTAAAATGTCAAAATGTCACTACTATAATTTAATATAAATTTAAGAACGCTTCCATCCAGACACCTTATTTTTGAGGCAACCTAAAACGTAAAATAGAATGAAAAAACAAATTGTAAACCTCGCGCTCGCATCCTTCATTGCTATGGGTGCGGTGAGTTGTAAAGAAAAAGAAAGTAATACGGACGTTTCTGAAATTAAAGAAGCCGCTGAAAGTACTGCTACTGCAAGCAACTTTGGCGTGGATACGGAAAAATCGGTGATCCATTGGAAAGGCTCCAAACCCGGAAAGGATCACACAGGAACCATCCAACTAAAATCGGGAACCGTGGCTGCAGCTGAACGCGAGATTCAGTCTGGTAGTTTTGTGATCGATATGAATACTATCACAGATACCGACCTGGAAGGCGACAGCAAGGCGAATTTGGAAGCCCATTTAAAAGGTACCGTGGAAGGTAAAAAAACCGATTTCTTTAATGTTACCGAATTTCCCACGGCAGGTTTTGAAATAACCTCAGTGTCCGGAACCAATGGAAACATTACTGTAAGTGGTAATTTAACTATCAAAGACATCACCCAGCCCATCGAATTTCCAGCGGTTGTTTCGTTTCCAGGTGATCAGATCTTCCTGAAGAGCAAGCCATTTACCATTGACCGCACCCGATGGAACATCAATTTCATGTCCAATTCGGTTTTTGATGACCTCAAAGACAAATTTATTAACGACGCGGTTGAACTTACCATCGAGCTGCACGGTAAAAAAGCCTAATAAGCAAAACCATATATGTACAAAAGGGAGTGAACAGCTCCCTTTTTTTATGTTTGTTCTGAAAAAATTCAACAGGAATCGACCCAACCTTCTCCTATATCAGACCCTACATCTTGATTCTTGAATCTTGATTCTTGAATCTAAATCCTCAAACCCAGAATCCTAACCCATCATTATAGAAGTTCCTCAATGGCTTTTTCCAGATTCACATAATGAAAGCGATAGCCAGCTTCTTCTATTTTTCCGGCACTTACCAATTGGCTTTCCAATGCAAGTGCACCCATTTCTCTCAATAACAATTTCAAGGCAAACTTGGGTATGTTGGGCAGCCATAACGATTTATTGAGGTGGGAAGCGATGATCTTGGTCATTTTTGAATTGGTTACTGGACCCGGTGCCACTCCGTTGAATACTCCCGAGAGGGTGTGCTTCAGTAAAAACAAATAGATTGCTGCTATATCTTCAATATGAATCCAGGACTGCCATTGCTCGCCACTGCCCAGAGCGGCTCCAACACCCATTTTAACCGGTTTGGTTATTTGCGGTAAAGCACCCCCGTCATTGGACAAAACTATTCCCGTCCGCACTTTTGTCACGGGGATATTCAGGGCAGCAAATTGATCGGCAGCAGCCTCCCAATCCACGACCACCTTCCCCAAAAACGATTCACTTATCTGCCTATCGGTTTCTGAATACAATTGTGTTTTGGAACTTGGGTAAATGCTAATCCCACTGGCAGAAATATATTGAGAAATAGGGATCCCGTGTTTTTTTACGGTTTCAAACAAAATGGAAGCCGTTTGTATCCTGCTTTCAATGATCTCTTTTTTGTATTTCTCAGTCCATCGTTTGGATACCGTCGCTCCGGCTAAGTTCACGATGGCATCAATTCCGTCGAAGGCACCGGGATCGATCTCGTTGGCCGACGGATTCCAATAAAATCCATTATAATTTTCGCGGGAGGTGATTTGACCCTTTCGGGTGGTTAGGTAATGCACGGAAATTTGGGCCTCGTGACATTGTCGAACAAGTTCTTTACCAATCAATCCGGTGGCACCGGCAATCAAGATTTTCATTGAGATAGAATTATGAGGCAAAATTAGGACTTGCAGCGGTGAATGCCATGGGGATTAACTCAATATTAGTGATTCGTGAGATGTTAGTTGTTAGTTGTTAGATGTTAGATGTTAGATGTTAGATGTTAGATGTTAGAATTACCATAAAACATATAAACGATTAAACGCTAAACGAATCAACGCTTCCACGAATCACTACTCACTTCTCACCACTCACTTCTCACTTCTTCACCGCTCTCAGCATTTCTCTTTTGCCAGGTGGGCCGGGGAGGCGTTCTACAATAAAACCAACGGTTTGCATGGCACGGCGCACACTCCCCTTGGCCGAATAGGTCACCAAAACGCCTTGGGGTTTCAAGGCGCAATACATGATCTCGAAAATGGATTCCGTCCACAGCTCGGGTTGTACGCGCGCTCCGAAAGCATCAAAATAAATGAGATCGTGGCACCGTTGATCGGTTATTTCTGAAAAGAGCTGTTTTCGTTTGGTAAGTGTGAATTCTTCGGTAATATACTGGGAAATTTCCCACGGAGTTTCATGAAGTCTTTCGAATAGTTCGGTGTCGGCCTTGAGTAATTCGGGATAGTTGAGTTGCACAACTTCCGAAGCAACCACCGGATATGCTTCTACGCCCGTATACTGAACATGGAGCCCTTGTGCTTTTGCATATAACAAAGTTAAAAAAGCATTAAGTCCCGTCCCGAAACCTATTTCCAGTATGGAAACCTTTTGGGCGGCCGTAAGATTCAGAAAAAAACGCAATCCCGCTTCAATGAAAACGTGCTTGGCTTCCTCGATCGCGCCGTGTATGGAATGGTATTGTTCGTTCCAATCGGGTAAATGAATTGTCACCGAACCGTCTCGGGTGGTGATAAATTCACGTTTCATGCTATTGCTTTTCGACTAGCAGCACCCCTTCAGAAATAAAAGAAAAAGAAAGTTCTGGCTCGGTAATGGCGTCAATTTCATCCTTAGTTTTTCCACCGTCTTCAGCAAAATGTTTTAGATCTTCAACACTGGTTTCTTCCACAAAAGCTTTTCCCTGCACAATAACTTCCTGCCCGGCAATATCCTTAGGCATAAAGAAACCGTAATCCTTGAATTTTACAAAAGACTCCATTTCTCCCAGATCCAGGCGCATCCAACATCCTTTATTTTGACATACTTTGTTGACCTTGGCACTAAATTTCACAGTTGTAGTATCTCCCGGCTTCATATTTTTATACTTTGCCAGCATCACGTCATGGCCCACTACATCCTTATCGGATATTTTTTCTCCAAAACTTTGATAGTTCATGGCAATTTCTTGTGATTCGAGTACCGTTTCAGGCATTTTTTCAGAATTATTTTTGGAATCGTTACAACTTGAAAAGAGGAGACTTCCAATAAAAATAAGCGCAATGTATTTCATGATATTTCAGTTTTTGATATGGAATTAGAATATAATGCAAGTTTATGAAATTTTTACGTTTTATATGGCGTAAATTTTGCCTAATTTTGCAAGGTAAATACATCTTATGAGCTTAGTAAAAGAAGGTACTATTACCGTACATAAAACCTCCCAATCCCGATTAGATCAAGTAGATTTTGACAACCTTGTTTTTGGAACTGTCTTTAGCGACCATATGTTTGAATGCGACTATAAAGACGGAGCCTGGCACAATCCAACCATCCGGCCTTACGGTCCGTTGAATATATATCCCTCGGCCAAGGTATTTCATTACGGACAGGCTGTTTTTGAAGGGATGAAGGCTTACAAAGATGAGGCCGGCGATGTATTTTTATTCCGCCCGGATGAAAATTGGAGACGCATCAACAAATCGTCGGTACGCATGGCCATCCCTGAATTTCCGGAAGATTTATTCTTCGGTGCCCTCGACCAATTGTTGCGATTGGATAAGGCCTGGGTTAAAAGTGGCCTTGGGAATTCGTTATACATTCGCCCTTTTGTGATTGCGACTCAAAATGGGGTATCTGCCTCGCCGTCGACCGAATATAAATTCTTGATCATCCTTTCTCCCGCTCAGGCCTATTATACCGGCGATGTAAAGGTAGTGATCGCCGAAAACTTTTAGCCGGGCAGCCGATGGGGGTGTTGGTTATGCCAAAGCCGCCGGAAACTACGGAGCGCAATTTTATCCCACCAATCTGGCAAAGGAAAAAGGATTTCAGCAAGTGATCTGGACCGATGCCAATGAGCACAAATACCTGGAAGAAGCAGGCACCATGAACGTGTTTTTCCGAATCAATGACACACTTTATACAGCTCCAACCAACGACCGAATCCTTGATGGAGTGACACGCAAAAGTGTTATTGCCCTTGCCGAGCGCGACGGAATCGATGTAAAAGTATATCGCCTCACGGTCGATGAACTTATTGCAGCCTCCAAAGACGGTTCGTTAAAAGAGATCTTCGGCGCCGGAACAGCGGCGGTTATTAGTCCGGTGAGTGGTTTTAGTTACCGCGACACCACCTACGAACTTCCTTCCGTTACCGATGGCTACGCGAAAAAATTCAAAAAAGAATTGATGGAGATACAGCATAATGTGTCTGAAGATCCGTTTGGATGGAGGTATGCGATTGATTGATTATTGTTGATTTGTTTAATCGTTGAGGCGTTTAATCGTTGATGCTATATGCCATATCATTATCCGGGCATGCAATATTGGTTCTTGATTCTTGATTCTAAATAATTCAGAAACAACTATTCCAATAGCAGCATTCATCACTTCTCCAAAATCCCCTGAATATTCGGTTTAAAATAATTGGGGCCTTTGAGTACTTTGCCGTCTTCGCGGTAAATTGGTTTGCCGTCGGCACCGAGTTTGCTCATATTGCTTCGCTGAATCTCATTAAAAACTTCCTCTATTTTATGTTGCATGCCGTGTTCGATAATGGTTCCGCATAAAATGTAAAGCATATCACCCAGGGCATCGGCCACCTCAACCAGGTCTTTGTTATTGGCCGCCTCTAGGTATTCTTCATTCTCTTCCCGCATTAATTTATAACGCAACAGGTTTTTCGCTTCCCCAAGATCGGCCGTGGGGGTTTCTTTGATGCCCAACCCATAGGTAGAGTGGAACAGTTGAACGGCGGCTATTTTGTTTTTCATACTTATTTTATTGTTGTGAAATCGTTAAATTGTTGAATCGTTTAATTGTTTAATTGTTTAATGAGTTCTTAGCAGCAGCATGGTAGGCTATTAATTAATCCTTATTTTTACGCCTATAAAACTACACAATTTATGATTTCTACGGGACAGATTATCTTTGCTATTTGCTTTTTTGTGGCCTTTGTGATCCTGATGGTATTCAGCTACCGAAAAGACCGTAAATTACATAATAAACAGTTCAAAGGCAGTCTATGGGTGCTGGTGGGTTTCATTGTTTTTATATTGCTTCTTCTGGCAGTTAAGCTCTTATTACGCGACTAATTTTCCTACTATTTTTTGTTATATTTTTTTCTGAATTAGGAATTTAGGGTAAATCCGTTTAACTTGATCCTTCCAGTATCCGATTTTCATGGGGAAATCGGTCATTCTCCCCCTTTTATAAAGTCATTGACTACCCTGTTTTGGGTAACTGCAGGCTAACCATAATTATGAATTATGAACCGAGCATATTGAAATTTTTCCCACCAAAGGAAATGATTCATAGCGACCAGCATGTGACCATTAAAAACAATAAATAAAAACACATGAAACCAGCAAAAGAAATTATCCCACACATTATCATGGTCATTTTGGGCGTACTTGCCCTAGCCGGCTGTTTTTGGTATTTAACCCGAAGCGACCGGGTATTTATGGAACTCACGGGCATCATTCGGGTGATCGTCGCCCTTTGCGCTGCCTCCATCAGTATCGCCTTGCCTGGATTTGTAAACATCCAATCGGAAAAAAAGGCCACGGACACCCTATGGCCCAAGATCAAAGCCGGGGGTGCTTTGGCCATATTTATCGTAGTGTATTTGTTTGATCCTGTTAATGGGGGAAGCTGAGGGATTGATGATTGATGATTGATGATTGATGATTGATGATTGATGAAGTTAGTATTTGCTAATTAGCCAAAATAACAACCATAGAAGGGATTAGTACCATTACACTATTAGCTACAAATACCTCCATACGCAAGTCAGTGGGGGACATTATTATAAATCACTTAGCATCTAAAAGGTTTCGCCGGTAGTGTCTCTTTTAAATTTAGTGCTTCGAAATTAAAGGCATATGCGCTTAAAAAATAACTTCCAAAAAACAAAACTTCCTTATTTATTGGCGTATATTGAAATACTAATTAACCAAAATCCATTAATAAAATGAAAAAACCTCTAGTTCTGCTGGCATTTCTGCTAGTTGCTGCATTTACCTCACAAGCTGAAAATTTAGTAAACACCAATGACCTTCTGTTGGGCAAAAAGAAGATCCAATTGGGTGTTTCTGAAGCCGATGCCGAAATCCACCTGCAAGGTCGGCTCATTGGAAAAGGCTCCACCGAAATTACGGTACCCTCTGGCGGATGTGTAACGGTAATCGTAAAAAAGATTGGATACCTCACCGAGAAAATCGAATTCTGTAATAAAAGGGGGATGTCGAAACCACCAAAAACTTATTATATCGAAATGAAACGCGACGACTCCTACGATGCGTCTATACAAACCGATATCGCTAACGTCGACATAGAATTGGTAGTAAACGATATGGATAAGGATACAGCATGGAAATTGATCAATCAGATCGTACTCAATTATATTGATGTTATTGAGATGACCGACAAAGACACAGGGTATCTCCGTACCTCCTGGTCCCTGAAAACCTTTAAGCAGAACACCATTCGTACGCGAATCATTATTAAAGAATCCTCATCAGATCCTTTGGTATTTAAGGCAAAACTAATTAGTGAGCAATCGGGAATGGCATTGACCAGTGTCAAGAGCGATGAGCTTTACAAAGAATGGGATCGCGTTTTGAGAAGCTATTCCGATGTGATTTCTGAATTTCAGGCGCGGATAAAATAATTTCCCGCCGTATCAAAAAACCTCCTTGCTTTAGCCACAAGGAGGTTTTTTTATTGCTAAATCTTTTCCGAAGAATTAATTCTCCACAGGCAAATTGCTGTATTTGGCCGAATAATCCATCATTTGCCCCTCGAACGAATCGGGTTGCTCAATGGAGAACCCGGTGATCTCACCAGAACCATCCATCGCAGGAACGATCACAGGGTTTACAAAACCACTATATGGTGCCGTGGTAAATTGCTTGTTGCGCTCCAAAACTTCGGCGTGCAAGGCTTGATCCACTTTAACACCATAGCCTTCCACTAAGGCTTCCACCGCCGCAAAATCTCCTTCGCTTTTAATACGCTGCGTCTCTCGCAATAACTGTCCGAACAACGCATGCAATTTCTCATAATCGTTAATATTATAATAGGTTTTGCCATCACGAGTGATCTTTTCGATCACATTGTCTGCCTTCCCTTTTTCATAAGCCCAAGCCGAAACCCACTGCCGGTTGCGCATATGTGATTCCTCTACATCATCTCCCAAATTCAAACGGATCAACTGCGTCATTAATCCATTCCGAATATACCCATCAAAGGCAGCCTTACCTACTTTTTTCCAATCGTCCACCAACCCAAGCTCTTGTAATTTTGGATTGTAGAGGTAGTAAAGACCCACAAGATCGGCGCGTCCTTCTTCCAAAGTAGATGCATAGTTTTTTAATGTCTCTTTAGTTTCTCCTACTCCCGGATTTATTTGTCCCGAGGCATGCCCGATCACTTCGTGTAAAGCTGTGTGCAGCTTATCGCCCTTTTGACCGAATTTTTCTTCCAATGCCAACTCTTCCTCATCGTTCACATATTCTTTCAAACGACCCGAGCTTCCGGCGTTATTATACGCATAAATGATATTCCCTAATGAAACCGACTTACTACCCACGGCCGCACGAATCCAGTTGGCGTTGGGTAAATTAACCCCAATAGGTGTGCTGGGTGAAGCATCTCCGGCTTCCCCGGCTACATCCACTACTTTATAGGAAACTCCCACCACGTTTTTCTTTTTATGGTCGGCCATCAATGGTGAATTATCCTCAAACCATTGGGCATTTTGCGAAAGCACCGCCATTTTTTGCGACATATCAAAATCCTTGATCTGAACAATTGTTTCGTATGATCCACGGTATCCTAACGGATCATTATACACTTCAATAAAACTATTGATATAGTCAATATTTCCCTCGGTCGCGGCCGTCCAGGCCACATTGTAATCATCCCAGATTTGTAGATCTCCCGTTTTATAATATTGGATCAGTAATCCAATGGCATCACCCTGAGCTTTGTTTTCGGCTACTCCCTGAGCTTTTTCGAGCCACTCCACAATTTTATCGATGGCGGCACCATACAATCCACCCGATTTGTATACACGCTCTTTCAATACGCCATTTTCCTTGACCAGCTGAGAGTTCAAACCATAGGAAAGCGGCTTCAAGGGATCGGGAGAAGTCTTCTTGCCGTAAAATTTTTCAACGTCCTTGTTGGTTACATTGGGCCCGTAGAAGTTCACCGCCGAAAGAGCCACATTATCAACGCTCTTTGCCTGATTTACTTTTTTGGAATCCTTATCGTTGAAGATCACATCGAAAGCCTCTCCCTTAAGATCGGCACCTGTTGCCGTTAATAGGGTTTTCAGGTATTCTGAAGAGAAATCGGGCTTGATCTTATCGTTGGAATAATGATGGTGAATTCCGTTGGAGAACCATACACGCTTCAGGTAAACCTCAAAATTTGTCCAATCTTCCGAAGTTTTATCACCGTCGTAGGTAGTGTAAATAGTTTCGAGCGCCTTCCGAATTTTAAGATTGTGGCGATAGTTTTGATCCCACATAATGTCGCGCCCGGCAAGACCTGCCTGTGTAAGATAGTATACCAGTTTTTGTTCCTTTAAGCTAAGCTTGTCCCAACTTGGGATCTGATAACGCAATACTCTGATATCGGCAAATTGCGTGACGAAGTAGTCAAAATCGGTGGCAGTTTCCACTTTATTAACCGTTGCCAAGTCATCAGCCGCGGCCTTTTTACTTTCATCTACGCAAGAAAAAAACAACAGGCTTCCTAAAGCTGCTGTCAATAAAAATCTATGTTTCATGTTATTGTATTTTTTATTTTGAATTGGTTTTGAGAACCATTTAATCTTCAACCAGCCATCAAAACGATGAGCAAATGGTTCGTGAGAAATCGGTTCCTTTTCACAGTTCATTGGTTTTCAGCAAATGTAACAAAATATTGGGTGCGATGCACTATGATTCATTCTGAAGGAGAAGTTCAAAATTAATTATCTTTACAGAAATTAACCCTAAACAATCAAACCATGAAACTCTTAAAATATCTTTTCTTTTTGATCCTCATTGGGCTTATTGGTGGTGCTGTTTATTTTGGCACCAAAGACGGGAATTTTGACATCGCGGAAACTAAAACCATCAATGCTCCGGTTTCCATGATCTACTCCAATGTAAACGATTTTAAAAACTGGCAGGAGTGGGGTCCCTGGATGGAAGATGATCCCAATATGGAAATTACATATGCCGATACCACAGCCGGGGTAGGAGGTTCGTATTCCTGGAAAAGTGAAATCATGGGAGACGGTTCGATGGAAACCCTGGGAACGACTGAAAACGAATCCATAGATCAGAAAATTGTATTTGACACGCCTATTGGAGAAAGTGTAAGCGACGTCTACTGGCGTTTTAAACCTTCCGATTCCGGAACCGAAGTCACCTGGGGCATGAAAGGAGAACAGTCATTTATGGAAAAAGTATTTATGGCTTTCCAGTCTGAAGATTTTGATACCAGCATGAAAAAATGGTACGCGAAGGGTTTGAATAATCTGGATCAAACCCTTCAGAAAGAAATGGAAAAATTTAGTGTAACCGTTGAGGGAATCAAAGATTATGGAGGAGGTTACTATATGTATACGACAACGGCCAGTAAACAATCGGACATAGGTAGTAAAATGGGTCCCATGTTGGGTAAGGTAGTTGCATTTATGGAGCAAAATAAGATTGCCATGGCCGGAATGCCTTTTACTATCTATAACGAGTGGGATGAAGCAAATGGCACAGTTATTTTCTCCACGGCCATACCCGTGAACGAACGAATTATTGTGACCGAAGGCGATGTGCTTTGTGGTTATATGCAACCTCTGGCAGCCGTTAAAACCATTTTACTGGGTAATTATACAAATCTTCCTGAGGCATATACACAGGCACAGGCGTACGTTGCCGAAAAAAACCTGATCATGGATTCGAGTAAAAAGATGTTTGAAGTCTATGTGAATGATCCGGGTACGATTCCCAATCCGGCGCAATGGCGGACCGAGATCTATATCCCCATTTTTAAGGATTTGAGAAGCAATCATCCCATCATTAACGGCGAATAGCACCCCTGAATGAAGGCATTACTACTCGTTTTTTTAGGAGGAGGTTTGGGAAGCACACTGCGCTATGGCGTTGGAAAATACCTCAATAGTGCCCCCGATGGATTTCCCTATGGTACCTTTGCCGCAAATATCATTGGAAGTTTATTGATAGGAATTATATTGGGTATAGCAGCAAAGAACAACAGCATCTCTGAAAATACCATGCTGTTCCTCGCCACGGGATTTTGTGGCGGGTTCACAACTTTTTCCACCTTTGCCTATGAAAATCACGAGTTTTTAAAAAGCGGTGACTTCTCACTTTTCGCTATGTATACCATTGGTAGTTTTGTCGTGGGTTTCGGAGCCGTTTTCTTCGGAATTTGGGCGGTTAGATTTATTTAGCAGGAGCACTTTCTATTCCAGTAGCTCGAAGCTTTTCATAAAATTCCGAAATTGTTGATGTTCTTAGCATATGTCTTCGGAGTACAAGAATTTTTCTCATCTTTTCATTTCAGTGAAGATAATTCAAAAAAAATACTACTTTTGAACTAATAACTCGTAATTCATGAAGCACCGGATTAATACAATTCAAAAATACCAAGTGGTGATCACACACCGCCGGCACTTCATATATTGACTATAGAACCATTAAATAATTCAATATCATAACGTCCGGCTTTTCAGTCGGACGTTTTAATTTTAATCGAGCAGCCAACCAAAAAATGAAAAAATTATTCACCCACTATATTGCGAACTTTCGGGGCTTGTCCACGGAAATATGGTTGCTTGCTTTGGTCACCTTCATCAATAGGGCTGGTGCTATGGTAATACCATTCTTGTCACTGTACCTGGTGGATGCGAAGGGCTTCACCTTGCCGCAGGTGGGTTGGATCATGGCAAGTTTTGGAGTGGGTTCCTTATTAGGCACCTGGACAGGCGGAAAACTCACAGACCATATTGGATTTTATAAGGTAATCGTCTTAAGTTTATTTTTGGGCGGACTTGGGTTTATTGGGCTTCAATTTTTGGATACATTTATAAGTCTGTGTATTGGAATTTTCGTGCTTACCTTTATAACAGATTCGTATCGGCCCGCCATCTTTGTGGCTTGCGATGCCTATTGCAAGCCCGAAAATATTACTCGCGGTATTGCGCTTTTACGACTGGCAATTAACCTGGGGTTTTCTATAGGCCCTGTGTTGGGCGGACTTATAATCGCGACAATCAACTATTCCTCACTTTTTTGGATCGATGGAATCACCTGTATTTTGGCCGCCACCCTTCTTTTTATACTATTGAAACCTAAAAAAATGACCCAGCTAGTCCTTGAAGAGTTTCAGGTAAAGGAAGGAGTTTCCCCCTTTGCGAACGCCAACTATTTGCTGTTCATGCTTATTATGGTACTTAGTGGCGTCATGTTCGTCCTTTATTTTTCATTGATGCCGTTGTACTATAAATCGGAGCACCATTTGAGCGAAGAACTTATTGGCCTCCTTCTGTTTTTGAACGGAGCCATGATCGTCGTATTCGAAATGCCTCTGGTGGGCTGGTTAGAACGAATCAATATTTCAAAAACCATGGCAACTTTCTGGGGTACGGTATTTCTGGCACTAAGCTTTATTGTGCTCAACATGACTTCCTGGAGTGGTATCCTGATCATAGGCATGATCCTAATGACCCTTGGTGAAATGATAGGATCTCCTTTCTCCAATGCCCTGGCGATCTCCATGTCACCCAAAGGTAGAAAAGGCAGTTATATGGGTATGTATGCCATGAGTTGGAGCCTGGCTCATATTTTTGGACACAAAGGAGGCATGGATATGGTAGACCGCTTCGATTATGAATTAACCTGGTACGTTATTTTCGTTGTTTTGGTGATCGTTTGTCTTTTAACCCTTTGGCTGCATCGATTGCTAGCGCGCGAATAAGGTTTTATATTTCATATCGAACATCGTATATCAAACTCCGAGACTTAAAAACACACTATCTTTAAAAACGTTGAACTCTACATTATGAAATACACCCTCTTATTTTTTATTTTCTTCGGAATTATATCCTGTAACAATACCCCGGAGCAAGTGATCGATTCATTGGAAGTGGAAAGCCCTTCCCTAATCAAAGAACAGCAATTTCCGAAATTAGACAGCAGTCGTTACAATGTTGGCTTCCTTAATCATGGACGGAGTTTACAATACCGAACTCACCGCACCTTACGATATTTTTCAGCATACTATTTTCAGAGAAAATATTAAGGCCATGAATGTCTTTACCGTGGCGAATACAAGCGAACCCGTTCGAAGTTTTGAAGGCTTGCGAATCCTTCCCGATTTCAATTACCTGCGGGACAGCATTCCAAAAATTGATATTCTGGTCATTCCCAGTGCAGAACATCATCTCGACACCGATCTGGAAGATGAAGCCATGATCAATTTTGTGAAAAAGGTAGATTCTGAAACAGCTCAATTTGTGACCTCCCACTGCGATGGTGCCTTCGTTTTAGCGAAAGCAGGGTTTGCTGGAAGGCCGCTGTTTCCACAACGTTTCCCAGTGATATTGATACGATGCGAACGATTTCCGGAACTGGACATACGAAAAGACGTCCTTATTTGTTCACGACGGAAAATACATCACCTCGGCCGGTGGTGCCAAGAGTTTTGAAGCAGCCTTGTACCTCTGTGAATATCTATACGGAAAAAAAATTGCACAATCCCTGGCGGACGGACTGGTAATCGATTGGGATCTCGACAAAGTCCCTCATCTCATAATCAAAGAATGACTATTGTTAAATAATTCGTTTAATCGCCTTATTTGTCTACAACCTGTGAAAGCACTATTTGGGTTTTTGTCTCCCCATAGCTTAATTAACTGATCAATAAAAGATTCCAAATGCTTCTGATTCTTTAAAACCACCTCCATCACTATATTCTCATTTCCGGTAATCCGATAGCAATTGATAACCTCATCGTAGGTCTTTACTTTTTCCAAAAAGGGTTTAAGCATTCCCATAAAGGCCCTTAAGGTGATAATCGCTTTAAGCTGATATCCTGTGCAAATGGAGAAATTATGGTTTTATACGAATGAATAATACCTGCATCTTCCATTTTCTTTACCCGTTCCATTCACTGCCGGTGAACTTATACCTACTCTTCGGCCTATCTCGGCATTCGACATTCTCGCATTCTCCTGAAGGCAATTTAATATATTCCAATTAAGCGAATCTATTTTCATATTAATAAAATATTATAACGTAAAAACATAATTATTAAAGCAAATATACACTTTACTTTAAAATCGATAGTAAAGTGTAGATTCTTGTTGCTAAATTTGGATTGCTTTGAATAAAGAAATTGTCAGATAAAAATGATACCTGCAATTTCCCAAACAGTTTTCCCCAATCCGCTATGTATAAGAAGGCTATGGATATATTTACCCTATCGACGAAGTATTTCAAATTATCTTGTACACGATCTAGCTCCCTTGCAAAAGACGGAA
This sequence comes from uncultured Flavobacteriaceae bacterium, assembly GCA_963807685.1. GTDB lineage: Bacteria > Bacteroidota > Bacteroidia > Flavobacteriales > Flavobacteriaceae > Aureisphaera. Next base: position 291,081 of record CAWECU010000007.1, on the reverse strand, counting down.
AAGAAAATCTCACATTTATTTCACCGGAGACATTGTACAACAATCGATTTCACTGGCACCGGAAATTCTGAAGGCCGAGAATCACCCATTTTCCGAAGAAAAACACAAATATGCCGCCTCAGTAACTCGTCTGACCAATCTACTCTACAAAAATTGTGAGCGTCTTGAACACACTAACAGTAACGGGAAAGACTTTCTTCCCATTTTGCGAAATGAACTTAAAAAATTTCGAAAGTTACAACGTAGCTGGATGTTAACATTATAAGAATTCTTTTTTTTTGCTGAAATCCATTATTTCAAAATACGATTATCTAAGTCCAGCGGTCCCTCTTCATAATCTTAAACTTCGATACCAATGGGTGATTCGGATTAATCAAGATATTTAACTCGGTTGGCAATACCGCAGAAGGAACGGACAGTGCCAGAAGTCCGCTTTTGGTCAACCACTCCGATCCGAAGTCGTGGTGGCGGAAACCGGCGGATCCCGACGCCAGTCGTTGAAATAGGCTTCATTTGTGAAATTGAATCGATCGATTTTTCCGATATTTCGACCTCGATAAAGGAGTAATCCTCGCTAAGAAATTCATAATCAATTCGGGTCAACAACTCCAAAACGCAAAGCGACAGATGTTCAGAAAAATAAAGCATGGAACTACCTTTCCTATTCCATCGACCACCATATAAGCGGGCTCCCTCGCCGCTCAAATCTCTTACAAATTTCTTTTTGGCTACTCTATAGATCTTCACAGCAACCCGGAATTTAATAAATACCATGTTCAATTTTGCCCAAAATATCTTTGATAAGTTGCGCCCCAAAACTGGTGTCCAGATAATCGATTGGCTTTTTATAGTTTAAGGCCCGAATCTCCTTATGTAGCCACTTTGTAAAATTGTCTATGGTTCCCAGCACTTCAATACCACGGGAAATGACCGTCGCAATTTCAAGAATTTGTTCGGTGCTGTAGACGTTGAGTAACTCATGATCTCCTTTTCGCTGAATTGTTCTATGTGAAACATGAAGCAAACTACTCATCTTTTCCATGGAAATACCTAAAATGGCACTTACAGTAACTACCACCGATTTTGGCAAACCGGTACGGGTGATATGAATAAGATCAATATCACTGTTAACCGTATGCCCAACCTGAGCGCTACCCCCCAAAACACTCACGATCCTGTCATACTTGTTCTGCAAAGAATAAAAAACTTCAGGCTCCTGGACGAGGTTAATGACCTTTCCTTTTTTCATAATCACGACATTTGTCACAAATATACAATTTTTTGTCGTGTTTTGAAATTATTTTCAGAATAAAGTTAGCGCGAACATTACATGGGAGTCCAACTAACAGTGAGATAAGGTCGTTATAATTTGGATCGCTTAGTTTTCAAAGGTTTGAACATACGCCTCAGGGTGAGCGATTCGCACACTTATTAATGCGCTACGGTTTTAAAAAGTGGCTCTCTGCTTACATATTTCTTCGATACTGGCCTCCTACGGCAAAAAGGGCATTCGTGATCTGTCCCAGTGAGCAATATTTACACGCTTCCATGAGGGCTTCAAAAATATTCTCGTTGTTCACCGATTTCTGTTGCAGATCCTTCAATAATTCGGAAACGATTGTTTCATTATTGGCATTTAGGTTTTCTGACCACTTCAATTTGGTATTGTTTTTCTTCTTCCGTTGCGCGAATCACTTCAGCAGGTAAAATGGTGGGAGAACCTTTTCTGCTTAAAAAGGTATTTACACCTATAATTGGAAACTCACCATTGTGCTTCAAAGTCTCATAATACAAGCTTTCCTCCTGAATCTTACTGCGCTGGTACATGGTTTCCATTGCCCCTAAGACCCCACCTCTTTCCGTGATCCTGTCGAATTCTTCCAACACCGCACTTTCGACCAGATCGGTCAATTCTTCGATAATAAAGGAACCCTGAATGGGGTTTTCATTCTTGGCCAAGCCCAACTCCTTGTTAATGATCAACTGAATGGCCATCGCACGTCGCACACTTTCTTCGGTGGGTGTAGTTATCGCTTCATCATAAGCGTTGGTATGCAATGAATTACAATTGTCGTAAATAGCATACAAGGCCTGAAGCGTGGTACGAATATCATTAAAATCGATTTCCTGAGCATGCAGGGAACGTCCCGAAGTCTGAATATGATACTTTAACATTTGCGCCCTGGGATTGGCGTTGTATTTATCTTTAAGAGCCTTCGCCCAGATCTTTCGCGCCACCCGACCAATCACCGAGTATTCCGGATCGATTCCGTTACTGAAGAAAAAGGACAAATTAGGACCAAATTTATTGATGTCCATGCCACGGCTCAGGTAGTATTCCACGTAGGTAAATCCATTGGACAACGTAAAAGCCAATTGCGTAATGGGGTTTGCTCCCGCCTCGGCAATATGATAGCCGCTAATGGAAACCGAATAGAAGTTGCGAACCTGGTTCTCAATAAAATATTCCTGTACATCTCCCATCAACCGAAGGGCAAATTCAGTAGAAAAAATACAGGTGTTCTGTGCCTGATCCTCCTTCAAAATATCGGCCTGTACAGTTCCGCGTACCTGCTTTAAGGTTTCTATTTTGATACGGTCATAGACTTCGGGATCTAAGACTTTATCGCCCGTTGTACCTAAAAGCATAAGTCCTAACCCATTATTCCCCTCAGGTAAGTCTCCCTGATATTTGGGGCGGGTTTTACCTTTAAATAGTCCCGCAATTTTTTTCTCAACTTCCTTTTCGAGCTCTGTTCTCGACGATATATTTTTCACAGTTCTGATCGATCGCGGCATTCATAAAAAATCCCAAAAGCATAGGAGCCGGACCGTTGATGGTCATACTCACCGAAGTCATAGGATGACTGAGATCAAAACCCGAATATAGCTTTTTGGCATCGTCCAGACAGCAGATGGACACCCCGGCATTTCCTATTTTTCCATAGATATCGGGACGAAGACCCGGGTCATTTCCGTAAAGTGTAACACTATCAAAGGCCGTAGATAGTCGCTTGGCTGGCAATCCTAAACTTACATAATGAAAACGACGGTTGGTTCGCTCGGGGCCACCTTCGCCTGCAAACATTCGGGCAGGGTCTTCCCCGGTTCTTTTAAAGGGATACAGTCCGGAGGTATACGGAAATTCTCCCGGTACATTTTCCTGAAGGTTCCATCGCAACAGATCCCCCCAGGCCTTATATTTAGGCAGGGCCACCTTTGCAATTTGGCTGTGCGACAAGGATTCGGTATGGGTATCGATTTGTAATTCCTTTCCCCGTACTTTAAAGGTGTAGACCGGATCTTTATACCGCTGCACCTTTTCTGCCCACTGAGTTATAATTTCCCAATTATAGGGGTCCAGATCCATTTTAACGCGATCGAATTCGGCGAGCAAAAGTTTGAGTAGATTTTTGTTTTCTTCGGAAGTAATTATGCTTTCTGAAACAATACCCGCTTTATCAAATTGTGGAGCAGTGCCTGAAACGACTTTCCAGGGTCTTATAAATTCCGTAGAGTTTCTGAGCTACTTCAACCTGATCGTCCGCCTTTTTATCGTAGGCCCTGTTATTTTCAGAAATTTCTGAAAGATATCGCGTACGTGCTGGTGGGATCACAAAGATCTTTTCACTCATCTCGTCACCCATCTCAAAAGTGCTTTTCAGATCGGCGCCGGTTTTTTCCACCAATGTATCCATCACGGCCTTGTATAATTTGTTCGTTCCCGGATCGTTGAATTGAGAGGCAATAGTACCATACACCGGAAGTTGATCTGCCGGGGTATCCCATAGTTGGTGATTGCGCACATACTGTTTTTTGACATCGCGCAAGGCATCGAGAGAACCTCTTTTATCAAATTTATTGATGGCTACCAGATCGGCAAAATCGAGCATATCGATCTTTTCCAACTGAGTGGCGGCACCAAACTCAGGCGTCATCACATATAAGGAAACATCGCTGTGGTCCAGAATTTCCGTATCGCTTTGACCAATCCCTGAAGTTTCCAATATAATAAGGTCGTATTCGGCCGCTTTCAGTACTTCAATCGCTTCTCCCACATATTTGGACAGTGCCAGATTGCGTTTGGCGGGTTGCCAAACTCCTCATATATACCCGGGGAGAATTGATGGCGTTCATGCGAATGCGGTCTCCTAATAGTGCTCCTCCCGTCTTCCTCTTGGATGGATCCACAGAAATAAGGCCTATGGTCTTTTCAGGAAAATCGATTAAAAACCTTCGTACGAGTTCGTCCACCAAAGAAGACTTGCCCGAACCTCCGGTTCCAGTGATTCCAAGTACTGGGGTCATTGATAGCCTTGTTCTTCTTATGGATTTCCTGTAGAATGTCTCTGGCAACCTCGGGAAAGTTCTCTGCCGAAGAGATCACACGTGCAATTGCCCCCGGTATTTTTGCTGAAAGTTGGGCTTCTTCACCGTTTAATGGATCACCAATGGGATAATCACTTTGTTCCACCAGATCGTTGATCATTCCCTGCAGACCCATGGTTCGCCCATCATCGGGAGAATAGATACGCGTGATCCCATAATCCATCAATTCCTTTATTTCCGAAGGTAAAATTACACCGCCGCCACCGCCAAAGATCTTAATATGCTCTCCCCCTTTTTCCTGCAACAAATCGTACATATACTTAAAATACTCCTTATGCCCACCTTGATAAGAGGTCATCGCTATGGCGTTCGCATCTTCCTGTATTGCAGTATTTACGACCTCTTCCACACTTCGGTCATGACCCAAGTGTATGACTTCAACTCCTGTAGACTGGATAATACGGCGCATAATATTGATAGCGGCATCGTGACCATCAAATAAGGAAGCTGCAGTAACAATTCGAACTTTATTCTTTGGAATGTAAGGTGTTTGTTGTTGCATGAATAATTACTTAAAATATTCTTCGAACAAATTTACGAATTTAGCAACAAGGTAGCGGGATTAATCGACTTTCTTTAACGTTAAAAAAATAGTAAAGGAGTTTGTTTTTTGTAAAAATATTGTATATTGGCTGAATAATTAAGAACAACTAAAAATTTAAACATTATGAAAAAAATTTACTTATTAGCTTTAGCTGCTTTTACTTTGTCATTAGGAGTTAATGCACAAATTATCGAAGACGATTTTGAATTCTATGCCTTAGGTGACATGGGTCTTCAAAATCCAACTGTATGGTCTGTATGGTCTGGTGTTCCAGATGACGGTTCAAACCTTTTGGTTGTAGATGATATCGCACAGGGTGTACAATCTGGTTATGTTGGACCAGGATCTGTTCAAGATGTTATTCTTGTTTTAGGAAATGAAACTTCTGGAGATTACCATGTAGTTTTCGACATGTATATTACTGGTGGTAGCACTGGATATTTCAATATACAAGGTGAGACTGAAGATCCTGGAACTGGTTTCCAAGGTGCTGGAGCAGGTGGTGGTGGAGTATTTAACTCTAGTAACATTTACTTCAACAACGCTGGTGCTGCTCCTGGTGTAGTTGAAGATCAAACTACTGGTGAGACTGGTACGTATCCAGAAGATGCTTGGTTCCCTGTTTCTATCTACTTCGATGTTGATGCCTTAACTTATGTTATGACTGTTGACGGTACAGACGTAAACGCCGCTCCGGTTCCTTTCCAGGCAGATGCTACTTTAGGTGGAATTGACTTCTTCTCTATCGATGCTAACAACAACTACTGGTTGGACAACCTAATTTTCGATTTGGGTCCATTAGTAGGAACAGATGATTTCTCTGCTACAAACTTTAGCGTATATCCTAACCCAGTACAAGATGTATTGAACATCCGTTCTGCTGCTGCTGTAGATGCAATTGCTGTATATGATGTATTAGGAAAATTAGTTCTTGAAACTACTCCTGACGCTATTTCTCCAAGTATTGACATGAGTGTTTTAAACTCTGGAGCTTACTTAGTGAAAGTTACTATTGGAGGTGCTTCTAAAACTGTAAAAGTTATCAAATAAGAAACATCTTATAAATTAAGAAAAGACCCTTCCATCGAAGGGTCTTTTTTTTACCTTTATTTAAAATCTACTACCATGCTTCGAAAAAAACTATATATCCTGTCTCTTTCCATATTCTTTATTTCCTGTGATGAACTTCAAAATGTTGTGGGTACAATTCCAGGTAATGGGGGTGTAAGTGATGTGATGATCGCCGGGGGACTACGGCAGGCGCTTGACTTCGGAATCAACAAACAAGTTTCAAAACTCACACGAAAGGATGGTTTTTATAAAAACCAACTGGTTAAAATACTGCTGCCGGAGGAATTACAAAAAGTAGACAAAACATTACGCGATATCGGCCTTGGCAATCTCGCAGACCAGGGTTTGATCGTGCTTAATAGAGCAGCAGAAGATGCCGTAAAGGAGGCAACGCCCATTTTTGTGAATGCTGTAAAGGAGATCACCTTCAATGATGCCAAAAATATATTATTAGGACCCGACAATTCAGCGACCAACTATTTGCAGGGTAAAACAAATGCCGCTCTTTACGATCAATTCAATCCGGTGATCCAAAATTCGTTTGCGAAGGTGGGTGCTGATCAAATATGGGCTAATATCATCAATAAATACAATGCCATTCCGTTTGTGAATCCCGTCAATCCAGACCTCACAGATTATGTAACCAACGAGGCGCTTAAAGGCGTATACAAAATGATTGCCGTGGAAGAGAAACAGATACGAACCCGAATTTCATCACGTACCACCGACCTTCTGAGGAAGGTGTTTGTATTGCAGGACTAACAAAAAAGCGCACATTTTAGTTCGTTGCAGCTATATCACCATAGCACTTACCAATATTAAAACCCTGAAAATCAGGGTTTTTTTGTACCTTTAGTTGAGACGCGAAGCTCGGAAACATATATCCCCGTCTGAGTCGAGATATACTTTGTACAAATTAAAACCAACCCCATGAAAAAATTCTCCATTTCTTTGCTCGTTCTTCTTTTAATTAGTCTTTCACTAAACGCTCAGATCATCGAAGACGATTTTGAATCCTACTCCTTAGGTGATATGGGATGTCAAAATCCAACCGTTTGGAATGTCTTTTCTGGAGTTTGCGACGATGGCTCCAATCTCCAGGTGGTGGACGATATAGTTTTCGGTGGTTCTCAATCGGGCTATATTGGACCCGACTCAGTTCAGGATTGTGTGCTACTATTGGGAAATAGAACCAGCGGAGAATATACCTTGTCTTTCCAAATGTACATTACCGGGGGTAGCACAGGCTATTTTAATGTCCAGGGAGAAATAGTGATACCCGGCAGCGGAAATGGAGTTTTTAATTCCAGCAATATGTATTTTAACAATGCCGGGGCAGCGCCGGGGGTTTTCGAAGATCAAACGACGGGCGAAACCGGTACTTATCCGGAAGACAATTGGTTTCGGGTACAATTTCATTTTGACGTAAATCTACTTACGTATCAAATTTGGGTAGATGAAAATTTAGTAAATCAAAATCCTGTCCCATTTCAAGCCGATGCGACTCTGGGTGGGATTGACTTCTTTTCTATTGACGCAAACAACAACTATTGGCTGGATGATGTACTCTTTGTTAAGGGACCACCTCTAGGTATCGATGTTTTCGACGCGAATACCTTCAGCATATACCCCAATCCCGTACAAGATGTATTGCATATTCAATCGGTAGTGTCCATAGATGCCGTCGCTATTTATAATGTATTAGGGAAATTGATTCTTGAAACTTCTCCCGGCGCTATTTCTCCAAGTATTGACATGAGTGTTTTAAATTCTGGAGCTTACTTGGTGAAAGTAACTATGGGAGATGCATCAAAAACTATAAAAGTGATCAAATAAAAACTGTTCTATTTTTAATGTAGCCTAATTGGGTTCGAAAAATTTTTACGCTATGAAAAATTGCTACACTTCCGTATTACTAATCTTTGTGCTGGCCTTCACTAGCAATGCGCAAACCATCTTTTATGATGATTTTGAATCCTACCCTATTGGTCAGGTACCAACCTGTGAAATCTGGTCCACCTCGGATGGAGACCCCGGAAATGGAGGTGGCATTCTTGTAGTTAATGATATTTCAATAGACAACCAATCAGGTTATGTGGGGCCAGGTTCTGTCCAGGATGTCATGTTGGATCTTCGAAACCAGACATCGGGGGAATATACCTTACAATGGGAGATGTATATTACCGGTGGCAGTACAGGGTATTTTAATATTCAGGGCATGACCGAAATAAATATATCCACGGGCTGTCAAGCTTTTGACAATAATGGCGTATTTAACTCAAGTAATATCTATTTTAATAATGCAGGAGCCGCTCCCGGTGTGGTAGAAGACCAAACCACCGGCGAAACCGGAACCTATCCAGAAGATTCCTGGTTCCCTGTTTCCATATATTTTGACTTGACGGTGAGCCCACCCACCTACCAAATGACTGTAGATGATAATTTGGTCAACGCCAACCCTGTGGGTTTCCAAGATGATGAAGTGTTGGGTGGTATTGATTTCTTCTCTATCGACGCCAATAACCATTTTTGGCTTGACAATGTTCATTATTATTCCGGTACACCTGGACCGATTGTATTTGAAGACGATTTCGAATCCTATGACCTAGGTGATATGGGGACACAAAATCCTTTTATATGGTCCACTTGGGATGGGGACCCTGCCTCGGGAGGAGGTATAATAATCACTACAAATGGTGGAAGTCAGGTGGGTTATATTGGACCCAATTCCGGCCAAGACGCACTACTCATACTTGGAAACATTACCGCCGGTATTTATCAGCTGGATTTCCTGATGTATATCACGGGAGGCAGCACAGGATATTTTAATATTCAAGGTGAAACCGAAACTAATACAAACACGGGCTATCAGGGTGCCGGGAATGGCGGTTTAGGGGTTTTCAATTCCGGCAACTTATATTTTAATCAAGGCGGTGGAGCTCCGGGAACATTCGAAGATCAAACAACAGGTGAAACAGCCAGTTACCCGGAGGATGTTTGGTTCCCGGTAAGTATCTATTTTGACGTGGATAATTTAAATTACACGATTACCATCAATGGTAACGTTGTTAATAGTAATCCCGTTCCATTTCAGGAAGATGATACTTTGGGAGCCATTAATTTCTTCTCAATAGACGCCAATAATAACTATTGGCTGGAGAATCTTTTTTACTTCGAGCCATTGATATTTGACGTGGAGGACTTTTCACCTGCAGATATCACACTCTTTCCCAATCCGGTTACTGATATTCTCAATATCCAGTCGGCTACAGTCATTGATGAAATTCGAGTTTACGATGTTTTGGGAAAACTAGTAATTGAAGCAACGCCCGAAACTATTTCTCCCAGTTTGGATGTACATCAACTAAGTGAAGGTGTATATTTGGTAAAAGTGACCATTGGCAACACCTCTAAGACGGTCAAAATCATAAAATACTAACCCATAAAAATTAAATCTCATGAAAACGAATTACGTATTGACATTAGCCATTGCTGTTTTAGCTTTCTCGGCAAACGCACAGATCATAGAAGACGATTTTGAATTTTATGCCTTGGGCGATATGGGACTTCAAAACCCTACGGTATGGTCTACCTGGTCTGGAGTTCCCGATGATGGGTCTGGTATCCTTATTGTAAATGATATAGCGATCGGTTCTCAGGCCGGTTATATTGGACCCGATTCCGTTCAAGATGCGCTTCTTATTTTAGGAAACGTAACTAGTGGAGATTACTTTTTGGACTTCGAAATGTACATTACCGGAGGTAGTACGGGATACTTTAACGTACAAGGTGAAACTGAAGATCCCGGGACCGGTTTTCAAGGTGCAGGAGCAGGTGGTGCCGGAGTGTTCAATTCCAGTAATATTTACTTCAATAATGCCGGCGCAGCTCCCGGCGTAGTGGAAGACCAAACTACCGGTGAGACGGGTACCTACCCGGAGGACGCCTGGTTTCCAGGTATTTATAAATTTTGATCTGATACGCCTTAACCTATGAGTTGACTGTTGATGGTACTCATGTAAACACCATTCGGGTACCATTTCAGGCAGATGCCACCTTAGGTGCCATTGACTTTTTCTCCATCGATGCTACCAATAACTATTGGTTGGACAACGTAATCTTTTGGACAATCTATAATTGGAATTGATGACATTTCCATCAGCAATGTCGAAGTGTACCCTAACCCGTTTAGCGATGTATTAAACATCCGTTCGCAGATAATTATCAGATACGGTTCAGGTCTACGATATTCTGGGCAAATTGGTTCATACAGCCAATCCCAACGCCATTTCACCCAGTCTGGACTTGAGTGAATTGAGTTCGGGAGCCTATTTGGTGAAAGTTACCTCAGGGGACGCTTCAAAAACAGTAAAAGTAATCAAGTAAGGCTTCGATTTTCTTCGGAAGAATTTGCAGCGATTAATGCAGTGTCCTGAAATATTGAAACGCGGTCTGTAATCTCGATCCGTACCAACTAAAATATTCGCCGTCGACCAACCGGACCTCGGCGTTTATTTTTTCACTTTAATTCCTGAACATCTTTTTCTTTAAAAGGAAAGGGTTCGGAAGATAGAAGCACTAAATCTGCTTCTTTCAACTGATCGTGGGAAACTTCGGGATACCGCTTTTCAGAAATGATATTCTGAAAATTATTCAGCTGTAATAAGGAATTGATAAAGGTGTGATCTCCAACCGCCATATACGGGTTTTTCCAGATCAAATAGGCCACATCCTTAATAGCTTTACCCGAAATGAATTTCTCAAACGAATTTTTTTCCGAAGTGATATTTTCTAGAATTTCTGAAGCCTTCCCTGCCACTCCAAACAATTCGCCCAATAACCAGATCATTTCCAGACTATCCGCCACCGTAATAATATCACTCACCCACACCGGTGCAATTGCTTCCAACTCTTGCACCATTTCTTCGGTATTCTCCTCCTTATTGCAAATAATGATATCTGGCCGCAGCGAATAGATCTTATCGAAATGTACCGTTTTTGTACCTCCTACGACCTCAATTTCGTTGCGTAAGTCCTTGGGATGTACGCAAAATTTTGTAATGCCTGTCAAGCTTTCTCTGAGGCCTAGATCTACCATTAATTCGGTTTGTGAAGGAACCAGGGATACGATTCGTTTTGGAACTGCAACGAATTCAATTTTCCTGTTTAATTGATCTTTAACGAGCATTTAGTATATCTGCCATTTGCTGCTGAAGTTTTTTGCCGCCGCAGTGCAGCTTCAGCAAAATCCATTCCATTGGAGGCGTAAATGATTCCGCGGGAAGAATTGATAAGCAACCCAACATCTTTTGTCATTCCGTATTTACAAACTTCCGAAAGGCTTCCGCCCTGGGCTCCCACTCCCGGTACCAAGAAAAAGCTATCGGGATGATCTTTCGAATCTCGGCTAAATATTCGGCTTTGGTGGCACCTACCACATACATCAAATTTTCCGTATGCTTCCAGGCTTTGGAGGTGCTTAAAACCGTTTTGTATACTTCCTTTCCATCAATTATTAGGGTTTGAAAATCGAAAGCCCCTTCATTTGAAGTAAGTGCTAACAAAATAGTGTGTTTTCCTTCAAAGGTCAGAAACGGTTCCACCGAGTCCTTCCCCATATAGGGTGCGACAGTGACCGCATCGAAACCCAGATCTTCAAAAAAGGCTTTGGCATATCGGGCACTTGTGTTCCCAATATCCCCCCGTTTCGCATCGGCAATCGTAAAAACGTTCGGATGATTTTCATTTAAATAGTTGATGGTCTTTTCGAGCGACTTCCAACCTTATAGGCCGTAGGCCTCATAAAAAGCAATATTGGGTTTATAGGCAACCGCCAGGTGATGCGTGGCATCGATAATCGCTTTATTGAAGGCAAAAATAGGATCTTCGGCTTCCAGCAAGTGCTTTGGGATCTTATTGAGATCGACGTCCAAGCCCATACAGAGAAAGGACTTCTTGCGATGAATTTCGAAATAAGTTGATTGTAGTCATTTTTCAAACTTTTAAAAAGCTTCACCGGATTCTTTTAGTTTTTCAGTATTACTTACCAATTGCAATTCATCAATAATTTTCTGAATATCCCCGTCAATAATATTGCTCAAATCGTACAAGGTTAAGTCCAATTCTATGCTCTGTAACCCGTCCCTGCGAATAATTATAGGTTCTAATTTTTGCACTTCGATCTCCACTGGTAACCATAGAGCCGCGTTTTATGGAATCTTCAGCTTGTTTTTTGGCCAATTCCAGATCGTACAATCGGGAACGCAATACTTTAAAAGCTTTTTCCTTGTTCTTATGTTGTGATTTCTGATCCTGGCATTGAGCGACCAAACCTGTTGGTTCGTGGGTTAAACGCACCGCCGAATAGGTGGTATTCACCGACTGTCCTCCGGGTCCCGAAGAGCAGAAAATAATCGACTCGCACTTCTTTTGGATCTATTTCTACATCAAATTCTTCAGCTTCCGGGAACACCATTACCGTTGCTGCACTGGTATGCACACTCCCCTGGGTCTCTGTTTGAGGCACCCGTTGTACCCGATGCACTCCGGCTTCAAACTTTAAGGTTCCATAGACATCGTCACCTTCAATTTCAAACTGAATTTCTTTAAATCCGCCACTTGTACCTTCACTAAAATCGACAACACTGGTTTTCCATCCTTTACTTTCACAATATTTGGAATACATTCGGAACAGATCTCCGGCAAAGATACTGGCTTCATCTCCACCGGTTCCGGCGCGAATTTCCATCACTGCATTCTTGGAATCTTCAGGATCTTTTGGAATAAGCATGAATTTAATTTCTTCTTCCAGTTCGGGAATGCGCGCTTTTGCTTCATCCAATTGCATTTTAGCCATTTCAACCATTTCAGCATCACTTCCATCTGAAATGATTTCTTCGGCTTCAGTCAAATTATGGGTTAAGGTGATGTACTCTTCCCGCTTATCCATGAGTAAACGAAGATCCTTGTACTCTTTATTCAGTTGGACATATCGTTTTTGATCGGTCATAATATCCGGTTGAATGATCAGGTCACTTACCTCGTCGAACCGTTGTTTTATTATTTGAAGTTTTTCTAACATATGAGAGTATAATCGAGCAAATTTACAATTTTTTAATCGAAAATATTCCATTGGTGTCCATTGGATGTGCAGCCGAATAGATGGTTGTAAATGGCAAAGTTCTTTTAATTGAATGGGTAATCCTTCAGTTTAAATATTGGCTCTAATATTCAAACTGTCCAAATTCAGATTTGATGGTGAGCTTTTTGGTTGCGGAAGATTCAACGCGGCCTATGATCTGGGCGTCTACGTTAAACGATTGTGAAATTTTAATGATTTCTGAAGCAATTGTTTCAGGAACATATAATTCCATGCGATGCCCCATATTAAATACCTGATACATTTCTTTCCATTGTGTACCACTTTCCTCCTGGATGAGCTTGAACAAGGGGGGAGCCTCGAACAATTGTCCTTAATTATATGAAGATTATCAATAAAGTGGAGAATTTTGGTTTGCGCTCCTCCACTACAATGAACCATCCCATGAATTTCTTTATTAGTGAATCGCGACAGTACCTCCTTGATCACCGGCGCATAGGTTCGGGTAGGTGATAAAACTAATTTACCTGCATTCAGAGGACTTTCCGGGACGGCATCAGTCAATTTTTTGGATCCGGAATAGACAAGGTCTTCGGGTACGGCATGATCAAAACTTTCGGGGAATTTTGGGCCAAGAGCTTATGAAAAACATCGTGACGCGCACTGGTCAAACCATTGCTTCCCATTCCGCCGTTATATTCAGTTTCGTAGGTCGCCTGTCCAAATGAGGCTAGTCCCACGATCACATCACCGGCTTGTATATTGGCATTGTCGATCACATCACTCCGTTTCATACGAGCGGTCACCGTAGAGTCTACAATGATGGTGCGAACAAGATCTCCGACGTCCGCGGTTTCACCACCTGTCGAATGGATTTCAACGCCAAACTTCCGTAGCTCTTCAATAAGCGCTTCGGTTCCATTGATAATTGCTGAAATGACCTCGCCGGGAATCAGGTTTTTGTTTCGTCCAATAGTGGAAGACAACAGGATATTATTTACGGCACCAACACAAAGCAGATCATCAATATTCATGATGAGTGCGTCTTGCGCGATACCTTTCCAAACCGAAATATCACCAGTTTCCTTCCAATACATATAGGCGAGTGAGGATTTGGTACCTGCTCCGTCGGCATGCATGATAAGGCAGTGCTCTTGACTCCCGGTAAGATCATCGGGTACGATTTTGCAGAAGGCTTTTGGAAAGAGACCTTTATCCACATTTTTGATGGCGTTATGCACATCTTCTTTTGACGCCGAAACACCTCTTTGGGAATATCGTTTTGATACTTCTTCGCTCATACCGATTACTTAGAGCGACAAAAATACAACATGCAAAAGCGTCCCGAAAGTTCGGGACGCTTTTTTTAACTGGTTAGTTAGCATTATTCCCAATCCGGCATAAAGGAGTTGCTGTAAAGTAATTCGCGAGAATCGGCTTCTCCTATTTCCAGGCGGTAAATAAATCTTTCTGAAATACCATCATTCGAGGTATTGGTAAATATGACAAATGCTTCATTTGGTGAAAAAATGGGCTCCAGGTCATTGGTGCCAGCCGGTTGATTCCCCGAAACATCGGTAGTGGTATCTGCTACGATGTCGTAAACAAATATTCTTGATTCCAATCTTCTATAGGTCGAACTCTCAAAACCGGATACATCATAGCTATACACCAGGAAGTTGTTGGTTACGGACAGATTGAGGCCGCTGGCTGCACCTGGCAGACCCGTTATGAGCGTCTTCAATATAGTTCCGTCAAAATCGATGGTAAAAATAGAGATGTCGTACCCATCCAGATTGTTCGTCTTTAAGGCGATTAGGTCATCTGTTTCGCTTACATCAACTTCTGAAATAAGAGAGCCATCAGTGGTTTGATAGACCAGGTCTATGCCCTGACCATTTGAGTTAATCATATACAATTTATCCAATTGTGGAAAGTAAATTTTATCGCTGTCAGGAGGCCAGGAGAAATTGATCTCATTCAAATTAAAGCCATTGGGCTTAGTGCTGTTGGTCACTTGTGTTTTATTGGTTCCATCTCTATTCATAGTAAAGATATCTACCTCTGCTCCGTTTGATTGCAGGAAGGCTATTTTATTGGCCGCTACATTTCTTCTGGGACGGTAACTATTCAATTCGGAAGAAGTAAGTTGAAATTCAGCTCCATCTTCATCCGCAGAGAAAATTACGTTATTGCCGTTGATATTCCGAACAAATAAAAACCGGTTGTCAATTGGAGCACTAATCACTTCAAAGGTCCCGACCGGACTCAACACCGGATCGTTGATGTCATCACTTGCGGAAACCTGCCAGAAGTATTTCGCTCCCAGGATCAAAGGTGAATAGGTAAATGTGGAGTCTGTAATATCTGAGAACAGGAGTACATCATCATTTCGATCGTTCCGAAGTTCCAGGCTAAAGGTAAGCGGATCCTCTTCGGGATCTGTAGTAGACCATTCAAATACGGCTTCGATGCTTTGCAATACCTCGTTTTCTGCCGGAGCAATTAACTCTGGTGCCATTGGAGGTCTGTTATTGGCCGTAGACGGATCCAATTCGAAAACCACCACTACGGGAACGCCAGCTTCCACCACAGTAGGCTCGAAATCTGCAATATAGCCGTCAATTCTTGCTTCTACGGCATATTCACCAACTGGTACATTTTCTATCAAATATTTACCCAGTGAATCTGTAAACACCGTACTTGAAACCGGGTTTGTGGAAATTCGCACATTGGGTAGGGGTGCATTATTACCTGAAGCGACGACCGTTCCTTTAATGGATCCGAATTCATTTTCGCCAATTCTATCTTCATTACAAGCAAATAAGAGAACCAAAAGCACTCCCAGCAACTTAAAATATATTCTACTTGGATTTTTCATCAATATACTATTGGTTAATTTTTAATTTAGTTTTACTGGATCCGAAATGGTAGTTCAAACCAACTCCGAAATTATAAAAGTAATCGTCGCGCCTTCCGTTTAGCACATCGTCAAGTCTATCGGTAAAAGGGGTACTCCAATCGGCGCTTAGTGTAAAGGAGATTCGATCTGAAACTGCATATTCGACTCCGGCCCCCATTTTAAAGGTGACGAAAGCGTCCCATCTATCCAGTAATTCTCCTGGGCTAGCATCTGCGAACATGGCTATCCCCGGTCCAGCGTAAAGAAAGGGTGATAATCTATCGTGCGGAAGGACGTTATACTCAACGAGGAAATTTTCAGTCAGCCACCAATCAATGGTCTCTGAATTTGAATTCAATTTCATAATTTGGGCATCGATGCCCACGCTCAATTCGGGTATAAGTCTATACTTATATCCCAAACCGGCTTTGAAATCGAGAAGTCCGGTTGTGAAATCTCCGTCAACAAGTGCCATTCCCAAATTAACATTGGCCGTGTGCCTGAAATTATGCTTCAAAAATTTTCGTTCATAAAGTCCGGTAGATTGTTCCAGTTCCTGTTCCAACAGGTATTGATCGACAATCTCTTTGTTTTTTTCCTCACCTTCTTTTGTGGACCATAATTCGTCTTTTATTCCTTCGATAATCAATAGCTGTACGGCTTTCTCAATGGCCTCCTGAACCGCTAGTTGAGTAGGCTCGTTTTTTGTGTAGCCCGTTTCCACCTCAAGCAATCGCTGGAAGTTCACATATCTAAAAATGCCAACATCCACTCCTTGTGATAGAATTGTTTTTGAAACGTTTACCGTTTTCAAAACTTCCCCTGTGCCGGTTGAAACCGCTCTCAGGTATACACTTATTCGGTCCTGACGATATTGAGTTGAGCCTCCAACACCAAAATACCTGGCACCTGCACCTCCGGTCAATATATTCGAATCGTAGGAGATCACACCACCTTCCAGCAAAATTCCAGCGAACAACATAGGATTTAGTTTCTGAACAGGATCGTTCGGCGAATTTCTATAATCGGCTCTTGTGGTTCTTATTATATTTCTTTCATTCAGTAAATTTCCCAGGTTTTCTCGCTCGATGGGTCTAAACCATTTGGAATCTTCCAGAGCTTTGATAAGAATGGTCGTTGCTCCCTGGGTGACGGCGGTGCTAAAAGTACTTCCGTTTTCAATATTTTTATATTGACCCGTCTGATCCTTAAAATTATACACCCCCACTACAATAGGTGTTGCAGGAGCGGGTAAGTTGTTCAATATTTCGGTTTGCTCCGTAGCCTCTCCTATCCTAGCTTCTTGTGGTGCGAGGGGCTGATTCCAATAAGCTCCACATCCTCCAAGGAAAAAAGGCATGAAAATGATACATATTAATTTATAATAGTTTGTCATACCAACTTTCTAATTGTTTGGAATAATAATTTGTGTTTGTTCTCCTGTTGTGATATCCAAAATATTGATCACCAACCCTTCGGTCGATTCAAATACTTCATATTCAAGATTTCCATCCGTGGAGGTTCCAACCTGTGGGCCTCCTTCACCAAATTGTTGGCCCAGAAGTTGATTATTCAAAGTACTGTCCAGACTAGAAAAATCCCCGAGGTCTCCAAATTGCGAGGTTTCATCGGCAAACTGATTTTGCGCATTCGCCGAGTTTAATAGCCAGGTATAATTGAAGGGATCTCCTCCGAACGCCGGATTCTTAGGTGTATATACGAGTTGTTGTCCAAAACCATATGAGGACGCGGTAAGAAATAATAGAAGTACAATAATTCTCATGACATATCAATTAATATTGGTTAACAGTATATTTTCCTGCTCGCAAATTATCAAAATAATTATTAACTCTTCGGATGGCTTCATCTGAAAGAGCCTCCAAATAATTCCCCTGTGGGCGAACAAAAAACTCTAATATTACTACATCACCCACCAATACTTCAATCTTTGTATTATTGGCAAGCGACAGAGTTTCTTTTATAGTAACGATCTTTTCCCCGTTAATACTTTTATTACGGTATTCGATATAAAAAAGATTATAGAAATCTCTTCCGGGCTTTGTTTTCGTATCTTCTATAACAATTCCTCTAAGAAGGATACCTTCGTCCTTATCCTGGACGGTTTCACCAGGCATAAATACGCGCACATTAGTGGTTTTTGCTGCTGCCTTTTTGTCTTCTTCAGTTGCGTTGATTACGACTCTGTCTAGTCCGAGCAGTTTATTATCCAGATTATATACTAACATAAGTATGATCATCCTACTTGTATCGCTGGTATTTATAGTGGTTTTTGACAAATTCTGTTTGTCACCGGGTGTAAGCACGACTCTCCCAGTTTGCTCATTTTTAGACGAATTTCGCTGTATGGGATCATATTTGATAACTGAAAGCTCATAACGAAGGCTTTCGTTGAGTTGAGTTTTATTATATGCCGAACCTGTAATTTCGATAAATTCGGTGTTGGCTTCCAAATTGATTTTGGCTTCAATTTGGGTATTATAAATCTGTGCTCCGCTATGTTCAGACAAAAGCAGCAAACCCAATAATATGGTCATATGTACAATTACTCTATGCAAATAGAATTATCTTTTTATATTCCTAATGATTACCGTTTGATTTGTCCCTTTCATACGAATCATCATTTTTTCCGAAATTGAATTGTTCCCGTACCAAAGAAGGTTTTGATTCCTACCCGATTGATATACGGCAGCGTTGTGTAACATCGTTCCTTTCGAACTAAAGTCGAAAAATTTATGATTACTTCCATTCTGGAAAATATTTTCATTGATAATACCCGCAGTTATATTTAGTCCAACTTCATTATTACTTCCACGTTGCACCAAATTAATGTTACTATACAAAGATCGAGTATTTGAAATTACATCGTTATTGTTTCCAACTTGTTGAATATATATGGCATTTGTTTTCGCCGCGATTGAATTTGAAGCGGTTGCTTTTTGAGAAGTCAATAAGCTTATCTGAGCGGCCCGGTTTTGAAGATTACCGGATTTAATGGGAGAATTTCCGATAGCGTAGGTTTGTGCTAGCATGAGTGGGCTAGCTACTAGAAACAGAATCGTATATGTTAAAATTCTTAATCTTTTCATTGCAAATGGGACTTTTAGTCTTTTAAAGTTGGTATAAGAGCACCCTCTTAAATGTGCTCTTATACCAGTCTTTAATTATTACTAAGGTATAACTTAAACTAACTTTTAGATTATAACTTAGTTTCAAAAATTATATTACTAGTTTGATTGAGTAACAGAAGAACTGTTTCCTAATCCTAGTTGAATCACAGTACTAGTGTGACCTAATCCAAATTGACCAACTGTACTAGTATTGAAAGCTCCGAATTGACCAACATAAGAGTCATTTAAGATACCGAACTGGCCTACTAAACTACCATTACCTAATCCAAGTTGGATTACGTCAGAGTCGTTCCCTAGTCCAATTTGTAATACTCCACTACCATTAAAGGCACCGAATTGGAAATTGTTGCTGTCGTTAAATGCTCCAATTTGAGCAACGGCAGAACCATTAAAGAATCCAATTTGAGCAACGTTAGATACATTCAATAGACCTAATTGACCAACTAACGAAAGGTTACCAACTCCAAATTGATCAACGTCACTATCGTTACCAGCTCCTATTTGAGCTACGAAAGATGCGTTACCAATTCCAGTTTGAGTAACATCAGAAGCGTTGGCTAATCCAACTTGTAATGTTGCAGAGCTATTAAAAGCACCAACCTGATCTACATCAGAGTCATTCAATACACCTACTTGAAGTAAGTCGGCATCATTCAACAAACCTGTTTGATCAACATCAGAAGTATTCAAAATACCAATCTGCCAAACATCACTGTCATTAAATTGTGCGAAACCAACGGTTCCAATCATAAGCGCTAATGCGCATAAAACTAAATTTTTCATAATAAATGGTTTAAAATTAATATTAGTTAACACACTACTAGTTAGAGTAGTTTATTTTCAATCAAATCATAATATATAAACGAAACGGCATAACCGCAACGTCTCAAGTGGGGATGGTCATAGCCGATCAGGCTACATGGGATATGTGGTTGTTAGGTTGTATACCGAAGCTAAAGCAATCGGTCAAGTACATAAGCATTTGGGATGCTACAATTGAGTTTCAAACTCATTATAAATTTAATTTTGTTCAGAATGAAATATTTCTATCTTCAATTCCTCACAAATCAAA
The DNA here is from genome assembly GCA_963807685.1 of uncultured Flavobacteriaceae bacterium. Taxonomy (GTDB): domain Bacteria; phylum Bacteroidota; class Bacteroidia; order Flavobacteriales; family Flavobacteriaceae; genus Aureisphaera. Next base: position 270,855 of record CAWECU010000007.1, on the reverse strand, counting down.
CTTACATTACATTATATATGTAATCAATGATATCCATCATAGACGGTTGAAAAATTCAACATTGATTACTTTTCAATTGCAATATAAATTTACGACAAATACCCATATATCTTTTGTAGGAAAAACAGATTGGGTCAAAATCCTATCGTCAAATAAGGGTTTTACCTGATAGAATTTTAACATATTCGATGAAGGTCAAATTAATACGGCAAAACCGTACTTTATTTTGGAAATTCCGATTGTTAAAATTATGTTAAATCAAATCTAAATCAGGTTGATTCCGATGAACAGTACATTTATTGGATAAAATGAAGGTGGTATTTGTAGGAAAAGTTAAAATATTTACTTCGTCCTGCTAGCGAACTGGCGAAAATGACTACAATTATAATAAAATTATCACCTAAAGTTATTTTCAGAAGCACTGGACAAAGACGAATATTAACGAAAACCATCAGGCAGATATATCTGAAAAAAAATGTAAGAACGGTTCGTCTTTGTAATCGACCTTTTCTTGTTTTTTCAAAACCTGAACTTCTTCATTGCAATGAGTGTGGGGTTCAGTGTTTTTTCAGAAAATCATTTAGTAACTCGTATGTTAAATTCGAATCGTAAAAAAGGGCGATAGATACGAAGAATTGATACTGTCTATCTTGTAAATAGTAATTCACGGTATTTGGTCAGTGGCCAAATTTCGTCATCCACCAATAACTCAAGTTTATCGCAATGATAGCGTATTTCTTCAAAGTAGGGTTTTACGGTCTCACAATAAGAAAAAGCCTTTTTCTCAGCATTTTCGATCTTGTTCGCGATTTTTCTGGAATTGGTCATTTCATTAATTCCCTGGTTAATCTTTCCAATGTGTTCGCTAATACTTTCGATCAAAGCCATTTGCTCCCCAGCTACCTTCTTGAAATCGTTTCCGTAGATATCTTTCAATCCTTTTACGTTTTCGATTAAAATATTCTGGTATTTAATGGCCGTTGGGATAACGTGATTCCGTGCAATATCGCCTAGTACACGACCTTCTATTTGCACCCGCAACGTATATTCCTCCATCTGGATCTCATATCGGGCGGCAATTTCCGTCTCTGTGAGAATTTCAAGATCAGTAAATAGTTTTATCGCTTTTTTGGAGATATTGGCCTTCAATGCCTCCGGAGTTGTTTTATTATTACTAAGTCCGCGTTTTTTAGCTTCCTTCTCCCAAGCCTCACCATAGCCATCCCCTTCAAATCTTATTTTTTTAGATTGCTTGATATATTCCCGCAATACATTGAAAATAGCATCATCTTTTTTCATGGATTTATTATGGATGAGAAAGTCCACTTCCGTTTTAAATTCAATGAGTTGTTGGGCTACAATAGTATTTAAGACAGTCATTGGGTTAGCGCAATTCGCCAAAGATCCTACGGCTCTCAACTCAAACTTGTTTCCAGTGAAAGCGAATGGAGAAGTTCGATTGCGATCTGTATTGTCCAGAAGTATCTCAGGGATTTTTCCCACTACATTCAGTTTAAGATCTGTCTTTTCCTGAGGGGATAGTTTACCATCGGTCACTTTTTCAAGTTCATCCAGTACATGAGTCAATTGCGATCCTATAAATACTGAAATAATTGCCGGTGGCGCCTCGTTGGCCCCTAACCGATAGTCATTTCCCTCACTGGCAATAGACGCTCGAATTAATTCTTCGTAATCGTGAACAGCCTTGATCGTATTAATAAAAAATGTCAAAAACTGAAGGTTTTTCATTGGAGTGCTCCCCGGACTCAATAGATTCACACCCGTATTCGTAGCCAATGACCAATTGTTGTGTTTCCCACTTCCGTTAATTCCCTTGAAGGGTTTTTCATGAAAAAGCACTTTAAATTCATGCCGGTCTGCAACCTTGTCCATCACATCCATTAATAAAGAGTTGTGATCCACGGCAAGATTGGCTTCCTCAAATATAGGCGCCAGTTCAAACTGATTGGGTGCTACCTCATTGTGACGCGTTTTTACCGGAATCCCCAACAACATACATTCTTTTTCGAGGTCCAGCATAAAATTGAGTAGCCCGCGGGGAAATAGAGCCAAAATAATGATCATCCAACTGCTGTCCCTTTGCAGATGCATGCCCTAGTAAGGTTCTTCCCGTCAACATAATATCGGGGCGCGATGCCGCCAGGGCTTTGTCGATCAAAAAGTATTCCTGCTCCCAGCCCAAGGTGGCATTCACCTTATTTACGGTTTTATCGAAATATTTGGCAACCGAAGTGGCTGCGCTATCCACCGCCTGTAAGGCCCTTAATAAAGGAGTTTTATTATCCAGTGCTTCTCCCGTATAAGCCACAAATACCGTGGGAATACACAGGGTAGTACCATAGATAAAGGCAGGAGAAGTAGGATCCCAGGCCGTATAACCGCGTGCCTCAAAAGTATCACGCAAGCCGCCATGGGGAAAACTGGAGGCATCCGGTTCTTGCTGAACCAATTGGCTTCCCGCAAATTTTTCTATGGCGGTCCCGTCACTCGTAGTTTCAAAAAAGGCATCGTGTTTCTCGGCCGTAGAACCTGTCAACGGCTGAAACCAATGTGTATAATGAGTCGCACCAATGGAAATTGCCCACTCCTTCATGGCTACCGCAATCAAATCTGCGGTAGGACGATCAATCTGTGTTCCCTTCAAAGCAGCACTGTTGACCGAGTCATAAGCGTCACTGGTTAAATACTGACGCATCTTCTGTTGGTCGAAAACATGTGCGTTAAAGAGTGCCGATCTGCGATGCTCTTCGTCAATCTTCTTAATTTCTCTTCTAAGAACTTCCTGTAATGCGTTAAAACGTAATTGAGCCATGGGATATTTTTTACAAATATATCAATTTCTGACAAGAATTTGAACTATATTTTATCTACCCCCTAAAAAAATGGGGGTATTAACAATAAAATGATAAATGTTGACAACTTACCCCTATTTTTTTTAATTGTCATTGTATTATTTCTATATATTTGCTTCGTTTATAATTCTAAAGTTCAATCATTTATAACACTACAATCTTATGAGCAAGTCTAAATTAGAGTACATATGGTTAGATGGGTACAAACCCACTCAAAACATGCGAAGTAAAACCAAAATCGAAAACGATTTTAGCGGAAAGCTGGAAGACTGCCCTGTTTGGTCCTTTGATGGTTCTTCCACAAAGCAGGCAGAAGGTGAATCTTCAGACTGTTTGTTAAAACCTGTTGCTATCTACCCGGATCCGGCACGAGAAAACGGTTACCTGGTTATGACCGAGGTCTTACACGCAGACGGAACCCCGCACGAGTCTAATGCCAGAGCAAGCATCGACGATGACGATGCCGATTTCTGGTTCGGTTTTGAGCAGGAATACTTTATCATGGACACTCACACCCAGTTACCATTAGGATTTCCTATTGGAGGATATCCCGGACCGCAAGGGATGTACTATTGCTCGGTGGGAGGAAGAAACACACACGGAAGGGATTTTGTAGAAGAACACGCGGATCTTTGCATCGCGGCTGGACTGAATTTTGAAGGCATCAATCAGGAAGTTGCCAGTGGACAATGGGAATTCCAATTGTTCGCCAAGGGTGCGAGAAAAGCCGGCGATGAAATGTGGGTTGCACGTTACCTGTTGGATCGACTGACTGAAAAATACGACTACTATATAGAATATCACCCAAAACCCGTAAAAGGTGACTGGAATGGTAGCGGAATGCACGCTAACTTCTCCAACACCACCTTGAGAACCTGTGGTTCAAGAGAGATATATGAACAAATATGTGAGGCATTCAGACCCGTCACGACAGAACACATTGATGTATATGGTGAGTTCAACGATCAACGCTTGACCGGACTCCACGAGACGGCCTCTATTACCGACTTTAGTTATGGTATTTCAGATAGGGGTGCTTCGATTCGCATACCTATTTATACTGTAGAAAACGGATGGAAAGGATATTTGGAGGACCGTCGACCTGCTTCCAACGGAGATCCGTACAAAATTGCGGGAAGAATAATTAAAACGGTGAAATCGGCGACCCTGGAAGCGGTGGAACTTGTTTAGAATAAATTATTGTTGGTTACCAAGAAGCGCTCAGAAATGGGCGCTTTTTTTGTGCGCTTTCTATCCAAACGCCAGACTTACAAATACGGCATAAGCAATCAAAATAAGTAAGCCCTTGTATCGCCCCAGAACGAATTTCTTCGGAATAAAAGCCAGCGGAATCAACACGGCAGCAAAACCCAGCATCCAAAAGATGTCGTTGCTCAATATTTTTAAATTGTCTTCGGAAACCAAACCGGTACTTTCCTCCACAAGGGAAATAGGTTGAATCACTGCCGTGATTCCCAACACCGAAGCTATATTGAAAATATTGGAACCAATAAGATTCCCTAATGAAATTGCCTTCTCCTTTTTGAGGGCCGCAATTACAGAAGCCGCCAACTCGGGAACACTCGTACCTACCGCGATCATAGTAACGGCAATTACACGTTCACTTACACCCATAGTAGTTGCCAGCTCTACAGCACCACTTACTAAAAATTCGCTTCCCGCCCATAGGGAAACACCGCCAATGATGAGCCAGAGACCAATCTTAACTCCACTTATCGTTGCAAGTGAATCGTCCACTTCAATATCTTCAACAATCTCAGGTACGGCTTTTTTTCGAGCCCGGGAGAGAAGTAACCAAAGGTAAATTCCCAGCGATACCAGCAAAGCCAAACCTTCCACACGGTCGATCTGATTGCCGCTTTTCAGTAAAAAATATAAGGCTCCGGAAAGCAGCATCATTACGGGCCAGTTAAATTTGTAGAAATCCCTATCGATAGCGAGGGGTGCAATAAAGGCCGTAATCCCCAGCACCAAACCAATGTTGGCGATATTGCTTCCAATCACATTTCCAAGAGAAATTGAAGAATAACCATCCAGCGCGGCCTGAACGCTAACAAGCAATTCGGGTAAGGAGGTAGCAAACGATACCACGGTAAGCCCAATCACCATTTTTGATAGTTTCAATCGAAAAGACAGAGCCACAGAGGCTCTCACCAAGAACTCCCCTCCTATCACCAACAGCGTTAAACCTATTAAAATGTATACAATACTCATAAAAAATGTTTGCAGCAGCGAAGATACTATAAGATTTGTGATTGAAGATTTTAGATTTAATAAACCTGGGGTCGAAAAGAGAACCTACTATGGGATAATTTGGCGAATCTGTCGATTCCCTGGGGAGTAAGAATTCGGGTTAAAAAATCATCATTAATATGGATACAGCCAACGAAGTACTGGGAAACCTAAAGACGAAACTAGCGGCCAGGGGAGTAACCTTCAACTACAGTCGAATTAAGAGAAATGCCAAGGGACAACTTACCCGGATCAAGATTACCGCCAACAATGGTAAAGGAAGTAAATCCATGTTTGAAGAAGTGGCCGATGACGGGGAACCCATTCAGACAATTGTGTTAAAAATATAGAAGTTTATATAGGATTTAAAAGGTCCCGCTTTGAAGGCGGGACTTTTTTATTTGTATTTTTGAATCATGAAAAAGTCGTTATTTAAGATCCTGGCCAAAGTCAACAAAGTGATCCTCCCCAGTTTTTCTAAAAGCGGATTGGATTTGAGTAAGGCCTCTAAATATCAACTGGCTCTTTTCGGATATCGCTTGTGGGTGACCAAGAATTCACTGGATCAATAGCGTAAAACGGAAGCTACTGGATACCGTTTAAGTTTTTCTTTTCCTTTCAGGGATATCAATTCCATGATAAAATTACACTGTACAATTTCCCCTCCCAGCTTTTCTACCAATTTGCAGACTGCACGTGCTGTCCCTCCGGTGGCAAGCACATCATCGTGAATAAGGACCTTTTCTCCTTTTCGAATAGCATCTTCATGAATTTCCAAAGCATCCATACCATACTCCAAAAGATAAGGTTCTTTCACGGTATCGTAGGGCAGTTTTCCCGCCTTGCGGGCCGGCACAAAGCCTGCATTGAGCTTCTGTGCCAACAGCATTCCGAAGAAAAATCCACGAGATTCTATCCCAACGACCTTATCAATGTGCTGCCCATCGACCATGGCCACTAATTTCTCCAGACAAGCCGTTGAAGCTTCTTTGCTCGCCAACAAGGGAGTAATATCCTTAAAAACAACACCTGCCTTTGGAAAGTCGCGGATACTGCGAATATAATCTTCGAGTTCTATCATATTTTATTAAAAGTACTTTGACTATAAAGGTAAAAAGAAATATATTTGCAGCCCCTATCAAACGAGATAAGTATTTATTTGTTTGAGTGGTGACATAAAGGCCTCGTGGCGCAACTGAATAGCGCACTTGATTACGGCTCAAGAGGTTACAGGTTTGAATCCTGTCGAGGTCACTTAAAGCAGAAAGTCCACACGAAAGTGTGGATTTTTTCGTTTAGCAGATCGTCAAAAGCAAAAGGCTTTTGTAAGGGATGGTAAATGAAAAAATACATTGCCTTTGGGGCGATGTATACTTACTATTTTCAGGCGGGGGCTCACTCAGGAACACCGGAGGTAATCCTGTCGAGGTCACGACACTCATAAAACCACGCTCCCAAGAGCGTGGTTCTTTGTTTTATGGAAAAGCTAAGCGCAGCTTGAAGCTTTGGAGTAAAGCAAAGAACCAGGGCGATAGTCCGTGGTTTTATATTTGCAACATAGCGCTCACTCAGGAACACCGGAGGTAATCCTGTCGAGGTCACTTAAAAATAAAAAGCGCTCACATCTAGTGATCGCTTTTTTTTGTATATTGCTGCTATGGGTGTAGGATCACTAGTCATAGCAACTTTCGTATTGTGTCTTGTTTTTGGGTTATTAGCCATAGTCTTTGACAGACGGTAGTTCGAAATTTTTTACTTCAAGTTAGAAAGCCCGATCCCGGGCTGCTTTTGTTTTTGGAATTCAACGGTTTGTTCCAAAACGACAAGACTTCACTCCATTCAGAAAAATATTAGTTTTCAATATTCTACTTGTACTGAACCGTCTCACTGAGGATTTTCCAGCCGCTTTTCAGCATAAAAAAATCGCCCTCCGGTACAGAGGACGATTTCACGAATATGTAAATCTAAGTTAGGTTTGGTTTAGTACATATTTCGTAATGCAGTAATATCATTTCCATTAAACTCACCGTCCTCACTGGAACTAAAGCAAGCCAGCATGATAGAAGTTGAGTCATATCCCGTTGGAGTTCCACTAATGTGAACCGCGCCTACGCCAGCAGAACCTTCATTCACGTTCTGTCCACAACTCTGACGGCTGAACCAGTCTGTGTGACGAAAGCCAACTGAGTGCCCAATTTCATGGGTGATAACGTGTTCATTTACGTTGGTGCTATACCCCGATAAACCGTAAATTTGAACAAACTTATTAGGCAATCCGTTGCTGGGAAAACCGGCACTCCCACCGGAACTTCCAGGATTGTTCGCCGTATTATTGTACACTACCATATCCTTATTCTGGTAATTGGTTCCAAAAGACAGCGTAAAACTAATAGAAACACCGCTCAAACGATTGTAGTTATTCACGGCCCATTGTAAAGCAGTTCGCTCTTTACTGGAAAGGGCAAAACCACTTCCGGTATAGCCAATGATGGTGATATTACGACCTTGACTCACCAGATTATAGGTGCGGTACTGGCGAGAATCCAGACCTTCTTTGGCTGCTTCTGCCATCGCAAATAACTGTGATTCGGTTAATACAATGTCATCTTCAAAAAACAACCGTTCTTCCGAAGTGCCATCAGGAAAGTAAAATTCGTCATAACGAATAAAATTGGTATTCAATTCAATTACCGCAGCAGCATCAATGACCCGTTGGGGGACTTCTTTGGTCAAGTTGGCTTCTGTGGTTTCGATAGTTTCGTTGTCCGTTGAACAGGACACTAAAAATAGGCTAAGAAATAGACCGCCCAGGAGTCCGATTTGCAATTTTTTCATTGTCAGTGGTTTAAAATTTATATTTAGGTTTGAAACTCTAATGTAGTAATATATTCAGAATAAACCAACGTATTGACTATTTTTATGAATTTAATTCAAAGAATGTGCTAAAATAATGAGAATAGTTTAACGTAATTTTTTTACGTTAAACACGTAAGAGCTAAATTATCTCGGCGGAAAGTCCCGCCTCTAACAGCTTAGAACAGCGTGGTTTGAGGTCATCGAAGGAGCCCGATTTCACCGTACATTTTCCTTTGTAATGAACGATTATAGAGCATTGTTCCGCCTGTTCAGGGGTGTGTTCGCATGCGTAAATGAGCATATTTATGACGTGATCAAAGGTATTAACCTCATCATTGTACAAGACAATTTGATTTTCCTTGTCCTCCTTTTCCAGTAGGAGCAAGTCTTCTTTGTATTTTTCTTTGGTACTCATGGCAGCCACTAATTTACAAATTTTGCCGCAATCCAGTTGTTTCGTTCTTTATTTTCAACGAAGGAAAGGCCCAAATTAGTACATGCCTCGGTAATTATGGGAAGATCTTCTTTGTAAAATCCGCTAAGGTATACCTCACCGCCCTTTTTCAATGCCGATACATAGGTCTGCATATCCTCGAGCAGTATATTGCGGTTGATATTGGCAATAATCGTTTGGTAGGTTGCTTCGGAAGGTATTTGTGAAGCGTCCCCCAATTGCACCTTTATATGGCTGCATTGATTGCGCGAAACATTCTCTTTTGAATTTTCCACACACCAATCGTCAATATCGATAGCATCAATATGGACAGCGCCACGCTTCTCGGCTAAAATTGCCAGGACCGAAGTCCCGCAACCCATGTCCAGCACGGTTTTTCCTTTGAGATCGTTTTCCAGCAGGAAACCCAACATCATAAACGTTGTTTCGTGATGCCCGGTTCCGAATGACATTTTGGGTTCTATCACAATTTCATAGTCCACATCAAAGGGCTCGTGGAAAGGAGCACGCACGGCACAGCGATCATTCACAACAATTGGATCGAAATTCTTTTCCCACTCTTCATTCCAATTCACCTGAGGAATCTCCTTTTGAGAATGTGCGATGGTAAATTCAGGAGAAGAAAGTATCTGAATAGCATCCAACATCCCTTCATTCCAGTCGCCTTTCTGAATGTATGCCTTCACCCCTACTTCATTTTCCACAAAACTTTCAAATCCCGCATTGCCCAATTCAGCAATTAAAATTTCGGTTCCCGGCTGCAATGGCGCTACTTTAAAACTGTATTCGATATAAATATGGGACATATCTTTTGTGAAGGTTCCAGAATTCGCTTCGGTTCTTTTAATTATTTGTGGGTGCCGGTTAAGCCTATTCAAACGCATTAACGATGGCCGCAAAATCTTCAGCATTCAATGCGGCACCGCCTATCAAACCGCCGTCCACATCGGGTTTACCAAAAATCTCTTTGGCATTTCCAGGCTTTACACTCCCTCCGTAAAGGATCGAAACACCTTCGGCGATAGCTTCATTAAAACTGTCTGAAATGGTACTTCTTATAAATTGATGCATTTCCTGGGCCTGTTCCGGGCTTGCGGTCTCCCCGGTACCTATGGCCCAAACCGGCTCATAGGCTAGTACGATCTGGCTCCATCCCGATTCGGGAATATGGTACAGCCCTTCTTCCAGTTGTTGCTTGACCACATTAAAATGTTCTCCGCTTTTTCGGTCGTCCAATTCTTCACCAAAACAAAAGATCACCGTCATATCATTCGCCAATGCCGTGTTTACCTTTTCCGCGAGCAATTCGTTGGTCTCCCAAAAATAGGCCCTGCGCTCACTGTGTCCTAAAATAACGGTATCCACGCCCACGCTGGCCAACATCGCCGCTGAGATCTCCCCCGTAAAGGCACCACTAGCCGTCTGGTGCATGTTTTGGGCCGCAACACCTATGGTGGTGTCTAATAATGCCTGATTCGCAGATTGTAAATTTGTAAATGGTGGCGCCACGATGACCTGCACCTCTTGCGAAAGATGCTGTTCCTTCAATTGATCCAACAGCGCATAAGTTTGAGTGATATCACAATTCATTTTCCAGTTTCCGGCTACAATTTTTTTTCTCATAGTATGTCCCTTTTCTAAGGGTTTGTATTAATTAACTCATTTATTTTATCGAATCCTTCTGACTCACATTCTTTTTGGCATCCTTCGTTTGATCTATAGCGATTTCCATTGGTGAGGCCACTACAAAACCAATAATGCAAAGAACAAGAAACAAAACGATGTTGCCAATTATAGTTCGAACATTTTTGGCTTCCGGCTGGCATTGCATCTTACTGTTGTCTTTTCTCGACAGGAATTTTAATACTCTTTCCCTCCTTGGCTTTGTTCCCGGTCCGAAATTTCTTTTTAGGTTCTAATTTTTGGATCCAACCAGCCATAGATGCTATCCACCAAAATATTAATAAGTATAAAAAGCGTGGCGATGATTAGCACCGCTCCCATGATCACTGGGAGATCCAGTGTGTTTAAGGCATCTACAATTTCTTTTCCCAAACCATTCCAGCCAAAAATATATTCCACGAAAACAGCCCCGGCCAGCATGGAAGCAAACCATCCGGATACCGCGGTCACTACAGGATTTAAAGAATTTTTTAAGGCGTGTTTTCGTATGACTGCTGCAAATGACAAGCCTTTCGCCCTGGCCGTTCGTATATAATCCTTATTTAATACTTCAAGCAGCGAATTGCGCATGAGTTGGCTTATCACCGCCAGCGGGCGGATTCCCAGAACGATGGCCGGCAGTATTAAGTTCTTCCATTGGATATGGCTTCCTTCTCCAAAATCATCCACCTCGTACAGACTACCCGTCATGTTCAAATGGGTGTATTTGTGAAGCACATATCCAAAAAGCCAAGCAAAAATAATAGCACTAAAAAATGAAGGTACGCTCATCCCAAGTGTGCTCACCAATTGAATCGACTTATCGATCCATCCATCTTTGGATAGTACCGAAACAATGCCCAGAAACACCCCAAGTATTATGGCAATAATAATCGCCGAAACAGCCAAAACCACGGTATTTGGAAGCGTTTCAGCAATCACCTGGCTAACTTTTTTTCCACCTTTCTGAAAGGATTCCCGCAAATAGGGCAACTTCAAAACAGTTGTGGTATTCCCTATAGTAAAGAGACGGGCGTGTTGGTATTTATCTTCGGAAAGATAGGTATAATCATCATTAGTATCGCTGTGAAAGGACAGCGGTGACAGGTCGTTTATATAGTAGGCATACTGAAGGGAAACCGGTTTATCGAAACCGTACTTCTTTTTAACGATTGCCAGTTGCTCCGCATTTTCGTTTTGCCCCAACATCATTCGGGCCGGATCGCCCGGCAGGATATTGAACAACAAAAAAATGACCGAAACTACCCCAAAAAGTGTAAGTATCGCATAACCCAGTTTCTGAAGTACATAACCCGCCACTTAATTCAGTTTTAAATCGGCTGCATCGTTCCAATGCAACTTTTGTTCAATGGTGCCTTTCTTTAATTTCAGGATTCCCGGAGTACTGCGTACAATGGTTTTCAATGCGGTCATATCGCAGAAATAGAAATCGAAATTGAGCTTTTGTTGTTTCGCAAATGTTTCGGTCTCTTCGGTGCTTGAAGCCGAAAGTCCAATTACCTTATACCCCTTGCTCAGGGCTTCGTTGGTGACGGTTGTCACGTTGGCATAGCCCGCTAGTTCGGTATTGTCCAAATTATAGGCGATCACCACAATTAATTTTTCCTCTTGTAAAAAGTCTTCGGTAAAATCCATGTCGTCCCTTTCAATCGAAAAATCATGGATGGGCGGCTCGTAAGGTTCTCTTAAAAATTCGGTTTCCACACCAATCCGGGTTCCTCCTGCTGGCTTTGGGTCCGATCCGGTAGTATTTTTTATGATCTTCTTCTTCCCTCCTATTTCATATTCCCAACGGTACTCGACTATGGGAGCCGGTGCATCTTCGGGTACCGTCATCCCTTCCTGAATATTGGCTCCTACATGGTAGGGTCTGAAATCGATCACCGGCAAATGCATCAATACGTGATATGCCAGCCACAAACAGAAAACAAGGGAAATAAAAACCACCAGACTACGAACAATTTTACTAAAGAAAGGTTGCACGTATTTTCTTCCGAAGAAAATAATCAAGATCAATATAAGCAGCACCACATCTTTCAGGAACGAAGTAAAAGGATCGATGGCCAATGCACTGCCAAAGCAACCGCAGTCCGTCACGGCACCGGTTACCGAGGAATAGAGTGTCAAAAAGGTGAAGAAGACGATCATCACCAAAAGACTGTAAAGGGTAAACTTTTTGGCATATCCCACAATGAGCATCACCCCCAGCATCACTTCAAAAATTAAAATAAAAACCGATAATCCTAAGGAAAAGGGAATCAGGAATTCCAAATTCAAGACCTCAGCGGCAAAATAGTCCTGCAACTTAAACGAAAACCCCATGGGATCCACGAGTTTTACAAGTCCGCTTATGATGAAGAATATTCCAACAAATATTCGGGTAATTCCGACAAGTATTTTCATATCGTTTTTAGTTTGAATGCTTTATTTTGAGTGCTCGCCCAGATGAATCAGGGCAAAGACCGAGTAATTGATCATATCCTGATAATTGGCATCAATTCCTTCGCTTACCAGTGTCTTTCCCTGGTTGTCTTCTATTTGTTTTACCCGCAGCAATTTCTGGATGATCAAATCGGTGAGGCTGACTTACGCGCATATCACGCCAGGCCTCGCCATAATCATGATTTTTATCCAGCATTAATTGTTTGGTGATCGCAATTTGTTCATCATACAGTTGGGTGGCTTCCTCCGATGATAGATCGGGTTGTTCCACGACCCCCTTTTCCAACTGGATCAAGGCCATGACGGAATAATTGATAATGCCAATAAATTCACTCACTTCTCCTTCGTCTACTCTTCGTTCAGCGTTTTGCTGAAGACTCCGTATGCGTTGTGCTTTAATAAAAATCTGATCGGTAAGGGAGGGAAGTCGAAGAATTCGCCATGCGCTTCCGTAATCTTTCATTTTGTTCATAAACAACGTTCTGCATGTTTCAATTACGCTGTTGTATTGTTCGGAAGTATTCGGCATAGCAATGTGTAAGATTTTGCGTAAATTTCGCTTAAATAAATCAATTTAAAAAATTGTACACCCTCAATTGTAACAATACCCTAATTGACCTCTCAACGCCCCGCGTGATGGGCATTATCAACGTCACTCCCGATTCCTTTTACGACGGCGGAAAATCAGATTCCTCGGAAGCCATTCTGCAGCAAGCAAGAAAAATGCTATCGGAAGGTGCTAGCTTTTTGGACATTGGGGGGTACAGCTCCAGGCCCGGTGCAGCTCATGTTTCTGAAGCCGGGGAAATGCAACGGGTACTTCCGGCCATAGAACTACTGGTCAAAGAATTTCCCGAAATTATTATTTCCATTGACACCTTCCGAAGTAGTATTGCAAAAAAGGCGATTGAGGCGGGTGCAGCCATTGTGAACGACATTTCCGGCAGGGAATGATGGACGCCCAAATGCTCGCGACCGTGGCCCAATTGCAGGTACCGTTTGTGATGATGCATATGCGAGGCACCCCACAAACCATGACCACACAAACACAGTATCAAAATGTTACCAAGGAGGTGCTCCAATTTTTTTCTGAACAAATTGCAGCGGCCCGAAAAGCTAGGCATCAACGATATTATTATCGATCCCGGATTCGGATTCTCAAAAACCCGAAGCCAAAGTTTTGAACTGCTACAGCATTTGGAATTGTTCCAACATCTTGAACTTCCGTTATTTGGTGGGCATTTCCAGAAAATCCATGATCTACAAAACCCTCAAAATTACGCCTCAGGAAGCGCTGAACGGCACCACAGCCCTTCACAGCGTAGCACTTTTAAAGGGCGCATCCATTTTACGCGTACACGATGTAAAGGAGGCTGTGGAGTGTGTTTCGTTAATCTTAAAACTTGACGGAAGTGTTTCATTTTAAAAAAATGATTACATTTACAAAAACGCCAACGCCTATTGGAATCACTTGATTTTTCAGAAATAAGAATCATAGATATTGTCGATATCGTGCTCGTAGCCGCCTTGATGTACTATCTGTATAAATTGGTGAAGGGCACGGTAGCTATCAACATTTTTGTGGGGATTGTTATCATCTACGGTATTTGGCGATTGACGGTATTTATGGACATGCTGCTGCTCAGTAAGATATTGGGTGGTTTCCTGGGAGTAGGAATGGTGGCGCTGGTGGTTGTTTTTCAGCAGGAAATACGCAAGTTCCTGCTAATGGTAGGCTCCACTAACTTCTCTTCCCGTAAGCGTATGCTGAAAAAATTGAACCTCCTTAGTGAAACCGAAAGCTTGACAAACATCCCTGCGATCGTTACTGCCTGTATCAATATGGGTAAATCTCATACAGGAGCACTTATCGTTATCCAACGGAACAACAGTCTGGAATTTGTAAAGAACAGTGGTGATAAAATGCAAGTTGAAGTGAATCAACCCATCATTGAAAGTATTTTTTATAAGAACAGTCCGTTGCACGATGGAGCTATGGTGATCGAAGATAATATCATAACCGCCACCCGAGTAATACTACCCGTTTCCAATCAAAAGAATATCCCTAACCGATTCGGTTTGCGTCACCGTGCGGCTCTGGGAATTACCGAAAGAACAGATGCTATTTGTCTGGTCGTTTCTGAAGAGAACGGTCAAATATCTTACTTAAAGGAAGGCGATTTTGTACTGTTCGATGGAAGGGATGAATTAACAACAAATTTGGAAAAAGACTTAAGCCTGTAATTGTATATGGAGTGTAAGAATTGTGCTTTTAGCCTCAATGAAAATGATAACTTTTGCAATAGCTGTGGGGCTAAGGTGATTCGAAACCGATTATCGATGGGTCATCTTTGGTCCGATTTTTCCGAACAATTTTTAAACTACGACAATCGGTTTTTAAAAACCTTCTTTGGTATTTTCAGACATCCGGAGGTAGTTATAGGCTCCTACGTTTCTGGAACCCGGAAAAAGTATGTGAATGTTTTGAGTTATTTTGCCCTCGCACTCACCCTGTCCGGAATTCAAATATTTATCATTCGAAAATTTTATCCCGAGTCACTGGACCTCTCCTTTATGATGCCTGACAATGTTCCCCAGGCCGATTTGGATGTCAATTGGGTGTATGATTATTTATCGATTATTGCATTGATTAACTTACCCATCTATGGCCTTATTGCCCGACTCACTTTTATTGGTCTCAAGAAGTACAATTATACGGAGCATCTTACGATCATGACCTATATCGTTGCCCAATTTTCAATTACCAATGTATTATTGATAACGCCACTTGTTGCAGTATTTGGTCTTAACTTTTATATACTAGGCAATATTTCCAACTTCTTCTTAATACTCTTTACGGCATACAGCTATAAAAGATTATACCCACTTTCCCTGGGGACTGCCATTCTTAGATCCTTTCTCTTTCTGGGAATATTAATGGTGTTCCTTTTAGCCATTGGAATACTTCAATTTCTTTATATGGTAATGGAAGCAGGTGGTTTTGAAAATTACCTGGAAACCGTTAAGGCGCAGCAGGGTATTTCTTATATCGCCTCCTCTGCCATAAACTGGACTTCATAAAGATTTCTGTAGAAACCGTCTTCGCGTAAGAGTAATTCTTTGTGGGTTCCTTTTTCCACAATCTTGCCGGCATCCATGACCAAAATCTGATCGGCCTTTTTTATGGTTGCCAAACGATGGGCGATGACGATAGAAGTGCGTCCCTGGGTAATGGTATCTGTTGCATTCTGTATCATTTCTTCGGAATAGGAATCGATCGAAGAAGTTGCTTCATCCAGCACCAAAATACTGGGCTTGCTCACATAGGCTCGTAAGAAAGCTATCAACTGTCGCTGTCCCGAAGAGAGCATGGTTCCGCGCTCTTTTACGTTATACTGATACCCCCCTGGAAGGGAGCTAATGAAGGCATCTACCCCAATTTCCCGTGCGGCAGCCTTTACGGTTTCTTCAGTAATACTGGTGTCTCCCAGGGTAATATTATTTAAAATGGTATCGGCAAATAAGAACACATCCTGTAATACCACAGCAATGTGATTTCGCAGGGACTCCAATTTATAATCCTTTATGGAAATATCGTCAACTAGAATATCCCCGCCGGTGATTTCGTAAAAGCGGGAAAGCAGATTGATAATGGTTGATTTTCCCGCCCCGGTGGCCCCTACGAGGGCAATCGTTTGGCCGGGTTCCACGGTAAAAGAAATTCCCTTGATCACCTCTTCATCATCGTTATACCCAAAATGCACCTCCTTGAATTCGATACGACCTATGGTTTGATCCATTTCAATGGTGCCATTATCTGTAATATGCGATCGGGTATCCAGAATCTGAAAAACCCTGTTCGCGGCAACCATACCCATTTGGAGGGTATTGAACTTATCTGCAATTTGCCGAAGCGGTCGAAACAACATTTGCGCCAGGGTAATAAAACTGGTGATCAAACCCAAAGTGATAGCTCCATTTGGCGAGGCATTCAATCCTCCATACCAAACAACAAGCCCAATCGCCACCGAAGAAGACATTTCGGCAATGGGGAAGAAGATAGAGTTATACCAAACAGTCTTTATCCATGCTTTTTTATGGTTGTTATTGATTTCTTTAAAGGCTTTGTATTCAGGATCCTCCTGCGCAAAAACCTGCACGATCTTCATGCCCGTGAGACGTTCCTGTACAAACGAATTCAGATTGGCTACCTGATTCCGTACCTCTTCAAAAGCACTCTTCATCGCTCTTTGAAAAACACGGGTGGCATACAATAAAAAGGGCAAAATAGTAAATACGATAAGCGCCATCTCCCAACTCTGATACAACATCACTCCTGCGATCACCAACATTTTCAGGAGGTCGCTTATGATCATAAACAAACCCTGACTAAAAATACTGGAAATAGTCTCTATGTCGTTCACCGCACGCGTCGTGAGTCTTCCTACCGCGCTCTTGTCAAAATATTTCATTTTAAAACTAAGCATGAGCGAAAAGAGCTTTATGCGAATATCCCTAATCACATGCTGTCCCAACCAATTGGCATAAAAAATAAATCCGAACTGGAACAGCACTTCGAGGATCAGCACCCCTATCATTAGGGAAACAAAGAATACAAGGCTATTCCAGTCCCGAGGTAAAATGGCGTCATCAATGGTGAATTGAAGTAAAATTGGGGTCATCACCCCCAACGCAGCCATGGCAATTGCCGCGAATCCAACAAAATAAAAGGTGCCGCGGTATTTGTTGGTATGAGCCAACAACCTTTTAAAGAGTTTAAAATCGAATGCATTTCCTGATGCCATGTTATTCTCCGCTATCTGCGTGTCACTTTATAAAACGCCATAAGGCGCATGATTATTTACGTGTCCAAGGAGTAGGGATACAAGACCTTGGTCAAGCACAGCCCGTGAGCGGGAGCCGATGTTTTTGCATTGCTTCGGTCTTTACTTTGGATGATCTCATGCAGATCTTCCAAAGTGATCTTTCCTGCTCCTATTTCCAACAGAGTGCCTACAATAGCGCGGACCATATTCCGAAGAAAGCGATCGGCACTAATGGTAAAAACAAGTTGCTCTCCTCTAAGTTCCCAACGTGCATTGTTGATATCACAATGATACGTTTTTACTCCGGTTTTATTTCGGGAAAAACATTGAAAATCTTTATACTCCAATAGAATTTTTGCGGCTTCATTCATTAACTCCACATTGGGTCTTCTGTGAATGAGGTACATAAAATCGACCTCAAACGGATTTTTCTTAAGGGTGATCCAATATTCGTATTCCCGAAGTCTTGCGTCGAATCGGGCATGTGCTTCTTTGGGTACTTCCTGTATTTTTTTAACTGAAATATCCTTCGGAAGTAATGCGTTTAGCCGGAACACCACGTCGTTAATATCTTCAATTTTCCGAATGTCGAAATGCGCGTACAATTGCCGGGCGTGAACACCGGTATCTGTCCTGCCCGCTCCGGTTACTTTGAGCTTCATCCGAAGAATAGTAGAAAGTGCATCCTCCAAAACCTCCTGTACGCTCACAGCATCCGGCTGAATTTGCCAGCCGTGATAATTTTTTCCATGGTAGGCTATTTCTATAAAATATCGCAATCCAATTATTTAAAATTTCAGTAAAAATACAACTTCGAAATGACTATTTATTATTGATCATTGAATACTAATCACTGAACACAGCGCTTTTCGAAGGATGGGATCTCACACATCACTTCATATATCATCCTTAACAATTACATTTGCAAAAACCAAGACAACTCCAGTGATAAAAATTCTCCTCCTAAGCGATACCCACAGTTACATCGATGAAGCCATTCTTAAACACGTTAATGAGGTTGACGAAGTATGGCACGCGGGTGACATTGGGGATTTGAAGGTAACCGATACTCTTAAAAAGCTAAGACCATTGCGCGCAGTTTATGGAAATATTGACAATGCCGAAGCGCGGAGTGAATTTCCACTCGACAACCGATTCATTTGTGAAGGGGTTGACGTTTGGATCACACATATTGGTGGCTATCCCGGTCGTTACGAGAAACGCATACGTGAGTCTTTGCGTGAAAATCCGCCCCGGTTGTTTATTAGCGGACACTCACACATTTTAAAGGTAATGAACGATAAAAAGCTGCAACTACTGCACATGAACCCGGGTGCCATTGGGAAACATGGTTTTCACAAGGTCCGCACCATGCTTAGGTTCGAAATTGACGGCGCTGAGATCAAAAATCTAACAGTGGTGGAATACAAAAGGTGACTTCGACTCGGCTCAGCCACCAGAACCACTCGATATTGTATTGACCTAGTTGAAGTACGAAGGCATAAAAAAAACCCTCAAAGTTGGCATACTTTGAGGGTTTCGCACTAATAATACTAAGCTATAGTCTTAGCGTAATCGATCTACAGATTTTACGAGATCCTCGTCCCTTTTGATAGCTTTATTGGCCATCACTAAAAAAACGATAGAAATGATAGGAATTAGCACCCCAATACCCTTCTCCGAAACCAAGGTCTCTCCAGATACACTTAGAGATCGATAAACGAAAACTCCCAGTAATACAAAGTTTAATATGATATTCAAGCGATTCAATACGAATTGTAATTTTCGCTTTTTAAAATTAAAAATTGAAATAAGACTTAACAAGACCGAACCCGCCAATAGTCCTAAGACCAGAGGTTCGTCCCTCTCAATAACCAAATTGTCCGCAGCATCCTGCACCACTGGAAACCAGACATACAAGGCCCCGATCGCAAGAGCCGAGACCAATAAATATACTGTTTGAATGCGTTGCAACATAAGTTTTATGCATTGAGACAGCAAAAATAAGATTTCTTTTTAAAAAAATTGAACACAGCATTTAAATTATTGTTGTATACTTGCAATAACAATTCGTAACCCACTCAATAAGAGGTTACTTAGTCTTCAACATATTTTCAACTAATTTACCTACATCAAAAGAGATCTTTATTCTCATTAATCTATTATATAATTTTTAAATGTTTGAAATTTCAGAATTAAAAGCAAAAAAGCTTCCTGAGCTTCAGGAGCTTGCTAAGTCCCTACGTGTACCCAAATACCGAAGCCTTAAAAAACTAGACCTGGTCTATCAAATTCTTGATTACCAAGCGGCAAATCCTAAAGCTGTCAAAGCAGTTACTGTAGAAGCAGTCGCTGTGGAAAAGAAAGTTTCAGAAACCACTTCAGAGAAATCTTCTAGCCCTACTTCGGAAACAAAGCAAAACAAACCACAGCAACGGGAACAGCGCGAAAAGCGTCCTCCCAACCCAAGAAACACCAATCGCGATAACCGAGAACATGGGACAATCGCAACCCAAAAAACGCACCAAAAAGCTCTCATAGAAATGCACCTCAGGCGACTAAGGTCGTCAATGAGGAACCAAAAACAGAGCAGGGGAAAACATCAGAACAAAAACAAAAACCCCAACAACAAAAGGATAATCGACCGAAACCAAGAGACAAAGGCAATATCTCAAATACCAAGAACGGTAATAAGGACAACCGAAACCGATACCGCGAACCCGATTTTGAGTTTGATGGCATCATTGAAAGTGAAGGAGTCCTTGATATCATGCAGGACGGCTATGGTTTCCTTAGATCAAGTGACTATAATTACCTGTCCTCTCCAGATGACATTTATGTCTCTCAATCACAAATTCGATTGTTTGGATTAAAAACCGGAGATACCGTTTTAGGTGAAGTACGTCCTCCCAAAGAAGGTGAAAAATATTTTCCTTTAATTAAGGTTAACAAAATAAATGGCTTATCACCCAACGTGGTGCGAGACCGTGTTTCTTTTGAACACTTAACTCCGCTTTTCCCACAAGAAAAGTTCAATATTGCTGATAAGCAACCGACGATTTCCACAAGAATAATTGATCTGTTTGCCCCTATTGGAAAAGGACAACGTGGAATGATCGTTGCACAACCGAAAACGGGTAAAACCATGTTGCTGAAAGATATTGCCAATGCGAATTGCAGCGAATCATCCCGAAGTGTACCAAATCATTTTATTGATCGATGAACGCCCTGAAGAAGTAACCGACATGCAACGGAATGTAAGAGGCGAAGTAGTTGCCTCTACCTTCGATAAGGAGGCCACAGAGCATGTTCGTGTCGCGAATCTTGTAATTGATAAAGCAAAAAGATTGGTTGAATGTGGTCATGATGTGGTGATTCTTTTGGATTCCATAACTCGTCTGGCAAGAGCCTATAATACGGTTCAGCCTGCAAGTGGAAAAATATTAAGTGGTGGTGTTGATGCCAATGCCTTACACAAACCAAAACGTTTCTTTGGTGCAGCACGAAATATTGAAAATGGAGGATCCTTAACCATCATTGCAACAGCGCTTACCGAAACCGGATCTAAAATGGACGAGGTGATCTTTGAAGAATTTAAAGGAACCGGTAATATGGAACTTCAACTGGATCAGTAAAATATCCAACCGAAGAATTTTCCCTGCCATAGACCTTACTTCTTCAAGTACTCGTAGAGACGATCTGTTATTGGATGAAAACACCATTCAGCGTATGTGGGTAATTCGGAAGTACTTGGCCGATATGAATCCTGTAGAAGCTATGGAATTTATCAATGACCGCTTTAAGCAAACCCGAAATAACGAAGAGTTTCTTATTTCAATGAACGGATAAAGTTTTCAAATACATATAAATTAAAAGCGGATTCATTCATCGAATCCGCTTTTTTTATGGGTTATATTTTCTTTTACCGAATGGAAGAGTACCGCGGTTCAAAACGAATCCAGGTGGACAACTAACTTAGTTGCTTAAACACCCGGAAAGGACGCATCTGATAACCGTAGGCAGGTTATGGGGATATTCGATGCCCGAGGAACTAATGGTGCATAAAAAAGCCCCGCAAATAGCGAGGCTCTTTCTATTATGGTTGAGATAAATTATCTCTTGATTACTTTTTGAGTAAGGGTACCTTGTGTAGACTTCACGTTCAAAATGTAAACTCCTCTTGAAAGGTTAGATACATCAATAGAACCGTTGATCAAAGTAGCTCCGGTATTCTTTCCTAATACATCATAAAGAGCAACATCAGTAATTTCTATGTTCGCAGGAACATCGATGTTGATTCTTGTAGTTGCAGGGTTAGGATAGATATTTACCAGGTCAGCAAGGTTATCACCAACACCTAAGATAGGAGTACAGTCTCCTTCGAAAAGGTATACACCTTCTAAGGTACCGTCGATAATAAATCCTCCACCAAGACCATCGTCGTAAGCTTCACCAAATCCAATTACACCAGCGGTAGAATTTTCCCAGAAAAGGTTACTAGCATCAGTGGCTTCCACAGAAAGACCGATCCAGTAAGTAGTAGTACTTCCGGTTTGTCCAGCTAAGGGAACATCAGTAATATCCAATACCAATTCCCAAACGTCAAAACCAAAGTTGGTTCCAACAACAGTTTGAGCGTTAGGGATAAATCCTAGTTCAGACGTAATTAAATTTCCGGCATCTGGAGCTCCAGCATTATCACCCCAAACGTACACGTCTACAAAAGCAGCGTTTACACCGGAACCTGTCGCACCAATAAATACATTCGCAGTAATCTGCTCTAAGGAAAGGTCTTCACCGTCCGCCAATTCAACATCATGAGCAACGATACGACCTAAGTTTTGAGTACAACTTTTTCCATTTTCAAAAGCGTTACCAGGTCCAGTAAGACTGCACGGATCCAATTGGAAAGTTTGGTCTACGTAGACAACAGGATCGTTAACTCCCCCGGTTTCGCTTACTAAATTTTCAGTTTGAGCAAAGCCTACCACACAGGCAAACAACGCCGCACCTAACAATGTAATTTTTTTCATAATAAAAGTTTTAAAGTTTAATATTTATAGAACGAAGATAGAAAAGAAATTTAAATTAAAACTACTCTTTTCTATTAAAAATAGAAAATTCTGCAAAGAAAAAGCATGCGTGCATAGTAAATTCCCAGCCTATGTTCTCATTATGTATGATTGTCACAATCCCATGGTAAACATTATATTTGCGAAAATATGAAGCAATGAAGTACTTTTTAATTGGTTCTATAGGCCTCTTAGGGTTGTTTTCCTGTAATTCTGAAAAACAAAACCAGGACTATGATTTCAACACAGTTTTTGAAACTAGTAATGGGACCGAAACGCCCACCTATCCCCAAATTATCGAGTTTTACCAAAATCTCGCCGATGCTTTTCCATCGGTTACCTTCTATGAAGTAGGACAGACCGATAGCGGCAAACCCCTGCACCTGGTTACCTACAATCCCAACCGTACTTTTGAGAGTGAATTTGTGAAAAGAGAAGATAAAAATATCGTCTTGATCAACAACGGAATCCATCCCGGAGAAAGCGATGGGATCGACGCATCCATGCTGCTATTTCGGGATCTCGCTCAGGGCAACATTAAGACACCTTCAGAAACCATCATTGCGACCATCCCTGTTTATAATGTAGGGGGTGCTTTGAACCGAAACAGCAACACTCGCACCAATCAAAACGGACCTAAAGAATATGGCTTCAGGGGTAACGCCCGTAACTACGACCTCAATCGTGACTTTATCAAGGCCGACACGAAAAACGCCAAGGCCTTTGCCAAAATATTCCATCTCGTAAACCCCGATTTTTTTATCGACACTCATGTAAGCAATGGAGCCGATTATCAATATACCCTCACACATCTGTTCACTCAGCACAACAAGTTGGGGGGACCATTGGGCGAATATTTACACAATTCATTCATGCCGCAATTGGAAGATTCGCTGCAATCCAAACAATGGGAGATCACTCCTTACGTCAATGTGTTTAACAATCCCCCCGAAATGGGTTTCTCACAATTTATGGATGCACCCCGCTATTCCACGGGATACACCTCCTTGTTCAATACCCTGGGGATGATGGTGGAAACCCATATGTTGAAACCGTACAAGAATCGCGTGGAAGGCACCTACGAACTCTTAAAAAGTTTTATCAATATTGCCGAAAAAGACGCCGAACTCATCAAGGAACTGCGTAAAAACAATAACAGTCAATTTAAAGTAGGAAGCTCCTATGCTCTCTCCTGGAAGCTGGATAGTGCGCAAACTACAACTTTGGCTTTTAAAGGGTACGAATCTGAACGGATCCCAAGCACCGTAACGGGCGCGGCTCGTTTAAAATTTGACACCAACAAACCGTTTACCAAAGAGGTAACCTATTATAATTATTTCCAACCGGATCTTTCGGTTACAGTACCAAAGCAATATATTATTCCAAAGGGGTATTGGGAAGTTATTGCACAACTGGAGCGCAACAAAATAAAAATGCGCAGATTGCAAAAAGACACACTGATCACGGCTCAGGTGTACAAAATAAAGAGCTATAAAACGCGGGAGCGACCCTATGAGGGGCATTATCCACACTACAACACTCAAGTAATTGTTTCCGAAGAAAATATCAGCGTAAAAAAAGGAGATTATATGGTTGAAACCCAACAGCCCGGGCTTCGATATGTACTGGAAACTCTGGAACCAATGGCACCGGATTCCTTCTTCAACTGGAATTACTTTGACACCATCCTACAACAAAAAGAAGGGTTTTCTCCCTATGTCTGGGAGGAAAAAGCTCAGGAATTTCTGGATACACATCCCGAAGTGAAAAAACAGTTTGAAAAAAAAATATCCAGCGACCCTGGTTTTGCACAAAACTGGTATGCGCAACTCGACTGGATCCACAAACAATCTCCCAATTACGAGCAATCACACCTGCGTTACCCTATCGTTAGGGTGCGTGGTTAAGTATTCCTTCGGAAATAGAAGCTTAATATTCTCATACGAATTTCGAAGTGCCTTTTGCGACTTTTCAAAGTTCTTCCACTTGGCTTTCTTTATTCCTTCACCCTTTTCTGGTATCAGATCGCCCTGGAAGTCGGTATACATTTCGTACCAATACGTCGCCTTCAATTTAAATTTATCATTGCGCTTAAAAATGTGATAGGTTTTCGCAATGAATCGTTTTACAACCAACCCCTGCACGCCTGTCTCCTCTTCGACTTCCCGCATGGCAGCGGCTTCATGACTCTCGCCTTTATCAATGTGGCCCTTGGGAAGGTCCCACTTATCATTTCGATAAATAAAAAGAATCTCCCGTCTGTCGTTGTAAACCAAGCCACCGGCGGCTTCCACGTAAGGCAATTTCTTCCGAAGAAACAATTCGATCTTCTCTGCATTTTTATGGTAAAGATTGACGTATAAGAGTTCTCCGTCATTGATTTTCTTAATGAGTTTTTTAAATCGGGTGAGCCTTAAAGGAATGGCGGTATACTGTTTCCCTATTTTTTTCTCAGTAGAGAGAATAATAGGAATGTCTTTCACAAAAACTTTATACATTTGCAGCATGGTATTAAATAAAGATACGGCTCAAAAAACATCTGAATTACTTCTGCAAATTAATGCAATTAAATTGCAACCACAAAACCCTTTTAAATGGGCATCCGGATGGCTATCTCCTATTTATTGTGACAATCGAATTACACTTTCTTATCCAGTGATTCGCAATTTTCTGAGGGAAAATCTTGCCAATCAGATCGAAGAATTGTACGGCAAACCTGATGTTATCGCCGGTGTGGCAACGGGTGCTATTGGTATTGGAGCCCTGGTCGCGGATTATTTAAACCTGCCCTTCATATATGTTCGCCCTGAGGCCAAAAAACACGGTCGGCAAAACCAAATAGAAGGACAATTGGAGCCTAACCAATCGGTAGTTGTGGTGGAAGATCTCATCAGTACGGGTAAGAGCAGTTTGTTGGCAGTGGATGCACTACGGGCCGCCAATGCTCAGGTAAAAGGCATGGTGGCCATTTTTTCATACGGTTTTGATATCGCTGAAAAGAATTTTGGAAAAGCCGATGTTACGCTGCATACCCTGAGCAATTACGAAAATCTCCTGGAACAGGCCGAAAAATCCAATTATATTACTGCACCCGAAGCTCAAACCTTGTCGGTGTGGAGAGAGAATCCATCCCAATGGAAGTAGGCATAACTTTTGAAATAACTATTGGGAACCTTATAAACTAGAATTCGCAGATGGAAATAATAAGTAAGAAAGTTGTCGTTCAAAAAGATGCACAATCGCTTTGTGACTTTTTAAGTGACGTAAAAAA
The DNA here is from genome assembly GCA_963807685.1 of uncultured Flavobacteriaceae bacterium. GTDB lineage: Bacteria > Bacteroidota > Bacteroidia > Flavobacteriales > Flavobacteriaceae > Aureisphaera. The sequence goes on along the minus strand of CAWECU010000007.1, from coordinate 245,125 downwards.
CTTTGAACAATTGATGCCGGAAAACACGAGTAAGTTTGAGATCATTCGTGACGATGCCTTTGTTTTTGCCCTCAAAGGAATGCCAGACATCGCACTCGAGCTCAAAGAGGTCGTTGCCCCGAACAAGGTGATCCTGGGTGCCATTGGCGATAAGATTCCGTTCCGGCTTGAGGCGAAAATAGAAGCCATTTCCGACACTACATCGAAGGCAGAATTACTCTTTTCTGGCGAATTCAATCCCATGATGGCCATGATGGTAAAAGGCCCCATTACCAAATTCCTGGAAACCCTTTCCACAAATATGGAAAAGCTTTAATACAGCAGTCTCAGTTCCTTTAGTTTGAATAATTGAAGTGATTCGTCCTCCATTTTCACACGAAGTTCGCCTGTACCGGATATCCCTTGAATAATACCGTTGCAGCGTTTCTTGTCTTTGATTTCAAATACCGATATGTTGTTTTTTCTGAATAGATGGTGCTCGTATTCGGTTTTCAAAGTTTCAAAATCATTGTGGACCAGTCGCTCCAATTCCGAAGAAATACAACTGGTGATAACTTCAAGAATCATATCCATGTCGTATCCTTGCCCTGTCGTTAGCGCCAAAGACGTAGCGTTGGGTAAATTCGGAAAACTGCGGTTATTCACATTGATTCCCACTCCAATGACGGCACTTACCACAGAATTAGCCTGCAACTGATTTTCAATTAAAATCCCGCATACTTTACTACCACCTGCCAATATGTCGTTCGGCCATTTAATTTTTACCTGAGTAATGCCAATTTGAGAAAGGCCCTTTTTTAGGCCCAGAGATACGGCACAATTGATCATGAATTGATGTGCAACCGAAAGCCCCTGAAAACGCTTAAACATACTGAAAGCAAGGCTTTTACCAGGTTCCATATGCCATTTGGCGCCTAACTGCCCCCTACCCAGAGTTTGATCTCGGGCGACCACCAAAACCCCATCCTCCAGTTCCGCATTCTTACTCAATGCTTTTAAGTAGTCATTCGTCGAGGCAATGGCATTAAGTTTGATTAGTTTCAATTGAATAAAGATTGTGTTAATGTTGACTTATAAAACAGGAACAAGAAACAAAAAAGTAATAACTTTGCTCAAATATTAATACTGAATGACAAAAAAGGAAGTCGGGACAGATCAACTCGTAACACAGATTATCAAGGGAATTGAAGAGGTAAAAGGTCAAGACACACAAATTCTTGATTTGCGAGAAATAGAAAACACGGTTTGTGATTACTTTATTATCTGCGAAGGGACTTCGAATACGCAAGTTAACGCGATTGTCAATTCCATACAGAAGATAGTTAGTAAAAGTCTAAAAGAAAAACCCTGGCATATAGAAGGAAGTGAAAATGCCGAGTGGGTATTAATGGATTATGTACATGTTGTAGTCCATGTGTTTCAGAAACACATTAGAGAATTTTACGACATAGAAGGTCTTTGGGGAGATGCTAAAACTGTCAAAATAGAAACAACTTATTAAAATTAAAGGGCCACATGGCGAACGATAATAAAAAACCAGAAGTTAAAAAACCTAAGTTTAATTCCTATTGGATCTATATAGGCCTTTTCCTGTTAATCATTGGATTTCAATTTTTTGGTGGAAATACGTTTTCACAACCCAAAAAGATCACCCAGACTGAATTTGAGGAATTCCTTATTGCCGGTGAAGTGAAGGAGATAAAGATAGTGAACAGGCGAGCCATCAAAGTCATTCTTACCGAGGAAGCCAAAAAACAGGAAAAACACAGCAAAAATAAAGGGAACGGTATTTTTACGCCTGGGCCCAATGATCCCGATTATGAATTTGAGATTGGTGATCTTCAAAATTTTGAGAATAACTTCAAACAGATCATTAATGACAACGACCTGACTACTGGGTATAAGAATGAGACCGAAGAAAATTTATTTGGCGATATCCTACTTACCCTGCTACCCTTTGTGGTGATCATAGGAATCTGGATCTTTATCATGCGCCGTATGTCGGCCGGAGGTGGCGGAGGCGCCGGAGGCCAGATATTCAATATTGGAAAGTCAAAGGCCAAACTTTTTGATGAAAAAGCCGATGTAAAAACATCCTTTAAAGATGTTGCAGGATTGGAAGGAGCCAAGGAAGAAGTGCAGGAGATCGTTGATTTTCTAAAGTATCCGGAAAAATATACATCCCTGGGAGGTAAAATTCCAAAAGGAGCCCTTTTGGTAGGCCCTCCGGGAACCGGTAAAACACTTCTGGCAAGAGCGGTCGCCGGAGAAGCCAAAGTGCCTTTCTTTTCGCTTTCCGGGTCAGACTTTGTTGAAATGTTTGTGGGAGTAGGAGCATCACGAGTTCGAGATCTCTTTAAGCAAGCAAAAGAAAAATCACCTTCCATAATTTTTATTGATGAGATCGATGCCATTGGTAGAGCCCGTGGAAAAAATAATTTTTCAGGGTCTAACGACGAACGGGAAAACACACTCAATCAATTGTTAACCGAAATGGACGGTTTTGGGACCAATACCAATGTTATTGTAGTGGCTGCCACCAACCGAGCCGATGTATTGGACAAAGCACTTATGCGGGCCGGTCGTTTCGATCGCCAGATCTACGTAGATTTGCCCGACGTACGGGAGCGTAAAGAAATTTTTGAAGTCCATCTTCGTCCTTTAAAGAAAGACGATTCTCTGGATACCGATTTTCTTGCAAAACAAACTCCCGGATTCTCGGGAGCCGATATCGCGAACGTTTGTAATGAAGCTGCACTCATCGCAGCCAGAAATGGAAAGAAGGCCGTAGACAAGCAGGATTTCCTGGATGCCGTCGATCGAATTGTGGGAGGTCTTGAAAAGAAGAACAAGATCGTCACACCCGATGAAAAGAAGGCTGTTGCCTTCCATGAGGCCGGACATGCAACCGTTAGTTGGATGTTGGAACATGCTGCACCCCTTGTAAAAGTAACTATCGTGCCCCGAGGTCAATCTCTGGGTGCCGCCTGGTATTTACCGGAAGAACGCCTCATAGTTCGCCCGAATCAGATGCTGGATGAAATGTGTGCCGCTATGGGTGGACGTGCTGCCGAAAAAGTGATCTTTAATGAGATATCCACCGGAGCCCTGAGCGACCTTGAGAAGGTCACGAAACAGGCCCGTGCCATGGTTACTATCTATGGCTTAAACGATAAAATAGGAAACTTAACGTATTATGATTCCTCGGGTCAAACCGATTATAATTTTAGCAAACCCTACAGTGAGAAAACTGCCGAAATGATCGATAAGGAAATTTCGAATATCATTGAAGTACAATACCAACGAGCGATTAAATTGTTGGAAAAGAACAAGGATAAACTCACCGAGCTGGCGAACGAATTATTGGAAAAAGAAGTGATTTTCAAAGAGAGCCTGGAACGGATCTTTGGAAAAAGACCTTTTCAGGATATTACGCCACAAAGTGAAGAACCAAAGGTAACTACTCCTTAATTCCTTGTTTTTTCGCTACACAGAGGCAATCTTTAGAATTTTCGTTACATTACTTCAGATAAGATTTTATATCTTTGGATATTAACGTGTTTAAACTCCTCCATATTCCCCATGAGTCTATTTAAGAGACTTTTAAAATCTAATGCAAAGTCAGAAGGTAAATCAAAAAAGACTGACCACAGCAAATATTTCCCTGAAGAGAAACTTCCTATAGATGAGAAATTTACCTATAACTTCAATAAAAATGGCGGAAAGTTCCTGTATTGTGAAGATTGGCAGGAAGTATCCGAAAACTTTGACAATATCCTAATTGAAAACGATTGGTACGAAAAAGAGGTTTTTTGCATCAATGAACACCTCATTTCAAAATTTGATGGGTATAACCTTAGTTTTACCAAAGGTCCGACAGCGTCATTTTTTCTATCCACTTGTGAGTCGCTGGTTGCCAACAATGGATCGATCCTACTTTCGTCCAACCAGATAAAGGAAAAGAAACTCCACGAACTGCCAGACAGTTTTGTCATATTCGCCACGACCAGCCAGTTGGTTGAAAATATAAGCGAAGGTTTACGCATTATAAAAAATAAAAACCGCCAGTACATCCCTAGCAATATTACCACCATTCAGGACTTCGAGAACAAAAAGGAAAAAGACTTTATGAGTTATGGAAGTAGCACAAAAAACCTATATTTGCTGCTACTGGAAGACCTATAATCTATGAAGGAACTTATTGTGCGGGGCATCTCGGGATTACTCTATATCTCCATCATTGTATTTGCAATGTTTGCTTCGCGAGAATGGTTTCTCGCTCTCTTTTTTGTGCTGGGATTGATTACCATTAATGAATTCCAGAAACTGGTCCAACTGAAAAGCTATCTGTCCTACCCCATTTTCGGCCTTCTACTCTATTTTCTAAGTTACCGGATATTCGACATAAACGCCATATACCTCTTTGCCATTCTTGGGATTTTTGTCAATTTATTTTTACTGAAAGATTTGTTGCGTATCCATAAAATTCCCATGTTTCAGAATAAAAAATACATCGCACTTATTTTTTACATCATTAGCGGCTTTGTATTTCTCACCCTAATTCCAGCCAGAGAAGACGGTGCTAAAATAGTCATTGGCCTCTTCATACTCGTATGGGCCAACGATAGTTTCGCCTACCTCATTGGAAAGAATTTTGGGAAACGCAAGCTGCTGGAGCGTATTTCCCCCAAGAAGACAATTGCTGGTTTTATTGGCGGATTTGCCGGTTCAATTTTGGCAGGATTGCTTATCTTTATCTACACCCAATCCTTATCGGTACTCCTTTGGTTCGCTCTGGCGGTATTAGTAGCCGTACTGGGGACTTTCGGTGATTTGATCGAGTCAAAATTCAAGCGTCAGGCAGGTGTGAAAGACAGCGGAAGTTTGATGCCCGGTCACGGAGGAATTTACGATCGATTGGACAGTATCATTTATGTGAGCCCGTTTGCTTATGCATTATTAGAAATTGTAGATCATGTTTCATAAAGAAGGACACAAAATAATTATCTTCACCTTTGCCATTACCGTGGTTGCCAGCCTGTTGGTGAATCAATTTATAATCCTGGAATGGCTGCGTATTTTACTATTGCTCACCTTCATCGTTCTGTTGGTTCTCATCCTGCAATTCTTCAGAAACCCTAAAAGAAACTATACCCGTAACGAAGATCATATCCTATCTCCGGTCGACGGCAAAGTAGTCGTGATCGAAGAAGTTTTCGAACCCGAATATTTCAAGGAAAAGCGACTGCAGATCTCGGTATTTATGTCTCCATTAAACGTGCATGTAACGCGCTATCCGGTGGGTGGTAAGGTACTATTCAGCAAATACCACCCCGGGAAATATCTGGTAGCCTGGCATCCCAAGGCGAGTGAAGAAAACGAACGCACCACTGTGGTGGTCCGTGCGTCATCTTTTGGAGATATCTTGTATCGTCAAATTGCGGGAGCCCTGGCAAAACGCATCGTGAATTATGCCGAAGAAGGACAAACCGCAACCCAATCGGGCGAAAGCGGCTTTATTAAGTTTGGTTCCCGTGTGGATGTCTTTTTACCCCTGGATGCTAAGGTAAACGTAAAACTCAACCAAAAAGTAACTGGAGGTATTTCGATACTCGCTACCAAGTGACATGACCCAAAAAGAATTGGATATCGCCTTCACCAAAGCCGTTAAGAACATCAACGACCACACCGAGCCTTTCCCGGCCGATGTTCTCTTAAAACTCTACGCCTACTACAAGCGCGCTACCAACGACCAAGCGTCGCCGAGTAGTAACAATCCGCTCATCAACGCCTTTAAGATCAACGCCCTTTTCCAGATCACAGACATCACCACCAACGAGGCCAAACGGTTGTACATTAAAACCGTGACACATTATTTTTTGTACCGAAAGTAGCTGCGATGAATCTCAGCGAATACTGAATACTGAATACTGCCACTGCCAATTGCTACTGAATACTGACCTAAATTAACCCCGCCAAACTAGCCTTTAGCATCTCGATCTTAGCCAAAGCGTCGGCTTCCTTTCGCTTCTCTATGGCCACTACCTGCTCGGGAGCACCACTTACAAAACGTTCATTTTTTAGTTTGCCTTGAACGCTTTTCAGAAATCCTTGGGTGTACTTTAATTCTTCGGAAAGTTTTGCGATTTCTTCTTCCACATTGATCGCTCCGGAGACGGGCACGAAATATTCATTGGATTTTACCCTGAATGTAAGCGCACCATCAATTTTTTCGGAGGTATAATTTATTTCTGAAATATTCCCTAATTTGGAGATCACGGCGTCAAATTTGTCAGTCATCTTTTCAGAATTTACCACGGAAAGAGTGATGGCATCCTTGAACGCGATCTTTTTCTCCTTCCGAATACTCCGAACTCCCGAGATCACTTCCGAAGTAAAATCAAATTCCTTAATGAGTTGTTCATCAAAACGTTCAGTCTTGGGCCATTTCGCAATGATCAAAGCCTCTTCGGGCGTACGTTGGTCGATGTGTTGCCAGATCTCTTCAGAAATAAACGGGGTGAACGGATGCAGTATTTTAAGGTTCTCTTCGAAAATCGAAATGATCTCAGCATAGGTTTTTGCCGAAATAGGCTGCTCATAGGCCGGTTTTACCATTTCCAGGAACCAGGAGCAGAAATCGTCCCAAATAAGCTTATAGGTAGCCATCAACGCATCACTAATGCGATATTTGCTGTAATGATCATCGATCTCGGCGAGGGTCTGGGCAAACTTATTGCGATACCATTGAAGGGCAATGGCGGCTGTTTCGGTTTCCTCTTTTTCTTCGGAAACATCCCAACCTTCAACCAATCTATAGGCATTCCAAATTTTATTCACAAAGCTTCGGCCTTGCTTGCACAGGTCTTCATCAAACATAAGGTCGTTTCCGGCAGGCGAGCTTAAAAGCATCCCAACCCGAACACTGTCGGCACCATATTGGTTGATCAAATCGATGGGATCTGGTGAATTCCCAAGGGATTTGCTCATTTTTCGGCGTTGCTTATCGCGAACAATGCCTGTAAGATATACATTTGTAAATGGCTTTTCACCGCGATATTCGTACCCCGCAATGATCATTCGGGCCACCCAAAAGAAAAGAATCTCAGGTGCTGTTACAATATCATTGGTAGGATAGTAATAATTGATCTCTTTATTATCGGGCTCCAGAATTCCATTAAAAACCGTCATAGGCCACAACCAGGAGGAGAACCAGGTATCTACGACGTCTGGGTCTTGAGTTAAGTCGGTCAGCTCTAAATCTGGATTTTTTGTTCTTTTTTGAGCCAGTTTCAATGCTTCTTCTTTGGTTTCTGCAACCACAAAATCTTCAGTTCCATCCCCGTAGAAATAGGCAGGAATACGCTGTCCCCACCATAATTGACGGCTAATGTTCCAATCGCGAACATTCTCCATCCAGTGCCGATAGGTATTGATAAATTTTTCGGGGACCAATTTCACTTCTTTCTCCAAAACGGCATCCAGTGCTGGTTGGGCCAGTTCCTTCATTTTAAGAAACCATTGGTCACTTAATTTGGGTTCAATCACCGCCCCGGTGCGCTCACTGGTTCCCACTTTATTGATATGCTGTTCCACCTTGGACAAGACGCCCAGCATTTCGAGTTCTGTTACAATTTCTTTGCGAGCGACAAAACGGTCTTTTCCTTCGTAATGCATTCCGAAGCTATTCAAACTCCCGTCATCATTCAAAATATCGATTACTTCCAAACCGTGCTTATCGCCTAACATCTTATCATTTACATCGTGTGCAGGTGTCACTTTCAGGCAACCGGTACCAAATTCCATGCTTACATATTCATCTTCAATGATAGGGATTACCCGGTTACAAACTGGGACGATCACCTTTTTACCCTTTAAATGTGTATATCGTTCATCTTCCGGATGAATACAAACAGCGGTATCTCCTAAAATGGTCTCCGGTCTTGTAGTAGCGATGGTAATAGAATCTTCCTGTCCTTCGATCTGGTATTCTAAATAGTATAAATTGCCCTGTTTTTCTTCATAGATCACCTCTTCATCGCTCAAGGTGGTTTGTGCCTCAGGATCCCAGTTCACCATTCGAAATCCCCGATAAATGTTTCCTTTTCGATAGAGATCCACAAAAACCTTGATCACGGAAGCAGACATATGCTCATCCATAGTGAAACTCGTGCGATCCCAATCACAGGATGCCCCAAGTTTCTTGAGCTGCTCAAGGATGATTCCACCGTGCTTGTGGGTCCAATCCCAGGCGTGATTGATGAACGCTCTACGGGAAAGATCAGATTTTTGGATACCTTCAGATCTTAATTTGGCCACTACTTTGGCCTCGGTCGCAATGGAGGCGTGGTCTGTTCCTGGCACCCAGCAAGCGTTAAACCCCTGCAAACGTGCACGTCGAATAATTACGTCTTGCAGGGTATTATTTAACATATGCCCCATATGCAGGACACCGGTCACATTTGGAGGCGGTATGACTATGGTATAGGGCACTCTGTCATCCACCTCACTGTGGAAATATTGATGCTTCTGCCAGTAGCTATACCACTTGTCCTCAGTGTTTTGCGCATTATATTTTGCCTCTAAAGCCATTTTTGGTCCAATTTTTGAATGTAATGTGCAAAAATAGGTATAACAGAAATATTATGGAATTATTAAAGTGAATAACTTATATTGCGGTTTGTATAAAAGTTACCTACTTTAGTATTCCTAATAAAAATTAGAAACCATGAAAAAAATTATCTTAGTAGCAGTTATTGCCCTAATTAGTTTTGCTACGCACGCACAAGCAAAGATCGAATTCAAGACCGAAACCATTGATTACGGGCAAATTGAGAAAGGAAGCGATGGAGTTCGTGTATTTGAATTTACCAATACAGGAGACGCTCCCCTATTGATTAATGACGTAAAGTCGAGTTGCGGCTGCACCGTCCCGGAAAAACCCAATGGGCCTATCGCTCCGGGTGCCAAAAGTGCCATCAAGGTAAAATATGATACCAATCGAGTTGGGAAAATCAGAAAAACAGTAACCGTTTATTCGAATGCCACCGAACCCATTAAAGCGTTGAAAATCAATGGTGAAGTGATGGCTACAAGTAATAAAAGCGTTTTAGAAAAGACCAAATAATTAACATATACCATTCCCGAATTGAAACCGCCTCGAAACAGGCGGTTTTTTTATAGAATTTCCTTTAAGGTAAAACGCTTTCGCAACTTAATGCCGTTGCGGTTGATCTCTAAAACGATCTTCCTACCGCTTTTGGAAGAAAATAGCGTGTTTACGTCTGCCAGGGTCCATTTGTAGAATTGCTTCCCATTAATAGAAAGAATCTCATCTCCAATATACACCCCGGCAAGATCGGCGGGAGACCCTTTTCTCAACTCTGCTACTACAAATTTTGGGGTAAGGAAAAAGGTGAACAAGGGATTGACGCTAATATTCACTCCGGACGCCGTACTATTGCTTTGCTCAATGTCTATTGATTCTGAAAGACTACGGCGCACCGATTTTATAGGCACCATTCCACTGTGTTCTACTATAATTCCCGACATATTGTAATGAAAGGGCCGGCTAAAAGAGGAACCCTTTTTTAAAGTGATCTTTTCGGAACGATAATCCATAATTACCGTAAATCTCCTTAAAATATCACTGCCTAACGTACCGTGTCGGTCGTCGTTCAAGGCCAGGTTTCTTAGCGCAAGGCTGTCGGGGTAAGCCACATTAACATCCTTGAACAAAAACGATCCGAGGGAAACCTGGTCGATCTTTGACCGTTTCCCATTTACGCCACCACTAAGCCCAAGACCCAAAAAATCATTAAAATAGTTCTTTGGCGAATCACTGACCCCGTATTTTTCATCGAAAAGCCACAAAGCGTCACTGGCACCTGAATCGATCAACAAAGTCACTTCATACTCCTTATCTCCCGAAGTGATCGTATTTTTAACGTAGGGTTTGTTCTTGGCGAGATGAATGTCAAAAGTTTCGCAATTCTTGCACCGTTTGGGTTCATATAAATTTGGATCGTAAATGGTGATCACCTCCGAATCGTAGTCTGTTTTGACCACAAAATCCTTAAAGAAATCGTACCCAAGAATTCCGTGAACAGGAACCCCCAAACGAGGAGAAAAATTGATTTGCTCGTCAAAAATCAGGTACAGCATATGATTTTTGTCCAGGGCCTTCCCAACTTTTACCCGGTTATTTACACTTTTCAAAGCATCGATATCTCCCCCTTCACCCAAACCTCTTATTTTTACGGGAGTTACATTATTGATCTGTAATGAATCAATATTATCAAAACTGAATAGCAAGGTTTTATCAACCCCTGTATCCAATAAAAAGGAAAGCCGCATCCCGTTTACTTCCACCGGAATCACCGCTAAATTATTCACCAGCTTAAAAGACAATTTATCCCTTTTTTTTCCCTCCGGAAGTTGGAATCCTTCCTGGGAACAAGCAGTCCATTGTATTCCAAAACAAAAAATAAAAAAGAGCAAAAAGGAGTATTGAAACTTAAGTCTTTTCATTTGAATTAGAAGATATAAAAAAACAGCCAAAAGGAGGTAAATCCCCTGAATTTTAAGAAATATTTCGCAACTTTGTGCTCTTAATTAGCAAACTATGCCTTCTGTATCTTCCAAAGGAACCCAAATGCCGGAATCACCCATAAGAAAATTGGTTCCCTATGCTGAAAAAGCTTATAAACAAAACAAAACAGTCTACCACCTGAATATTGGCCAGCCAGATATCAAAACTCCGCAGATAGCTATGGATGCTGTGGTCAACCACCATTTGGAGATTCTTGCCTATACACGCTCCGAAGGCTCGGAAGCATATCGGGAAAAGATTGCTGATTACTACCACAAAAACAATATCCCCGTAAGCGCGAACGAAATTTTGGTGACCACCGGAGGCAGCGAAGCATTGTTATTCGCCATGGGTACTATTTGCGATGTGGGAGACGAAGTTATCATTCCGGAGCCGTTTTACGCCAATTATAACGGCTTTGCAACTGCATCGGGAGTGAAGATCGTCCCGGTGCACTCTAAAATTGAAGACAACTTCGCATTACCCCCCATTTTAGAATTTGAGAAATTAATTACACCTAAAACCAAGGCGATCCTAATTTGTAACCCTGGAAACCCCACGGGGTATCTGTACTCCAAAGATGAGATACAAACGCTGTCTAAAATTGTAAAAAAACATGATCTGTTCCTCGTTTCAGACGAAGTATATCGCGAATTCACCTACGATGGCCTGGAACACTACTCCATTTTACAGGAAGAAGACATGGCACAGAACGGGATTATTATTGATTCGGTTTCCAAGCGCTACAGCATGTGCGGTGCACGCATTGGGTGCCTGGTGTCCAAAAATAAAGAAGTAATTGCGACGGCCCTCAAGTTTGCTCAGGCTCGCCTGAGTCCTCCCACCTTTGCTCAAATTGCCAGTGAGGCGGCTTTGAGCACTCCGCAAAGTTATTTCGATGCCGTAATTAAAGAATACCAGGAACGGCGTGATACTCTGGTCAGTCATCTACAAAAGATACCCGGGGTTAAAGTGGGGGTTCCCAAAGGGGCCTTTTACTGCATCGCGGAACTTCCTATTACCAATAGTGATGCCTTTGCACAATGGTTGCTTGAAGATTTCGACCTCGACGGAGAAACGATCATGGTGGCGCCGGCAGCGGGATTTTACTCCACGCCTGGTGTAGGGCTCAATCAGGTGCGGATCGCCTATGTGCTTAAAAAAGAAAGCTTGATTCGGGCAGTAGAAATCCTGAAAGTAGCGCTAGAACAGTATCCAAATTGATGCCTATTGAACCACATAGATCGCTCAAAGCTTTCAACACTTTCGGGATTGATTGCAAGGCGAGGTACTTTGTTTCAGTTACCACTATTACTGAATTAAAAGAAGTACTCTCCCAGGACATTCACCCCTCCCTTTTCGTATTGGGTGGTGGCAGCAATTTACTGCTCACCGGGGATCTGGATGCCTTGGTCATTCACATCAATTTAAAGGGAATTTCAGTGATTTCTGAAGGCCCTGCACACAGCACCCTAAAAGTGATGGCCGGTGAAAATTGGCACGAATTTGTTATGTATTGTGTTGACAATGATCTGGGTGGGGTTGAAAACCTCTCGCTTATTCCGGGCAATATGGGCACGGCTCCTATTCAAAATATTGGCGCATACGGCGTGGAGCTGAAAGATGTTTTTGAAAGTTGTGCTGCCATTGATATTGAGACCCTGGAGGAAAAGACCTTTGACCGGGAGGCCTGCCAGTTTGGTTATCGAAATTCCATATTTAAGCAAGGCGCCAGAGGGAAATACATTATCACCAGTGTAACACTAAAACTCACAACGTCAAATCATAAAACCAGCACTGCTTATGGCGCTATCCGGGAGAAACTGCTGGAAATGAATATTGATAAGCCAACGATTTCAGAAATATCCCAGGCAGTAATTGCGATACGACAATCCAAATTGCCCGATCCGACAATACTGGGCAATAGCGGCAGCTTTTTTAAGAATCCTGTCTTATCGGTTGAGGATTTTAAACAATTCCGAAGAAAATATCCCAACGCTCCTTTTTATGAAGTCTCAGCTATGCAATTCAAAATTCCTGCAGGTTGGCTTATCGAACAAGCCGGTTTTAAGGGTCAACGATTTGGAGATGCCGGAGTACACAAAAACCAGGCACTCGTTTTGGTGAATTACGGAAATGCCACGGGCAGCGAAATTTGGGAGCTGGCACTTCGCATTCAGAAAAAAGTAAAAGAAGAGTTTGGAATCTATATCGAACCGGAGGTGAATATTATCTAGCCGCAGTCAGCACCGCGCTTATGATATGCACTTTTCCGTTGGTGGCCAGAATATCGCTCTTACCAACCTTTCCAACAATTCCTTTGGAGTCTTTCAGCATAATATCGGCTCCTTCTAAATAGGCCATGATAGAAGCACCTCCCATCATTGTGACCGTATGAGCGCCATTTTTCTTTATCGATTGTAACAAATCTGAGGACGAAAGATCTCCCTGGGTAATGTGGTTTTTTACAAGGGTGATAAGCGCTTCTTTATTCGATACATGGGATAAATCATCCCGTGTTAACTGGGGCAGGGCTTCAAAGGCCTCGGTTGTGGGAACAAAAATTGTAAAGGGACCTTCTTCCTTAGACAACAAATCAATAACTCCCGCACTTATTATATAACTTACGTAGGATTTGGCTTCCGGAGTAACCATTAGCTTTGCCATAACGCTATTTACCAACACCTCCTGCGGACCCGTATTTTGAGTTTTCTTTGTTTCTTCTGAAACTTCTTCAACGGCATTATTGGTGTTAACTTCCACATTTTTAGGCTCATCTTTACATGAAATAAGGCTTATTGACAGGAGCAGGCTACAAAGAAAAAGGTTCATTAATTTCATAATTATCTTGAGTTTTTTCGGTCTTAAAATTAACCAAATTCTGTTCATATCCGAAAGAAAGATTGTATTTTTGTGCATTAAATAATTTGTATGGGAATTTTAGTGATTACGCTGATCTTATTGCTGCTTGCGGTAGCAGGAATTGCGATAAAACTATGGGCGAAAAAAGACGGGCAATTCGCAGGTACCTGTGCGAGCCAAAGTCCGTTTCTAAACAAAGAAGGAGAGAATTGTAGTTTCTGTGGAAAGTCTCCCGATCAATTTGAAGGCTGTATCGAAGAACCTATTCAAAAAACGTAGCCTATGCTACTGTATATTTTTGTTGCGGTTGTGTTCTTAAATACCGCTTATTTTATTCTCTTTTCAAGGTTTTCTTTTCTAAAAAAGCCAAAACCTGTTACGAATGAACTTTTTCCCGTTTCTATCATCGTTTGTGCGAAAAATGAAGCCGAAAACCTTCGAAATAATATTCCCCTGTGGCTGGAACAGGACTACCCGAATTTTGAGCTCATCCTTATCGACGACGCCTCTTCCGATGATACCCGCGAAGTGATAGAATCCTTTGCAAAAAATAATGACAAAGTCCATACGGTTATCATTGAGAACAACGAAACTTTTTGGAGCAATAAGAAATATTCCATGACCCTGGGTATCAAGCGGGCCATTCACAAACGAATGGTTTTTACAGATGCCGACTGCAAACCGGCCTCCAAGCAATGGCTCAAGTTGATGGCGGCTCCGCTCGATAAAGAAAAACAACTGGTTCTGGGCTACGGAGCCTATGAAAAAAAACCCGGCCTCCTGAATGCGTTAATCCGATTTGAAACCATGATTACCGCTCTGCAGTACTTTTCCTATGCGGAAGCAGGCATGCCCTACATGGGAGTGGGAAGAAATTTAGCCTATACCGGCCAGCTATTTTATGATAACCGTGGCTTTATGTCTCATATGAATATCCCTTCTGGTGATGACGACCTTTTTGTGAATGAAAGCGCCACCGCCGAAAACACAACCATCTGTTACGATGAAGCCGCTTTTACCTATTCCGTTCCGAAACAATCGTTCAAAGCCTGGTTTCAGCAAAAAAGACGGCATATCACCACCTCCCGATATTACAAGCCCAAACACCGTTTATTATTAGGGCTCTATTTTATCGGTAACCTTTTGTTCTGGTGTATCGCCCTATTGAGTTTGATCTTTTTGGATTGGAAATTACCGCTGGCGATCATCATTTTCAGGTTTATTTTGCAATATATTTTTGTGGGAAATGCAACCCACTTATTAAAAGAAAAAAGTCTCTTGCCCTACCTTCCTGTTTTGGAGCTGTTTTTAGTTTTCCTTCAATTAACTATCTTTATTTCCAATAAATTGGCAAAACCCAAACGGTGGAAATAAATCACACGGCCCTTTCGATTCAAATTACACTAGCCAAGCAGGGGCAGCAAAGCGCATTCAATTATTTACTGGACCAATATTGGAATAAGGTCTACGGCTTCCAAATAAAAAGGGTTGGTAACGAACACGACGCCGAAGACATCACCATTGAGACCTTTTCAAAGGCCTTCGATAAAATTTCCACATTCAACGAGAAATACAATTTTGGCACCTGGCTCATTACAATTTCCAAGAACATTCAAATCGACAAAAGCCGAAGAAAAAACGCTTCCATTCGAGCGCAAACTACCGATGCCAGCGATGAACAGGTAAAGAAGGTTGCCGACCAAAACCCGTCCCCGGAAGATAAACTGATCACAGAACAAAACCTGGCCGAATTGCTTCAGTATATCAAATTACTCAAACCACATTATCAGGAAATCATTAATCTCCGTTATTTTCAGGAAATGAGCTATAACGAAATTTCGGATGCCCTTCAAGAACCATTGAGTAATGTAAAAGTGAGATTACTGCGCGCGCGAAAACTACTGCTGGAGATCATTACCCAAAACCGAACGACTTGAAAAACCTACTTCAAAAGTTAGGTCCCGGTTTTCTGTTTGCCGGTGCCGCTATTGGCGTTTCTCACCTGGTACAATCCACCCGAGCCGGAGCCGACTTTGGTTTCGGACTGCTTTGGGCCCTCCTATTAATCAATGCCGTGAAATATCCTTTCTTCGAATTTGGCCCCCGTTACGCCAGTGCTACCGGAGAGAGCTTGATCCAGGGGTATGAGCGAATGGGCCGTGGGGTACTTATCGCTTATTTTATAATCACCTTCGCCACCATGTTCACCATTCAAACGGCAGTAACCATTGTGACGGCAGGAATCGCTTCTTTCCTATTTGGCAGTGGATCCATGGTGGTTTGGACGGCCGTGATCACCGCGATCTGCTTTGCCATTCTTATGTTTGGCCGTTATAAGACCCTGGATTCGTTAATGAAAGTGATCGTAATTAGCTTGACCCTAAGTACCATAGTTGCGGTCATACTTGCGACCCAAACCACACATCAGCTCGATTTTAAGCAGGTTTTGCCCCGTGATGCCGTCTCCATTGGTTTTTTGATCGCATTTATGGGTTGGATGCCCGCTCCATTGGATATTTCCATCTGGCACTCCGTGTGGACGGTGGAAAAAAAGAAATTGAATCCTTCCATTACCCCGAAACAGTCTCGTTTCGACTTTAACGTAGGCTATGTGGCTACTACTATTTTAGCCATCGGATTTCTACTATTGGGGGCTTTGGTCATGTTCGGAAGTGGCGAATCCTTTTCTTCGGAAGGGACCAAATTCGCCAATCAATTCATCACCATGTATACCAGTAGTTTGGGTGATTGGGCCAAGATTATTATCGGTATCGCGGCACTTACCACCATGTTTAGTACCACTTTGACGACCCTTGATGCCTCACCCCGAGTGATGCACAGGGCATCGGAGATCCTTTTCAAAAAAGAGTTTCGCAAAGGATATTTACTATGGTTATTCGTTCTAATCGTTGGGACATTGTCCATTTTCTTCTTTTTTATTGCTGAAATGGGATTCCTCATTAAAGTAGCGACCGTACTTTCTTTTTTGACCGCTCCATTTTACGCCATCATTAATTACAGACTCATCAACGGCAAATACACTCCCAAAGAGGCACGACCCTCCTCTTTTGTGAAGGTTTACAGTATTATTTCCATTGGGATTCTCTTTGCTTTTAGTATTTGGTTCCTAAGTACTTTATAGGTCACAATTTGAGGAGAACCGTTCCTTTTGCTGTTGTTATTTGGAATTTTTAAATTGTATCTTTGTGCTCGCTATGGAAACATCGTCTCTTGAAATTCAGAAACCTGCTCCCAAGCCAAAATGGCTGCGGGTAAAGCTGCCTACCGGCAAGAAGTACACCGAACTTCGGGGCTTGGTGGAAAAATACGACCTGCACACTATTTGCACCTCCGGAAGCTGCCCGAACATGGGTGAATGCTGGACCGAAGGCACTGCGACTTTTATGATCCTCGGAAACACCTGCACGCGTTCCTGTGGCTTCTGCGGAGTAAAGACCGGTCGCCCGGAAACCGTAGACTGGGACGAACCCGAAAAAGTGGCTCGTTCGATCAAGTTAATGGATATTAAACATGCTGTGGTTACATCGGTCGACCGCGACGACCTTAAAGATATGGGATCCATTATATGGGCCGAAACGGTGAAAGCGATTCGCCGTATGAACCCCGACACGACTTTGGAGACCCTCATACCCGATTTTCAAGGGGTTACCCGCAATATCGACCGCATTATCGAAGTCGCCCCGGAAGTAGTTTCCCATAACATGGAAACCGTAAAAAGATTGACCCGAGAGGTGCGAATTCAGGCCAAATACGAACGAAGTCTGGAAGTACTGGGCTATTTGAAGCAGCAGGGTATGAAACGCACTAAAAGCGGTATTATGCTTGGCCTTGGCGAAACTGAATCCGAAGTACTGCAATCTCTGGAAGACCTTCGTAATGTGAATCTTGATATCGTTACGCTGGGACAGTACCTGCAACCCTCCAAAAAACATCTTCCGGTTAAGGAATTCATTAACCCGGAACAATTCCGGAAATATGAAGAAATAGGTCTTGAAATGGGCTTTAGACATGTGGAGAGTGGTCCTTTGGTGCGTTCCTCTTATAAAGCCCAAAAACACCTCACTTAATAGTTCAGGGTACCCCATGACACAACCCATCCACATAGGCATCAACGGTTTTGGGCGCATAGGCAGGACCTTGTTTCGTCAACTCATCGATCATCCGCAGATTAAAGTGGTGGCTGTCAATGATATTTCGGATGCCCGAACATTAAGCCATTTATTGAAGTATGATAGCATTCATGGGGTGTTACAGAAAGATATAAGCTATTCGGAACACGAGATTATTGTGGAAGGGCAGGCGGTTGTGTTTTCTTCGGAACAAAAAATTGAAGAAATCGTCTGGAAAGGAGTCGATATCGTAGTAGAGTGCAGCGGTAAGTTTAGAACCAGAAGCCAACTCCAGCACCATATTGACGCAGGAGCCCAAAAAGTGATCCTTTCGGTTCCCCCTTCCGAAGATGATATAAAAACAGTTGTTTTTGGCGTCAATGAGGCTATTTTGGAGCCAGGAGACACCATCATATCCAACGCCTCCTGCACCACCAATAACGCGGCTCCCATGCTGAAGATCATCGATGATCTCTGCGGAATTGAACAGGCTTATATTACAACCATTCATTCGTATACCACAGATCAAAGCCTGCATGACCAACCCCATCGCGACCTGCGAAGGGCAAGGGCTGCCGGGCAATCGATCGTTCCTACAACTACCGGTGCGGCCAAGGCGCTCACCAAAATATTCCCAAATTTAGCTCATGTGATAGGCGGTTGTGGCATCCGGGTTCCGGTTGCAAACGGGTCCCTTACAGACATTACTTTCAATGTAAGACGAAAAACCAGCATCGAAGCCGTCAATTTGGCTTTTAAGAAGGCTTCACAAAACGAACTCAAGGGCATTTTACAATATACCGAAGACCCAATTGTATCGATTGATATCGTTGGAAATAAGCATTCTTGTGTATTCGACTCGGGCATGACATCGGTGATTGGAACGATGGTAAAAATTATTGGATGGTATGACAATGAGATGGGTTATTCTGCAAGAATTGTAGATTTAATCTTACAAATATCGAGGAAATAACTATATTTATCGGCGAAGTGCAACTTATACATGTTGGATAATAAATTGATATATAAGAATATAGCCCTCCTATTCCTACTCTTCACTGCAGTTTTTTGCGGTTTTGCGCAGGAACCGGTAAAGGATACCCTTGCTATGGTAAAACAGTTCCAAAAGGAATCTGGAGAAGCCTTGATAGCCCAAGATTATGAAAACGCTTTAAAGAAATTGATTACGGCATATCGAATAGCCGAACCCACCAACCATGGCAAGCTAAAAGCCACTTTAAAGATAAACGGGGCCAATATCTATTACGTAGTTAACAACTTCCCCAAAGCAAAAAAAGAGGCTGAAGAGGCAATTATACTGCTACAAAATACCGAAGAAAAAAGCCTGCTGGCCCAATCTTATAGCCTGTATGGCTCCATTTTAACACGTTTGAATGAATTTGAGCAAGCCGAAGAATTCCTAAAAAAAGCAAATGCCATATATATCACCCTTGCCGATGAAGCCGGTCAGGCCGAAATTGTCTTTGCCTACGGGGTTTTGGAAGAAAAACGCGGTAATTTTAAAAACGCCATCAACTATTTCGATGCAGCGGTTCCCTTATTTAAAACGGCAAACTCCAAATATCTCGAAGCTTATTCTCAGTTAAACAAGGCAAACGCCTATTTATATCTGGACAACGATAATCCGGCCCAAAATCTCATTGAATCAAAGTCGGCATTGAAAAAGGCCTTGGCGATCATGGACTCAAAGCCCTACGCCAAACTTTCTGTTGATGCGCATCGAATCTCAGCGAATATCGCCCTGCGGGAAAATAATACTGAAGAAGCTCAGAAACAACTGGATTTGTATACCTCCAAGAATGATTCCTTAAATCAGGTCTTTATCGTGGCTATCTCGAAAGGAGTCGAGGAAGATAGTGATGTCGGGAAACTGCAAACCGTGATTGCCACCCAGCAAATTGATCTGGAAAAGCAGAAGCGCTCCATCAATTTCGGAAAAATGACCACTGGTTTGAGTATTGCGCTCATTGTCATTCTATCGCTGTTAACCTTATCTCTGTACAAGAACAACAACTTACGGGCCAAGGCCAATGAACTGCTACAGGATAAAAACAGTGAATTACAACTGGCGAAGGAGAAGGCCGAGAAAGCATCTCTGGCCAAGGCGCAATTCCTGTCTACCATTACCCACGAACTCCGTACACCGCTCTATGCTGTAACCGGGCTTACGCATTTGTTGCTGGAGGAAGATCCAAAGCCACACCAGAAAGAGCACTTAAACTCGCTGAAATTCTCCGGGGAGTATCTATTATCCCTCATTAATAATATTCTGGATCTCAATAAACTGGAAGCTAATAAAGTGGAAGTTGAGAAAACATCTTTCAATTTGAAAAAACGAACCAACGATGTATTGGTGGCACTCAAAAAATCTGCGGACGACAGAAAGAACAACCTGCATTTTGAGTTTGATGAGACCATCCCCGAAAAACTAATGGGAGATCCATTGAAACTCTCCCAAATTTTGATCAATCTCATTGGAAACTCCCTGAAATTCACACAAAACGGGGACATATTTGTGCGCATTAAAAAACTCTCCGAAAACACGGATAGAGTATCAGTTCATTTTGAAATCGAAGACAACGGAGTTGGAATCTCCAAGAAAAAGCAAAAAAGCATTTTTGAAACCTTTTCACAGGCCTCCCTTCAGATCAATCGAAAATTTGGGGGTACGGGACTGGGGCTTTCCATTGTTAAGAATTTACTCGAACTCATGGGAAGCAGGATTCAGCTGGAGAGTCAATTGGGGAAAGGCTCGAAATTTTGGTTCGATATTAATTTTGCCATTTCCGAAGAATTCCAGGAAAATATTAACCCCAATAACATTATATACGACGTGGATTACGTAGCCCTTGAAAACAGAGAGATTCTTATTGTGGAAGACAATAAGATCAACCAAATGATCACTAAGAAAATTTTGGAAAAGAACAAGATGAAATGCATGGTGGCCGACAACGGTACAGACGCCATCGCCCTTGTGAAACAACATCACTTCGACGTGGTTTTGATGGATATCCACATGCCTGGAATAAGCGGTATCGAAGCTACTCAGGAGATTCGTAAGTTTAATAAGCAATTACCGATCATTGCGCTCACGGCCGTTACCATTGACGAAAATCTGGACGACTTCTATCGGGCAGGTTTTAACGAAATTATCCCCAAACCGTTCAAAACGGAAGAATTTTTCGAAAAGATCTATCGCACGCTGGACAATTCAAAACTCCCGGTGAGTGACTAGTTTTTCTGAAAGTCTTTAACCGAATCCCAAAGCAATTTCTTCAATACTTCGTCCTGCCCGTTCAGAATAACCGTTTTTATAGGCAAATAATACAAGGCGAACTTCCCCAACTCGGGTTGCAGGCGAACATAGTCCTTTTCGGTAGTTAAGATAATTTCATGCTGCTTCAACGCTGCAATTTCGGTGGTGCTGAAATGGTGGTGATCGGGAAATTTTTTGTGGGTAAATACCAAGTGTTTGTCTTTCAGAAACGCCATGAGTGGTTTTGGGTTCGCGATTCCTGTGACCAAGGTAAACGGTTTATCCAACAGGTATTCCAGCGGCAAAGATTCGGTAACACCATGAATCAACTGGTCATACCCTATCTTAGAAAAAAAGACTTTTTGCGGAGCTTGCAACTTCATTTGAAACTGGATTTCCTGCAATTTGGAATACGCCACTCCATTAGGACATTTGGTGACAATGATGATGTTGGCCCGTTCAGCGCCCCGCTTTGACTCCCGCAAATTTCCTGCGGGCAGAATTAGATCTTCCGTATATAAATCGTCAAAAGGAGTAAGTAGTATAGAAAATGACGGTTTTACTTTTCGGTGCTGAAACGCATCGTCAAGCAAAATGACATCGGCTCTGGATGTCAAGGTTTCAATACCTTCTCTCCTGCTGGCACAAACGGCTACGATCACTTTTGGAAATTTTTGTTTGAACTGAAGTGGTTCATCACCCACTTCGGCTACCGTGCTGTTTACCGAAACCTCCCGGAAACCCTTACTTTTTCTTTTATACCCCCTGCTCAGGACCGCCACCCGATAATCCTTCCGAAGAAAATCGATTAAATATTCAACCATAGGCGATTTTCCCGTACCCCCCGTCGAAAGATTTCCAACCGAAATAACGGGCAAGTTATACGCCCGACTCTCCTTCCAGCCCTTGGAATAGGCCAAATTCCGAAGGGAGGTCACCCCATCGTACAACACCGAAAAAGGAAATAATAACTTCCGAAGATCCATGGAACGAAAATAGTAAATTCCAATAGACGAAGGACGATTTACGATAGAGGATGTTCGATATACGATGTACGATAGACGATGTACGATGTAGGTTGTACAATTTGTCACTTCCCCGCCTGAACGGAACGGGCAGGGAGTGAATTTTTACGACGCAGGAGAAAAAATTAGTATCGAGAAGCGATGTACGATAGACGATGGATGAGAGTGCGCCCGGGCGCAAGGCACCCACGGCCACTGAGCGGACTCGAAGTGACAAAAGTGAACTCCTATTCGCTATCCGCTTTCACAAAAACCGGGAATCGCCTATATTTACGCGAAATAAGACATCATGAAGGTACAAGACGTGATACAAGGGTTGGAAGCACTTGCTCCCATTGCTTATGCTGAAGATTTTGATAATACGGGACTGCTCGTTGGCGATGCCACAGCAACGGTTTCCGGGGTACTGGTTACTTTGGATACGCTGGAAGCAGTAGTTGACGAAGCGATCGCCCAAGACTGCAACCTCATTGTTAGTTTTCACCCCATTATTTTTAAAGGCCTCAAAAAAATTACCGGAAAAACCTACGTGGAGCGGGTCGTCGCAAAGGCCATTAAAAATGACATTGCGATTTTTGCCATTCACACCGCACTGGATAATGCCTGGAACGGGGTCAATGCCATGATGTGCGAAAAACTTCAGCTAAAAAAGCACAGTATTCTGATCCCACAAACAGGAAGCATTCATAAACTAGTCACCTTTGTTCCTTCGGAAAAAGCCGCGACGGTGCGGGAAGCCCTGTTTGCAGCTGGTGCCGGAAACATTGGGAATTACAGCCACTGTAGCTTCAATCAATCGGGAATGGGAAGTTTTAACGGCAACGAAGATTCCAATCCCACCGTAGGAACCAAAGGAAAAACTCATTTTGAAGCCGAAGTGAAAATTGGGGTTACTTTTCAGAAACACTTGAAATCTACAATCCTAAAAGCCTTGTTCGAATCACATCCCTACGAAGAGGTCGCTTACGAACTCACAACCCTCAATAATGCCAATCAACACTTAGGCATGGGCATGCTGGGTGAGTTTGAAACAGCAATGACCGAAACCGCCTTTTTAAAACACGTAAAAGCAACCTTTAAATCGGCTTGTGTTCGGCACAGTTCCTTGTTGGGAAAACCCGTTAAAAAGGTAGCCGTTTTAGGCGGGAGCGGGAGCTTCGCCATTGCAGCCGCAAAACACTCGGGGGCAGACGCTTTCATCACTGCCGACCTGAAATACCACGACTTTTTTAGTGCCGAAAATCACATTTTACTGGCAGACGTGGGACATTACGAAAGCGAACAGTATACAAAAGAGTTATTAGTAGCTCATCTTAGCAAAAAAATTACTAATTTTGCACCTGCCTTGCCGGAAGGCAGGATCATTTTATCACAAGTGAACACCAATCCTATTACTTATTACTAGTTTATGGCAAAGAAAACAGAAAGCACTGTAGAAGAGAAATTAAGAGCATTGTTCGATTTACAATTGATCGATTCTCGTGTTGATGAAATAAGAAACGTTCGCGGAGAGCTGCCTTTAGAGGTTCAGGACCTGGAAGATGAAGTTGCCGGAATGTCTACGCGTCTTGACAAAATGAACGCCGACCTTGAGCTAATTGAAGAAAACATCAAGGGGAAGAAGAACTTGATTGAGGAAGCTAAAGCCCTCATTAAAAAATACACCGCCCAACAGGACAACGTTCGAAATAATCGCGAATACAACAGTTTAAGTAAGGAAATTGAATACCAGGAATTGGAAATTCAATTGGCCGAAAAGCACATCAAAGAGCTAAAGGCAACCATCGAACAAAAAAATGAGGTGATCGGTACTACCAAAGATCGCTTGAAGGAACGCCAAACGCATTTGAAGCACAAACAAAGTGAATTGAATGAAATCCTTTCAGAAACAGAGAAAGAAGAGCAAGCCTTGATCAAAGAATCTGAAAAATACGAAAAGAACATCGAGGAACGATTGGTGAAAGCCTATAAGCGTATTCGTGTGAACGTAAAAAATGGATTGGCCGTAGTACCCGTTGAACGAGGTGCCAGTGGAGGATCTTTCTTCACTATTCCTCCTCAGGTACAAATGGAGATCGCCGCCCGTAAAAAGATCATCACCGATGAACATAGCGGACGAATACTCGTAGATCCTGCACTAGCCGAAGAGGAGCGTCAAAAAATGGAAAAACTTTTTAAGAAAATCAAATAATCACTTCGGTTTGTTGGGTTGGGGGGTATAACCACTGGCAAACTACATAAAATTTATAAAAGCCTTCACACAATCGTGAGGGCTTTTTTTGTTTCTTTACTGAAAGGTTTACTTCGGAATGCGACTTACCCTGAAAATAAAAACGTCTATGAAAAAGTATCTATTGTTATTCTTATCCATTTCATTATTGAGCCTTCCGATGGCTTGTCAATCCAATGGAAAAAACAAAGAAGCCGAATCCGTGGCACAAAAAGAACTCACTCCTGTTGAAGTTAGAAGCGAAGATGGTTTTGAGAGAGCTTATTTCGCCAGCGGATGCTTTTGGTGTGTGGAGGCCATTTATGAAAGCGTAAAAGGGGTACAAGAATCCATTTCCGGTTACAGTGGAGGCCATACTGAAAACCCAACCTATGAAGCCAGCAACACCGGCCGAACAGGTCATGCCGAAGCCGTTGAGATCATTTACGACGCCTCCATCATTAGTTTTAGCGATCTGGTAGACGTTTATTTCGGATCACAGAACATTACTCAGGTAAACGGCCAGGGTCCGGATAACGGCTCTCAGTACCGCTCCATTATTTTCTACCAAAATGCCAAGCAAAAGGAAATTATTGACGCCAAAATTTCAGAAATAGAAAAAGAAATTGGCGAAGGCAAAGTAGCCGCCCAGGTCCTGCCTTTCCAGAAGTTTTGGGTGGGAGAAGGCTACCATCAAAATTTTGAACGCCTCAATCCCAATCATGGATATATTCTAAATGTTTCTGTACCCAGACTCAAACGGTTTCAGAAAAAATTTCCGCAGTTGTTAAAAGAAGGTGCTGAACACTAGTTTAAAGAAGTCAGTTGTTCTTTTGTCGTGTTTTCCTATCTTTAGTTTCTAACTAAAATGTCCAATGCAGGAAGACGACTTCTCCATCTTTAAACGATTCCCAACGTTAGAACAGGCTCAAGATCTGCAACAACTGCTTAATGACGCGGGGATTGAAACCATTATCGCAGATAATGTGCCACCGGTCGATATCACCTTTGGGGGCAGTACCCTCAACAATGAAATAGAAATACGCATATCGCCTCGGGATTTTAAAAAAGCAGAAGACCTTTTACTCAAACAAGCCGAAACCCTTATCGATGACGTAGATCCTTCCCATTACTTATTCGAATTTACTACCGAAGAATTATACGACATCCTCATAAAATATGACGAATGGGGCGAATTCGACTATACACTCGCACAACAAATTTTGACCAAACGCGGTGAAAAAATTGACAAAGCAACGCTGGAAACCCTGAAAAAACAGCGCATCATGGAACTGGCCAAACCTGAAAAAAACCAGGGAGCCTGGATCGTGGCCGGCTATATTTTCTCTATTCTCGGGGGTTTTATAGGTATCATTATTGGATATGCCCTGTGGAAAGCCAAAAAGACCCTTCCCAACGGAACCAAGGTCCCTTCCTACAGCGAAAAGGATCGTAAGCACGGAATGAAAATTTTCCTTATTGGGGTGATTGTTCTTCCCATCGTGCTACTCTCGAAGGCTTTTAAGTTTTTGGGCTAGTGGGTTTTTGTTGCCTTAACCTCAAACAACAGCGGATATAATTTCTCCTTTAACACAAACATCTCATCTTGGTTTTTGACCAAATCCGGAAAAACTTCGTAGGGAGACGCATCCTGTTCATTTAAATATTCGATTTGCAGTCCGGCTTCTATTAACGAATTGATCACTTCGCTCAGCGAATGATTCCAACCGTATTCTTTACTCGTCATTTTGGGCCCTCCATCCTCTGCGTAGGTACCTTCGTATTCTTCGTAAATAGCTCCTTTTTGATGATACCCATATTTCATTTGAGATGGTGAAACTGTATAATCAAACATCCAGGCGATGGGATGAAATTCTACTATATAAAAGATGCCTCCTGGCTTCAGGCGTTCAGAGATCATACGTGCCCAAGGGAGCAGGTCGGGAAGCCAACCTATGGTGCCGTAGCTGGTAAAAACAATATCGAAAGTTTCAGAAATATGCTTAGAAGTATCCAGAACGTTGCAGCAGACGAATTCGGCACTCAGTCCCAATTCATCGTTCAAACTGCGGGCGAGCCGTATGCCCTCTTCGGAAATATCCACGCCCGTACAGTTCGCTCCCATCCGCGACCAACTCAGGGTATCCTGTCCAAAATGGCACTGTAAATGCAAGATCGACTTCCCCGAAACATTTCCTAGAGCGTCAAGTTCATAAGAGTTTAACGAGGACTTCCCGGCCTTGAAGGCCACCATATCATAGAGCTCACTCTTCGCATGAATTGCTACCTTTTTATTCCACGTTTCCCGGTTGGTTTCGAATGCTTTTTTAATATCCATTAATTAAGGGTTGAGCGTACCGCCTTTATTTTTATAATAGGTCAGGGCACCGCTTGGACATTGTTCTACCGTGTGCATAATTTGGTCAGAATGTTCACCTTCCAATTGAATCCAAGGCTTTTCCTTGGGCTTAAAAGCCGAAGACAGTCCTCTCACACAATTTCCGGAATGAATGCAAAGTTTAGGCTGCCAGACCACCGTTACATCTCCGTTGGTATACTCTTTTTTAATTTCCATATTTTAAAAATACAAAAATTATGTGCTATCTCATAGTTTCCGTATTTTTACTGAAAACCAATCCGAATGAAGAAATTCATAGCTTTTGCCTTTATATGTGCTACCCTAGTCGCCTGCAAAGAGGTGGTCACCGAACTGGAAGGAGATTATGATAATGATGGCAAACGCGATTGGATTCCAGAGCCTGATGCCGATCCGGCGAAGGCCACTGTCAATGGAATAGCCTACGGAAATGGCCTGAAGGAATGGAATGCTGTTTCAGAAATAAAATTCACCTTTAATGTAGATCGAGGAACACGCCATTTTGAGCGCTCCTGGACCTGGCAACCTAAAATGGATTGGGTCGAAATGATCACCGCCAAAGATACCGTACAATTCAAAAGAAGCGAGATGGACAGCACACATCTGGCTGCAGATGCGTCCTTTATTAATGACAAATACTGGCTTCTGGCTCCCTTCAACTTAGTTTGGGATACCGGCAAAACACTTGCAGAAAAACAAGATCAAAAGGCACCTATTTCGGGAGACACCCTGGACATGCTAACGATCACCTATGGATCGAATGGCGGATACACTCCAGGGGATGCCTACGATTTTTACTTCGGAAAGGATTTCGTCGTGAAAGAATGGGTATATCGGAAAGGGAACGATTCGCTGCCCTCAATGACGACAACCTGGGAAGATTATGAAGATTTCAACGGAATTAAGATCGCCAAGATGCATCAGGATTCTGCTAAGAGTTTGCAATTGTATTTCACAAATATTTCAGTAAAAAAAACAAAGCAACCCCGATAGAGCTATGTACCAAAACTCCTTGGAATATGCCCGGCAATGTGATGCGCAAGACGAATTGTCGCATTTCAGAACTCAATTTCACTTTCCGAAGGACTCCAATGGCAATACCCTGGTGTACCTCTGTGGAAATTCCCTGGGCCTGCAACCGACTTCGACTTCGGCATATATCCAAAAAGAGTTGGACGACTGGGCAAAATACGGCGTGGAAGGCCATACCGACGCCGAACATCCCTGGCTGCCCTATCACGAATTCTTAACCCAAAACATGGCAACATTGGTAGGTGCCAAACCCGGAGAAGTTGTGATGATGAACAGCCTCACGACCAACCTGCATCTGCTCATGGTTTCTTTCTACAAACCTACCAAAAGCCGTTATAAGATTATCGTAGAGAGCGATGCCTTTCCCAGTGATAAATACGCTGTGGAGAGTCAGTTGAAATTCCACGGTTTCGATCCCGCCGACGGACTCATCCTCTGGACACCGCGTGAAGGCGAGGAACTGTGCCGTTTTGAGGATCTGGAAACCATCATGGAAACACAGGGAAATGAAGTGGCTTTGTTGATGATTGGCAGCACCAATTATTACAGCGGACAACATTTTCCGTTAAAAAAGATTACCCAATTGGGCCATAAACACGGAGCCATGGTGGGCTTCGATCTGGCCCATGGGGCTGGGAATATTCAACCCAATTTGCATGAGACCGGTGCCGACTTTGCCGTCTGGTGCAGTTATAAATATTTGAACAGCGGGCCGGGAAGTTTAGGTGGCTGTTTTGTGCACGAACGTCATGCAACCAACGATTCCCTAGATCGGTTTGCAGGTTGGTGGGGACATAACAAGGCGACGCGCTTCAATATGCGACATGAATTTGACCCCCTACCCGGTGCGGAAGGTTGGCAATTGAGCAATCCGGCGATCTTGTCCATGGCGGCGATTCGAGCTTCGCTGGATCTATTTGCCGAGGCCGGGTTTGAAAATTTGCGCAGGAAATCGGAGAAATTAACAGGCTTCCTGGAGTTTCTTATCGATGGCATGCAGGATGACCGCATCAATATTATCACCCCCCGTAATCCGGCAGAACGAGGTTGCCAATTATCAATTCAAGTGAAAAGTGCCGATAAGAAATTACATACACAACTCACCCGAGCCGGTGTTATTAGTGACTGGAGGGAGCCCGATGTCATAAGGGTGGCTCCGGCTCCGTTGTATAATAGTTTTGAAGATGTATTTGAATTTGTAAAGCGTTTGAAAACAATATTGAATTAATAGACTAAATCCCTAACCCGGCCAGGAGGTCACGACTGCACTCGACCGGACTAAGTAATAACATGACAAAAAAAGACAACATATTAATTATTGGTGCTGGGCTCTGCGGAAGCCTGCTGGCATTGCGCATGGCACAACGGGGCTATAAGGTTCGCCTCGTCGAAAAGCGACCCGATCTGCGTAATGTGACTCAGGATGCCGGGCGCTCCATTAATTTGGCACTCAGCGATCGTGGCCTGAAAGGGTTGCGTTTGGGAGGTTTGGAAGTGGAAGCCAGGAAGCTCTGCATTCCCATGTACGGCCGAATGATCCACGACAAAGAAGGCCAGACTTTTTTGAGTAAATACAGTGGCCGTGAAAACGAATATATCAACTCCATTTCCCGACCGGGACTCAATATGCTGCTGCTGGATGCCGCTGAGGCCTTACCCAATGTCGAGATTCTCTTCAATAAGGGTTGTGAGCATTTAGATTTGGAAAACGGGAGTGCCACGTTTAAAGATTCCGAAACCGGGACCGAAGTGACCTTTGGGGATGCCATCATTTTTGGAACCGACGGAGCCGGATCTGTGGTGCGGCGAAGTATGTTCGATCATCGAAAGATGTTATTCAGTTTTTCCCAGGACTGGTTGACCCATGGCTATAAGGAAATTACCATCCCAGCCACCGAAGACGGCGGGTACAGGACGTATAAAGAAGCACTTCATATTTGGCCGCGAGGCGAAGATATGTTGATTGCCTTACCCAATCTCGATGGTAGTTTTACGGTGACCTTATTTCTTCCCTATTCCAACAGTGACTTTTGCTTTGACAACCTGACTACTCCTGAAATGGTGACGCGATACTTCACTCAGGAGTTCCCGGATGCCGTTGCATTGATGCCCAATCTGGTTGAAGAATTCTTTGAAAATCCCACCGGGCCACTGGGGACCATTCGATGTTCCCCCTGGAACAGCTATGGAAAGACCCTGCTCATGGGAGATGCAGCCCATGCGATCGTTCCTTTTTATGGGCAGGGAATGAATGCTTCGTTTGAAGATGTGGTCGTATTCGATGCAGTTTTGGAAAGACATGAAGGGGATTGGCCTACTATTTTTTCTGAATACGAAAAAGCGAGGAAAAAAGATACCGATGCCATTGCCACACTCGCTGTCGATAATTTTCATGAAATGAAAGAGCATACGGCCAGCCCTTTGTTTCAGCAAAAAAGAAAACTGGAAACCGCTTTTGAGGCGGAATTTCCACAAGAGTATTACAGTAAATATTCTTTAGTTACCTTTAACGAGGACATTAGCTATAGCGAGGCTTTGCGGAGAGGACGTGCACAGGACAAGGCCATTTTGAACTTGTTGGATGATGAAAAACTCCCGGATTCCATGAGCTTGAAAGAAAAATTGCAGCTAGTTCAAAATGAAACCAGGGAGATCTTGCACGACGATTCAGTGCTGGGATCACTATAAATAATTTGGTTAAGCGCAGTGCCGCTAAAAGGCCTAATGATGTCTCGACCGCCCGCCAGAATGAACCTTTCAGGCTGGCGCTAGACCAAACAATAAAACAATACAATGAGTAATAAAAGCAGATTAGTAGAAGGAAAAGCCAGCCCACGCGGTGCCTATCCTCATATAAAAAGAGCAGGAGATTTCTTGTTCGTGAGTGGAACCAGTTCACGATTGGCAGACAATAGCTTCGCTGGAGTGCATCCCGTAGATGAAATGGGCACCATGCGACTGGATGTGCGGGAACAAACCCGGGCCGTACTGGAAAACATCAAAGACTACCTCGCCACCGAAGGGGCCACTATGGAAGACGTAGTAGATGTCACAAGCTTTTTGGTCAATATGAATGACTTCGCCGGTTATAATGAGGTCTATGCTGAATTTTTTAACAAAGAAACCGGACCCGCGAGAACCACGGTCGCCGTACATCAACTACCACACCCCAATCTGGTGGTGGAAATTAAGGTGATGGCTTATTTTCCGGTTAGAAGCGCCCAGTAATTAGTTGGCAGAAATGAATTAATAATCATGCAAAAAATCCTAAACTATATAAACGGAATCTATTGCGAACCTGAAAGCGGTGCATGGCTGGATAATTACAATCCCAGCAATGGGCAAGTGTATTCACAAATCGCCAATAGTGACGCGGTCGATATTTCAAAAGCCTTCCAAGCCGCTCAGGCTGCCTTCCCGGGCTGGTCCAACACCACCCTGGACGAGCGCAGCCGGATCATGCTCAAGATTGCGGACCTTATTGAAGAAAACCTGGACCGACTTGCCGAAGCCGAGGCCAGGGATAATGGCAAACCGTTGAGTCTGGCCAAGGCGGTGGATATTCCCAGAGCCTCCAGTAATTTCAGGTTCTTCGGAAACGCAATCACCCAGTTTTCAAGTGACGCTCACGAAAGCGTTGGGCTGAATACAATAAACTTTACACTGCATCAGCCCATAGGGGTTGTTGGCTGTATTTCCCCATGGAACCTTCCGCTGTACCTGTTTACCTGGAAGATAGCACCCGCCATTGCTGCTGGAAACACGGTGGTGGCAAAACCCAGTGAAGTAACGCCTATGACCGCCTATCTATTAGGTGAAATTTGTACCGAAGCAGGATTACCCAAAGGGGTTTTAAATATTGTCCATGGCACGGGACCTTCTGCAGGGCAGGCCATCGTGGAACATCCTCATATCAAAGCGATCTCATTTACCGGCGGAACACAAACAGGAGCAGGTATCGCACGAACGGCTGCGCCCATGTTTAAAAAATTATCTCTTGAACTGGGCGGGAAAAATCCTAACCTTATTTTCGCCGATTGCGACTATGAAAAAATGCTGGCCGTAACGCTGCAATCATCTTTCGCCAATCAGGGCCAGATCTGTCTCTGCGGAAGTAGAATTTTTGTAGAGCACTCCATTTATGAGCGGTTTAAAAAAGATTTTGTGGCCAAAGTAGCTGCCTTGAAAGTTGGGAATCCCTTTGACAAAGACTCCAATCTGGGGGCTCTGGTCTCCCAACCACATCTGGAAAAAGTGGAATCGTATATCGATATAGCCAGGGAAGAAGGTGGAAAGATATTGTTCGGAGGTGAGCGTGTTGAAGTGGCAGGATTTGAGGGAGGTTACTATTTGCAACCCACGGTCATTGAAGTATTCGACGATCAGTGCCGCGTCAATCAGGAAGAGATCTTTGGCCCGGTAGTAACGATCATGCCATTCAAAACCGAAGCAGAGGCCTTGCAAATGGCCAATGGCGTAAAATATGGTCTGTCCGCAACGGTTTGGACCAGCAATCTCGATCGCAGCATGCGTGTTTCCAAAAAACTGGAAGCCGGTATCGTTTGGGTAAATACCTGGCTCAACCGCGATTTACGAACGCCTTTTGGAGGTATGAAAGATAGCGGTGTGGGACGTGAAGGTGGATTTGAAGCGCTTCGGTTTTTTACGGAAGCAAAGAATGTTTGTATTAGGTATGAGTGAAATTGAAATGTGAAATGTGAAATGTGAAATGTGAAATGTGAAATGTGAAATGTGAAATATTAGAAAGAATAAATTAAAAATACCCGTAACACGGGAAGTGAAATGAATTTAGATTTAACAAATAAAAACGCCCTGGTCTGCGGAAGCAGCGCGGGAATTGGTAAGGCTTCGGCCATGGAGCTGGCTTCTATGGGGGCCACGGTGACATTGCTCGCCCGAAATAAAGACAAACTGAAAGCGGTTTTGGATCAATTACCCTCAGAACAGGGGCAGCAGCATGATTATTTGGTGGCAGATTTTACCGATCCGTCTTCACTGAAGGAAAAGATCGTTGAAGCGACCCTTTTAAAGAACTATCATATCTTGATCAATAATACGGGAGGTCCGAAAGGAGGGGCTATTTTTTCCGCGGAAGTTTCCGAATTTACGCAGGCGTTTTCGAATCATCTGGTCTGCAATCAAATTTTGGTTCAGAATGTGGTCCCGGGAATGAAGGAGGCCGGTTTTGGAAGGATCATCAATATTATTTCCACTTCGGTTAAACAACCCATCGACGGATTGGGAGTGAGCAATACCATTCGGGGAGCTGTGGCTAGTTGGAGCAAGACCCTGGCGAACGAATTAGGTCAATTTGGGATCACTGTGAACAATGTGCTGCCGGGCTTTACTTCAACAGACCGCCTTGAGGATATCATTGGAAATGCCGCCAAACGTTTTGGCGGATCGGAAAAAGAGGCTAGTGATTTTATGAAAAACCTGGTTCCCGCCAGGCGTTTCGCAGCACCTGAAGAGATTGCCAATGCGGTCGCCTTTTTAGCAAGTGAAGCCGCAGGATATATCAACGGGATTAATTTACCTGTTGATGGTGGTCGAACAAAAAGTTTGTAACTTTAGCAAAGTTGCGTGAGGGATTGCAGCGGCATCCCCTCCTACGCTGCTTTTGAGCAGCTTCAGAGGGATACAGCGGAAAGCCCGGTCCTCCGTAGCTTTTTGAGTACACGAGAAAAGTGTAGGAGGACACGCCCAAAGTACCATAGCACAAACCGACAAAAAATACCCGTTTGGACGGGCATGAGATGAAACGAAAACTACGCATTAACGGACATTCGCATTTACTTCCCTATCCGGAGGAAATTCCTCAGTACATGAAGGACAAAGGGATTTTTTGGGTGGATAAGGATCGTAAATTCATGTTGCAGAAGGATTGGAGCCGACCCGTTACCGATTCGAGTTTTTTCCTGGATGAAAAGCTGGATTGGATGGATCGCTTTAAGATCGACCATGCGGTTGTACTAAACTTGTCACAGCTGTATGGAAATGGCCTGCGAGTGGAAGAAATGAAGAAAGCATTGCGATTTCAAAACGATTTTAATGCCAAAGTACAACGGGAGAATCCCTCCCGGTTTACCTGTGGTTTTGTGGTGCATCCAGGTTTTGTGAGTGGTGCGCTTTGGGAGATCGAGCGTTGTGTAGAAGAGCTGGGAATGCAGCTATTGTGTTTGCCAACGCATTATATGGATACCATTGGAACCTGGCGCTGTATTTTTGATGAAGAGAACGAACCCATCTTCGAGTTGGCCAGCAAGTACAATCTTGCGGTAGAGGTGCATCCTTACGATGGTGAGAAATTCATTAAACTGGAAAATACCGCCTGGCGCTTTCATTTGATATGGATGCTGGCACAATGTGCCGATGCCTATCACTTCTTAACCTTGAACGGCTATGCCGACAAATTTCCCAATATGCGAACCTGTTTTGCTCATGGCGGGCAATTGGCCCAAATAAACCTGGGAAGACGCATCCAGGGATTTGACGGTCGCCCCGATCTGTTTGAAGGGAAAGTACACCCTCGAAAATCGGTGGGACATAAAAATATATTTTTCGACACCTTGGTGCATGACACGGGTTCTTTGAAACTTGTAATCGAAAATCAGGGTTCCAAACAGGTGGTGATGGGGCTGGACGATCCGTATCCTTTAGGGGAAATGGAAAGCAAAGAACAGTCTTCTTACCCCGGAAAGATCCTGGATCTGGCCAGAGAACGCAATATCCTCACCGAAGTAGAATGTGACGCCATTTGGGAAGATAATGTGATTCAATGGTTGTGTGGCGATGACGAAGTTGCGAAACAGAAATTGGTCGATCGAATTCTTGGGTAATGGACTTCCTACCCAAAAAAATAGACGAATATGTAGCCCATCATTCCCAAGCGGAACCGGAACTATTGCAGGAACTCGCACGGGAAACCTGGCAAAAGGTGTTAGCTCCTCGAATGCTGAGCGGACATCTACAGGGACGGGTATTGAGCATGCTTTCCAAACTGATACAACCCACCTATATTTTGGAAATTGGAACCTATACCGGCTATTCGGCATTGTGTCTGGCCGAAGGGATGCGCCCTGAAGGTGCGTTGCACACTATTGATATAAATGAGGAGTTACATGAGTTTCAGCGGAAGTATTTCGATAAATCGGAATGGGGGTCGCAGATCGTTCAACACACAGGAGATGCGATGGAAATTATTCCGAAGTTGGAAAATACCTTTGATCTGGTTTTCATTGACGCCGATAAACGCAACTATCCGAATTACCTCGAATTGCTCCTTCCGAAGTTACTTAGTGGAGCCGTTATTTTAAGCGACAACGTACTGTGGAGTGGTAAGGTAGTGGAAAAAGTAGCCGCAGATGATGCGGATACGCAGGCCTTACTTCAGTATAATAAATTAGTGAACGAGCATCCCCGTTTAGAGACTGTGTTGTTGCCCATACGTGATGGCTTATCGATATCCAGAGTGCGCTAAGGCACAAATATCTTGTTTTTGATGGCATAGATGACCAGCCCTGTGCGATTCCTAAGGTTTAATTTTTCAAAAATAGCATTACGGTATCCCTCGATGGTTTTCGGACTTAGGAACATGACATCGGCGATTTCTTTATAGGTCATTTCGGTACAGGCATGTTTGATAAATTCCAGTTCCCGCTCTTTCAAAACAGCTTGAGAATTTTCCTTATTCGAAAGAGAATCAACCAAAATTTTCGTGACGGTATTGGTGTGATGAAAGCCTTTTTCCAAGACCTCAAGAAGTGCATTTTGAAGCTCTCCTTTTTTTGCATCTTTCAACAAATATCCCTTAGCCCCGGCTCTTAGCATTTTTAAGATCACGGCTTCATCCTCTTCAATGGAAAGTGCCAGCACCTTTATTTGAGGGAAGTTTTCGTGGAGGATGGTAGTAGTTTCAATTCCATTTAAAATAGGCATATTGACGTCCATCAACACCACATCGGGTATATTTTTCGGGTTCTTTAGTTTATCCAGCAAATCTTGCCCGTTCTTGCAGGTATAGAGCACCGTGAATTGTTCGAATGCATCTACCAGGCCTCCAATTGCCTGGGAAAGCAATATATGATCGTCCACAACTACTACTGAATATTTCATAACTTGTTTGGTTTATAGGTTAAATAAAACTGTGTTCCCTCCCCCATTTCTGATTCTATTCTAGCTTCGGCTTTTATCAGTTTTGCCCGGTTTCTAATATTACTTAGTCCAATTCCTTTAAAGCTTTCCATATGAGTTGCGTCAAATCCTACTCCATTATCTGCAGCTTCAATGGTCAAGGTATCTGCCGTATAATCCACATGCACTCTGAGTTCGGTAGCTTTGGAATGTTTGACGGTATTGGTAAAAAACTCCTGAAGCATTCTAAAAATAACCACTTCCACCTTATAATCCAAGGGAAAGGTTTCCTTAGTATACGTAAGAGTTGATTTCAAGTATTTCATTCGGTTGAAACGTTCTATTTCCAATTTCAAGGCTTCCACCAAAGAGAGGTTTTTAAACGTATCGGGGTTGATCAACTTGGACAAACTCCGCAGCTCGGTAAGGCTATTGCCTATGGTTTCAGCGGCTTCATTGATGCTCTCGGGATCCTCATCTGAATTTTGCAATTGAATTTTTGCCAGGGTGAGCATTTGTCCAATATTATCGTGCAATTCCCAGCTAATGTTCCTCAAAGTTTCTTCCCGTATCTCTACCTGAGCCTCAATGATCTCTTCCCGAAAACGATTTTCAGCTTCCTGCTGTTCCCGTAATAATTTGTTCTTTCTTTTCTGAAAAATGGCGAAGAGAAGAACTACCGTCAATGCCAGTGAAAAGGCAATGATCGAAAATATAATTAAAAACGATCGTATCTCTTTTTCGTCCATATGAATCCAATAATATAACAGCCGTACAGGATCAAGTTAAGGCAAATTAAAATGATCGTATAACTCGAACCCTTAACTTCCAGATATTCTGCCAGCAATATCAAAGGGAGAATTCCCATATAAAATAACAACAATGCAGTGGAGACCCAAAAGCTTAATTTATATTTAACTACTAATACCTCATCACTTCTCAGCAATTGGTAAAAATGAAAGAAGGTGAGTACCAACAGGCTGATCGCTCCTGTTACAAACGCATATCCTTTGCCTCCCATCGCCTCCGGAAACACGAACGCCAATGCGGACATGGTTAGAAAAGCAGTGGTAAAAATTAAGGTGATTATTTTAGAAAATCTCGACTCAAGTACGTTATAATACCAGTAAAAATAAAATAGAAAACTTATGATGGAATAGATGGTATGGCCCAATGAGGACGCTACCCCAAACAGATCTCTTAACAATAGATTGGTTAATTCGACGAGAAAAGTAAACCACAATAAAAGTAAAAAATACTTTTCCCTGGGCAAACTAAGCTTCTTAATATTCCATACTCCTACAATGGCAGCTATTAATTGTATGAATGGAAATAAATAAGACATTCTTTTGTTCTTAGACCTCGCTTTACCTACTAATTCTCGTATTCATTTGGGGGAATTCCACCAGTACCATAATTAAGAGCATTAATACTATCAATGTTTTGATTCACCGGCTCTATAGGAAAGAAGCCTTTCTGTAACCCGGATCCCTCAACTTGAGAAGTTGGTACAAGAAATACGGTCGTGAAACCGGGATTAGGGTAATTTGCGCTTTGTGGATAGGCTCCCAAATAAACCCGAAGTCCTAAATTTTCTAAACCCTTTTCCTCTGCTTCCTGTTCTACATAATCAATATATTTTTTAAGGACCTCAAGGTCAAACCAAAAATCGCGGGTGTCAACAATGTCCAACGAATCGTTTATGATCCCGGCACGGGTGCTTTTAAATTCTTCTTCCAGATTATTTGCTTGTTCAAAAGAGATGCTTTGTTGCGGCGGATCAATAATTTCTTCACAGGCCGAAAACAGGAAAACAGTAATCAAGCAAAGCAATGAGAGTAAAAAGTGTGGCGTTTTAAGTTTCATAATTATTTAGTTTTAAAGTTTGAGTAAAATTAGATATAAAATACTGAAATAGACATGCACAAATTTTTAGCCATGTTGAAAATACCATTATTAATCTGATTTAAAGTCACATAGCATTCCCGGAAGTTGTAAAAAGGTGGAAAAACACGTATGCCATAGGGGGTTTTCCCCGAAATTATTGAGTTATACACCCCTAGGATGGAACCTAAATGTAGGCTTCAGACCTATATGGAATGATTCTCGAAAAAAGGGTGCATTTTTAAATGTTTTCAGGGTTTTTAGCTCTTGTATGTTAGAAACGCCTGGCCTTTCTTTGATACAGTTGTTTAAAAGTATCTGAAACAGTACGTGAGCATTTCGTTCAAGCGTTTGAAGGGCTTTTTAGAACTAGTTTTAAGTTTTTAGTTAGGAAGGCCCGGAATTATTTATATCCGGGCATTCTATTTCAGAAATCAATACCGGCGAACCCACCTCATACAGATCTTATAGCAAAGGATAGCAATTAGGGTACCCACAAAGGCGCCTACCAAAATATCACTGGGGTAATGGACGCCGACATAAATACGACTCAAAATGAACAGTAGTGGCCATAGGTATGCCACATAGATCCACTTGTTAAATTTTCGAATCCCCAAAACCATAAAAGTGGTAATCGCAAAACTTGTGGACGCATGCCCCGAAAAGAAACTATGGGATGTGGGAGCCTGCAGGACTCGGAGTAATTCGGTAAAACCGGCCACATTATTAGGACGTAAACGGGCTACAAAATCTTTGGTGATCTCGGTTAAGAAAAGTGTGATGGCAAAACTAAATAGCGCAAATCCCAACACGATAAATCCCGATCTACCTTTATAGAAATAAAAAATAAGAAAGGAAAAAAATACAAAAAGAGCCGTCCAACTTTCAATGCGTGTGACAAAAATCCAAAAGGCATCGAATTGCTCAATGCCCAGATTATTCAGAAAAACCAATAGCTCTCTATCCCACTCTTTCAGTGTTTCCAGCATTTAGAACTTCCTTTTGATCGGACCGGTGATCTCATCCACATCTTCTTTCACCTTATCGATCTCCTTTTTCACATCTTTCGTAATATCAATGTCAAGACCTTGTTTTTCTGCACTTTTAGTAATCTCCGATTTTATATCGTTGGTGGCATCCTTTATTTGACGCATCCCTTTCCCCAGTCCTCTGGCGATTTCCGGAACTTTATCGGCTCCAAAGACCATCAACACTATAAAGAGGATGAAGGCAATTTCGGCGCCGCTAATGAATAAGGGTATAGTGGGTGTTCCCATGCAACAAAGATACAAATTCTGTATTTTCAATTTTCAATTATGAATCGAAAATATTACAAGCATAAAAAAACCCGTTTCCAGAGTGAAACGGGCTTCTTTCTAAGTCGTGTGGAAGGCAGTTTATCCTTTCACTTTCTCTTTAAACTTGTCAAACTCGCCCAATTTCTTTCGTTTAGGCCAGGTGTTATTAGAGGTATCAATATCGGCGGTTTCCTCATCGGGATCCACAACGATCTTGGTAATCTCTTTTTCTGAAGCGATCATTTGCCCAACAGAAGCATCATTCTTTCTCCATATCTGAGCGGGGTAGGTCACTCTTTTGGTAGTCCCATCACTATACGTAAATTCTGCTATAATAGGCATTGGAATTCCACCCGGCTTCTCAAAGGTCACCTCATAGAAATACTTCGGACTCTTAAGCTTGGCTCGTTCCGCAGGGGTCATATTGTCCATAAGGAACTGCTGCAAGGTTGTTACATCATTCAAGGTTTGGGTTTTCATGTCTTCCTCAAAATCATCACTTCCTTCCTCAACCAGATAGACCAGGGGTGGAAGATCACTTTCGCTCATCCCACGAGCGGTCATCATTTCCCTGATCTCCTTATTCATTTTTGAGGTGACATAGAATTTCTTAACGTCTTGTACTCCTATATCCGTATAATCGGTGGTGAAGAACCAGGCTCTCCAGAACCAGTCCAAATCAACCGCAGAAGCATCTTCCATCGAACGGAAGAAATCTTCGGGATTGGGGTGCTTGAACATCCAGCGTTGCGCATAGGTTTTAAAGGCGTAATCAAACAATTCACGCCCCATAATGGTTTCTCTCAAAATGTTCAGTCCCACGGCAGGTTTTGAATACGCGTTCGAACCAAAATTATAGGTGTTCAATCCTTTGGTCATAATGGGTGCCATTCGATCCTGATTGCCCGCCATATAATCCACAATGGTTTTAGCCGGGCCGCGACGCGACGGATACTTGGTATTGGGTGCGATCGCTTCGGGGTAATCCTCTCCAAAATCTTGTTCGGCCACGTACTGCACGAAGGTATTGATTCCTTCGTCCATCCAGGTCCATTGACGCTCATCGCTATTGACAATCATTGGGAAGAAGTTATGTCCAACTTCGTGAATAATAACTCCAAACATTCCATACTTTGTACGCTCGCTGTAATTACCATCCTTATTGGGACGGCCGTAATTCCAGCAAATCATGGGATACTCCATTCCCTGATTTTTGGCATGCACCGAAATAGCCTTGTGATACGGATAGTCAAAGGTCATTCTGGAATACGATTTCAAAGTGCTGGCCACCACTTTAGTTGACCATTCGCCCCATAACGGATTCCCTTCGGGAGGATAGACAGAGACCGCCATCACATCGCGATTTCCAATTTTCACCGCCATCATGTCCCAGATAAATCGTCTGGAGGTAGCGAATCCATAATCGCGTACATTTTCGGCCCTGAACTTCCAGGTCTTGGTCGTAGTTGCAAATCCCTTGGAAGCAGCTTCCGCTTCGTCCTGAGTAACAATTACAACGGGTTCTTTATAGCTTTTCTTAGCAGCTTCATACCGATTCATCATGGTCTTGCTGAAGACCTCTTTTCGGTTTAATAATTCTCCGGTCGCGTCCAGTATATGGTCTGCCGGGACGGTGATATTTACATCGTAATTTCCGAAGGGTAAGGCAAACTCATCCCGTCCCCAGAACTGGCTGTTCTGCCAACCCTCTACATCGCTATACACTGCCATACGCGGGAAAAATTGGGCGATCACATACCCTTTGTTTCCGTCTTCAAACTTTTCATAACCACTTCGGGCGCGGTCGATGGTATGATCGGGGATGTTATACCACCATTTGATG
The DNA here is from genome assembly GCA_963807685.1 of uncultured Flavobacteriaceae bacterium. Taxonomy (GTDB): domain Bacteria; phylum Bacteroidota; class Bacteroidia; order Flavobacteriales; family Flavobacteriaceae; genus Aureisphaera. Next base: position 204,443 of record CAWECU010000007.1, on the reverse strand, counting down.
GAAAACGTATATTTCTGACCCGGCTTCAAATGGGTAGGAATATCTACGCGCATCATGGTGCGGTTAACCGTATAGGAAAGTGGCTTTCCTTTTTCATCGTTCACATAATCTATCTTAAACCCACCATCAAAACCTTCACCCATGTATTTTCCAACAAAGGTTCCCGCCATTTCTGCAGGGAAAGCCCCGCTAGCTTCTATCAACGGGGATTTAGAATCCCGGGCTCGAACATTTTGATCGAGTTGTACCCAAAGATATTCCAACGCGTCGGGAGAATTATTGGTGTACGTAATAGTTTCGATCCCATACAATCTGGACTCCTTGTCGTCCAGCCGGAGGTTCATCACATAATCGGCTTGCTGCTGGTAGTACTCAGGCCCTGGTGCACCATTCCCGCTTCGATACACATTAGGCGTAGAAAACTCCTCGTATAATTGCTTAAAGCGGTTATTGTTATAATGCCCGGGAGCACGCTCTTCCGATCCGGTCTCCTCTTGGGCATGGGTCACGCCAGCGGCCAGAAAGATTGCAATGAGGAAGATGTATTTATTTAATTTCATAACGGTTATTTGATTGATATTGATTTTTAAAAAAGCCTCTAAAAATAGCTTTTCTCAAGGAGTTTGATGGGAAGTTTAATCGAAGTTTAACAATCCTTTAGGATTATCCAGGTCAAGGATCAAACTCTTCCTTTTTTTAAAGCGTTTCACATGAATGATATTCTGCTGTTCTTCAAAGAGTTCCATCAACATTTTATTTTCCACAGCAATACTTTTCAATTCTGAAATATCCTCCACTTCCATATAGATTTTTACCACATCATTATCGTATTCATGCCCCAAATAATCCAATACCACATCTTTTCCATTGATCGCTATCTTCAGCTTTTGAAGTACGTATTTTTTCAGAAAATCGGCGTCGGCCGGTGTCTCCTTTTCTATGTCCAGCGATATGGACGCACTGTAACGCGCCTGCAGTACATCTTCAATATCGTCAATAAAAAGTTTGGTAATTATTTGAACCGACTGTTCCTCTTCAGAAAATTCGATCTTCGTAATGCTCACATAGAATTTGTGAGCAGTGAACGACGCAATTAACGGAACAAAGCTTAGCAGAAAAACAAGGCGTAAAAATTTCAGTTTCAACATGGGTTTTAAAGTTAAAAGGGCGGTTTCTCAGGGATTAACTACAACTATTATTCCTCTTTTTCCACGAGGCGCAAATTATACTCTTTTCCCTTACTGGCAAAGGTTTCAAGAACCAAATTATAATTTTCTGCATTGAAGTTATGCTGAATTTCACTGGTCTCAATACAAAACAACAGGTAGTCGTATAAGCGCTCCTCAGGAATTTGATAGGCCTCCTGAAAAAACTTGGGCGAATAAAAATGAATCATTTGAACGACCAGGACATTCTCACTTTCCCATTTTCTTTTGATCCTCAATTTCCTATAATAACCGCTCAAATGCTTATACAGCGACTCCAGATCTACCGACAAAGGGATCACGGGCACCACCGGAGCGATCTTCTCTTCAGGTTTACCTTTGAATCCCGGGATACCGACATCGTCAAAATTGAGCGTGTCGATAATTTTTATATTCTTGATATCACGTTCCAGATTGCCGGAAAGCCGTGGACCTAAATATACCTCATCGAGCTCGGTAACCAGATCATTTAGGGTTATGGCAATAAATCCGGTATCATAGATCTCTTTGGTCACTACAACCTGCTCGGGAATGTACGTAATTGACGAAATGACTAAGGTGTCCAGGGGACGCACCACAAGGCTAAATTCCCCTTGAGGGTTGGTCACCGCGTTAAAGCGGGAAGAGCGGTTCAACACATGAATTCCTTCTACATCTTTGGTGTTTACGATCCTTCCGTCGAGGCGCTTCTCCTGCCCCCATGACACCATTGAAAATACGATCATTCCGGGCAGAAGGAGGTACCTAATCTTTACTAGCAAGTTGCTCTTTATAACTCTCACTATGCTTTAAAAGAAATTCTAAAAGTTCAATTTCATTTTCGGGTTTTAGCAAGGATACGGTCAAGCCGTTTTCTTCTGCAAAATAGATAAAGTCGTTTACTTTATCGGCGGGGATGCCGAAAGTCCGACTCATATATTCGTGGTCATAACGTTCGATCAACACCTTGATGCTCGCCTGTTTTGAACCTACGATCTCTTGTTTCGATTTATTCTTCTTCGGAAAAAAAAGTTCTATCAATTCCACGATGTCCACACGCGCCATGGGAACCATATTATGTCCCAGGGCATCCTCGGCTGCATTACCGTCCACCTCCATCTGTCCGTCCCGTTCAAAATTATACCCGTATTCGAGCGCGGCATATGACAAGTCCCACCCCGGAATAAAAACTGAAGTTTTAATATTCTTTACATCGATTTCGGCAAATCCCAAGAGATCGGTACTGCGAACCGTCACCTCTTCCAATTGGTTAACATGGGGGTTCAAATAGATCATCAATTGGCGGTTTACCAGGTCTTCCGCATTAATAACTACCGTAAAACTTTGAAATTGCAGTGCGGTGATTTGTACACGATCGTTCTCGGCCACCTTCAGTTTAAATTCGCCCTTTGCATTGGTGATCGTCCCTTTTTCCGAAGAAATATTATACACGCTTATCTCCTCCACATCTTCACCGGCGGGTGCCGTTATTCTTCCCGAGACTTCCACACGTTGCACCTGCTGAGCCATTCCCCAAAGCGGCAAGATCAACAAAAAAGTAAGTAGAATTGATTTCACTTTATAAAGGTAACCATTGTTTTCTTAGGGAAATCTTAAGGAGGTCGCTAAGGTTTTGTTAAATTTGAAGTGCTAATAAACTATTCTCGTTCATAATCGATCCACGCACTTCGAATTAAACCTATGAAGAATCTAATCATTGCCAGTACCTCAACGATCTACGGAAGTGGTTATCTGGACTATTTACAAGAACCCCTCACCCGTTTATTCGATCATACCGAAGCGGTTCTTTTTATCCCCTACGCTCGCCCGGGAGGCATTAATCACAACGACTATACATCCCTTGCTGCGATGGCATTTTCCAAGGCCGGTAAAAAATTGGTGGGAATTCACACCTTTGACGATCCGTTAGCGGCTTTACAAAACGCCCGAGGTATCTTTACAGGTGGTGGTAACACCTTCGTTCTGGTAGCCCAACTTTACAAAAATAACATCATGCAAGCCCTGCGGGAAGCCCTGTTCGAAGGCCTTCCTTACCTGGGTACCAGCGCGGGTAGTAATATTTGTGGGGTCACCATGCAAACCACCAACGATATGCCCATTGTATATCCGCCTTCCTTTAAAACTCTGGGCGTCGTTCCCTTCAATATCAATCCCCATTATCTCGATCCTTCGCCGGACAGCACTCATATGGGAGAGACTCGTGAAACTCGGATTAAAGAATTCCACACTCAAAATACGATTCCGGTCGTTGGATTGCGAGAAGGGAGTTGGCTGGAAGTAAAAGGCGAATCGGTTTTACTGAAAGGGTCCCATCCGGCACGTATTTTTAAGCAGGGCAAAGAAGCCTATGAAGTGGAGGCTTCAACCAGGCTCAACTTCCCCTCCTACTAATTTTGCCATTTCATTTCAAATCACTCAAGCGAACCACTGCAATTCGCCTTAGTAAGCCAATATTTTGTGAGCACTAGTCCGTCGTAATATCCTTTACAAAGTGATATCCCTTTGCCATAAAATCCTGGTTGATATAAAACTTATGGGACGGGAAGTTGTCAACATAGGTATTAAGTTCTACCCAGTTGCATTCCTCTTTTCGGGCATAATCGTAAATAAAATCCATCATTTTACCGCCAATTCCCTGGTTTCGGTAACCATCGTCTATAATTACATGGTCGATCTCGCAACTCCGGCCTGCGTAGTGGCGTGTTTGGAACCACATGCCGCAAACACCAATAAGTTCCGCAGCATCAAATATCCCCAAACACTCATAATTTTGAGTTGCCATCTCCAGGGCACGCTCTTTGAGGGTTTCTTCTGAAATGTGACCGTTGTTCAATTGTTGTAAAAAAGGAACGATACTGAGAATTGCCGAAGGCTGAATAATGCGAAATTGAACATCCATAGCTCGTAAATTAATTGTAATTTTATTGAACCACTAAAGTACCAAATGAACCGAAAATATTTTATAAAAAACACATTATTATTGAGTGCCGGGCTTGCGATTTTACCCAATGTTTCTTGGACTTCCCTTCCACCCGTCTATACCCGTGATGAGCTCATTGGAAAGGGCAATCCCAATATTGTAGGGGATTCGTATACTTCAAAAATGCACCGGGATACTGCTATTGCCCTCAAGTCCATGCGGGAAGCCGCAGCTTTGGAGAATATACAGATAGAGGTGGTCTCGGCCTACCGAAGTTTCCAACGGCAAAAAGAAATATTCGAAGGCAAATATATTCGTTTTACCGGGGAAGGATTGACACCCGTTGAAGCCATTGAAAAGATTATCGCCTATTCTACTATCCCCGGGACTTCAAGACATCATTGGGGAACAGACATCGACATTATCGACGGAAACGCACCGCGGCCCAAAAATGTTTTGCAAGCCAAAAACTTTCACGGAAAAGGCCCTTTTTGTAAGCTGAAAGAATGGCTCAATCTACATGCCGAATCCTTCGGTTTTTACGAAGTCTACACAGACAACCCTCACAGAAAAGGATTCGAATACGAACCCTGGCATTTTAGCTATGCCAGTGTTTCCAAACCCATGCTGCAAGCATATAGAGAATTGGACCTGAAAAAAGTGTTTGAGGATGAACAGATCAAAGGAAGCACGCATTTTACCGATGATTTTATAACCCAATATCGAAAACAGAACATTTTGGACATCAATCCAGCTTTACTTGTGTAAATTTAGAGCACTAAAAACCCTGAATCATGAGAGGAAACTGGAAAATTAGAATCGCCATTGGACTCGTTATCGTCGTTTTTGCCTTCTATCAAAAATGTTCAAGAACCGTTGAGAACCCTTATACCCACAGAGAGCAAGCCATCGCCCTGGAACCCGAACAAGAAATTGAATTGGGCTTCAACACCGCCCCTCAAATGAAACAACAACACGGAGGTTTATATCCCGATTCCTATCATCGAGATCGCGTCGAAGCTATTGGCAATAAACTCGTAGCAGACAGCTGGGCAGCTGGCAGTGAATATAAAGATGATTTCGATTTCCACTTACTCGCAGATGCCGAGACCATCAACGCTTTCGCATTACCCGGCGGACAGATTTTCATTACTTATGCCTTGTACGCTCAGTTGGAGAATGATGACCAATTGGCCGGAGTTCTGGGACATGAGATTGGCCACGTTTTGGGTCGCCATTCCAGTGAACGCATAGCCGAAAGTGATTTTTGGCAAACCATTTCCCAGGGAGCCAATGTAGGTGCCAATGCCGGAGATCTGGTGGCAGGAATAGGCCAAAACACATTGTTAACCAATGGCCGTGGAGATGAGTTGGAAAGTGATGACCTGGGTATAAAATTTATGATCGATGCGGGCTACGACCCTTACGAAATGATCGACGTCATGGAGATCCTAAAAGCGGCAGGCGGATCGAACAGAGTTCCCGAATTCCAAAGTACCCACCCAGATCCCGACAATCGAATTGACAAGATCAAGGCCTCCATTAAAAAGTATGGACGGTAAGAGTCATTTCAATAGTATTGTTCCCAGGTTTGAAGTCTTTTGAAATTCCTACTAATTAAATTAATAACTCATTGACTAATAGCTATGTGCTTCCCATTGCCCTAATCCTTTTGATGGTGGTATGGGCATGATCCCTTTATCTCCTTTCGACGTCCAGAAGTATTCAGGGTCAAGCCAAGGTACTATGGATGTTCCTGTTTCTTTTCTTTCCCGTAATCGCGATTATCGGCTTTAGTATCCTCAGAAATAGCAAAGCCAACAAGGAAAAACGAAAGTTCAATCCTAAGTTCAACAAGCGATAGTCTAAATCTTTTCACAAAACTTTTCAGAATCCAAATTTCTAAACCGTAGTATTTTATCTTTGCATATGCACAAAAAAGTCCTCTTATTAATTCTTGATGGCTGGGGAATTACCCAGAATCCATCGGTATCTGCCATTGCAAAGGCATCGACTCCCTTTATCGATTCGCTGTATCATAAATATCCCAATGCACAACTCCTCACTCATGGAATGAATGTAGGGTTGCCTGAAGGCCAAATGGGGAATAGTGAAGTGGGCCACATGAACTTAGGTGCCGGTCGCATCGTGTATCAGGATTTGGCTAAGATCAATTTGGCCGTGACAAACAACACCCTGAAAGACGAGGTCGAACTTAAAGCCGCCTTCCAACATGCGAAAGCGCATCATAAAAAGATCCATTTTCTAGGCCTGCTTTCCAATGGAGGGGTGCATTCGCACATAGAACATTTAAAAGGATTGCTCACCGCCGCACATGAGGAAAGGCTTCAAAACGTATTTGTTCATGCTTTTACCGATGGAAGAGACGTAGATCCTAAATCGGGTGCGGGTTTTGTTAGTGAATTGGAAGAGCATATGTCTAAAACCACGGGGACATTGGCTTCGGTGATTGGGCGTTATTTTGCTATGGATCGTGACAAACGCTGGAAACGAATCAAGAAAGCCTATGATCTTCTGATCTTCGGAAAAGGAAGCGCTTCCACCAATGCCTCGGAAAGTATTCGGAATAGTTATGCGGAAGGAATTACCGACGAGTTTCTGGAACCCATCGTCATGACCCGAAACGGAAGTCCGGTTACCACTATTTCGGAAGGAGATGTGGTCATTTTTTTCAATTTCAGAACAGATCGAGGTCGCGAACTCACCGAAGTATTGTCCCAAAAGGATCATTCAGAATATGAAATGAAGAAACTCTCCTTGTATTACGTCACTATGACCAATTATGACGATTCATTTCAAGGCCTAAAGGTAATCTATCCAAAAGCAGATCTACGGGATACCCTGGGCGAAACCCTGGCCAGACATGGCAAAACTCAAATACGAATCGCCGAAACCGAAAAATACCCGCACGTGACCTTCTTTTTCAACGGAGGCCGGGAAGAACCCTTCGACGGTGAAAAACGAATTCTTTGCCCCTCCCCAAAAGTGGCTACCTACGACCTCAAACCCGAGATGAGTGCCTACGAAATACGCGATAACATTCTTCCCGAGATCGAGGGAAAAACAGCCGATTTTATTTGTCTCAACTTTGCCAACCCAGACATGGTAGGACATACCGGGGATATGGAAGCTGCGATAAAAGCCTGTGAAGTGGTCGACTCCTGCGCCGAGAGCATCGTTCATACGGCTTTAAAAAATGGCTATGCCACTATTATTATCGCCGATCATGGCAATAGTGAGACCATGCGCAATCCCGATGGTTCTCCAAATACAGCGCATACAACCAATCCGGTTCCGCTTATTTTGGTGGATAGTGATATAAAATTTATTAAAAATGGAATATTAAGTGACATTGCTCCTACCATTTTGGATATTTTGGGGGTTCCCAAACCAGAAGCCATGACGCAGAATTCCTTAATTCAATTATAAAATTCAATATGAAAAAACTCATTTACTTATTTTCCATCCTGGCAGTCGTAGCCTGTAAATCAAAAAATGACAAGGAAATAACTTCGGAAGAGATTTCTAAAGACGCTCAGGAATTGGTCACGCCAAGTTCTTCAACCGACTTCAATAAATTAGCCATTTCCGAAGAAGATGAAGAAATTTTATTGGGAAGGATTGATCGAAAAGGGTTGCAACGCGAACAATTTAAGCCTTGGTTCGATTCCATTTATAACAACTACAATGTTGATACCACTCTGGTAGCCAAGGTCAAACCACTTTTGGACGACATAGACGTTCGAATTTTTATGGGAACCTGGTGTGAAGATAGCCAACGAGAGATTCCAGCACTTTTTAAGGTTTTGGATGAAACAAACTTTAACGATGAGGATCTCTACCTCACTGCTGTAAATCGTGTAAAGACAACACCACAAGGCTTGGAAAAGAATTATAATATTGAATATGTTCCTACAATTATCCTTTTTACAGGCGACACAGAATTAGGTAGAATAGTAGAATATCCGCAAGAAAGTCTGGAAAAAGATATGTACGCCATCCTTTCCGGACAAGACTACAAACATTCCTATGAAGACTGAAATGATAAATTCTTTGTAATTTTAGGGCCTAAATAATCCCCAAATGATTAATGAAACGATAACCATTGCGGTGGATTTTGACGGTACTATTGTCGAGGATAATTATCCCGGCATTGGCAAGCCGCAACTTTTCGCCTTCGATACCCTTAACAAACTACAGGAAAAAGGGCATCGGTTAATTTTATGGACCTATCGCCACGGCAGGGCTTTGGATGAGGCCGTTGCATTTTGCAAAGAGAATGGCATTACTTTTTACGCGGTTAACAAGAGTTTTCCTGAAGAGATATTTGATGACAAATACAGTCGTAAAATCAATGCAGATTTGTTTATCGACGATCGAAACTTCGGCGGAATGGTTAGCTGGGGTGAGATCTATCAATCTATTATTGGAGAAGATCAACCTCCGGCACCACCTGTAAAACGAAAAAAAGGCTGGTTTGGCCGTTAGCATATGATACTCACCAAAACAAGAGAAGAAATTGAATTAATGCGCGAAAGCGCACTCGTTGTGTCCAGAACCCTGGGGATGCTCGCTAAAGAGGTCTCACCGGGTGTAACCACAAACTACCTCGACAAAATTGCGGAAGAGTTTATTAGAGATCAGGGTGCTGTTCCCGGTTTTTTAGGCCTTTACGGTTGCCCGTCTACGCTTTTGACGAGTGTCAACGAAGCGGTGGTTCACGGCCTGCCAACAGACAAACCTCTGGAGGAAGGTGATATCGTGGCTATTGATTGCGGTGCTGTAAAGAATGAGTTTTATGGAGATCACGCCTATACTTTCGAAGTGGGCGAGGTGGATGCTGAAACAAAAAAACTGCTTCAGGTTACCAAAGAATCTCTTTATATCGGTATCCGTGAGCTGAAAATAAACAATCGTGTGGGTGATGTTGGTTATGCCATTCAGAATTATTGTGAGTCTTTTGGATATGGGGTCGTACGCGAGCTGGTAGGTCATGGTTTAGGTAAAAAATTGCATGAGGATCCGGAGATGCCCAACTATGGCAGACGCGGACGTGGCAAGAAATTTCCCGAAGGAATGACTGTGGCGATTGAACCCATGATCAATATGGGAACCCACCGCGTGACCCAACTCAAAGACGGCTGGACCATCGTGACCAAGGATGGAAAGCCCAGTGCCCATTTTGAACATAATGTCGCAATAGTGGACGGAAAACCGGAACTGTTATCCACCTTTGGCTACGTATACGAAGCATTGGGCATTGAAAGCGACGAGGAATCCGAATTTCGGGCGAACGACCTGGTGCTGTAAACCATCTTTAATGCATAGAATCTTTAAGTTTTTTCTGAATTTGATCCCACGACCCTTGTTGATCAGGCTCAGCTATGCGGTTCGGCCGGTGGTTGCTTTTTTTTTACGCGGAAAAAAATATACCGACCCCATCGACGGAAGATCTTATCGCCGGTTTTTACCCTATGGTTACGAAAAAATACGTGAAAACGCCCTGGCACCGGGAACACTCTCTCTGGAACGGCATCGGTTGTTCTGGTTATACCTAACTAATAAAACTTCTTTTTTTTCTGAAGCGCAACGCGTACTGCATTTTGCACCGGAGCAAGCCTTTTTGAAACGATTTCGAAAGTTGAAACACCTTCAATACACCACCACCGACCTCAACTCTCCCATCGCCGATGTGAAGGCGGACATTTGCGATCTTCCTTTCGAGGATCATTCGTTCGACTTTATAATCTGCAATCACGTATTGGAACATATTCCAGACGATACTACCGCCATGCAGGAACTCTATCGGGTTTTAGCACCCGGCGGAATCGCCATTATCCAGGTTCCCTACGACCGAAACCGGGAGCAAACCTTTGAAGATGATACCATCACCGATCGGAAAGAAAGGGCTAGAATTTTCGGACAATACGACCATGTTCGTGTCTACGGAATGGACTATTTTAGAAAGCTCGCCGCTGTTGGATTTGTGGTCGAAGGTGTTGATTATACGGCAACCCTTTCCGAAGAACAAATAGAAAAATACCGTCTCCCCGAAGGCGAATTGGTACCGGTTTGCCGTAAATAAGTCTCGTTTTATAAAATCAGACAGCAATTTTATGAATGAGATGAAAAACTTCTTGCAATTGCTCCTTTTCCGTTATACTTTAGGCTGGTAATCAGGCTTCTCCATGTTCAAAAAATACATTTTTGTGTTGCTGCTTATTTCGTGCTCAACGCTGGCTCAGAGTCCGAGCGATTGTACCAATTCTATTTTGGTATGCGGCAATGTCAATTTTGGCCTGGAGCCCGACGGAGTGGGCTTCGATGAGTTTTCGCTTCCAGGAAACACCCGCCCGCTTTGCTATTCGTTTAATCTCAACACCATTTGGTTGAAATTTCAATTTGAGAGCGAAGGCATCTTTATTTTCGACCTCATTCCTTTAAATGGTACCGATGATTACGACTTTGCAATATTCGGCCCTAACAAGCCCTGTGACGAATTGGGAGAAGCGATTCGCTGTTCCAGCACCAATCCACAGGGGGCCGGCGTTCCGGCCAATACGGGACTGAATTTAACCGAAACCGACGTAACCGAAGGCCCCGGAGCCGATGGAAACGGCTACTTACAATTTATTGAGGTGGAGGCCGGAGACACCTATTACGTATTAATCGACAGGCCCCATGGATCTGGGAAATTTGATATTGCCTATACCGGATCTGCCGAATTGCCGGAACAACCTATTGCATTTGGGGTGGATTCTATTTCTGAATGCGAGCAGGATGAGATTATCGATGAGTCCATCCCGATAGATCTCGAGATCCTGATCCCCGATATCATCCAAGCCCAAACCGATGTGTCCGTAAGTTTTCACGAGTCCCTCAATGACGCCAATATTGGATTGAATCCAGTATCCAGCCCCTATTACAATTCTGAAAATCCACAGATCATCTATTACCGCGTTGAAAAGACCACAAATCAATGTTTTGACATCAATGAGCTAACGATTACTGTGGAGCAGCCTTTTGAAATAAGTCTTCCGACAGATTTATTTGTTTGCGATTCGCTCGATGATTCGGTTCCTTTGTCCACCCAGAAAGGCTATGCCTATTACGAATGGAGTACCGGAGAAGAAGGCCCCGATTTAAGTGAGATCCAAATAGCCGCTAGTGGCGACTATTGGGTAATAGTAGCCGACGCAAACGGTTGCCGGGTCAAGGCCGAAACCTTCGTTGAGGGAGGTGAGGCTGCGGTTATTACCCGGGTTATTGTTGAAGACTTTTTGTTTTTGCACAATTTTATAGTCATCGAAATAGAAGGCAACAGTGAGTATGAATTCGCTCTAGATCACGAATTTTTCTATCAGGACGATAACCGGTTTACGCAAGTTTCCCGAGGATATCACACCGTATTTGTAAGAGATAAACAGGGCTGCGGAGTAACCCAGCAGGAAGTACTGGTGTTAGATTACCCCAGGTTCTTCACCCCTAATCATGACGGAATCCACGATACCTGGCAAATTATTGGTATTGACGAACTCCCAGCAACCCGCATTAAAATATACGACCGTTATGGTAAAATCCTGAAAGAGCTTTCGCCGGGTTCCAGTGGTTGGGATGGAGTTTATAACGGAAAGATCTTGCCTTCCAGTGATTATTGGTTCACACTATTTCTCGAAGACGGCAGGGAATACAGCGGCCATCTTACTCTAAAAAGATAGATTTACTTTTGCAAATACGCGGCGAACCCTTCGGTGATAAATACCTGAATTTCATTATTTGCATCGGTATAGGTGAGATAGGCATCTATTTGTGGAATTGTGGGTAACAACTGCTTCGAATTTTCAAGCCCCATTGCCATAAAAGTGGTAGCGTAAGCATCGGCCAGCGCACAGCTAGGTGCGAGCACCGTAGCACTGGTAACATCGGCTTGTTCCGCTTTACCGGTGAGTGGATTGATAGTATGCACGTATTTCTGACCCGTAGCCGAATCAATTCTGAATTTACGATAATTCCCTGAAGACGCCATCCCTTTATCCCGTAATGCAACCACCGCCCCAACCGTGCGATCATACAGCTCCGAATCGGGGGATTCCACACCGGCCAGCCAATAGTTATCTTTCGCGATATTTTTTCCTTTGGCCAATATTTCCCCGCCCAATTCGATGATATAATTGGTCACGCCCAGGGATTCGAGATAAGCACCCAAACGATCAATTCCATAGCCTTTTGCCACCGCATTGAAATCGAAGTAGATTTCGGGATGTTCTTTGCGCACGGTTCCTTCAGCTAAAATCATCACCTTCTGAAAGCCCACATATTGCCGAAGTGAGTCCAGAGTGAGACTGTCTAATTGCTCCAACGGCTTCTCATCGCCAAATCCATAGGCATTACGTAGAACACCAATAGTAGGATCAAAAAAACCGTTCGACTTGTTATAGACCGTTTCAGAAATACGAAAAACTTCCTTAAAAATAACATCTACCACCACAGTAGAATCACCCCGGTTTATTCTGGAAATATCGCTGTTGGGCACATACGTACTCACCGACTTGTTAACAGCATAGAACACTGAATCGATACCGCGCTGCGCATCGAATTCATCTTCCGTGAAGTATTGAATGGTATAGGTAGTTCCGAAGGCATTTCCTTGCAAAACGGTCGCTTTCGGGCTCTCATTACCGCAAGAAAAAAGGGCAAGAACGGCCCCAAATAAAAGTAATTTCCATAGGGTTCGGGTGTGCTGTTTGTTACTGTATTTCCTGAATTCCATTGTAGATCATGGTATAATCTTCATCCTTAATTACCGGCTTGCCATAGTCACTTCCATGTCCCAAACCAACACCGGCATAATAGGTTTTCGCCTCAAATTTGGAAGCGTGTTCTTTGATCGTTCGCATCAGTGTGGGATCATAGATATTGGCATCTTTGGGATGCGTTATCGCACGTACGATCACAAAATGAAGATCTTTATTTTTCAAAGCCACAAATTGGGGATCCTTTTTAAGTTTGGAATTCACACCTAAAAACTCATAACCCTGATCCTCAAGATCCTTACCAACAATGTTCATTGCCAGATTGTGTAATTCCTGTTCGGTGAGTTGGTTTGTCATTTATTTAAATCTCATAAATTTCACTTCGTTGAAATAATAGGCAGGAATCTCCAAATAGGCTCCTAATTCAATTTCATACCACGGACTCAAACCCGTATCATTAGGATTTTTAAGGATATGAACACTTTGAGCCGGCGTATTTCCCTGTGCAAAAATAAACAATTTTTCGCCGATCTCGTTTTCCACTTTGTCGACGACCATGATCACATGACCGGGACTTCCCGGATAAATGAGCATGTCACCTACCTCAATGGCACTTACATCATTTATTTTAGGCAACTCGGTAAACAACGATTGGGTGCCAGCGTACATATAAATAAGATTCAAATAGTTATAAAAATTTTCCTTGCTGGCATTTGCCGCAACCGACTTGTGAAAACTCACTTTGCTTCCATTGATCTTTGGACGATACCCGTCCGCGTATTGGATCCAGGAGCAATAATGTCCCGATGTAAAGTTAAAGCCAATCTCATCCTGGCGATCCTGCTCCCAAAGGTATTCGGCCCGGATTCGAATCAATGCGTCGGCGCATTGTTGCAGGCCATTGGAAGGCACCGGAATTTGGAGGATTCCCACGTGGCCGCTTTGATAGCCGTATTCGGTTCCATCGTAATTGATAACTTTCGATCCAAATTCCAATAAAGGGTATTGCTGAAGATACTTCTGAAAAGTGCCCGAAGCATAGCTACCTCGTGTAAAACCTACGGGAGGTTGAATCCTTTCTGAAACAGTTGCTCCCGCTTCATTGATATAATTTGGCTCCGTAATATAGGTAAGTGCCGTATTTTTAATCACTTTTCCCTCCTTGGAAAAAATGAAAAATCCGGCCACTGAAACTGCAAGAACCGCCACGATAATTTTCCTCATATTCTTAAAAACTGAAAAACGACCGAATTATTTCAGCATAAAATAAAAAACCACCTGCCAAAGACAGATGGTTTTCAATGTTTTATACATTTTCTTTCTTATTTCTTCACGACACGTTTGGTGAGGGACCCGTTTGCCGTGTTCACGGTAATAAAGTAAACAGCCGATTCCAAACTTGAAATATCCAGAGTGTATTTTTCTTGTGAATTCACTGATATATTTTTCAATTTACGACCTATCACATCATAAACCTCCAATCCTAAAATAGGTTCGACGGGTGATACAATAAATAGTGATCCGCTGGTAGGATTGGGTAAAATTGAAACAGTGTTGAAAATGGTGTCGTTGCTTCCCAGCACATCTTCTCCTTCAAACTGAAGCGTAAATCGATTGTGAAAGGTTCCTTTGTTGCTACTGAAGACATAGGCTCCTTCACTAAGGTTGGTCACTGTATTTGTGTAGTTATCGATCAGGTACACCGTGGCTCCCTCCAATTTGTCGCCCTCAAGGGTCGAAATGGAGATCTTGTATTCCAGATTAGCCTCCAATTGGCTGGAGAATCCAACCGGTACTTTCATCCCACTTTCAAAGGCTTCTCGTGTTTGAATACCCAATTGACGGCTTCCATCCTCCAAATGTGAATACAAAGAGACCACCGTTGCCAAACGACGACTGTCATACCCTGAATCGATACCGGATGTCGCATTTTCGTTAAAAGCGATCAAAGTCGAACCGCCCATTTCGTATTGCGCATTCTCCACGTTCAACCAAAGACGATCCTTGTCGTTTTCTGCTCTCAGGGTGTTGTTATTGGTCGTTCTTCGCATGGCATTGGTAAAAGTAGCCGTGCCTGACGCCGTAGCCTTGATCCCAAATCCTTGTCCGGTGGAGATATAACCGTTGGGACGGGTGGCAATTACTTCGGGATTCCCGGCTCCTACTCCACCAGAGAGGTTGTACATAGAGATATCCTCCATGGAGAAGTTCATGCTTCCCGCTCCGGGAAGGCCTGTGTTGGGAGGGGTTAAGTGTTCCCAGAAAAAGACCTCGTCGATCATGGCGTTGGCATTGATGAAATCATTGGCGTAGATCGAAGAGGGGTAGGGATTGGCCAGTACATTCGGACTCGCGTTTTTATTGTCTGCCGCAGTTGGACCGGGCGTATTGTAAATGACACTGAAGGTAACATCACCCGTATTCAGGGTGCCATCGTCATAGGTATAGTTAAAGATTCCTCCGGGCTGGCCATATCCGGCCTGTGGGCGCACTAAATAGCCTCTGCCTGGATCCACACTGCCGCCACTGCCGTACGCAGCCCATGCGTCGTTGTTGTCATCGGCAAAGTTCTCTGCTCCGGGAAACTGGATTTCTACGTCTGGGTGGGGTACAAAGTTCAGGGTATTGTGATCCAGGACCAAAAAGGCCGAACTCCAGACACTTCCACGTGTTTCTCCCGTCATTGGGCTTCCCAATATCATAAAGTCTCTCGAAGCCAGGTTGGGCGTGTCTAAAAGCACATTGATGGTTCCGCTATTGGTTACCGTGGGATTGGCATCGGTTTGTACGATAGTTCCTTCGTGATCGACGACAAGGGTTCCATTGTTGATAATGTTTCCATTTATTTGGATGAAGTCACCACCACGAACCGTAAGAGTTCTGCCCGAGTTCACAGTTAGCGAACAAGCGGTGATGTCGCCATGAATGGCTGTGTCGTAAGTTCCGTTAATAGTAACGGTATTGCTCGCGGTTGGAGCCCCTCCTCCGGACCACGCACTACCGTCCCAAATTTTCGCAGGCCCTGCACAAGGCAGAACAAACGCACTGGCGGGACCAAAATAGTAGGTTCCGTCCAGACCAGTAAACGTCCCCGTAAGCGTCACATGACCTCCAAAGGATCCAATGGCAAGTGAAGAAGTTTCTGTGACGGTCGAAGCCGTACCTCTGGCTACTTCCAAAGCACCTCTTAAAAGACCTGTTGTAGTTTCCCAGCCGGCAATTTCAGCTTCCGTAAAATAAAATGTAATGCTCGTATTTCCACTTCCCGTAGTATTGACGGGTGAAATATCGAAGGTTTTATCGGTTACTAAGTTTGGATAGGAACTTCCGTTGTACGATTGTGCACCTGTACCAGCTCTGGAAACCAAAACATCTACGCAATCGTAATCGAAAGTGTTGCTGTTTTGAATATCGGCCATCACAGCCGCCGTGGCCGAATCGGACGTATAAACAGTTCCTGAAGTGGGAATCACTATTTGATCCAACGTGGGCGTATTTACAGTGGTCTGAACCGCCGTAGTCACGACTGCATCAAACGTAATATTATCAAAGAGAAGAATTCCGTTATTGGAGGATGAATTAAAGTGTCGAACCACGAAATAGCCTGTTTGTCCGGCAATTGCCGAAGTGCCAACCGTTCTAAATTCTCCTGCATTCGCAGGGGCATTTCTCTCTTCCAATAATATTCCTGAATTGATATTAGCGGGCGTTGAGACATTTGTGGTCCAATAAACGGCATAATGCTCGATGGTTTGGTACCCTCCAATCCCATAAGTGAAATCTACGTTGGTAGCTTCAGAAGGGATATTCATTTGAGGGCTGATGAGATAATTATTGGCATTTGCAGTACCGATTCCTCCCAATACAGTAAGATCTGTTTCCGATCCGGGAAAGCTTCCTGTGATGCCTGTATAGGTCAATCCTGTGAGTCCTCTCCAGTCATTGCCGTCACCATCGCCATCCAGTGAAGCCCAGGCGGCGGTTTCAAAATCTTCGGTAAGTAGCGTTGATACCTGACTAGGGACTGGTACGGCATCATCATCCAGAATTGTTAACGTAAAACTATCGCCATTGGGATCTGCCGATGCATCACCTCCATTGGCGTCTACCGTAAAATCAATGATTGCTGTTTCAGAGCCATCGACAAAACTATCATGATAGACACGTATCTCCATATTTTGAGACGCTGTGGAACCCATGGGGAAAGTAACGAAGGGGGTTAGCAGGTCGTAGTCCAATGTATTGGTCGCTGTACCTCCCGCAATCGTAAAATTCACAGTTGCATTCGCAGAGGGACTTTGGGCGATGTTCAATGGGATCAATATATCGGTATAACCGCAATTGCTGTCTTCTATGGTGTCTCCTGTGCTAGCTGCATAATTTATTACGGGAGTGGTTGCCACTACGATTCCGGTAACAATTAAAGAAAAATCTTGTGACCCACTGGAGAGTGTGCCTTTGTGAGTAACAGTGAGCGTATATGAACCAGCTGCACTGTTAATATCAATCCTTTCATATGGGTCTACCACATTATCTCCCACACCATTGGTCGTTACGCCGGTGAGTCGCCATGGGGTAAAACTGCTTCCGTTATCCAGTCTTATATCCAAGTCATTGATCAATGCAGGGGTGTTACTATTAGTTCCGTTGTTTATGGATGCCGCAGGATCTGTCCATGAGATAGAAGCCATTAGCGGGTCAACCCCATTGGATTGAACCGTAATTTGATAGGTTTGTCCCTGAGTTAAGGTAATTTCATCTACGATGGCACTCCCGCTTGCGGAAGCAGCCGTTGTTAGCGTTTCCGCAGCTCTTTTTACATTTAACAAACCCCAGCCGGTTTGAGCGTCCGGGCCGCTTGGTGAAACGTCATCAGCCGTATGCAGCGCCAATCCTTTTAAGGTTGCCGCTCGCATGAA
Organism: uncultured Flavobacteriaceae bacterium; assembly: GCA_963807685.1. GTDB lineage: Bacteria > Bacteroidota > Bacteroidia > Flavobacteriales > Flavobacteriaceae > Aureisphaera. Next base: position 186,625 of record CAWECU010000007.1, on the reverse strand, counting down.
ACTTGAATTCAAATTGAAGTAATGTTCTTGTAATAATAAGAGCGAACCTGCAACATTTGGCGACGCCATGGAGGTTCCTGAAATTGAATTATATGCAGAATTAGAAGTCTCATATGTAGAATAAAGAGACGTTCCATTACCCATAATGTCCGGCTTGATTCGATAGTCGTCGGTCGGTCCTTCACTGCTTCCCGTATTCCGAAGAACAGAAATTAAATTACCGCTCCCATCGATACTCGCATCCTGACCATTTGCCACCACCAAATTGTTCTTTGCTGTGGCATGTCCCGATAATTTATCATAGGCAGTAAAACCATCAAGGGGTAGTGCATTAGACGTATTATCGTTTCCATCATTTCCAGCAGCCACCATCATCAAAAAATATGGGGCATTGTATGAAATACCATCCCAGTCTCTGGCATCCTGGCCATATTGTCCAAACCAGGCATCAGGAATTCCCGATGCACCATATCCGTAAGAATGATTGGATATTAACATTCCTCCAGAGGCGGCGGTTGTCGCCTCAGGGACATCACTATTCCAATCGTATCCTATTGCATCCGCCTGCCAGGCCATTCCTTTGGATGCACCAACCACTCCAGTTGCTATGATGGTACCTGTCACGTGAGCCGAGTGATAGTGCAATGCTGAAGTACCATCACCAATGGAAAATCGATTTGTTCCACCGGGGCCATCGTATTCCTGATGTGTTGACCTTGCCAGGCCACCATCCCACACATGAGCCGTTAAGTCGTCTCCATTGAGATCCAGACCCAGACCGCCACTTGTATTCAGGTAGTTAGCCCGTGTTGATATAGCCGCGTTGACGTTAAAAGTTCGGTAATAAATAGGAGTTCCGTCATCGGCAATGAATTGCAATTCGAACAAGGTGCCGTTTTCATCCTCATAACGTATCGGGATGTTGTTGGATAAGGCATATGAGGCTACCTCAGTCTTATTGAAGGCATCCCTAGCCATTGACTCGGTATAGAGCGCCGACAATTTATTCTGATCATAACTATTTACAATTCTTTGTAGTTCCTTAGCATACTTGTTGGGCTCCGGGGTCTGCTGATTGGTATTCGGTGTGGATACACGAATCTGGGCCGAAGAGAGAAAAGTAAAGCAGAGCAGAAATGTAACTGTAATAACTGAAGAAAGATTCTTCGGTGATATTGTAGTAAAACTTCTCATGGTATTAATTTTGATTTGGGCGAATAGCACTGGTTTCTGAATTCAATAGAATTCTTTCAAAAATAGTATTTTAACGATAATTAACAACATTTTAACGATGTTTTTAACATTTTTTTGCGCAGCGGAACGAAAAAACCCACTTTTGATAGTGGGTTTTTATCCAGTTTTATTATGGTTATTACATTATCTCTTTACAACTCTTTTAGTCTGCTCCCTTCCACTTTCTGTGGTCACCTTTAAAAAGTACATAGCTGAATCGTAGGCAGATAGGCCAACTTGGGCAGTCTTTAATGAAGCATAGCTCATTTCGGCCAATTTCCTGCCATTGATGTCGAATACGGTTATGTGAGTGATAGGATCCATAAGCGAAACAATATGCAATGAGCCGTTAGTTGGATTCGGGAAGATGGATAGCTCGCTTAAGGTAATGTCGTCACTTCCCAGCACATCTTCTCCTTCAAACTGAAGCGTAAATCGATTGTGAAAGGTTCCTTTGTTGCTACTGAAGACATAGGCTCCTTCACTAAGGTTGGTCACTGTATTTGTGTAGTTATCGATCAGGTACACCGTGGCTCCCTCCAATTTGTCGCCCTCAAGGGTCGAAATGGAGATCTTGTATTCCAGATTAGCCTCCAATTGGCTGGAGAATCCAACCGGTACTTTCATCCCACTTTCAAAGGCTTCTCGTGTTTGAATACCCAATTGACGGCTTCCATCCTCCAAATGTGAATACAAAGAGACCACCGTTGCCAAACGACGACTGTCATACCCTGAATCGATACCGGATGTCGCATTTTCGTTAAAAGCGATCAAAGTCGAACCGCCCATTTCGTATTGCGCATTCTCCACGTTCAACCAAAGACGATCCTTGTCGTTTTCTGCTCTCAGGGTGTTGTTATTGGTCGTTCTTCGCATGGCATTGGTAAAAGTAGCCGTGCCTGACGCCGTAGCCTTGATCCCAAATCCTTGTCCGGTGGAGATATAACCGTTGGGACGGGTGGCAATTACTTCGGGATTCCCGGCTCCTACTCCACCAGAGAGGTTGTACATAGAGATATCCTCCATGGAGAAGTTCATGCTTCCCGCTCCGGGAAGGCCTGTGTTGGGAGGGGTTAAGTGTTCCCAGAAAAAGACCTCGTCGATCATGGCGTTGGCATTGATGAAATCATTGGCGTAGATCGAAGAGGGGTAGGGATTGGCCAGTACATTCGGACTCGCGTTTTTATTGTCTGCCGCAGTTGGACCGGGCGTATTGTAAATGACACTGAAGGTAACATCACCCGTATTCAGGGTGCCATCGTCATAGGTATAGTTAAAGATTCCTCCGGGCTGGCCATATCCGGCCTGTGGGCGCACTAAATAGCCTCTGCCTGGATCCACACTGCCGCCACTGCCGTACGCAGCCCATGCGTCGTTGTTGTCATCGGCAAAGTTCTCTGCTCCGGGAAACTGGATTTCTACGTCTGGGTGGGGTACAAAGTTCAGGGTATTGTGATCCAGGACCAAAAAGGCCGAACTCCAGACACTTCCACGTGTTTCTCCCGTCATTGGGCTTCCCAATATCATAAAGTCTCTCGAAGCCAGGTTGGGGGTGTCTAAAAGCACATTGATGGTTCCACTATTGGTTACAAGAGCGTTCGCATCGGTCTGCACCACACTTCCTTCATGCTCGATGATCAAGGTTCCGTCGATATTTATATCGCCTTCAATTTTCAGGTAGTCCCCGGCTCTTACGGTTACCGTCTGACCCTCAGTAATTCTAAGGGTACAGGCGTCGATGGAACCGTTAACTGCGGTATCGTAGTCTTGGTAAATAATGGCGGCTTTTGTTGTGGATGGTGATCCGTTGTTCCAGCTACCGGAAATAAAGGTGGTCGTACCCGGGCAGGTGGCGGTTTCAAAGGTTCCGGTAAACATTCCTCTTCCGAAGGTCGATGCTAAAATAGTATTATCAGCACTTCTGAAGTCGAACGAAAGTACCTTTACGTCGCTCATTCCGTTTTGAGATTGCACCCAGGTGGGGCTCACGCTACTCCAGTCGGAAGTTTTCCAAACGCCCAGTTCGGTACCAATGATTACTTCTTCATTGTTCAATGGATTTTTCAGAATACACTTGACCGGCAGATCGGGAAGATTTCCTTCTTTACTCACCCAGGTAGGGGATCCTGAGGCACCATTGGACGTATACCATATGCTGGTAACGCCGTAATTATGGAAGGTCACCAAGATTTCATTTTCCGAAGCACCATATCGGATATCGGAAACAGCCCCTACTTGTCCGGGCATCGATATATCGGTCCAGGTAGGCGTTCCACTGGTATTATTCATTCGAATGATCTTACCTAGTGCAGTGCCGATAAGAAAGCGGTTACTCGTATACGGTGAGGCTACAAAATAGGTGGGCACCGTATTCAACATTGCATTTGACAAGGTAGATCGGGTAATCGATGGGCCTGAAGGATTGATGGCCCAACGATAGATTTGATAGGTATCGGGCGTTGGTGACGTATTGTCTATGGTCGCATTGGACAGCAAGATGTTGGTTGCACTATCCAGACCGCACTGGTTTACAAAATCTCCATTGTTATCGCTATTGGGAAAGTTGCCCACAAAGCTGCCTCCATATGTGATATATCGAAAGTTGTTATAAATGTAGGAGGAGATCATATATTGGCTATCCTGGTCGATAAATGCCCAACAACCGTCTCCTCCGGTAACTTCAGTTGACGAACCTACACCACCCGGAGCGGGATCTATCAATTGAGAACCATTATCTTGAGCACCGGCCAATAATTTATCGGTTGAAGTGGGTTGATTGATGGCGGCCTTATAAAATTGAGTGACGTTGTAGCCATTATTTCTTGGGGAGGTTGTAGTTCCTCCGTTGTTGGTGTAGAAGATACCCCCATCGTTTCCGAATACAATTCTATTTGAATTGGCAAAGGCAATTCCATGTTGGTCTGCATGTACTTCCTGATATCCGAAACCTCCGTACCAATGTGAAAACTGGCTCCAGTTGTTACCTGAATTCGTGGACTTAAAAAGGTCAATACCACCCACGTACAGTGTTGCGTCGTTATTGGGATCTATTCCAATCATCAAATCATAAAAGCTTTGACCGCGTGTAAAATCGTTGGCCGAAATACCTGTATCGGCATCATTTGGCTGCGAAAGCGATGTTGGGGCAGTCGAAAAACCACTGGTGGTCCGGTAGATCTTTACAGGATTGGTAGAACTAGTTCTGTCTTCGCAAAGCGCATAGATCTTATTGGCCGTTTGTTTTGAACAAGCCAATTCCACTCGCCCGTTATCGCCAAGATCGCGCACAAACTGCCATCCGGTACCCGTATTGTTAAAAACCACTCCTCCCCCTTCTCCTGTGGAATAGCTGTATTTGGTTCCCATCCAGAGGGTTCCATCGGCTCCAATTTCGAAATCGTTAGGAGCATAATAATTCCCTGCAGAGCTTTCGTATAAACTACCTGTCAATCTGGAAAAATTGGTTCCATCGGTGCTTTTGTATAAACCAATGGTGTTATCTCCCAACCAATTCCATCCCGCACCCGCAGACCCAGATTCCACCTCTTCGGTATAAGCCATTGCATCGGCTCCAAAGTATATTTCTGTAAGATTGGTAGTGGGATTGTTCCAGGCGATTATGTCCTGTACATAGGTAAGTTTATCTTCAGCGGTGGTGCCGCCACTGTAAATATTTGTCCAGTTATCACCCCCATCGGTCGATTTGTAAATTCCGTTTCCATTGACAGCACCCCAGGTATACACCTCTCCCGTTCCGATATACATGATATTGGGATCGTTTGGATCAACGGTCATACACATCACTGACATATTACTTGGCACTCCATTCACCCGCTGCCATTGGGAAGCGCCGCTGGTGATATTGTTGTTTACCCATAGTCCGCCACTCACACTTCCGGCAAAGACCTTGATCGTACTTCCGGGTGCAAACATCATGGTATGTGTTCTACCACCCACGTTATCGGGCCCTCTTTCAACCCAACTATTGGATGGATCTCCCGGAGGGGCTTTTAATGGAGTATTTCCTAATAATTTCTTCTGAAGCGCATGTAATTTTTCAGGTGCCGGACGTAATAAGACCGGGTCACTGGAATACAGCCATTCCTGCTCGTAAAATTTATTTGGAGGAATTCCTTTCGCTTTTCGCTCTTCCCTGGAAAGATTCATGGAAGCTCGAAAAGGATGATTGTCAAGATACGCTGCATACCGAATAGTTAACTTTTCTGAATCCGTCATTGCAGTTCTTTCGGATCCTTTTTCCGAAGAACAAAAAAAGAGTACCAAAAACACTGCCAATAATCCAAGGCCTAACAAGCCATAAACAAGTAGAGTTTTCAATTTCATAATTTGGGAATCAGGTAAATCAAAAATACATTTTTATCGTTAAAAAGCAAGTTTTATTCGATAAACGGTATTATTTTGATCAAAAATCACACAAATTGACATCTTTAAATGAAACGGGAGCCGAAATTATGAAGTGTTTAAGCTGTCGTTCTAGGGAGCACTATTATTTTTCTGAGTAGGTATAGAATGAGGAAGATCATGATAACTTGATTATATTTTTCAATTATGGGGCGATATTTTACAGAAACATCCGCAAAAGATATAATTGAAACGTTTTAAATGGGTTCTAATTGTATGTCCTTTAATTTATTATAAAAAACGGAGCATCCCTTCTTTCGGGAATAACAAGATTTATAACAACCAGGTGACCCCGATCAATTGAAACTCATGGCAATGAAAAACCACTAAGTAACATCCGTGCTTTAGGAGACGGGATTTCATAGTTTTAAAATTTGAGTCGTAATATATCGTTTAGAGTATCACCAATAGGCCAATATTATCGATAAAATACACTATTAGCTATGTGATATTATATTTGTCAACAGGTTAGAATAAAAAAACGCTCCATACTAATGAAGCGTTTTTTTATTCTGTTAACTAGAGAGAATTATTATCCTCCAAAGTCATCAAATCGAATGTTCTCATCGGGAATTCCAAAATCTTCACCCATTTTCTGCACCGCCTGGTTCATCAATGGCGGGCCACAGAAATACAATTCGATATCCTCCGGATCTTCGTGATGATTTAAATAATTATCGATCACCACCTGGTGGATAAAACCAACAAAACCGTCACCTTCCTCATCGTGGATATCTTTCTTTACCTTCCAGTTGTCTTCTTCCATAGGTTCGGAAAGCGCCAAATAAAACTTAAAGTTGGGAAACTCATCTTCCAATTGCTTAAAGTGGTCCAGGTAAAAGAGTTCGCGCTTGGAACGACCTCCGTACCAATAGGTCACTTTTCGGCCGGTTTTTAAGGTTTTGAATAAGTGATACAAATGCGATCGCATGGGAGCCATTCCGGCACCACCTCCCACATATAGCATTTCCGATTCGGATGGATTGATAAAGAATTCACCATAAGGTCCGGAGATCACTACTTTATCCCCTGCCTTACGATTGAAAATATAGGAAGACGCTATACCCGGGTTTACCTGCATCCATTGATTTTTAGCGCGATCCCAGGGCGGTGTAGCGATACGAACATTTAACATGATCTCACGCCCTTCTGCGGGATAGGAGGCCATTGAGTAGGCACGCTCCACGGTTTCATTATTTTTCATGACCAACGGCCAAAGACCAAACTTATCCCATTCGGCTTGAAACTTATCGGGGGTTTCATGCTCTTCGGGGTGAGCCGTGATGTCCATTTCGCTGAACTGTAACTTCGCAAGGTGGTATTTCAATCTGAATATAACCACCAGCCTTGTAATTCATATCTTCCGGGATCTCTACGACAAATTCTTTAATGAACGAGGCCACATTGTAATTTCGAACCACGGTCGCATCCCATTTTTTTATTCCGAAGACTTCCTCTGGAATATGAATATTCATATCCTGTTTTACCTTCACCTGGCAAGACAAACGCGCCCCTTCTTTTAATTCCTTTCTACTGAAATGTGGCGTCTCCGTTGGAAGTGCTTCTCCGCCTCCTTCCAATACATGACACTCGCATTGAATACAGGTTCCTCCACCTCCACAAGCCGATGGTAGAAATATTTTGTTATTACTAAGGGTCGAAAGCAGCGTACCTCCCGAAGCGACTTCAATCACTTTCTCATCATTGATGGTGATCTTTACCGGCCCGGAGGGGGATAATTTCTGCTTGGTAAACAATAACAGGGCTACCAATAATAACACCAAAACCAGGAAAGCTATTACTGTTGCTATAACAACGCCTAAAGTACTCGCTAATATCATAGTCTAATTTTTTATTTCTGAAACTTCAACAGATGCCGTTTCTTTCTCTTTTTCAGTCTTCTGCTCAATGGCGATTATTTCCGCATCGGGTTGATCAGGATTGGATTTCATTTGAGCAGTTGTTACTTCTTCGGTGGACGTATCGTCTTCGTCACCGGTTAACATTCCTCCAAAACTCATAAACCCGATCGCCATCAATCCGGTAATGATGAAGGTAATTCCCAATCCGCGTAAGGGAGCGGGAACATTGGAATATCTAATTTTTTCTCTAATGGCCGCAATGGCAAGTATCGCCAAAAACCATCCTATTCCACTGCTAAAGCCATAATTCAAGGCCAGGGTAAAACTCTCGATCTCCCGGGATTGCATGAACAAAGAACCTCCCAAAATAGCACAGTTAACAGCGATGAGCGGAAGGAAGATCCCCAACGAATTATATAAAGAAGGTGAAAATTTCTCCACGACAATCTCAACCAGCTGTACCATGGTCGCAATAGTAGCAATGAACAGAATAAAGGATAGGAAGCTTAGGTCGTAGTCGGCAAATTCAGCGCCCAACCAGGTTAGAGCTCCTTCTTGCAGGATATACTGATCCAGCAACCAGTTCAAAGGAACGGTCACCGTTAACACAAAGATCACCGCTGCACCTAATCCCACCGCGGTACTTACTTTTTTGGATACCGCCAGGTATGAGCACATTCCGAGGAAATATGCGAATACCATGTTATCCACAAAAATCGATTTAAAAAATAACTCTATATGTTCCATATATTCTTGTATTCAGTACTCAGTATTCAGTGTTTGGTGGCTACTGCCAACTGGTCACTGACCACTGCCAACTAATTTTAGTGTTCTTCAATTAATGCTCTATTTTTGCTGCGCTGCACCCAGATAATGATTCCTACCACGATCAATGCCATGGGAGGCAACACCATAAACCCATTGTTCTCATATCCAAATTCGTACAATCCTCTGGCCGCAGCCGTTTCTGCCGTGGGATCGCCCAAAACTTTAAATCCGAAGAGCGTTCCAGAACCCAAGAGTTCTCTGAAAAAGCCAACGATAATAAGGATCACTCCATAACCCAGTGCATTCCCAATTCCATCGAGGAAAGATCTCCAGGGCCCGTTGGCCAAAGCAAAGGCTTCGAAACGTCCCATAATGATACAGTTGGTGATAATCAAACCAATGAATACCGAAAGTTCCTTGCTCAAAGTGTACGCAAATGCCTTTAACACCTGATCTACCATGATCACGAGCGTTGCTACAACAATAAGCTGAACAATGATTCGAATTTTCGACGGAATGATATTTCGCATGAGTGAGATGACGACGTTTCCAATGCCCAAAACAAAAATTACCGAAATAGCCATCACAATGGATGGTTTTAACTGAGCAGTGATCGCCAAGGCAGAACAGATTCCCAATACCTGAATGGTAATAGGGTTATTGTCCGCTAAGGGATCCATGATCAACCGAGTATCTTTTTTTGATAAAAGTCCCATATTATTGGTTTAAAGATTTGAAATAAGGCAGATACATTTTAATATCTTTTTTCAGCATGGCACTGAGTCCGTCACCGGTTATGGTCGCACCTGCCAAAGCATCTACTTCCTGATCGGTCTTATCGACGTTCTTTGGGTCGTTATTTCCTTTGGCCACTTTAATACTGCCAAATTCCCCGTTTTGCAAGAAACTTTCACCTTCAAAATCGTCCATAAAAAAACGTTGTTTGATTTCGGCACCTAAGCCCGGGGTTTCCCCCTTATGGTCGAAGAACACTCCTTGAATGGTCATGGTTCTATCCACAGCCACAAAACCCCAGATCGCATCCCAAAGTCCTTTGCCTCGCACCGGGATCACATAGATCTCTTTACCATCTTTCTGTCCAATGAACAAGGGTAATCTTCGTTTATAGTCTCCGTCCTTAGCTTTGTTGGACTCCTTCTTAATATCGATGAGATACGCCTCATTGTTTTCCTTTTCTTCACCTCCCTGGATCACAACCTGCTTGGTGATATAGGTTTTAAACTTCTCTTCCACCACATCGGTTGAAATGAATTCAACATCATTGGGGTCTTCGTTGTTATTAACTCCCATGGCGTAAAGAATGTTTTGTTGCTTTTCAAAACGTTCATTCGCCTTGATCAGGGGCTTCAATCCACTCGCAAATCCCGCAAGGATTGAGCCCACCACCACCACCATAGCGATGGAAAAAAGGATGGTATAACTATTTTTATCTGTGTTTATCGCCATAATTACGCAGTTTTAACTTTTAGACGTTTCGCTCTTCTCTTGATGTTCCCTTGTAACACATAGTGGTCGATCGTAGGAGCAAATACATTCATTAGTAAGTATCGCCAGGAATACCCCTTCCGGATACGCCGGATTAAATACCCGAATCATAATGGAAATGAATCCTATGAGGAATCCGTAGATCCATTTACCCTTGTTGGTCTGAGACGCCGTCACCGGATCGGTCGCCATATAAACAGCTCCAAACAGGATACTACCTATAATAAGGTGCTGCCAGAAGGGTACATTCATCAAGCCGTAAAATTTGCTGCTTTCCCCTATCCATTCGGCCGAAACGACACCGTTGAAGATCAATCCCATGGTGATCGCCCCAATTAAGGTACTTACAATAATTCTCCAACTTCCAATCTTCGTAAAAATAAGGATGACGGCTCCCAGCAGGATGAGTAATTTTGAAGTCTCCCCTACCGATCCGGGAATTAGGCCGTAAAACATATCCTGCAATGAATACAGGGCATCTGCCCGGTCTCCGTAAGTGGTCACCACATTAGCGGCTCCGTTTACACCTTCGATGGTCAATTCCTGATTGGCCTTGGCATAAAACCCAAGTATGGTCTCTCCTGAAATGGCATCGGCTGTTCCAGCCAGTTGGGTGGCATCGGCTACCCATACTTGATCACCAGTCATCCAGGTAGGATAGGCAAAGAATAAAAAGGCTCGAATGGTAAGTGCGGGATTTAAAATATTCATTCCCGTTCCGCCAAATACTTCTTTTCCGATCACCACTCCAAAGATCACAGCTACTGCCAACATCCATAAAGGAATATCGATAGGCACGATAAGCGGTACCAGCATTCCAGTTACCAAATAACCTTCTTCCACTTCATGACCCTTGATTACGGCGAATAAAAATTCAACCCCAAGTCCCACTCCATAAGATACTACCACCAGTGGTAGTATTTTCCAGGCTCCCAATGAGAAATTATTGAAGCTCCAAAACTCCGGACTAAAAAAACCAACCGCCCTTTCAATTTCTCCTGCGGCCAGGTAATATTGATAACCGCCGTTAAAAATTCCGAAGATCAAACAAGGAACCAACGCCAAGATCACAATGTTCATGGTTCGCTTCAAATCGTCTGCTGCACGGATATGTCCGCCAGAATGGGTAGTTTCATTGGGCAGGTACAAAAACGTATGGAGCGCATTAAACGCGGGTGCCATCTTCTTGCCTTTGAATTTTTCTTTTAGCTTATGTAATTTTTGTTTCAATCCCATAGCGTTATCCTATTTCTTTATACATTAAATCCAATCCTTCCCGTATAATTTGCTGGTGTGGTTGTTTGGATACACAAATAAATTCGGTTAATGAAAAATCTTCCGGGGCTACTTCGTACATGCCCAGGGCCTCCATAGCGTCGAGATCTTGCACCATACAGGCTTTTAATATCTGTAATGGGTAGATATCCATGGGAAACACTTGTTCGTAATTTCCTGTTACCACAAAAGCACGGTGCTCTCCATTGGTATTGGTGTTCAAGTCGAATTTTTTCTTCGGAAACATCCAGGAAAACGTCAATGCTCTGGAAGGAGAAATTTTATTGAATATAGGTTTAGTCCATCCGAAGAACTCGTAGTCGTCTCCTTCGGGAATAATGGTCACTGCGGTAGAATAATATCCCAAATGCCCTTTGGGGGATATTTTGGCTCCCGTAAGCACATCCCCGCTAATCAAGCGCGAATGCTCTTCCGAAAGACCCGAATCGTACACAAAGGTGGAAACCTCGGCACCGATCCTGGTCGTATAGTATTTTGGAGTTTTCACCGACGAGCCCACTAAAGCAATCCTGCGTTCGGCATTGAACTTGCCCGTTGTCAATAACTCCCCGATAATCACCAAATCCTGAGCAGAAACTGTCCAGACCGTTTCCCCTTTGTTCACGGGATCCAGCTTGGAAATCTGAGTACCTACATTCCCGGCGGGATGAGGACCACTAATGGTATGCAATGTGATATCCTTTAACCCACTGAAGGGTGATACCCCGGCGCCACCCACACAAACATGAACAGCACCTTCGGTCAATTTGCTCAAAGCCGTAAGAGCCGCCTGTAATTGGGACTCCTTACCTTCCAGAACGAAATTGAGATCGGTCGCCAGGGGTGCGGTGTTGAAGCCAGAAATAAAAATTGCCTTGGGAGTTACATCGGGATTAGCGATCACATCGTAAGGTCGTTGTTTGATAAATGGCCAGCAACCCGAACCCAATAGATGTGATTTGATCACATCGGCATCGGCGGAATTGGGATTCACGATTCCAAAATCCTTATAACTATCTTCCGAATCTGCCTCAATGGTAATCTTTGTGATCACTCGTTTGGCACCGCGTTCAATTTCAGTAAGTGTTCCGCTTACCGGAGACACAAACTTAATTTGATCATTCGCTTTGGCATAAAATAAAAAGTCGCCAGCTTGTACTTTGGCGCCTTCTTTTACTACCATTTTCGGGCTTATGAGATGAAAATCTTTGGGTCTAAGGGCAAAGGTACGAGAGCGTGGTGCTTTGGAAAGAGTTTTATCTGCTTCGCCTTTTAATCGAATATTAAGACCTTTTCTAATCTTAATGTCTTTGGACATAGGATACTTGTGTTAAAGTTCTCTTTAAATCCCAACTGATAATTCTCAGATTTTGGGTGTGCAAATTTAATAATTAAAATGCGCAACCCACAATAAATGGAAATAATTTTATTCAAAAGGGAACGGTATCGTTTTCGTTCCATTTTTGGGCATAAAATTTGTTTATCTTTAAGCGCAAAATTTATTGGTCTATGCCCTACAAAACGTTATTGTTGTTTTTGAGTTTGATTTGTTTTTTTATTTCTGAAGCACAGATCATTGAAAAAATTGAACCTTATCATATTCGAACGGTTCAGTTTCGCGGTGGAACCCAACAAAGTAAGCTCCCTATAATTCGTTTGGGAGAAAGGCTACAACTTTCCTTCGATGATATCAACGGAGACGAGGCAGATTACTACTATAAAATCACCCACCATAATTTTGACTGGACCGAAAGTGACCTCTCTAAAGGAGAATTCCTCGATGGCTTTGACGATGTGCGCATCGAGACTTATGAGAATTCCCTGAACGCCCTGCAAATATATTCGCATTACACCCTTACCATTCCCAATCGCGAGACCCGGGCCATAAAAAAAAGCGGAAACTACATGATAAGCCTCTTCAATGACGATGGTGGTTTAATGTTCACCCGGAAATTTATGATCATGGAAAACGATGTGATCGTAGCCGTAGAAATAAAACGGGCAAGGGACTTAAGATATATCGACTCCAGACAGAGTGTTCATTTTACGATAGATTCGCCCAACTTCCTGTTGATCAATCCCAAGCAAAGCGTGAAAACCATGGTATTGCAGAATAGCAACCTTAAAAGTGCGATTACCAACCTAAAACCTCAGTACACCATTGGCAGCGAGCTCATTTATCGCTACGATAAAGAATCTTCTTTCTGGGGTGGAAACGAGTTCTTATTTTTCGATAGCAAAGAACTTCAGGGAACCAACAACAGTATTCGTCGTATCGAGTTAAACGACCTCTACGAGCACTATTTATATACGCGCCTCTCCCGTGCCGATGTGCCCTACACCTACTTTCCCGACATCAACGGTAATTTTGTGGTACGCTCCTTCCGAGCCGAACGACAGGACATCGAGGCAGAATATGTACGTGTGCATTTTGCGCTCAATTATTACGAAGACATAGGCGATAAAGAGATCCATATCTATGGAAATTTCAACAACTGGAGCATTGATGAAAGCACCTATATGCGTTATGATAAAGCCCGCGATAGCTATCGGAACAGCCGTCTCTTTAAACAAGGTTTTTACAACTATCGGTTTGTGCTGGTCGATCGGGATGGCAGCATAGACGAAGCTTTTATAGATGGGAGTTTTTGGCAGACCGAGAACGATTATACCGTTTTGGTGTACTACCGCGGCCCCGGTGAGCGCTTTGATCGCATCATTGGTTACGGCAAATCCAATTCCAGCGTGATTACCAATAACTAAAAAAACAACATTCTTTATTGTATTAAGTTGCGCCTTCCCTACCCGAATTTCATTAAATTTACGGGATGAGCGACCAACTACCCGAAAAAGCCAAAGGCAGAAAGGCCGTGAAATACCGCGGTTCGAAATGCCTTAATTGCGGAACTCCTTTGGATTTAAGTGATGTCTATTGTTCATACTGCGGGCAATTAAATACCACTAAAAGCCTATCGCTTAAAGACTTTTTCGGAGAATTTATTGGGAGTGTCCTTACCTACGACTCGCGTTTTCGGCACACCATAAAAGATTTGCTGTTCCGGCCGGGGGTGCTCACAAGAAATTATGTGCAGGGACAGCGTTTGAAATATGCCAATCCCTTTCGATTCTTTTTAAGCGTTTCCATTGTTTTTTTTCTCATACAAGGGCTAATTACGACATTATCAGGGGAGGAGACCGCTATAAATTCGGGCGAAAACAAAAATAATAAACCATTCACCATTCAAAGGGATGGGACCAATTTTAATCTGGCTCCAAAAAACGATGAAATCCTTACCCTTGATTCCATTCTGAAAAAAAGCGGCATTCAATTGGATTCAGTGACGGAGTTGGCCAATGCTCAAAATAAAAAAGTGCTGGATTCCATTATTCAAAAAAAGATATTGACAACCAGTGAGCAGGATTCGATTCCACCTTACCGATACATTTCCGAAGCACATCTGGATACGCTTGATTGGACAAGCAAAACCGTGGAACGATTTGTGCTTTACTACGATTTCTATAAAACCACCCATATAAAGGACCCGGTCAAGGCCCTTGACAGTTTGAATCATCGACAAACGAAATACAACAGATGGGCCTATCAAAAAAACAAGGCCTTCGATCAAATTGGAGAAGATCCAGCAGACTTTATCAATTACATCCAGGGAAAAGTACCTTTTTTCGTCTTCTTTTTCACCCCTTTCTTCGCGTTCTTCTTTTGGTTGATCTATTCAAAAAAGAAGTACACGTATATGGAGCACATGATCTTTATCTTCCATATTTTCAGTTTTTTATTCCTGGCAATGCTAGTGAGCCTTTTACCAGATACCCTTATTGGAATCGACATATTCGGAACAATACTCATGCTGATCATTGGACCTTTTTACTTTTATAAGGCTCTCCGTAACTTTTACAAACAAAATCGTTTGATAACCATTATAAAATTCATATTTTTAAACATGGTATTTTTTTTCAGTGCCAGTATAGCAGCACTTATATTTTTCACCATTACCGCAGCAATGTATTAAGATGGTACAGCAAGTAACACAAGGGATAAAAGTTTCGGTTGAAACGCAATTTGAAGGAGCTTTTTATAAGGAACATAAAAAGCAATACGCCTTTTCCTATTTGGTGACCATTGAAAATCAGAGTGACAAGAGGGTACAACTCACATCCCGTTACTGGCTTATAAAAGACGCTTTGAATAATTCGGAAATTGTGGAAGGCCCCGGCGTCATTGGGCTGCAACCCGTGATCGTTCCCGGCGAAAAACACGTTTACCACAGCGGCTGTATTTTGGTTGCTCCTTATGGATCGATGCAAGGGCATTATATAATGAAAACCCCAGAGAAAGAGCTCAAAGTGGCCATCCCTCTTTTCAAGCTGAACGCACCTTTTGCGATGAATTAAACGCGCCATAGCGCCCAACACATTCCAGTTTTATTTTTTTATCCATCTGAATAACATGGCAAAAGGCACAATGTGAATCATATGTGAATTCGAAGGTAAGCTCAATTTCCAGTGCTTCGGAATAATAGATGCCATCAAAATCTTCGGTCCCCAGATCGTTGTAGCGTCGAATTCTAAAGTGATTTTTAGGCAGGTCCGCTTCCCGAACCAGTTCAAACCAGGCATTACTGCCTATTCCCGCTAATTGCTGCGCGGACTCGGGGGGTGAATTCAAGCCATTTTCTGTCTTACTCAAACTGGCAAAACCATTTTTTAAAAGCAACGAATCTGTAGAAGATCTATTTCGCTTTCTTCCAAAATAATTGGTCAAATTCTCCCTAAGGGCCGATCCCCCAAATTGCTTGATCTGACCTTCCAACACCTCAAAAACATCTCCCAATGCTGCTTTTTCTACATTCCCCACCGTACTGGGCGTAAATTTTTTATTGAAATTGAGTGCTTTAATGATTCTCCTTTCCGCTGTAGCATTTAACAAGGTATCGGTCACAAAACGGGCACAATTACTCCCCGTTTTATCAAAGGCACCATAGGGAATACTACCACGGGATTGTAAGCTTGAAATATAGGCTTCTGCCTTTTCAAAATGAACCGCGTCACATACCGAAGCCAACAGCCTGCCCTCACCATGAGTCTTTTGCGGGTTGGCGTCAAGCCAGTATAAGAAAGCATCCAGATTTTCTAATGTTCCGTTTTTTGAGATTTCCGCCGGGAAGGGAATTTCCAGCTCGGCATCGGTATTGGCGCCTCGCACCCTGCCGTGGCCTTTTGGGGTTACATATCTGCCAAAATCGAAGTAGCGGGCTTTTCCCGTTTTGTTTTCAACAAGGATCAAAGCCGCATGACCCGCTTTTATATAGTCCCGGGTTCCTAGCCCAACCAATGGTAATAGTTTGCAAATCCACTCGTCACTCATGGTCACGAAGGTATCGGGATAGGCCAGCACAATTATTTTTCCGTTATAGTTCAAAACGATCGGGTTGTAATTTGTTGATTTTGCAAATCTTCGTACCGCAAGCAAATATCGGTATCATTTTTTAAAAACTGACTAATACTTTTGGTCTTTACAAAACCCCGGTCCATGATCAAATTGGTTTCGGGATTTCCTTCCCCGGCCAATTTGTGAAAATCGAGTAGTTCAACTTCCGAAGGACTCAAATGATCAAGCAGGAAATTTGAGAACCATTGTTCTCGCTTTCTTTTCGCTTCGGAAGGATATAGCAGAGAGGAAGACCATATGTGCGGCGCGAGTGGCTTCTCGTTAAAATGACTTTCATTCCCATCCCAAACCAATTCAAATAACCGAAGGTCGACGCTCCAATCCACCATAACAATCGTAAAGGGTTCCACATTAAAAAAATCGTAGCCAAAGATCGCTGTGGCGGCGTCTTGTTGGGTCAACAGATCGGTCACGATCACTCCGCGGCTCATGCGATAACTAGTTTCGCGTTCGTGTGGCTCGAAACCTCCGTTGAGCAGGCAGATCAATCTATTTTGGTCACTTGCACCAATCCAGGTTCCGCCGGCCAGTTCATCTTTAGGAAAAAGCAACTTTACCCCGTCAAGTTCATACACCTGCGGAGGCAACGTATTCCGGTGCGGCGCTTCATCCCGGTTCGAGGTTAGGATGAAATTGGATGTAGATCGCGGGACAAAGGTGACGGTACACATGAGCGGATGAGTCTGTTTTTACAAAGGAAACTTACAAAAAAGTATTCAGTTGGCAGTGTGAGTTGACCGTTATTGTCAATTAAATCTGCCAATCACTTCTGCCTACCGCCAACTAATTTTTTGTAACTTTGCACTCTTGTAAAAACCAATAAAATTTTAAATTTATATACCTATGGGAAAAGGATTTTTTGAAGTGCCGATCGCAGTGAACGAGCCTATTTTTGAATATGCTCCCGGCTCTCCGGAACGCGAAGAAGTTTCAAATACATATAAAGCCATGTACAATAGCACTGTGGATGTGCCTTTGTATATCAATGGAGAAAATGTGACTACCGGAAATACGGCCACCATGTCACCTCCGCACGATCACCAGCATGTTTTAGGCACTTACCACACAGCCGAAAAAACACATATTGAAACTGCCATCGAAACCGCATTGGAGGCTAGAAAAACCTGGTCTCAAATACCTTGGGAGCAACGTGCCGGGATTTTCCTTCGCGCGGCAGAATTGATTGCCGGACCTTATCGGGCCAAGATCAATGCCGCAACCATGTTGGCACAGTCCAAAACTATTGGACAGGCGGAGATCGACTCGGCCTGCGAGTTGATCGATTTCCTGAGATTTAATGTTCAATTCATGACCGAGATCTACGCCGAGCAACCCGAATCGACTTCGGGAGCGTGGAACCGGCTGGAGTATCGTCCTTTGGAAGGGTTTATTTACGCGATTACACCTTTCAACTTCACGGCCATCGCCGGAAATTTACCTGCCAGTGCTGCCTTGATGGGGAACGTTGTGGTGTGGAAACCCAGTCATAGCCAGATCTATTCGGCAAAGGTAATAATGGACATCTTTAAAGAAGCAGGGGTTCCTCCCGGAGTGATCAATATGGTGATGGGAGATCCTGTAATGATTACTGATACGCTTTTAGCGAGTCCCGATTTCAGCGGAATCCATTTTACCGGTGCAACCAATGTCTTTAAAGGTATTTGGCAAAAAATTGGAAACAATATTCACAATTATAAGACCTATCCCCGCATCGTTGGAGAAACCGGAGGAAAAGATTTTATTGTCGCACATAAAACTTCAGATCCTGCGCAGGTGGCCACCGCAATTGCCCGTGGTGCTTTCGAATTTCAGGGTCAAAAATGTAGCGCGGCCAGCCGTTGTTATATTTCCAAAAGCATCTGGAAGGATGTGGAAACCCGGTTGAAGGTGGATCTGGCATCCTTCAAAATGGGCTCTCCCGAAGATATGAGCAATTATATCACTGCAGTGATCCATGAAGGATCCTTCGACAAGCTGGCAAGTTATATCGACCAGGCAAAATCGGATCCGGATGCAGAGATCATTGCCGGAGGAGGTTACGACAAAAGCAAAGGATATTTCATCGAGCCTACCGTGATCAAAACCAATGACCCAAAGTATACCACCATGTGTACCGAGTTATTCGGGCCGATCTTAACCATCTATGTTTTTGAGGACGATGCCTGGGAAGAAACACTGCATCTGGTAGACGAAACCAGTGAATACGCTTTGACTGGTGCCGTCTTTAGCGAAGATCGTTATGCCCTTGAAGTTGCAGTGAAGATCCTGGAAAATGCGGCAGGGAATTTTTACATCAATGATAAACCTACCGGAGCCGTGGTGGGGCAGCAACCTTTTGGTGGCGCCCGAGCCAGTGGCACCAACGATAAAGCCGGTAGTAAATTGAACCTCTACCGATGGATATCGCCCAGAATGTTGAAAGAAACCTTTGTGACTCCCACAGATTACCGGTATCCCTTTTTAGAATAACCCTTACGAGAGTACAACCGTTAACAATCAAAGCACCAGCATTTCTGCTGGTGCTTTTTTTATCCTTTGTATTTTAATGGTAAGTGGACGACACTCTTGGTCTCAAAGAACGCTTCCTCGAAGTATCGGGACAGCTCATAAACGCTTGCTTTGGGAAAGATTGCTAATTCTTCGGTCAAATCTCCTCCTTTCAGGTATAAAATTCCGTTTTTGAGCTCGTGTTTGCTCTTTTTCGCGATACGTCCTTTCACCCAATGCACAAAGGTCTCCATTTGAGCCACGGCGCGACTAACTATAAAGTCGTACTGATCGGTTATGGACTCTACACGGGCATTGGTAAACGTTACATTTTCCAGCTGCAAACCTTCTGAAACCTCTTGTACCACTTTAATTTTCTTACCAATACTATCGACCAGGTGAAAATGGGTTTCCGGAAACAGTATCGCCAGGGGAATTCCCGGAAATCCACCACCGGTGCCTACATCGAGCACTTTGCTCCCCGGAATAAAAGGCTGCACTTTTGCAATTCCCAGAGAGTGCAATACATGCCTTACATACAGTTCATCGATGTCTTTTCGAGATACTACGTTGATCTTCAGGTTCCAGTCCCGGTAGAGCCCGGACAAAGCTTCAAACTGTTTTTGTTGTTCTTCAGAAAGGTTTGGAAAGTACTTATATATGATGTCCATGATGAATTATCAACTGCAAAAGTAGGATATCTTATAGAAATTTTAAGACAAGCAATCTCAGTATTACGCAGAAGATGCGTATTTTTGCACTTTCCTGTTTAGGAGACCCCGATTAAAACAACAGACTGTGAGTTCAACCCGTATCAAATTTTCGAGAGTAGATTCTGCCAAGTTTTTCAGAACACTCAACAATCGCGTTAACGGTTATTTTAAAGAAAACAATATTTCCCGTAATGGGAATTGGAAACTGCATTTAAAAACTGTGATCATGTTTTCGCTATTTCTATGCCCTTACTTTTTATTTTTAACGCTTGATTTTCCATGGTGGGCGCAATTATTGCTCACGATCGTCATGGGAATTGGAATGGCAGGAGTGGGAATGAATGTGATGCACGACGCCAATCACGGCGCTTATTCGTCCAAGAAATGGATCAATAAGGTGATGGGGGGAAGTATGTATATACTGGCCGGAAATGTCTACAACTGGCAGGTACAGCACAATGTACTTCACCATACGTACACCAATATTCACGGACACGATGAGGACCTGGAGGCCGGTAGAATATTGCGTTTTTCGGAGCACTCGGCCTGGAATCGCTTTCATAAGTTTCAGCATATTTACAGTATTTTCTTTTACGGATTGCTTACGATCAATTGGGTACTGACTTCAGATTTTTTACAAACCAAACGCTATCTGGCTCAGAAACTGTCTTACGGAAAACTGCCAACCCCAGTGAAACAGTGGAGCCTGTTGATTGTTACTAAACTTATTTATGCCGGAATCTGGCTGTTGATCCCAATTTTGTTTTTTGACATCGCCTGGTGGAAAATATTGGTCGGATTCTTTATCATGCACTATGTGGCCGGGATTATTTTGAGCATGGTATTCCAATTGGCGCATGTGGTAGAAGATGCCAATATGGTACTTCCCGATCCGTCCGGTACGATGAAGAATACCTGGGCGATCCATCAACTCTTTACAACGGTCAATTTCTCTACAAAGAATCGAATCATGAACTGGTTTACCGGTGGCTTAAATCACCAGGTAGAGCATCATATTTTTCCGAACATAAGCCACGTACATTATACGAAGATTTCCGCGATAGTTAGGAATACGGCCCGGGAATTCAATCTGCCGTACAACGAATACAAAACTACCCGAAAAGCTATTATAGCTCATTTTAAACATCTAAAACAAATGGGCATGAAGCCTGCTCTTTCTGTTTAGACTTATGAATTCAAAACTTTCCAACCGTGTGAACAACATGGCCACTTCTGCCACACTAGCCATGGCAGCCAAGGCCCGTGAATTAAGAGAACAAGGAAACGACATTATAGGCCTGAGCCTGGGAGAACCCGACTTCACCATTCCCGAATTTGTTAAAGAGGCCGCCATTCAGGCCGTGAAAGATGATTATCACTCCTATACGCCGGTAGACGGTTATAGTGAACTCAAACAGGCCATCATTACCAAGTTCAAACGAGATAATAATTTAACCTATACCCCGGCTCAAATCGTTGTTTCAACAGGAGCGAAGCAATCATTGGCCAATCTTGCACTGGTACTGTTGAACGAAGGTGACGAAGTATTACTGCCTGCACCCTTTTGGGTGAGTTATAGTGATATTAGCAAAGTAGCCGGAGGTGTTCCTGTGGAAATTCAAACATCCATTGAAAACGATTTCAAGATTACTCCCCAAGTCTAGAAGCCGCTATTACTCCTAAGACCAAAATGATGATCTACAGCTCACCATGTAATCCAAGTGGTTCGGTATATTCTAAAACCGAGTTTCGCGCCCTGGCCGATGTATTGGTGAAATACCCCGACATTATTGTAGTAAGTGATGAAATATATGAACATATCAATTTTGTTGGAGAACATGCTTCCATGGCAGAATTTGCGGATATGTACGACCGAACAGTTGTTGTAAATGGTGTCTCCAAGGCGTATTCGATGACCGGATGGCGTATTGGTTATATAGGAGGCCCCGATTGGATTGCCCGTGCTTGTAACAAAATGCAAGGACAAATTACGAGTGGTGCAAATTGTATTGCCCAACGTGCTACAATTACTGCTTTGGAAAATTATCCGGAAAAAATTCAATATATGGTAGATGCGTTTAAAGAAAGAGACGCCTTTAATCTTGATTACTAGCTGAAATCCCCGGTGTTAAATCCAATGAACCCGAAGGAGCATTTTATGTATTTCCCGATATTTCGTATTACTTCGGAAAAACACTAAATGGCATGACAATTAAAATTCGCATCCGATCTTTCCTTGTATTTGTTGGAAGAAGCCAATGTAGCCACCGTTACCGGTGAAGCTTTTGGTGATCCGAACTGTATTCGAATTTCCTATGCAGCTTCCGAAGAAGATATCACCGAGGCCATGAAGCGAATCAAAGAGGCGCTACAATAATAGTTTCTGAGGGAATCAACAGCTTTTTCCAAAACGGGCTTTCACAATCGAGGACACCATCTTTGGCAGCAGTATTCCCTTTCATCGTGGCATTAAAATTGTAATTGTCCTATTTTCTTCGGAATAAAAGGAAAAGCCTTATTTTTAAGGAAGAAATTACACCATTGAAAACGATCCTCCTCATATTAGTAATGGCTACTTCTGGCCTCGTCGCTCAGATCGACGAACGACAATTTACCCTATACTTTGAACATGATGTTTTCGACCTTAGCCCGGCCCATCTCCAACTGCTGGACAGCATTAAAGGATTCCAAAATAAGAAGGACCTCGATGTTCATATCAAAGGGTTCGCCAATAGTATTGGCGGAGAAAAATACAACCTCGAATTATCCAGAAAACGCGCCGAAAGCGTAAAAGCGCAACTCCGGGAGTTCACCATTATTGCATCTGATGGTTATGGCGAGTTAAGAACTGAAGCTGCAAAAAACCGAAGAGTTGATATCCTCATCCATCTAAAAGTCGACCACATCGCCGCGGAGGGAGAAATCGTAGAACCTCCACAAGTTCCGGAATCACCTCAGGCAACACTAAGTACCCTTTTACGCCCCCAAAAAGGCGATAAGATCACCTTGAAGGGGATCATGTTTTACCCGAAGACCGGGATGTGATCATGGACGAAAGTAAAGAGGCCTTGAACAATTGGTGGATTTCCTCAAAAGGAATCCCGATGTAAAATTCAAACTGATTGGTCACATTTGCTGCGGGGATCCCATGAAACCCGCAAAAGACCTAAAAAACGTACGAACAGGAAAAGACAATCTGTCCGAAGCCAGGGCGCGGGCAGTTGCATAATTACCTGGCCAAAAAAGGAATCTCCACCCGCAGAATGCGCTATATAGGAATGGCCTTCCGACAATCAACGGGAAAAGGTGATCAATTTGACAGGCGCGTTGAAATCGAGATCACTTCGGTGGATTGAAATGCTATATCATTCAGAATAAAACCATACCATTATACTTATGTTCACATCATTTAAAAATTGCGAACCTCATGAGATCCTTCCAGGTTTTACGGCTCGATTTATTCATACCAAAACCCAAACTTTTTCATGGGTAGAAATTACCAAAGGTTCCATACTACCCGAACATTTTCACGTGAATGAACAAGTTTCCCGGGTCATTGAAGGAAGCTTTGAACTGAATATCAACGGAACAAAAAAAGTATGTGTGGCGGGAGATATGGCCCTTATAGATTCCAATGTGCCACATTCAGGAATGGCCCTCACCCATTGCATCATTCTTGACGTGTTCACTCCGGTTCGTGAAGATTACAAACAACTATCGGTTTCGCCAGAAGAAAGGGGTAAATAATATAAGAACCGTAAACAATTCCAGCCTCCCTATAAGCATCAGTAAAGTAGCCCAAATCTTCGCAATTTGAGGTAAGCCTGAATAATTATCAACCGGTCCCAGATCTCCCAATGCCGGACCCACATTGCCCAGGGAAGATGCCGAAGCTCCCAGGGCTGTTTCAAAATCGAGTCCGAGAATGGAAAATACCAATACGCCAACAATAAAGGAAAGCATGTACAATATAAAAAAAGCAAGAATGTTAAATACAATGGGCTGCGCCACCGATCGATTGTTATAACGTACCGGCAGTATGGCCCTTGGATGTAAAGTTCGTTTAAACTCCATAATGCCATTTTTGATCATGATGAGATGTCGCACCACTTTAATACCTCCCGCCGTTGAGCCCGCAGATCCCCCCAAAAACATCATTCCGAAGAAAAATATAGTAAGAAACGGAGTCCAGAGCGTGTAATCGGCCGAGACGAAACCAGTGGTTGTCACGATGGCCAACACCTGGAACAACCCATGACGAATCGCACTTTCCAGCTCTCCGTACACCATGGGGTGATTGACGGTTGAAGCGCTGATATCTGCCTTGAAATAGATGAATAAGATGGCCACTACGGACAATCCGAGAATAATATAACTGTACGCCTTAAACTCTTCATCCTTCAGGATTTTACTGAATTTGGTTTTAAACGCGAAATAGCTGAGTACAAAGTTAGTACCCGCCAAAAACATAAACACCATAATAATGTACTGAATGATGGGCTGTCCGTTCCAGTGAGCTATACTGTCATTTTTGGTAGAGAAACCGCCGGTACTGAGGGTGCTTAACGAATGATTGATCGCATCAAAGAAGCTCATCCCCGCTACTTGAAGCATGACGGTTTCGATCACGGTGTATCCCACATAAATAATCCAGAGTCGCTTGGCGGTATCGGTAATTCGCGGATGAAGTTTACTGGCGCTCGGGCCGGGTGCTTCGGCAGCAAAAAGTTGCATCCCTCCAATTCCCAATAGCGGGAGGATGGCGATGGCCAGTACAATAATCCCCATACCTCCTATCCAGTGGGTGATGCTACGCCAAACCAGTACCCCCTCGGGTAAGCTCTCAATATCGTCGAGGATAGATGCGCCCGTTGTGGTATAACCACTCATGGTTTCAAAAAAAGCGTTCACAAAACCGGGAATGGCACCCGTAAAAACATAGGGTAGTGTTCCGGCCAATGCCATAATGAGCCAACCAAAGGTGACAATGATATACCCATCGCGCTTATCCAGTTCTTTTTCATGTTTACGGGTGAGAAACATTAATAATCCCCCGATCACAAGTGTGACCACTCCAGCATAGATCATTTGAAGCCCCACCCCATCATCATAGGCGAAGCTAAAAATAGAAGCTATCAGCATAAAGGCACCGTTCACCAACAACAGCAGCCCCATGAGATGGAAAATAATTTTAAAGTTTAATCGGGACGCGTAACCCATCACACAAAGAGTTTTTCCACTTTTCTAATTGACTGTGGGAGGCTACAAACTACAATTCGGTCACCACTTATAATTTTAAAGTTTCCGAGAGCGATCATACCCACCCCATCCCGAATCACTCCACCGATTATGGCCGAGTGTGGAAAGTCAATATCTCTAACTATCTTATTGCAAACTTGTGAAGTAGGAGAAACAATGAACTCCAGGAGCTCGGCGTTCATATTATTGAGCATGGTCATTGCCACAATTTCCCCTTTTCGCACGTGACGAAAGATATTATTTGCCGCCAATAATTTTTTATTGATAAGCGTGTCAATGCCAATGGAATGGGACAATTGAAAATAATCCATATTCTCCACCAGGGCTATGGTTCGCTTAACACCTTTGGATTTGGCCACAAGACAGGACATGATATTGGTTTCACTATTGCCAGTCACCGAAATAAAGGCATCCATATCCTTGATCGATTCTTCAATGAGTAAGTCGACATTTCTGCCATCCCCATTGATCACCAGACAACTGGGGATATCGTCCGCAATTTCAAAAGCCTTTTCCTTATTCTTTTCAATAAGCTTAACATTAAAATTACTTTTACAAAGGTCTCTCGCTGTTTTAGAACCAATATTACTTCCACCCAGGATCATCACATCCTTAATATCCTCCTTAACTTTTCCGGTGAGTTTATGAATTTGATCCACACCTTCGTCAATGGTGGTAAAATAAACCTGATCTCCTTCTTTGAACAAGGTATCTCCCCTAGGGATGATGGTATATTGGGTGCCGTAACGTTGTATTGCGATGGGCACATAGTTTAGTTCGGGATATTGCTGTCCAACTTCCCGCACCGTCTTTCCCACAAAAGCGGCCGTACGGGCCAGATGCAGACCAATCATAGTCAAGGCACCACCTTCAAATTCGTAGGTATCGTTGAAACCACTTTGGTTGAGGAGTAATTGTATTTCTGATGAGGCCAGAGCTTCCGGAGATATGAGCTCGTCAATGCCAAATTTGGTAAAACCCACCTCCTCCTTGTTATCAAGGAATTCGGTATTGCTAATACGAGCGATGGTTTGCTTGGCACCCAACTGTTTTGCCAATACACAAACGGTTATATTGGTTGTTTCTGAAGAGGTCACAGCTATCACCAGATCTGTTCCTTTGACATGAGCATCCTTCAACACCGAAATGGAAGTAGCATCCCCCCGCACGGCCCGAATATCCAGATGGGTGTCTGCATAAGCCAATGGCTCCCTATTGTTATCAATAAGTGTAATGTCTTGGGACTCGAAAGAAAGGAGTTTTGCTAAATGAAATCCTACTTCACCGGCACCGGCAATAATAATTTTCATATTTCTAAGTAAGCATAAGTTGTGCAAATGTACAAAATTGGATTCATGATAAACGCAAAGGACATATGATTTACGAGGTACGATTTACGAGGTAGGATTGGTGATTTAAGTTGTGCTAAAGACATGGTGCTACGCTTCCTGAGTAGGAATTTCAAAATCTCGAATATTGGGAGCCAAACTTTGAATCCCTACCCTGATACACTAAACTCATAAACCGGGTAACTTTTAAACGAAAAATAAGTAGCTTTGCAACCGCTCAAGACCTATGGAAGAAAAAGTGACTCCTTATAAAGATTCAAGTGCCGGCAAGAAGCAGCAGGTCGAAGAAATGTTCGATGCTATTTCCGGGAATTACGATGGGCTGAACCGAGTGATATCCCTCGGTTCCGATGTCAAATGGCGCAGAAAGGTGCTCCGGCTTATTTCAGAAAAAAACCCGCAAACCATTTTGGATATTGCAACAGGAACGGGAGATCTGGCTATTTTATTCGCCAAAAATATCGACGCAAAGGAGATTGTGGGTCTGGACATCAGCGATGGAATGCTGTCTGTGGCGCGGAAGAAAGTGAAAAACTCGGAAATTGGTCGGCAAATTAACTTCCTAAAGGCCGACAGCGAATCCCTGCCTTTTGCCGATAATTCGTTTGATGCCATTACCGTATCCTTCGGAATTCGAAACTTTGAAAATTTAGAGATCGGACTTTCAGAAATACACAGAGTACTGGCTCCTGAGGGGCGTTTTGTGATCCTGGAAACCTCGGTACCTACCAAATTTCCGTGGAAACAAGGTTATTATGTACACAGTAAATGCATACTTCCGGTAATTGGAAAACTATTTTCCAAGGACAAAAATGCCTATGGTTATTTGAGTGAGAGTGCTTCCGTTTTTCCTTTCGGGGAGAAACTCAACAATATTTTACGTAAAATTGGGTTTATAGATGTGGAAAATAAACCGCAAACCTTTGGTGTAGCCACCATTTATGTCGCTTCCAAATAATTATGAAGAAGGTATTTTTTATACTTGGTTTTTTAATACTGGCGCAAAGTGCCCAAGCCCAGTTATTTAGCAAAGAACGACTGGCAAACTTAGAAACTTTTGACAATCGATTTCTCTCATGGGGATACTTTTTGGGTTTTAACAGTTACGACTTTAAAATTGAATACAAGAACCAAAACACAGACTTGAATACCGATATTCTGGTACAGACTCAGGGTGGTTTTAATGTGGGACTCATAGGAGATATGCGAGTGAGTAATTACATCAACCTGCGATTCGAGCCGGGTCTGTATTTTACGCAACGCACCTTAATGTTTCCCAATTTTGAAGAAGAAAAAGATGCCCTTCGGCAAGTGAAAT
Organism: uncultured Flavobacteriaceae bacterium; assembly: GCA_963807685.1. Lineage (GTDB taxonomy): Bacteria > Bacteroidota > Bacteroidia > Flavobacteriales > Flavobacteriaceae > Aureisphaera. The sequence continues at coordinate 158,966 of CAWECU010000007.1, read as the reverse complement.
CGACCTATATTCACCTACCGCTGCTGGTTAAATTTTCGACCAAAAGACTTAATAATATCAGGCCTTTTGTGGTTGCCGGAGTTTCCCGCTCCCTTAACCTGAGCAGCAATGAAAACAACCCTGAGGATAATAATGAAGGACAATTTCGAATGACGTCGGGCACCAATTACGTGGAATTGGGCTTCGGAATCGATTTCTACCTATTCTACTTTAAATTCACACCTTCCATCCGTGGGGTATTTGCTACCAGCAACGAACTTATTGAAGACGATGACCCGAATAGTCCCTGGACCTCCAATATCGGGGATTTAGGCACGAGAGGAATTTTCGTAAACTTTACGTTTCAATAGCCTTCTATTACCCCTGCACTTTTATGAGATAGTTTCTGAAGTTCTTCTGAATTCACTGAGCAAGATTCCAGTAGCTGTGGCTACGTTCAAACTTTCGGCGGTATTATTTTTACTGAAATGAGGGATGGTTATTTTGTGTGCCAGGAAAGGCATCAACGTATCGGAAATACCATTAGCTTCATTTCCCATAATCAGAATTGCCTGTTGTGGTAAGTGGGAAGCATACACATTTTCACCTTCCATCACGGCAGCATACACCGGTAACATTGTTTGTTGTAAATAAACCGAAAGGTCCACATAATGCATGCTCACACGGCCAATAGAACCCATTGTGGCCTGCACTACTTTGGGATTAAAACAGTCTACCGTATCCAGGCTACAAATAAGATGCCGTACGCCAAACCAGTCACATAACCGAATGATGGTCCCCAAATTACCCGGATCCCGAACCGAATCCAAAGCGACGAGCAATCCGTTTTCGGAAATCTCCATTTGCTTTGGTTGCTGGAATACAGCCAATGCCGTATTTGCGGTTTTCAAACTACTCATCTTTTGAATATCCTTTTGGGATACCTCAACAACTGCTTCAGAAAAAATTGAGTTGTCTTGGGTCAAATCATTCAGGTCTTCAACCGAACCAGAGGAATAAAGTGCCTTTATTTCCAATCCCGAGCGAGCGAGATCCTTTATAATTTTATGGCCTTCGGCGACAAAAAGGCCGGTTTTGGTTCGGTACTTTTTCTGTTGCAGACTCGTTATTAACTTTATTTGGCTTTTACTTATCAAATTATAGTATTTTTGAATTTGAGAAACACAAACTCCTTGACTCAAACCCTCACAAAAATATCATTTATTTTAGGATTAACGATGCTCTTGGTGTCTTGTAATGCCGTGAAGCATTTAAAAGAGGATGAGTTGTTACTTACCGAAAATGTGATCACAGTTGACGGTAAGAAATTAAAGGATACTGAGCCTTATAGCTTACTCACTCAAGTACCCAATCCACGTATTCCGGTAGTGGGAATACCCCTGGGCCTGCATATTTACAACATTGCCGAAGCCAATCCAGACTCCACTTATCAAGCCTGGCTGGGACGAAAACCCAACCGGGAAAGTAGATTGACAAAATTGTTGTCTAAAAAACAAGTCGTTGGACTGGGACGAAGTAAAACCAATTTCAACGAATGGTTGAAGAGAACCGGTAGTGCACCCGTGATTATTAGTGAGAAAAGAAGTCAGAAATCGGTTGAAAATTTAAAACGCTATTATTTCACTCAGGGATGGTTTAATGTGAAAGGGAAATATACCATTGCGAAGGATTCGACCAAGGAAAAACGAGGTTCCATCCGGTACGACATACAAAAACACCAACCCTATTTTATTGATTCCATTTCAGAAAATATAAGTTCGGTGCTTGTCGATTCGTTGTATCGACAAACGAAGCACCGAAGTTTTATCATACCGGGAAAACAATACAGCGCCTCAGATTTTGAAAACGAACGATCGCGATTGACCATACAGATGCGAAACTCGGGACTCTTTTATTTTGACCAGGATTATATTGGGTTTGATGCAGACACCAATAATACCGGACATAAGGTGCACATTGACTATATCATCCGTAACCGTAAAATTGCTGAAGGAGATTCGACAACCACGGTACCTTTTAAAATTCACAAGATCAATGAAGTACGAATCGTTACGGATTACACCTATGAGAACCGCGGCAAAACGATCAAAGATTCGGTGGAATACAAGGGATACCATATTTATGGATATGAAGAACTGAAGTATCGCCCTAAGGCCATCACAGATGCCATCTCGATAAGCCCGGGAACTATCTTTAAAGACATTGATCGAACACTAACGTACCGCCAATTGGGCGAATTGAGGAATTTTAGATATCCAAACATAGATTATAGACCAGACCCTAGTGACTCCACCGGTACGGGATTGATCTCCACGATCCTTTTAACCCCAAAAAAGAAATATACCCTGGATTTTGATTTTGATGCTTACACCTCAACCATCCAGCAATTTGGGATAGGTTTTAGCACCTCCTATCTTATTCGTAATATTTTTAAGGGTGCGGAGAATTTGGAACTATCGGTAAGCGGAAGTGTGGGTTCTTCGAAAGATAATTCGGATGGCAGCAGTAATTTCTTCAACACATCGGACGTGGGTGTGGATGCGAAACTCACTTTTCCTTCCATCCTGTTCCCGGCGAATACAGATGCTTTCATTCCGAAGTATATGTCCCCTTTTACCACCCTTAGTATTGGGATAAATGCACAGAATAATATAGGGCTGGATCGACAAAGTACTAATGGAGTGTTTAGCTATCGCTGGAAACCGAGAACCACTAGAACCAATAAATTTGAGCTCTTAAATTTGCAATATGTACGCAATTTAAACATTGGGAACTATTTTAGAGTGTACCCAACCTCTTACAGTCGACTGAACGAAATTGCCACCGAAATAGGCTATGAGTTTCTAAGTGGAAACGGGCAACTGGGCATTCCCGGAGGAGATGGGGAATTCCCTAACGAAGCAGACGATTTCATCCAACTGGTACTCGCATCGGATGAAAGCTTGGACATCACTACATTAATCATTGACGAGGTTCGTGGCATCAACCAACGAAAAGACAGGTTGACAGAAAACAACCTCATATTCGCCTCAAATTTTACCTGGATACAGGATAGTAGATCCAATATCTACGACAATACCTTTACCCGCTTTCGCTGGAAAGTGGAGACAGCGGGCAACTTACTTTCTGCATTGTCGTCCGTAGCTAATTTATCGAAAAATGCGGCGGGGCAATCCAAAACCTTTGGGGTCGTCTTTTCTCAATATGTCAAGTTTGAAACCGACTTTATCAGCCATTGGGAATTGGGGGACAATTCGATATTCGCCATTCGAGCGTTTGGAGGAATCGCCATCCCCTTCGGAAATAGTAACAGCATTCCCTTTACCCGAAGTTATTTTGCCGGTGGAGCTAATGATAACAGGGGTTGGCGGGCTTATGACCTCGGGCCCGGTAGTAGTGGCAGTATTCTGGATTTTAACGAAGCCAACCTAAAACTTGCCTTTAATGCCGAATACCGCTATACCATATTAGGTAGTTTTAAAGGAGCCTTCTTTATAGATGCAGGGAATATCTGGAACGTTCTTGACGAGGAAGATCGGACTGCCTTCCGTTTTGACGGCCTTTCAGATTTATCGGAAATTGCCGTGGCTTCCGGACTGGGATTGCGCTATGATTTTGGATTTTTTGTACTCCGGCTCGATGTTGGGTTTAAAACGTATGACCCTGCCCTCCCGTTAGGAGGAAGATGGTTTAAGGAATATAACTTTAAAAACTCGGTATTGAATATTGGGATCAACTATCCCTTTTAAACCAGTAAAATATGTTATTTTTGCCTTTACGCTTTTGGAGAGTTTGAAAGACGAAGCATGCGTTCCCGAAGTTGTTTACTATTCAAATAAAGTTTATTTAGCCTTTACAATCGTCCGTAGCGAAATGAGGGGCCTAACCAAAAAAATATGAGTCACAACATTACTCCCGGCGTTGTAACCGGAAAGAACGTCCAAAAGATACACAACTTAGCTAAGGAAAAAGGGTTTGCCATGCCCGCGGTCAATGTAATTGGTTCGAATACTGTGAATACGGTATTAGAAACCGCCGCCGAATTAAACGCGCCTGTAATCATTCAATTTTCGAACGGTGGCGCTCAATTTAATGCCGGTAAGGGTCTTTCAAACGACGGTCAAAAAGCGTCAATTGCCGGCGGTATAGCCGGAGCCAGACATATTCATGAAATGGCCAAAGCATACGGAGCCACCGTTGTTTTACATACCGATCACTGTGCTAAAAAATTATTGCCATGGATCGATGGTTTGTTGGATGCCGGTGAAATTCATTATAAAAATACAGGAAGCTCGCTTTACAGTTCTCATATGATCGATTTAAGCGAAGAGCCCATTGAAGAGAATATTGAGATTTGCAAACGCTATTTGGAACGCATGTCCAAAATGGATATGACCCTGGAGATCGAACTGGGAATTACCGGAGGCGAAGAAGATGGAGTTGATAATAGCGACGTGGACAGTTCGAAACTATACACCCAGCCCGAAGAAGTTGCTTACGCATACGAAGAATTGAAAAAGGTGAGCGATCGCTTTACGATGGCCGCTGCCTTCGGAAATGTGCACGGGGTTTACAAACCGGGTAATGTCAAATTAACTCCGAAAATCCTAAAGAATTCTCAGGAATTTATTCAGAAAAAACACGGAACAGGACACAATCCTATCGATTTTGTTTTTCACGGCGGAAGTGGTTCCACGGTAGCCGAAATTAGAGAAGCCATTGGCTACGGAGTTGTGAAAATGAACATTGACACCGATCTTCAATTTGCTTTCTGCGAAGGAATTCGTGATTATATGACGACAAATATTGAATATCTAAGGACCCAAATTGGAAACCCCGAAGGTAGCGATGTTCCGAACAAGAAATATTACGACCCAAGAAGATGGTTGCGTGAAGGCGAGCTCACTTTTAAGTCCAGATTGATCAAAGCTTTTGAAGACCTCAACAATGTAAATACTTTATAAACAAGACAAACTCCTCATTATGGCTTGGTTTAAAAGAACAAAAAAAGGCATCCAGACCGCAACGGAAGACAAAAAAGATGTCCCAAAAGGACTCTGGTACAAATCTCCCACAGGAAAGATCGTCGATGCCGAAGAATTGGAGCGAAACTTTTATGTTAGCCCCGAAGATGGTTATCATGTTCGTATTGGTAGTCAGGAATATTTTGAGATCCTTTTTGACAACAATGAGTTCAAGGAATTGGATAAGAACTTATCTTCCAAAGACCCCCTCAACTTTGTCGACAATAAAAAATATGTCGACCGCTTGAAAGCTGCCGAGGAAAAGACGGGACTAAAGGATGCAATTCGTACAGCTGTTGGAAAATCCATGGGCGAAGATCTGGTGGTTGCCTGTATGGATTTTACTTTTATCGGCGGTTCTATGGGAAGTGTGGTTGGTGAAAAAATAGCACGGGCTGCAGATTATGCCCTCAAAAAGAAAGTACCTTTCTTGATCATCTCCAAAAGTGGTGGCGCCCGAATGATGGAGGCTGCACTATCGTTAATGCAATTGGCCAAGACCAGTGCAAAATTAGCCCAATTAGCCGAGGCAAAGGTCCCCTATTTATCGCTCTGCACCGATCCAACAACAGGAGGAACTACCGCATCTTTCGCCATGTTGGGTGACATCAATATCAGCGAGCCCGGTGCCTTAATTGGATTTGCCGGACCCCGTGTAGTTCGAGATACCACAGGAAAGGAATTACCCGAAGGTTTTCAAACGGCCGAATTCGTTTTGGAGCATGGGTTCCTCGATTTTATTACCCATCGAAAGGATTTAAAACGCAATATAAATCTCTATCTGGATCTTATTTTAAACAGACCACTTAGAGAAAAAACCGCATAACGAAACGTCCGTCGCCACTTTGATAAATAAGTGATTCCGACGGACGTTCTTCATTCAAAAAACCAACCAAACTACTAATTCAGTATAATAATTATTTCCTGACCATTTCCGGTGGTCAGCACCGCAATATTGTCACAGGTTCCATCGCCAAAATCCAAACTTCCAGTTCCCAGATTTCGTGTAAGTTCAACCACTCCACTCACAAAATGAGGGCAGGTGGCTTCTTTACGTAATGCTGCTGTGATGAGGGCAGTATGAGTAAAACCGGTATTGAAATCGATATCGCGATCTCCTGTGATCAAAAAGACGTTATCCATCCAGGTACCGCTGCCAACTCCTTCGATCCATTCAGCTACCCGGGTTCCGGTCACATCGGCAACCAACCCGTTGGGAAAAGAAATTTGAATCGCCTTATTTACCGTCGATTGCGGATTGCCCTGGGCGTTGTTGCGTTCACGGTATATGGTTCCTCCACCGGCGATGCCTTTATTGTTATAGGTGAAATTGTCAAAGACATAGGTGATGGTTCTCGTACCGGCTATGACGGGGCCGTAAGTGAGATTTATGATCCCGGAGACGATGGCTCCATTGTGTAGTTGACACCCAAAGCCAAAATCCAATGTGATAAAGGTGACCCCGTTTTCAGAACTAAGAGTGATCGTCACACAATCGGAGAAAAGGCTTGCATTACGTCCTTCGTCCTCTTCGGTTTCGGCATAGGCCATTTCAATTAAATTAAAAACCGCATCTGTCGAAGCATCGGCCTCGGCATTCTGTTTTGATTGTTCTGCCGTCAATCCGGCTGTACTGTCATCGGTTACCAGGGTTTCTTCATCCTTGCTACAAGAAGTAAACAAGAACATAATGGCTAAAAAACCCAGCATTCCAATTTTTACGCAATTTGTTTTCATAGTGTTTATATTTAAGAGTTAATGCTTCTATGACTACAGAAATGTAGGAAGGTTTAATTTTTTGTTAAATTTTGTTGAAAGCTTGAGCCCAGGCCATAAAAAAAGGCCGCTATCGCTAGCGGCCTTTTAGGAGTGTTAAATTTTAGTTAGAGCAATATAGGATACTCTTGACCATTAATTGTAAGAATCGCATTGTTGTCGCAGGCGCCCGAACCATAATCGAGGGTTCCAACAAGTCCTTCCTGGGTGACCTCGATAATACCGCTCACTAAGTACAGACAGTTCAATTTCCATACTAAAGTTTGAGTTACTTCTCCCGTTCTTTCGAAACCATTGCTAAAAGAGGTATTCCAATTTCCGGTAATATGGTATACATTGTCTAACCAGGTTCCTGTTCCTACGCCTTCCACCCATTCTGAAATCCGCAATCCAACACGAGTCGCAGTTATGTTAGAATTTGGAAAGGAAACCAGGATCGTTTCATTAACGGTAGATTGAGGATTCCCATTGGAATTGGCGATTTGTCTTTGAATTTGTCCTCCTCCTTGTACACCATTGCCGTTATAGGTATAATCGATAAAGCTGTAATCAATGGTTCGAACACCTTCAATAATCGCGGTAAACTCCAGGTTGATAACTCCGGAGACAATCGCACCATTATTCAGTTGACAGGATTCTCCAAAATCAAGAGTAATGGTTCCTCCATTTCCGTTCGTAACAACGGTAATGGTCGTACAGGATGGGAAAAGAGAGATCCCGTTGGATCTTGTAGCACTTTCGTCGATTCCATTGTCCATAATATTCATGGTACCGTCAACGGTTGCGTCGGTTTTTGCAGCTAATATTGCATTTTCTGCAGAGAAATTCACTTCAGTGGTTCCACCACTGTCATCATTATTGCAACCCACGAGTAGTAAACTCAGGGTAAATGAGGCAATTAAGAAAGTTTTGTTCAGGGTCTTTTTCATCATATAGTCGTTTAGGTTAAGGGTATTTGGTGGCAATAACGTAAAAAAGTACCTATTAAGTATAATTCTATTTCAATATTGTCATCATAAACCTAATATTTCAATTAGATTTTGTAATTTTGCACCCTGATTACCACGAAGGTAGTCAGATACATAAAAATCATTTAAATAATATTGGAATGTATTTAGACCCAAAAGAAAAAGAAGCTATTTTCAAAAAGCACGGTAAGTCGGCAAAGGATACCGGTTCGGCGGAAGGACAAATTGCATTGTTCACCTATCGTATCGATTATTTGACAACACACCTGAAAGCAAATCACAAGGACTACAATACGGAGCGTTCTTTGGTTAAGCTGGTAGGAAAGCGTCGTTCTTTATTGGACTATCTTATGAAGAAAGACATCATGAGATATCGTGCGATCATTAAAGAATTAGGATTACGTAAGTAATATATTAAAAAGGGGCTTCTAAGGAGTCCCTTTTGTTTTTTTCACACCCCGGTGTGGAATTTTAGAATTAAATTTTCAGAATTATTTCTGAAAAACATAGAAAAGCTACCCTTGGTTTTTCATTGGTCAACCACAACAACACAACAACACTAGGTCCGAAAATCGGGCTTTGACCAAATTAACACTCCCTGCTTCACCGCTGCTGCGAACGGGTAAGGAGCTAATGAAAAACAAATGATACCTAAAGTATTTAAAGAGGTTATAGACCTCGGTGACGGTAGAGAGATCTCTATCGAAACTGGAAAATTAGCAAAACAGGCACACGGTGCAGTCGTGGTGCAGTCTGGAAAATGCATGATGCTTTGTACTGTAGTTTCTAACTATGAGCAAAAAGATCTGAATTTTCTTCCTTTAACGGTAGACTACCGTGAAAAATTTGCAGCTTCAGGGCGTTACCCGGGTGGATTCTTTAAAAGAGAGGCCAGACCCAGTGACGGCGAAGTATTGACCATGCGTATTGTGGATCGCGTATTGCGTCCATTATTCCCAAAAAATTATCGTGCTGAAACGCAGGTGATGATCCAATTAATGTCTCACGACGATGACGTAATGCCAGATGCTATGGCAGGATTGGCGGCTTCGGCAGCTATCCAGTTATCCGATTTCCCATTCGAATGTGCTATTTCCGAGGCCAGAGTAGGCCGTGTGGATGGTAAATTCATTATCAACCCCACCCGATCTCAATTGGAAGAAAGCGACATTGATATGATGATCGGTGCTTCTGCTGATTCTGTGATGATGGTGGAAGGTGAGATGAAGGAAATTTCCGAAGAAGAAATGACCGAAGCGATCAAATTTGCGCATGAGGCGATCAAAGATCAGATTGCCGCACAACTTCGCCTGGCTGAAGCCTTCGGAAGAAAAGAGGTACGTGAATACGAAGAAGAAAGAGAAGACGAAGCTTTGGAGAAAAAGGTTCACGATTTGGCTTACGATAAAGTATACGCCATCGCAAAAGCAGGATCTGCGAAGCAGGAACGCAGCGCGGCCTTTTCAGAAATAAAAGAAGACATTAAAGCTGCCTATTCCGAAGAAGAACTGGAAGACATTGGTGACTTGATCTCTAAATATTACCGAAAGGCAGAAAAAGCTGCCATCCGCGACCTTACCTTAAATGAAGGGACTCGTTTGGACGGTAGAAAGACCGATGAGATTCGTCCTATCTGGTGTGAAATAGATTATTTACCATCTACGCATGGTTCGTCCATCTTTACACGGGGAGAAACTCAGGCATTGGCAACTGTAACTTTGGGAACTTCCAGAGAAGCAAATAAAATTGACATGCCGTCTTACGAAGGAGAAGAGACTTTTTACTTACACTATAACTTCCCTCCTTTCTGTACAGGTGAAGCACGCCCCATTAGAGGAACTTCGCGTAGAGAGGTAGGACATGGTAACCTGGCGCAACGTGCCTTGAAAGGAATGATCCCAGAAGATTGTCCTTATACCGTACGAGTAGTTTCCGAAGTATTGGAGTCCAACGGATCTTCTTCCATGGCCACCGTTTGTAGTGGTACCATGGCGTTGATGGATGCGGGAGTTCAATTGATCAAACCTGTTTCGGGAATTGCTATGGGATTGATCTCAGACGCGGATTCTGGAAAATACGCAGTATTAAGTGATATACTGGGTGATGAAGATCACCTGGGAGATATGGATTTTAAAGTAACCGGAACGGCCGATGGAATTACCGCCTGCCAGATGGATATTAAAGTCAAAGGACTGAGCTACGAGATCCTGGTGAATGCCTTAAAACAAGCTCGTGACGGTCGTCTTCATATATTGGAGAAATTGACCGAAACGATCGCTACCCCTAATGCCGATGTGAAACCACACGCTCCAAAAATGGTTACTGCAACCATTCCAGGAGAATTTATTGGAGCTTTGATCGGCCCCGGTGGAAAAGTGATCCAGGAACTTCAGAAAACAACGGGTACGACCATTGTGATCAACGAAGATCCAGTGACCGAAGAAGGATTGGTAGAAATCCTTGGAACGGATCAGGCGGGAATCGATATGGTTCTGGCAAAGATCGACTCCATCACCTTCAAACCTACCGTGGGTAGTGTGTATGAGGTGAAAGTGATCAAGATGTTGGATTTCGGAGCCGTTGTAGAGTATATGGATGCTCCGGGTAACGAAGTATTACTACACGTTTCTGAATTGGCCTGGGAACGGACCGAAAATGTGAGCGATGTAGTGAATATGGGCGATGTATTCGATGTGAAGTACTTTGGTATCGATGCCAGAACCCGTAAGGATAAAGTTTCGCGTAAAGCACTCTTGCCAAAGCCCGAAGGATATGTAGAACGTCCTAAACGTGATGACAAAGGTGGAAGCCGAGGGAGAGACAACCGCGGTAGAGACAATAGAAGTAGAGATAGAAATAGAGATTGATTTTCTTTACTGAAGAAACCAAAGCCTCCTGGAAACAGGGGGCTTTTTTTGTCTCATTGTTTTCTTGGAATGGTATTTGGATACCTGCGATTCTGTATAATAATTATACAAATTGCGATGTTTTGGACGAATCTCTAGGGTCTTCAAAATTGTTATCAGAAGCTCATTTATAGATAATTCGGGCCTCTAAATGTTAAAATTTTATTGTCCTCGTTGTCAATAATATAGCGATCTATTAAGCTAAAATAAGCCAGTTTTTCGACCTTTTGTTATGTTAATATTTTCCTATATATTTTCTTAAAATATGCTAAAAAACGTGCTTCTGTTTGTCCGAATACTACATTAGTTATCTACTCAAAACTAAGCGGATTGACGTATGGAAAAAATTACATAAACCATCACTTATGAAAGATTTAGTAGTAACCATCGAGACAAATAAGGATTTTATTTACGAATCGGACGTCGTTGACCAAAAACTCAGCAACAATGTGTTGCGGGCTTCGGGGGTAGTTATCGCCAACCTGTATGAGAACGCACAGAGTTATGAAGTACGTATTATTGCTACCGGATATAGTTTTAAAAACTTTCAAATTTATATTGGAAACAATATTTTGAAAGTGATTGGTGATAAACAACCTAAGGGTGTACTTCCTATTGATCGCCTGAACTTCAAGTTTAATCTTAATACGTTTACAAGGAACTTTCACCTGCCACCCCATATAGACGAACGCGGTATTAGTACACGTTTTAAAGACGGAATACTAATCATTAGGCTACCCAAAAAGAATTATTTGGGCCAACATCATATTGTTTATTAAGGCTGAATATACCTGAATCTCATAGTCCCATCCATTAACTAGCGATCTTTTTAAAGTTATAACAGGAAATTTTATACAAGTCATTTGAATCTTTTCTGAAATAGTGAGGCAACTTTTCAGTGGTCCTAAGACTATAGGTTGAACTAAACAACCCACTCCCACGAACGCCAGATGTCCTTCCAACAATCGTAATATTGGGAATAGGCTCACCCGTTACTTCACTGGTCAATCTTCCATTAAAAGCAACCGATTCCAATTCATCTATGTTACAACTTATCATCGCGAAAGCGGCGAAAAGTCCCAGGTACCATATTGTTTTCATGTTATTATCATTTAAGGTTATACAAAACAAAGTTAGACGCAATCTTTGCCGTTTGGTGGTGGATTCACGAAGGTGCTTTTAATAATCATTATGCTTTAAAATCGTTTTCCAATGGAGATTCCCAGTCGAGGATAAATACCGCTAATAACACTTTCGTTGATAAAGTTTCGACCCCCTCCAAAGACAATCTCTGCCACCCATTCGGTTTTCGTCAGGAACTTACCGCCAACGGCCAATCCGGGACCAAAACCAATGGCGGTCTCATTGGGAGCTTTGGAATTCTCATCGGAGAAAATACCTGCATTGGCTTCAATAAAAAAACCGGCAGCTCGTTTTTGCCCGAAATAAAGTCGGTAATAGGGAACTGCTATAAAACCGAAGTTTATGTTTTCGTCTACCGAAAAGGCCAGAGAAAGACCTACGGATCCCCCATCATCGATCACTCTTTCGTAGGTTATTTCGGGAAGACCGGCTATGGCGTACCCCAAATTTAACTTAACCTCATTATTTCCCTGGACACTACTTCCGGTGTCCTCCTGAGAGAATCCAAGAGCAGAACAAAACAGAACGAAGGTTAAAAGATAGATTTTCATAATATCGAGTTTTGAATTAGTTCTCCAAAGTTATTTGTAATTTTCACATGTAAATAGTTGTTTTTAATATATTATTCCAATTTTTTTTGTATTTTTTACAAAGTATTTAAATTTAAAAAAATAAAACGCAAATTATGCAAGAGGTTTTTATTAGGGCCATAAAGGAACGATTGCGAGAAAACCAGTCGGTAATCGATGAAGTTTCAGGTATACTGAATTTAAGTTACGACGCGGCGTACCGGCGGGTGAATTCGAAGACAGCGCTCTCGCTGGAAGAAGCGGTAACATTAGCCAAGCACTTTAAATTATCCCTGAACAGGTTGTTTGAGGTAGGGGAACAAGGCACGCTCCTCGCTGAAAAATCACCTATGATTAGAGACGTAGCCGGACTGGAGCAGTATTTTAAGATCTCATTGCAAAGTATCCTTCCATTGATCAAGATTAAAAATGCATCGATCACTTACTCCGCCAAGGACATACCCATATTTTATACCCTGTCCGATTCGTACATAACCAAATACAAATGCTATGTTTGGTTAAAATTCCTAAATGAAGACGGCGCTATGGCCAAGGTCTCCTTCGAAGATTTCCTGGAATCCGCACCTCCAAGTCTGATCAAAGCTGCGAATGCGGTGGCGGAAGCCTATCAAAACATAAATATTATCGAATTCTGGAATGACAATACGATCAATGGAACGCTTCAGCAAATCTTCTACTATTTCGAGAGTAACTTGCTTTCGGAAGAAATGGCAATTTTTATTTGCAAGGATATTAAAAAAATTATCCTTCATATTGAACAACAAACCATCAACCAAACTATTCTAAACTCTAAGAATGACTCGAGTTATCAATTGTACAAGAGCGATCTGTTGACAATGAGCAACACGGTAATGGTCAAGGCAAAAGGCAAAAAGATGTTTTTAACACCTTTTACGGTATTGTCATATTTTAAGATCGAGCATCCTCAAACCTGTGAGCAAATGGATCGTTTCTTTGAAAAGCAAATGAAAAACTCGAAACTTCTGGTAAATGCCGGAGAGAAAGACCGTTCGCAGTTTTTTAACAAAATGCATCAAAAAGTAGATGCGGTTATGGAACGTTTAAAGATCAATCAAGATCTCAATTTCTTTTAAAAATAGGCTGGCTTATCCCCTAGATTAGAGCATAATTTTAAGAATAAACCTGGGGTCATTTGGTAATTACAAAAAAAGTCGTATTTTGGTCTTTTGAAGGTAAATTCCTACAATTAGAAATTTAAACCTTAGCCCCCATGAATACAGTAATAAATCGTTTTTTCTCGAAAAACGGGTCCACATCGGTTGCAGAAGAGCTAGTTAGGGACGATAGACATGCCCTACTTAACTTTCTAATAGAGAAAGGATCCAACACAGCCCAGCTGGAACAATTCGGCAAGCGCGTTTCCGCATTTCAGTTCCCTCAGGAAGAATCCATCGCCGATTTCAATTTGGTGCAAATGTACCTCGAACTCGAATGGTACCTGTTGTACAAAGACCCTGGTTATATTGGAACCGAAACCACTATTCGGAATCAAATAATGATCGAATTTCCCAAACAGAGCCAAACCGACGCTTTCACGCCACTCTATATGAGCGGTAAAAACAAGGAGTTGGCACTTATCCGTAATTTTCTGCGATATACCCTTCGATCCTTACAGACCAGAAATCAGACCGAATCATTAGCCTCCCGTTGGTTAGGCATCTTAAATTTCAGGCTTGCGAACCAAAATAAAATGGATTTGGTCGGGCAGATAAACGCCCTGAGGGAATTCAGGGAAAGTTATCAGGAACTACAGAGAGAATTGATTGAGTCGTTTGGAAAAGTATGGGCTGATAGTGTTTTACTTACGCACCAAACAAAATTTAAATCCTTTTACACCCACTTCAAAGCGGTAGAGTGTATTGATGCACTGAGCCCGGTGGAAGAGGTTCTAAAAGAAAATGTTGAAACCGACAATCTAATTCATCTAAACGGAAAAAACAGTTCCAACAAAACCAATAGCACCCTTCAAATTGACCGGAAAGCTATTTTGGACAATATATTGGACGGCTTTCTTATTTTCAACAAAAATGGAGTTATTCTTGAATACAACAGAAAGGTGCTACAAATGTTGGGTGTAAAAGAGCGCGATATTCAAAATTATTCACTGCTTGAGTTTTTACCCAATGAGTTGTCCCAAAATCTACGGAAAGACCTGGAAAAGACCGATTTGTTCATACCGAACAAGGTAATTGGCGAACGGTGTGAAGCTACGCTGCATCCAAGCAACGGGCATAGTGAAGAATTTGAGATCTCCATAACGAACAATTATACAGTGGGTGAAGATACCTTCAGTTTATTTCTGAAGGATATCACACATAAAAAAGACACCCTGAAAGCCATCGAAGAAGGCAAGATCAATGCGGAACGAATGGCTAAGGCAAAGTCTACTTTTTTGTCGAACATGAGCCATGAAATAAGAACACCGCTCAATGTGATCCTGGGTCTTTCTGAAATTATTAAAAAAAGGGCCCATATGGATGAGGCACTGCTACGTAAAAATTTGGACGGTATTGATTTTTCGGCCAAAAGTCTCTTGTCCATTGTCAACGATATCCTTGATTTCTCCAAGATCGAAGCCGGGAAACTTTCGATACAATCCATCGATTTCAATTTGCCTAAGGTAGTGACCAATCTTACGGATGGTTTCGAGATCAAAGCACGTGAAAAAGGACTGGATCTTTCCGCTGTTATCGATCCTTCCATTCCTGATATTGTGATTGGAGATCAATATAGACTGAATCAGATACTCACTAATCTCATAGGAAATGCGATAAAATTTACATACGACGGTAAAATTACGGTAAGTGTCTCCAACGTTTCCGAATCGGATACTTCCGTCAACCTCAAATTTATGGTGGAAGACACCGGAATTGGCATTGCCAAAGACAAACTGGATCGAATTTTCGAAAGTTTTTATCAGGTGGAGAATCCCGATAGTTCCAAGGCGCACGGTACCGGACTCGGGCTAGCGATAACTACACAACTCATACAACTGCAAAACGGAACTTTAAGCGCTTCCAGCGTAATCGACCAAGGCTCTGTTTTTGAATTTACATTGGAATTTAAAAAGAGCAAATTGACAGGGATTGCCGATTCGGTGAAAACCTATGTGCGGGAGGACAAAGAACTGGCGGGATTAAAGGTTTTGGTTGCCGAGGATAATAAAATGAATCAATTCTACATCAAACAGCTGCTCAATAATATGAATGTGGAAGTGGATATTGCTGAAAATGGAAAAGATGCCGTTGAGATCTTTAAGAATGCGAATTTTGATTATGATCTAATTCTTATGGACATGCACATGCCTGTAATGAATGGACTTGAGGCAATTTCACTCATTCGAAATGCGAATAAATATTCGGTGAAAAAAGTACCTATCGTGGCTTGTTCTGCCGATGTTTTTCCGGAAGCCAGAAAAAACGCGATCAAAGTAGGAATTGACTTCTACCTTACCAAACCCCTCAATGAAGAAGCGGTGAAGGAGGTGCTGTTCTGGTTGCGATCCGACGTTAAATTTGAAACAAAAATAGGTGCCGAAGCCAGTATTACCCAATCGACCACTGGTGAGGTAAAAAGCAGCAGTGTGGATATCAATAAACTACAGGAAACTTTTGACAACGATGAAGAGTTTATCATATCCCTTTTGGAGGTTTTCATACAGGAGACCCCCGATGACTATAAAAGTTTACGCCATTGCATGGAGCGGGAATACTATACTCGAGCGAGTGCCCTGGCACACAAACTGAAATCCAGCTTTATGAACCTCGGTATGACCAGCCACGGCCATCATTTGCAGCAGATCGAGAGTGGCTTGCTTAAAAAGGAAAGTCTGGAAGATGCTAAGAAGCACCTGGTGGTCTTTAACAATCTATACACCAAAGCTTTGATAGAGGTGACCATTTTATTGATAGAATTAAAGCAGAAATAGTTTGGCACTACGCTCTTTGCATTAGCGATAGTAGTGGCAGCCCCCACTTCCCGATCACTTTCGGGAATTGGGGCTACAGCGGATAGCGCGGCCTTCTTCCTTTTTTAGGAAGAAGGAATGCCCAAAAGTTAAACAAAACATTAGCCTGATAAAATGCTCATTTTAAAGGCCCTACCTATTTTCTCACACCCAATCCAGGCAAAACAGTAAACTTATTGTAACATTTTGAATGTTTTACACGTATAACCTAATACGAAATGGAAATATTTAACTTAAAAGTAAGAAAACCTTAATGAGACAACTTAAAATTACAAAGCAGGTAACCAATAGGGAAACTGCTTCATTAGACAAGTATCTTCAAGAAATTGGAAAAGTTGACTTAATCACCGCAGACGAAGAAGTAGAATTGGCACAGCGCATCAAAGCGGGTGACCAGCTCGCCTTGGAAAAATTGACCAAGGCCAACCTTCGTTTCGTTGTTTCGGTAGCAAAACAGTACCAAAATCAAGGATTGACACTTCCCGATCTGATCAATGAAGGCAACCTTGGGCTTATAAAAGCTGCACAACGTTTTGACGAAACTCGTGGATTTAAATTTATTTCCTACGCCGTTTGGTGGATTCGACAATCGATCTTGCAGGCACTGGCCGAGCAATCGCGTATTGTACGGTTACCGTTGAACAAAATTGGAAGTATCAATAAAATAAATAAAACCTTCGCCTTTTTAGAGCAAGCACACGAACGTCCGCCTTCCGCAGAGGAAATTGCGAAAGAATTGGACATGACCATCAATGACGTTAAGGAGTCTATGAAAAACTCTGGGCGTCACGTATCGATGGATGCGCCATTGGTTGAAGGAGAAGATTCGAATCTTTACGACGTATTGCGTAGTGGGGAGTCTCCTAATCCCGACCGTGCGTTATTGCATGAATCACTTCGAACCGAGATCGAGCGTGCTTTGGAAACCTTAACTCCTCGTGAGGCGGATGTCATTCGGCTTTATTTTGGCCTGGGGAATCAACACCCTATGACCCTTGAAGAAATAGGAGAAACTTTTGATCTAACACGAGAGCGTGTTCGCCAGATCAAAGAGAAAGCGATTCGCAGATTGAAGCACACTTCAAGAAGTAAGATATTAAAGACCTATCTGGGATAGCCCGGAAACGGTAACAACAGTATGAAATTCTCCTTGTGGGAATTACGACTGTTCGTTTTTTGATTGATGAATGACCTCCGGCTGATTACCGGAGGTTTTTTCGTTTATGTACCAAATGGTCACAATCTAAATCCTCGACGTTCCAACTTCCCAATGATAAACATATAAACTGCTGAACAATTATTACCTTTGCCGAAACACACTTTGAAATGAGCCAAACCCTTATTGCCCCCTCCGTATTAGCTGCAGATTTTGCCAACTTACAACGCGATGTTGAAATGATCAATTCCAGTGATGCAGACTGGTTTCATATTGATATTATGGATGGTGTTTTTGTTCCCAACATTTCCTTTGGAATGCCCGTACTACGAGATATAGTGAAGCATGCCACAAAGACCATCGATGTACACCTAATGATCGTGGAACCGGATCGTTATATAAAAACCTTCGCCGATCTGGGCACCAATGTGCTTACGGTTCACTACGAGGCATGTACGCATTTACACCGCACCCTCCAGGCCATTAAAGCAGAAGGAATGAAAGCAGGAGTAGCCCTTAATCCGCATACCCCTGTAAACTTGTTGGCAGATGTGATCCGGGACGTTGATCTGGTTTGTGTAATGAGTGTAAACCCTGGATTTGGGGGCCAAAGTTTTATCGAAAATACCTATGAGAAAGTAAGAGCTTTAAAGGAACTTATTCAGGCCAAAGGGGCTTCCACCCTCATCGAAATTGACGGCGGGGTGACCAACAGAAATGCCTTACAATTAAAGGAAGCCGGAGCCGATGTGCTGGTAGCGGGAAGCTACGTTTTCAAATCGGAGAATCCGATCGAAACCATCTCGGGACTTAAGAAAATCACCAAATAATTCACCAACCATCCATTTTATAGTCTGGATTTATAATTTGAGACTCCTCTAAGTTGCATTCATGCTAGTTGAAGGCATATATTTGCCTATGCTTCAGGCACCTTCATTAGATACATGGACGTCCGGATTTTTGATTGCGGTAGCGATGGGGCTATTTCTGTTTCTATTGTTACTTTCCGGGAGAAACAAGAAAAATTATCCTATCGCCTTTTTAGTTCTGGCCTTCTCGGCCATTCTATTTCAATACGTCTTATATTGGACACGCTACGAAAATGAATTTCCCTATTTGAGGCTCCTGCCCTCTTTGTGCTATTATACGACGGGCCCATTGTTGTATCTATATTTTTTGAACCTCTACAAAAAAAGTGTTCATTTTAATTTTGCACTTCATTTTCTCCCGGCCTTTTTAATGGTCCTTCCAAATATCGTTATGATTGCCTTATACTTGAAATGGACCACCATGGAGATCCCCTTACTTGGTCTGGCACAGCAACCGTGGCTGGCAGCGGCACATATGGCGGTTTATAACATCCTTATTTTAAGCTTCATTCAGAAAAATAAAACAACCACTTCCGAATACACAAAACTTCGCCATCGATGGAGTATGATCCTGGCCAGTGGGTACTCTCTGTTCCTGATCTCGTATGTTTCGTATTTTGTTTTGGTACGGTTTTCTTTCTTTAACAGCCAGTGGGATTATATGATCTCGATAATGATGAGTTTGTCCATTTATGGAATAGGATATGTTATTTTCAAACAACCTCAAATATTTAATGGAGAATTGTACGCGCACCTATTTCTGCCCAGCGCAGGTAAGAAAGAATCGCTGGAAGACACCCTGCTGAATGAACTCTACAAAAATGTCACCAACTATATGGAGCAACGAAAACCCTATATCGATAACGAATTGCGCCTGGTGCATCTGGCGGATCAATTGGGTTTCTCGACGCATTTGTTATCCAAGGTGATCAATAAGAAGTCGGGAAAGAACTTTAACAAGTTTATCAACGAATACCGCCTTGTTGAAGCCGAACGATTATTGGCCGAAACTGAAACTCCCAGCATAAAAAGTGTCTATTTCGATGTAGGATTCAACAGCAAGGCGGCCTTTTACAACGCTTTCAAGAAAAAACACAATTGCACTCCTTCGGAATATCGTACCGCCGCTTCCGGTCTTAATTTATAAATCCCGAAGGGCAGATTTATAATTCAGAACCCTTCTTCCCGAAAGTTTAAGGAAATTGAGGGTATCAATTCTTAAAACCATAGCACATGAAACTCTTAAAATTATTTTTGATTATTTGTTTGAGCTTTCCTTTATCAAATTCATTAGCACAAGAATTCTATACCTACGTGAGTGACGCCGCCAATTTTAGTGGAGGAGACTTTAAAATTGTTCAGTTCGATACCAACGGGGAGAATCCTATTGTATTTATCAATGAAGAACTCGCCTGGCCACAGGACATCGTATTTTTGGAAGATGTGGATCGCGTACTCGTGTCTAACTTGAATTCGGGACGAATCACAAAATACAATTCCCGTACCGGTGCATATATAGAAGATTTTGCTACGGTCGCCGGAGGGCCTACTCGCATGAAGATTGGAGACGATGGCTTGTTGTATGTGCTGCAATGGAGCAATTCGTTCAACAAGGTACTCCGCTACCAACTCGACGGAACCCTGGTAGATGAATACACAGACGTTGGGGTGATCCAAAGCATTGGTATCGACTGGGACGACAGTGGCAATTTGTATGTTTCTTCTTTTGCCGGAGGTTCGGTTCGAAAATTCGATGCTTCGGGTAACGATCAGGGTTTATTCATAGACACCAACCTATCGGGGCCTACCAACTGCGAAATAAAAGATGGGGTGATGTACGTGCTAGACTGGAATGCGGGCAAATGTGTTCGCTTTAATGCCGGAGATGGCAGTTATATTGACGATTTCATAACTACACTTACCAATCCTGAAGGAATTGCATTTCTTCCCAATGGGGACCTACTTATTGGTGATAATGGTACCAATTCGGTACGGCGGTTTGACAGTAGCGGAAATGATCTGGGTGAGTATACTACCGGAGGAAATTTGATCACTCCCAATGCAGTAGTGCTACGAGACGAAATTTTTTTATCGACAAATGATATAAGCACAGACACTGTATTTGTAACTCCTACCATAGGAAACTATTTCCGTATCGATCCAAAGATCGCGTCCGTATATCAGAGCCTTGAGATTTACAGCATAGGCGGGATCTTGGTCGACACCTTGGATGCGACACAAATGAGTCATTGGAATGCACGAAACCTGTCCGAAGGCCTCTATTTTATGGTAGCTCAGACTAGTGCCGGCAAGAAAGCTACTCAAAAGATCATTGTGAAAAACAGATAAGCACCGACAAAGTATTTTTTTTCTTCGAGGTCTGATTCATGTCTGAATTAGGCCTCGATATTTATAAAATCACGGACTTTCTTCTTTTATTCCTATCCTTAATACAGTACTTTGCTGTTAAATAGTTCTGGATGAATATTTCCGAAACAATTTTTTTATTTTTTGCCTTTCTGGCATTTTTGCTTGCCTTGTTATTCTTCATTAAGAAAATAGGAGATAAACCTGCCAACGTTTTATTAGGGGTCTATTTGTTATTATTTGGGTATAATATCGTGTACAATGTGCTTTACTGGTCGAAAATATTATTTGACGCCGACTTTATCCATCTGGTAATGACCAATCAGCTTGTTTGGGTTTTATATGGACCCATCTTGTATTTGTATATAAAAAGAGTCATTTATAAAAAAAATTTCAAAGCCTTTGACTTGCTGCATTTTATTCCTTTTGTTTATGTGCTTGTCAATTTTTCAGCCTTCTATCTTTTGGAGAGTTCCAAAAAAATAGAAGCTTTGATCACAGGCCCGTTTCCGGATGTCGTTTTTTATTTTTCTCCCAACTTTGTGTTTGTTATTATATTTCTGCAACTCATCTATTTGCCATTAATTCATTTAACGTTGAAAAATAATCTCCGCAGCCTCAATAAAACTCGCTGGTTAAACTGGTTGAGCTATTCATTTTTAGGATATTGCTTGTCCTTTGCATCTTATTTTGTTTTTCAAAGAGTAGGATGGATCGAGATAGGTTACGATTATTTTATCGGCTTTTCCATGATCTTTTTCATTGGGCTCGTTTCCTATTTTGGATTCTTGCAACCACAGGTTTTTGATGGATTGTCCATGGATAAAGTAGTAGGTTACAAAAAGTATAACAGTACCGGATTAACCAAAGAACATTCCCTTGAACTAAAACAGTCACTGGTCGATTTTATGCATAAAAACAGACCTCATCTTAGCCGCGAAATCACTCTGGTTTCACTCGCGAAACAACTCAATCTATCCCGTCATCATATGTCTCAGGTGATCAACGAACATTTTGATGCGAACTTCTTTGACTTCATCAATCGATATCGAGTTGAGGAGGCTAAAAAATTATTGAACACCGAGGTCCATTTAAACATATCTGATGTGCTGTATCAAAGTGGTTTCAGTAATCGTGTTTCCTTCAACAAAGCATTTAAAAGACATACAGGAGTCACGCCTACAACCTACAAATCCAAGCGTAACAAATATCCGGCAAATGTGTAAATGTTTGTAAGCATTATCACACTTCTTCGCTTTTACATTTTACTTTGAATAGATTATTCCTAACTCCTTAAAGTAATAAACTATGAAAAAATTATATGCTAAAGAAATCATGCTTCTTCTGTTTTGGATCAGTACTTCATTGGTCTTTTCGCAAGAAGGGGTCTATGTAAGCGATCGATTGGACAACGCTGTAAACAAATATGAATTGAACGGTGACTTTATTGAAGTTTTTATCGAGGCCGATGCCGGTGGCATTTCAAATCCTCAGGATATGGTATTCCTCCCGAACGGAACTGTGCTTTTAACAGGTTTAGGAAATGAAAACATCAAACAATATAACGGACAAACAGGTGCCTATTTAGGAGAGTATTCCTCCGGTTATGCCCTGCAAGGGCCTACCCGTATGGAATTAAGACCGGATGGTTTCATTTACGTGTTACAATGGACGCCAAATTATAAGGTCATTCGCTTTAATCTGGACGGTACATTTGAGTCTGAATATACAGACACAGGTGTAGTTCAAAGCATCGGGGTGGCCTGGGACCCATCTGAAAATTTATATGTGTCCTCTTATGGAGGCGGAAATAACGGTACGGTTACAAATTTCGATAGCTCCGGAAATGAAATTGGAACCTTCATCGATTCTTCGGTGCTACAAGGTCCCACCAACATTTGGTTTCATCCTAACGGAAGTGGTAATCTGTTGGTATTAGATTTCAATGGAAACCGACTTTCACAATTCGATCCATCCGGGACTTTCATTGATCATCCCATTATTAACATCATTAATCCTGAAGGATTTGCCTATCTGCCTAATGGAAACCTGCTCATTTGTGAAAGAGGCGCCGATCTGGTGAGTGAGTTTGACGTCAACTTGAATTATGTCGAACGATGGGATGACCCCTCAGGTTCCTTAAGCCGTCCGAATTTCATTAAAGTTTTAGATCCCAATTTCGGGATTGCAGATCATACGTTTCAAACCGTGTTATTCGCCCCGACCATGGGTGTCCAATTCGAAATTAACCCCAAAGTGGCTTCCAATTATTCGACCATAAACATTTATGACCATACCGGGAAGCTCGTGGACACCCTGGAAGTGTCACAATCGAACAACTGGAATGCACAAAACCTTTCGGAGGGGCTCTACTTTTTGATAGCTACTTCTTACGATGGAGAAAAGGCCACTCAAAAAATAATTGTGTCACACAAGTAGTTGGTTTTTGCCGCCATTGGGAGGTTACGTCAAACGTTACTCTATTTTTGTTTAAAGCTATACGGATTGGACCATAACTTCATCTGAAATTTGGCTCCAAAAAATTGATCTTGTAAAATATTTACAGGTGCAACCTGCTAAATATCAATTAATTTGGTTAATTTAACATATACTAACCAATTAAATATCTTTAAAATGAAAACAAGATTAGTTGTAATCATGTTGCTGCTAGGCGGCACCATTTATTCCCAAAAAACAAAAAACGGAACCGTTTACAAAGAACATCCCGCCATTGTGGCCGTGGAAGCTATGTTGCAGGATCTGTATGCCGGAAATGCAGATAAAGTAGCGGGTTATTTGACCGATGACTTTAAATCTTATGATGGTACGAACACCAACAGAAACGATGAAGGACGCGATAAAGAATGGCTTGTTGGCGCTTCAAAATGGATGAAGGAAAATTTGTCTTACCGAAGTTACACAAGAACTTCTGGTGCTTACCCGGATGCAATAGAGTACAAAGGTGATGATGGTTTGTGGGTTCAAACCTGGGATCATTTTAAGGCCATGGACAATAAAACAGGCACGAAATTAGACATGCCGGTTCATCGTCTTTTTCAAATGACAAGTGATAACAAGGTTAAGGTCATGATCACTTATGATAATGATTGGCAATGGTCTGAGAGAGGCAGAAGTTTTGCACCCAGGACCAATGGCACAATTTATAACAATCATGAATATATCAATACGGTACGGAAAATGATGGGTGCCTTGGAAAATAGTGACGTTGAAAATGCTTTTAGCTATTTCACCGAGGATGCCGCTTTCACAAATCTGGATATGCCACGTGGTGAATCACACACTGTTGCAGAAGAAAAAGAAATGTTTAAGGGTTTGATCACCAGTTGGACTATTAATAGTATTGATGTAGTGGGGTATCCCGACTATCTGGAATATGAACTTGGCAATGCTAAGGTGGTACAATCCTGGTGGAACGTAAGAATGACTAAAAAGTCGGATGGAGAAAAAATGATTTTACCGCTCTTGTTAGTGCATCGATTCAACGATGAAGGGAAGATCACACGTGAAACCGGTTACTATACCATGAGTGCCATGAAATAAAATTGTTGATCTGCTCGTGGGAAATGGTCAAATAACAACCCAATAATTAGCGGTTACGACCTTTATTCACAAAGTATTATAGATTTTTGTTTGTGAAGGCTCTTTACATCTCCATGTAAGGAGCCTTTTCTTTCACACTTTTGTCATCTTTCTGTATTTCATCGTCAAAGAATTAGTAATTTTAAAGATGCAAAAAAATCTGGACGTTATCATTATTGGCGGTGGCCCAATAGGCATTGCCTGCGCCCTTCAATGTAAAAAAAATGACCTTAGTTATGTTGTTTTGGAGAAAGGCGCGTTGTGCAATTCGCTTTACCATTATCCTTTAAATATGAATTTTTTTTCCACTTCGGAAAAACTGGAGATCGATAATATACCTTTTATTAGTAATAACCCTAAGCCCAATCGCAATGAGGCACTAGAGTACTATCGCAGGGTGGCTACTTCCAACGACCTCAATATCCATTTATTTGAAAAGGTGGTTGCTTCGGAAAAGAAGGGTGCTGTTTTTAGTATTACTTCGGAAAAACGAACTTATGAAACCCGGAATGTAATTGTAAGCACTGGTTTTTACGATATTCCCAAACTACTGAATGTTCCGGGTGAAGACCTTCCGAAGGTGTCTCATTATTTTACCGAAGCCCACCCTTACGTGTTGCAAAAGACCATCGTTGTGGGCGCGAGCAATAGCGCAGTAGACGCGGCGCTGGAAATTTGGCGTAAAGGAGGCGAGGTCACCATGGTCGTTCGAGGACCGCATATTGGAGATCGGGTGAAATACTGGGTGCGCCCCGATATTGACAACCGAATCAAAGAAGGAAGTATTACTGCCATTTACAATGCGGAGATTACGCATATAGCGCCTTCCGAAGTAAGCGTTAAAACACCCTCCGGTAATCTGACTCTCGAAAATGATTTTGTACTGGCGCTCACCGGATATCGCCCCAATTTCGAATTTCTGGAGTCCTTCGGTGTTCAACTTTCCGAAGAAAAAAAGATTCCTAATTACAATGAAGCCACCATGGAGAGTAATGTAAAGGGGCTTTATTTAGCCGGGGTCATCTGTGGTGGAATGGAAACCCATAAATGGTTTATAGAAAATTCAAGAGTGCATGCCGAAATTATTGTAAAGGCAATTCTCGAAACTCAGTAACCAGCGTAGGTGAAATTGAGCAATTTCCGGGTGTAGCCGTATAATATTGGGAAATGCGATTTGAAATCCTTAGGGGATTCAATAAAGTATTCGGTGAGCACGGCCATGAACTCATACTGATTGGTGAAGGCGTACGCCCTGAAATAGCGGGTCTCATCAAGCTTGTCCTTCACTTCCTGCAGGGTGAGTTGTTTCAATATATTCTGAAATTGTTTTGCAAATCGGGTAGAGTCGAGATCCCTGCTTTTACGGGCTTCGAGCTGCATGGCATGCATAAATTCATGGAGACCCAGATTTCGGTTGTCATTGGTAATCTGGTACCCCTCTTCAAAATCCTTCCAGGACAACACCAGCGCCTTTCCATGGGGGTTGAACTCGCCTTTGTGATGGGAGTCATTAATCTTGCTGTAAAACTCATTCGGGTATATTAGAATATGCTCGATCAAGCCGTAATCGTAGTTTTTTCGACCAAAGCTCAGCATACAACCCACGGCTCCCACCAGTACTTTGATACGTTCGGTGATCTCAACGCCATCCCGCCCAATAAACTTCTTTTCAGAAATAAAAGTGGCAACCCGATGTTGAAACTGGCGTTTTTCTCTCTTGGACAGCATGGGATAGAAGGAAAACTCCTTTTCCAGAATGGTAAGCTGTTCGGGATTCAGTTTTTTATAAACAAAATAATGGCGATATAAGGGCCTGTCGTACCTGCTTGCATACCAATTTTCAAACACCCTGAAAAAAAAGAAAGCAAAGCCTAATCCGACAATCGCATAAGCATACGGAGCCAGCCAGGCGGCATTATCTTCGGGTTGCAGCAGTAACATTGTTCAGATTTGGTTGAGGAAAGATAATCAATATTTGGAAAAGCCCCTCTTTTTCTTCTATAAAACGCTCATTATAGGCAGTTTATTACCTTACCCTCGAGATACTTCTATGATTGAAAATTGGCTGTTGACTATTGATTGTCTAATTACTCAAATCTAATCTCTAATAGCTATTTCTTTGCACTATCACCTTTAAAGTGCTGGGAATTGTTTTGAAACAAAACATTAAAAGTGGTCAAACTTCCATAACAGCGGGTAATGTATTGCTGAAGATCCACTTTATCCTGATCGTCCAGGGTTGAACTGGAGTTTATTTTTTGTTCCATCACCCGAAGTCGATCCCGTAGCATTACGATTTTATGAAAGAAGGTATTGATAGGAATCTCCTTATTCGACAAATTGGGATCTTTGGGCTGCAGCACCATGGTTCCTCCTTTATACTTATCGGCAAGGGGCACAATTTCGCTGGCGTCACTCCATTTTTTCAGGATTTCCCGCAAGCTCTTCTCAACCTCATAAAAACTCACCGTATCCAGGTCGTCATCGGAAGCTTCGATCACTTCGAAGGTGTCAGCGATGGGGATGGTTTCCAGTCCGGAGTCGATAAAGGTTACCCAATACATTTTTGAGTCGACGTTGGTTACTACTCCTTTTCCGTGTTCGGGATGATCAATACGCGATCCAATTCCAAGAATTCTATCCATAGTTATTTTTTTAGCCGGAAATTTATCCGGACTGAAGAGTAAAAATAGGAAGTTTCTCCTAATAACAAAAGGTTTCGCACTTCATTCAATTATTTTACTTTTAAAATTATGTATCTTCGCAATCCAATTCAAAAGAAGGAGTCATGAGCTTATCTCAGCAGGTTATGGAAGCGATGAAGGTTGCAATGAAATCGAAAGATACATTGGGGCTTCAGGCGTTGCGTTCGGTGAAATCGGCAATATTGTTGGCGCAAACTGAAACCGGTGCCAAAGCAGAGTTAAGTGAAGCGGACGAATTGAAACTATTGCAAAAACTAGTCAAGCAACGCAAGGATAGCGCTGCCATTTTTAGCGAACAAGGAAGAGCAGATCTTGCCGACCCGGAAATCGCGGAGGCGAAGATCATTGCACAATTCCTTCCGGAGCAAATGAGTGAGGCCGATGTGGCGAAGGTAGTGGACGAGATCATCGCTCAAACCGGCGCTGCTTCTATGAAAGATATGGGCAAGGTGATGGGTATGGCCAATGGAAAATTGGCAGGAAAAGCCGATGGTAAAACGATATCGACGATCGTAAAGCAACGATTGTCATAATAATAACAAGATCCCCGCCTTTGCGGGGATGGTAAGGCCGCGTGGCGCAACTGAATAGCGCATCAGATTTCGGCTCTGAGGGTTGGGGGTTTGAATCCCTCCGCGGTCACTTCACTCAAGAATCCACTCTTTTTCAGCGTGGATCTTTGTTTTATGGAAAAGGTAAACACAGTTTAAACCTTTGGAATAAAATAAAGATCCAGCAGCGATAGCTGTGTGGATTCTTATTTGCAACATCGAGCATGAAGGGAACTATAATCCCTCCGCGGTCACTTCACTCAAGAATCCACGCTTTTTCAGCGTGGATCTTTGTTTTATGGAAAAGGTAAACACAGTTTAAACCTTTGGAATAAAATAAAGATCCAGCAGCGATAGCTGTGTGGATTCTTATTTGCAACATCGAGCATGAAGGGAACTATAATCCCTCCGCGGTCACTACAAGCAAAAAGTCCACACGTTAAGTGTGGATTTTTTCGTTTTAGTGAGCGTCAAAAGCCCCAAGCTTTTGAAAGCGAAGTGAAACGAAAAAATACATCGCCCCTAAGGCGATGTGTACTTTTTATTTGCAAAGGGGAGCGAATTAGGGATCACGGGAGTAACCCCTCCACAGTCAAAAATAAATATCAACGTAAAATCAAGCTCGCTTGAATTTTTTAGTTTGGGTATTTTATTTTCAACGCGTAGCGTTGTAGGGATCACAAGCTAGGTGAGTAACCCTCCGCAGTCATTAGCTAAATTCACTTAAATAATTATTTCCTATAAAAACTGAATGGTTATCTTCGGGGAAAATTCGTTAGGAATCAACACACCACCCTATGCAAAATCTTCAATTTCCCATCAAATTTGTCTTTCATATTTCAACCCTCGCCAACGATTTTACCGCAACCGACACCAATGGCAACACCGTCGCTTACGTAAAACAAAAGATGTTTAAACTCAAGGAAGACATCACTATCTATGGCAACGACCGAAAAACGGAAGTCAACTATAAAATAAAAGCCGATAAATGGATCGATTTTTCGGCGGCCTACAGCATCACCAACAAAAGCGGAAACGAACTGGGTAAAATTGCACGAAAAGGATGGGTTTCTCTCTGGAAAGCCGAATATGAGCTGATCGACCAGCATCAAAAACTGCAATATAAAATACGGGAGGAAAACGGCTGGGTGAAAGTACTGGACGCGCTGCTGGGTCAAATTCCGATTGTTGGAGCGTTTACCGGCTATTTGTTTAATCCATCCTACAAAGTAACCGACCTTCAAGACCAAACCGTGGCCCGCTTAAAGAAAGAACCTTCCTTTTTTGGGCGCAAGTTCGAGGTTTCCAAGATCACCAACTTCGATGGAGACGATGACGAACGCATTGTACTGGGTTTGATGATGATGGTACTTTTGGAAAGAAGAAGAGGCTAACCAAAGGTCTCGGGAAACAAGTTTCAAGACGTCTGTATATATAAATGACGGTTTTTTGGGAGGCTGACGGATTTATTTCAGTCATAAATTGATGTACTTTAGTGACTGCATATCATCTTGGGGTGCTTGTTTTTTCTGAATGGTTATCCCAAAAAATAGTTCATTATGAAAAATAACTTCATCAAGGCAATTACCCTCACCAGTTTCGCTTTACTACTGGGCCTCTTTGTAACCTACCGATCGGGTTTTTTCGGACCCAAGTCGGAGGCAGTTGCTATGAGCCCGAACGGGAGCGTCATTACTTCAGCGAGTAAAGACTCTACTCAAGTTAAGGACTCGATCAAACCACAAACCACAATAATCTCCTCATCAAAGTCCATTATCGTTCGGGATTTCAATATAAAAGACGATCCCAGTCAAAAGGATTCCATGATTGATTATTTCAAGCGAAAAGGCATCATTTTCAGTGGTTCCAAGTCGGGGCCGGTCATTAAATATGAGGATATTGCGAAAATCGTTCGGGATACGGTGACCGTGGATACTCTAAAAAACAAGAACGATGACTAGCGAGTTTTGGTTACTTCTGGAGGCCGCCGGTCTCAGCTTTTTGTTTCTGGTCCTGGTTTTTGTACCCATGGAACGGGTCTTTCCGGCAAAAGTGCGGCAAAAGTTCTTCAGGCCTCATTGGGCACTCGACTTTTGTTTTTTCCTGGGCCAGTATTTGTTGTGGAGCGGTTGGGTATTGTGGGTACTCAATTATTTCAACGCATCATTAACAAGCATCCTCCCTTCCGGATTTCAAAACTCCATACGATCGCAGCCATTTTTATTACAAGCTTTCGAGGCACTTGTTATAAGTGATTTCCTTATTTACTGGGGGCATCGCTTGCAGCATAAAGTTGACTTCCTTTGGCGATTTCACAAGGTACACCACAGTGCGGAACATCTGGATTGGCTGGCCGCACACCGGGAACATCCCATCGATTCCATCTATACCATTGGCCTTATCAATCTGCCCGCATTTATCATGGGATTTCCGTTGGAATCCATTGCGGGAGTAATTGCTTTTCGAGGCATTTGGGCCATTTACATTCATTCCAATGTTCGTTTGCCCATTGGACCCATAAAAAAATTGATTGGCGCGCCCGAATTGCACCATTGGCATCACAATTTGGAACGGGATACTGGCAACTATGCGAACATCTCTCCAATTATGGACCTGCTTTTTGGGACCTACGTCTGTCCCGATACAGAGCCGGAACACTTCGGAATACATGAAAAAACTCCTAAAAACTATCTGGGACAAATGATAGAACCCATGTTGCCAAAAGGCCGCTGGCAAAAAATTGAATCCAGCATAAAAACCCATTCAAAGACCTGGCTGAAATCTCGAATTACTTCAGAAAAAAACCTCAAAGATCATAAGGACCCCAGAGGTTTTTAGTCAAAGCAACGTGTTCTACTTTTATAGGGTATCGCCTTTTTACAACTTAATCCACATTATCGTGTAAAAACGAATTATTGGAACGCAGGTCGAGGTCATCGTCATCCGTATTCACAGATGTTCTTGAAATATCGGCGTCACTGGACTCGGTATCTTCCAGTTCAATCCCCATCCGTTTGTAAGCGGGTTGTTTTTCGATATCCTCGATCTTGGAACTGCTGTTTCTGAATTTATAATTGAAGTCCTTCATTTTGCGTTTACGCTCCTCGGTGCGATCTCTCAATAATTTTGAAATTGGCGAATTCAACGGATCCACCGGTTCATCCTCCTTCACGTCGGTTTCGGGAGCGTCGATGGTCTTGGTTTCAAAAGCCAATTCATCTTCGACGGCATCTTTTGCCGGACTTGGTTTAGCATTCACCAGAGCGTCTTCCACCTCCTGATAATCGTCCAGACTGTATCGTTTTACGCCTGCTTCTGTCACCTCAGTAACCGGGACGATCTCGATGGGATCATGTACTTCGATCTCTTCAATATTCTTAACTACAACTTTCGGTTCCTCTTCCTCCAGTGGTACTTCACTAATGGTTATTTTTGTTTCTGAAGTGGTATTTACCGGCAGGTCGAACATCAGCATTTGTTCTTCGATCTCTTCGGCTTCTTCACGTTTCGAATTCACTTCGATAAAACCTTCGGTTTGCCTTTCTTTTTTGCCTTCAACAATTACAAAATTCTTCACATCAATCTCGTTGATATCCACTTGTTCAAATTCGGCTAAATAATGAATGTCAATGACCAGAGGCGATATCACCTCAATATTCTTCAGTAACTCTGAAGACGCAATATATCCTTCAAAAGGCACCTCCTCCACAACATCGGGTTTATCCTTGATAGGAGTGGCGGCAGACGCTTCCCCTTCCGAAGAAATCTCAAAAAGCGGTGTCTTATCTTCCTGCGTTTTGGCAACAGGTGGTGTCTTTTCGTTCGGCGTTTCTGCAACAGTCGGCTCTTCTTCAAACAATGTATGCCGAATGACGGGTTCTTCCACTTTTACCTCAGCCGGAACCTCAATGACCGTAGCTCGGGACATTAAATCCTGCTCCGCTTTCTGCTCATCTTCCAGAGTGTGAATGATTCGTTTCGCTCCAGTATTTACAATATCGTCTTGTTGCTCTGCATTGAATCCCGTGGCGATTACGGTAATGGCGATGGCTCCTTCCAGGCCTTCGTCCTCTCCCACACCCATGATGATATTGGCACTGTGACCGGCCTCTGTTTGAATGTGATCACTAATTTCTCCGATCTCATCGATGGTAATTTCCTCCGTTCCCGAGACGATTAAGAGCAATACATTTTTCGCTCCTTTGATCTTATTATCGTTCAATAGCGGCGAATCCAGTGCTTTGGTAATACCCTCCTGTGCCCGATTGGCACCGCTGGCATTGGCACTTCCCATAATGGCAGTTCCGCTGCTGGCCAATACGGTTTTTGCATCGCGAAGGTCAATGTTTTGAGTATAGTGATGTGTGATCACTTCGGCGATCCCACGAGCGGCTGTGGCCAAGACCTCATCGGCTTTGGAGAAACCTGCTTTAAAGCCCAAATTGCCGTATACCTCACGTAATTTGTTGTTATTGATGACTATTAGTGAGTCGCAGTTGGCACGCAGTTTCTCTATTCCAATTTGTGCCTGGTCATTGCGAATTTTTCCTTCGAACTGAAACGGAATCGTAACAATACCCACCGTCAAAATGTCCAATTCCCTGGCCATTTTGGCAATGATAGGGGCCGCTCCGGTTCCGGTT
This sequence comes from uncultured Flavobacteriaceae bacterium, assembly GCA_963807685.1. Taxonomy (GTDB): domain Bacteria; phylum Bacteroidota; class Bacteroidia; order Flavobacteriales; family Flavobacteriaceae; genus Aureisphaera. The sequence continues at coordinate 126,680 of CAWECU010000007.1, read as the reverse complement.
CCACCGCCCATCCCTGCGGTGATAAAGATCATTTTGGTATTGGTCGCCAACATGTTCTTAATGTCCTCCATGCTTTCCACCGCAGATTGCTCCCCGATAATGGGATTGGCTCCGGCACCCAATCCTTCCGTAAGGGAAACACCCAGCTGGATCTTATTTGGGACAGGGCTGTTTTCCAACGCCTGTGCATCGGTATTGCAAATAACGAAATCCACGCCCTTGATGCCCTGGCTAAACATGTGATTGATAGCATTGCTACCACCACCTCCTACTCCAATCACCTTAATGACGTTGGATTGATTCTTTGGCAGGTCGAATGAAATGTTATCAAATTCTGTGTTGCTGCTCATATAGTTGATTTTTGTGAGGTTGTATATTTTTTCGTTAGTGCCTTCGACTCCTCGCAGACAGCTATATAACTTGTTGTTCTATCTTTTCTGAATAAACCCATTGGCCAAGGCTATTCAGCATTGTCTAAAAATTCCTTAAACTTCTCGGCCCATTTATCAAAAAAGCGTTTTCGTTCTTTGGGCGTATCGCTTTCCGAATGCATTTCGTCTGCTGCTATTTCCTCAGCTTCGACAGGGTCTGTGTCTCCTGCGGCAACTTCGGCACCCATTGATTTCTTCAAATGCAGGCTTCTTTCCTTACTTTCCAAACTATTCATAACCAGACCAACGGCCGTGGCATACATAGGGCTGGTGGTTTCGCTGTCGCTATCCCCGGCCAAATGTTCATTGGGATATCCTACGCGGGTATCCATACCGGTAATGTACTCGACCAATTGTTTCAAATGGCGCAATTGTGAGCCTCCTCCGGTTAAGACGATTCCTGCAATTAATTTCTTCTTCTGATCTTCGTGGCCGTAGTTCTTGATCTCCAAATACACCTGTTCCACGATCTCCACCACACGGGCATGAATGATCTTGGAAAGGTTCTTTAATGTTATTTCTTTAGGCTCACGTCCTCGCAGTCCGGGGATAGAGACGATCTCATTGTCCTTATTCTCCCCCGGCCAGGCCGAACCGAACTTAATTTTCAACAATTCGGCTTGCTTTTCTATGATCGAGCAGCCTTCTTTGATATCTTCGGTGATCACGTTTCCACCAAAGGGAATTACCGCGGTATGCCGAATGATCCCATCCTTGAAAATTGCAAGATCGGTCGTCCCACCACCGATATCGATCAAGGCAACACCGGCTTCTTTTTCTTCCTGGCTCAACACTGCATTGGCAGACGCCAACGGTTCCAAAGTAATTCCGGATAACTGTATACCGGCACTCTTAACACAACGGCCTATATTCCGGATCGATGAAACCTGCCCTACTACTACGTGGAAATTTGCTTCCAGTCTGCCGCCATACATTCCAATGGGTTCCTTAACTTCCGCCTGACCATCTACTTTGAAATCCTGTGGCAGCACATGAATGATCTCTTCTCCGGGAAGCATCACCAATTTGTGTACCTGGTTGCAAAGGCGATCGATATCATCTTCATCGATCACAACTTCGCTGTCGTTTCGGGTAATGTAATCGCTATGCTGAAGGCTTCGAATATGTTGTCCGGCAATCCCCACAACCACATCCTCGATCTTCACCCCCGAAGCGGTCTCAGCATCCTGTATCGCCTGCTGAATGGATTGAATGGTTTGCGTTATGTTATTTACCACTCCACGGTGGACCCCCAAACTTTTCGATTTTCCTATTCCTAGAATTTCCATCTTGCCGTACTCATTTTTACGACCCACCATAGCCACAATTTTTGTGGTTCCAATGTCTAATCCAACAGCAATGTTATTGTTTTCCATGCCCTATTTATTTGTGGCTACTACCTGATTTCCAAATTGTAAATTCACCAATTCATAACCTGTAAGCTTATTATCTTTCTTCGCCTTCTTATAAAAAGCTTTATAATTCTGAAACTTTTTATCGATGTCCTCAGTCGTTCCGAAGTACACTTTAAAACCCTGTTTTCTCATTCGCAACTCCACCGTACCATCCCGGTTTTGATGAAGTCCCACAACGCTTTGATACATAAATTCATCGTCGCGTAGTTTTAATAACAACGGTGTGAGTTCGGTAAAATTATTTTTTGACGTCCCTGTGATCAAAGGCACCCTTGCCGCATACACATTTGAAAGCGGCATCTTCTTTCCATCTTCGTCTATGTAATAAGTGGGAGAACCGGCGACCCGCCCAACGGGGTTGCGCTGTTCAATTTTCGCTCCTAACCTCCCATCGACGGTTACAAACACCTGTGCATTGCGCACCATGGGATTTTCCACTAACCTGGATTCCATCACTTTCAAATCTAAAGTTTCTTTAGAGATACTCGTAACACTATCAACATTTTGTATTAACAATTTATTAACCGCAGAAATCGTGATAAACGGGCTGTTTTCATCGGTGAATTTCACCTCCGTACCGATGAGTTTCCGACCTCCGTTTCTCTGCTTCGTAAATCCATAGAGAAGCCCTACCATTACTAGCGCTAACAACAATTTTATAATACTCCATTTACCCTTCATCCTGAATGTATTTTGTAACTTTTTCTACCTCAGCTCCAATGTCACCGGCTCCTACCAACAACTTAATTCTGCAACTCGATTTTTGAACATTTTCCGATAGTTTTTCCCTGGGGATCACTTTTTTATTCAAGGTCAAAATTTTATCGCACAACCATTGGGAAGTAACTCCGTTAATTGGTTCTTCGCGTGCCGGATAAATATCGAGTAACAGTACTTCGTCAAACCGGGCTAAACTTTCAGCAAAACCAGTTACAAAATCCTGAGTCCGGCTATAGAGATGCGGTTGAAAAACGATCAATTTTTCATCTCCGGGATACATTTCGGAAACCGCCTGAAACAGTGCATTTAGTTCGGTGGGATGGTGCGCATAGTCGTCGATAAGCACCACGTCCTCACGCCTTATCTTATAGGAAAACCTGCGTTGAACCCCTTTAAAACTATCTAAAGCCTTAGGCAGACAGGGAGTTGGGGTTCCCGCAGAAATTGCCATGCCCAAGGCTGTGATAGCGTTATGCAAATTGTGATGCCCGGGTAATGAGAACCGTAGTCCTTCAATTACCTGGTGTGGTGTCTTTAGGTCGAACAGATAACTTCCGTTCTCCACTTTTATATTTTGTGCCTGGAAATCGGCAGCTTCGTTGACGGCAACCGTTCTCCCCTCCAATGGCAACCCTTTTTTAAATAATAAGTTTTCTTTCTTCGGAACTAATTGCGCAAATTCCTGAAACGATTGCTCGAGCGAGCTAGCGTCGCCGTAAATATCCAAATGGTCCGCATCCATAGAAGTCACACAGGCGATATCGGGACGCAGTTGAAGAAAGGATCGATCAAATTCATCGGCTTCGACCACGGTGATCTCGGTGCCTTTACTAATAAAATTGGAATTATAATTTTCGGCAATCCCTCCGAGAAAAGCGGTAACCGGCATATTACATTCGGCCAGAAGATGCCCCAAAATAGCCGAAGTCGTTGTTTTTCCATGGGTGCCTGCCACAGCCAGACAGAGGGTGTTCTTCGTTACCTCTCCCAGAAGTTTTGCGCGCTTGATGACACTGTACTTTTCAGAAATAAAGAACTGCAGTATCCGGTTGGAAGCAGGAATGGCAGGAGTGTACACCACCAGCGTATTTTCAGAATTAACAAGGCTTTGGTCTACTTCAGAAACGGCATCGGTAAAGGTAATATCGATTCCCTCGGTAATTAATTCATTGGTAAGCCTGGATGGAGTTTTATCATACCCATACACCGTCTTTCCCAGGAGCTGGACGTAACGGGCCAGGGCACTCATCCCGATGCCGCCCACACCTACGAAATATAAGTTTTGTATGTCTTTTAAAGGCTTCAATTTATGTTTTTAGTTCTTTTATAATTTATTTTATCGTTGATGCGATACTAGTTTGACAATGCGTTTAAACGATTCAACTTATAAGTAATTTCTCTATTTCCGCAACGATATCCCGGGTCGCGTTTGGCCGGGCGAGTTTCCTTATATTTTCTGAAAGGCGCTGCTGCATTTCGGCATCCTTCAGTAATCCTGAAAACACGGTTTCAAAATCCTCGACCGCATCACTCTCCCTAAGTAAAATAGCCGCGTTCTTTTCTGAGATGGACAACGCATTCTTCGTTTGATGATCCTCGGCCACGTTGGGGGACGGGATAAAGATCACCGGTTTCCCAACCAGACACAGTTCCGAAACCGACAGGGCTCCGGCCCGTGAAATAATGATATCGGCCGCCGCATAAGCCAGGTCCATCCTATTTAAAAACGCGTGGATATGCACATCTTCCGTCGCTCTGTCTTTATAGGTTTCGTAATAATAGCTGCCGCACTGCCAGATCAATTGCAGGTCCTCCCCTTTAAAAAAATCGAGTGCGCCAACCACTAGTTCATTGATCTTTCCGGCACCCAGGCTTCCGCCCAGTACCAGTAAGGTTTTCCGGTCGTTTTTCAGATGAAAGAACGCCTGCCCCTCCGCTCTTTTCTCCGAGCTATCCAATAGATCCTGTCGCACGGGATTTCCTGTTAGCACTATCTTTTCCGAAGGAAAAAATTTATCCATTCCCTCATAGGCAGTGCAAATACATTTCACCTTGGTGCTTAACCATTTGTTGGTGATACCGGCATGGCTATTCTGTTCCTGGATCAAGCAGGGAATCCCTTTTTTGGAGGCCATCCTCAATAAGGGAGCACTTGCATAGCCTCCGGTTCCAATGGCGACATTGGGTTTGAATTTTTTTATAATGCTTCGCGCTCGTATCAAACTAGACATTAATTTGAACGGAAACAGGAGATTTTTTAAGTTCAGGCTACGCTGCAATCCGGAGATCCACAACCCCTCGATCTTATATCCGGCCTGCGGTACCTTCTCCATTTCCATTCGGTCCCTGGCACCCACAAAAAGAAATTGCGCGGCGGGATAGCGCGATTTCAATTCGTTGGCAATGGCAATCGCGGGATAAATATGACCCCCGGTGCCGCCACCGCTAATAATGAATTTATATGTGGATCCTGTTGTTTTGATACCGTTCTTTATTTTTGTTTCATAAACATGTCATTCCTTGATATATCTCAAATTGTTTCACTCAATATATCCAAAGGGCTTACCTCTGTTTCATCGTTAATTTCTATTTCTCTTTTCGCGCTCACGCTCAATACCATTCCCAAGGCCAGGCAAGTCATCCAAATAGACGTTCCCCCACTACTAATCAAGGGCAGCGTTTGCCCAGTAACGGGAAACAGCTCTACCGCGACGCCCATATTGATCAGGGCCTGAAAAATAATGGGAACTCCTATTCCCACGACCAGCAGTTTTCCAAAGAATGAAGTGCTCTTATGAACAATGATCACCAGGCGGAATAGCAGCAGTAAATACAACAGTAACAAAAACAAGCCTCCAAACATTCCGAATTCCTCTACGATAATCGCATAGATAAAATCGGATGACGACTGGGGTAAAAAATTCTTCTGAACGCTCTTCCCAGGACCCAGACCGGTAACACCCCCCGAAGCGATGGCTATTTTTGCCTTTTCAATCTGGTAGTCGGCTTCGGTATCTTCCCCGTCGATATAATTGGTAATTCTATTTTCCCAGGTATTGACCTTCACTGTTAGCGAGCTAATGTTTGCGATCTTCGCAAAACCTATGAAGAGTACAATTCCCAATAAACTAAAAGCGAAAATGATCCCCAGATAGCGAATGGGATAACCCCCGATAAACACTAAAACCACAACCATCACAAAGACGATAGCCGTCGTTGAAAAGTTGGCGGGAAGAATCAATGCCAGTATCAGGAAAACCGGAGCCCAAAGGGGCAACAGCGTCTCCTTAAAAGTAATCACTTTGTCCTTTATTCGGGATAGGTACCGGGCGACATAGGTCATTAAGACCACAGCGGCCAGCGTGGAAGTTTGAAAAGTCACCCCCACAAACGGAACCCGGATCCATCGGCTGGCATTGGCGCCTTCAATGGTCGTCCCCTGACTCAAAGTGATGAGCAATAAAATGACAACCACCGGCATCGCAATAATGGAAAGGCCTTTAAAATAATGGTAAGGGATTTTATGGACTCCATATAAGATCGCAAATCCCAGTAACAAATGCGCCAGGTGTTTCATAAGGAATCTGAAAGGCGTACCGTCGCCGTACAAATAAACCAAATTACTGCTCGCGCTGTATACCGGTAAAAAGGAAAACAGTGCCAGCAGGGCCACTACTGCCCAAATAGCCTTATCTCCTTTTATGTTACTCAATACACTGCGCATATGCGTTGCTTTTGCGTTTATTTTGTTTATAAATTCCGAACAGCATCTTTAAATTGTCTTCCACGGTCCTCGTAATTTTCGAAGAGGTCGAAACTCGCACAAGCCGGGGAAAGCAGTACCGAATCTCCTCGCTTTGCCAATCGATACGCAATTTGTACCGCATCTTTCATGGAATGTGTCTCTACCACAATATCTACGACGTTCCCGAAGGTATTTACAATCTTTTCATTGTTCATTCCCAGGCAGATGATGGCTTTTACCTTTTCATTGACCAGGGGCAACAGGTCGGTATAGTCATTGCCTTTGTCCACCCCGCCAACAATCCAAACGGTAGGTGATTCCATGCTGTCGAGGGCATAGAAAGTGGCATTCACGTTGGTTGCCTTGGAGTCGTTGATGTACTTGACATTATTTATTTTCAGTACTTTCTCCAGGCGATGTTCCACCCCTTGAAAATTCTCCAAAGATTGTCGAATGGTTTCTTTTCTTACCCCCAGTAAGGTGGCAACCATCGAGGCCGCCATAGCGTTTTTGATATTGTGTTGTCCTTCTAATCCTAGTGATGCGATTGGCATAGTGAGTTGATTGTTATTTATATTGATTTGTATTTCCTTGTTGTTTATATAAGCTCCCGGTTTCACTTTTTCCTTCAACGAAAAAGGAAGCTTTCTTGCTTGTATGGTGTGGCTTTTAAGCCATTTTTGTATTTCTATGTCGTCATGGTCGTAGATAAAATAATCTTCGTCTTTTTGATTTTCAGTTATTCTGAATTTTGATGCGATATAACGTTCATAATCGTTATCGTATCGATCCAAATGATCCGGACTCAAATTGGTGAGCACCGCTATATGAGGCGTAAACTTTTCAATTCCATCCAACTGAAAACTGCTTAGCTCCAGCACGTAATTTTCGGCTTCATCACTCCCCGAATTGGATCTGCCTTTGGCCACCTGGGCGGCAAAACTGCGTCCTATATTACCTCCAAGAACCGCATTCACTCCTCCATCCTCCAACAGCTTGTGCGTAAGGGTTGCCGTCGTCGTTTTTCCGTTACTCCCGGTAATCCCAATAATGGTGGCACGGGTATAGGCAGCCGCAAATTCTATCTCGGAAATTACACGCACTCCCCGTTGTTTCAATTTTTGAACCACTCCAGCCGTTTCGGGAATTCCCGGGCTTTTCATCACCAGGTCCGCCGTAAGGATTTTCTCTTCGGAATGAGCTCCTTCCTCCCATTCAATTTGGTTATGTATAAGAACTTGTTTGTAGGTATCCCGTATAATTCCGAAGTCGGATAAAAAAACTTCAAAACCTTTCTCCTTTCCCAAAAGTGCTGTTCCCACTCCACTTTCTCCTCCTCCTAATATGACCAACCGTTTCTTCATTTACGATGCTCTCTGATATCCTTCATTTTTACTATCGCACTTTTAAGGTTATAATCGTTATTACCGCCAGAAAAATTCCAACGATCCAAAATCTGGTAACGATCTTACTCTCGTGAAATCCTCCTTTTTGATAGTGATGGTGCAGGGGTGACATCCTAAAAATCCGGCGTCCTTCCCCATATTTCTTTCTGGTATATTTGAACCAACTCACCTGCATGACCACCGACAAATTCTCCATCAAAAAGATTCCACAGAGAATAGGGATGAGCCACTCTTTTCGGATAGCGATGGCAATTACCGCGATGATTCCACCAATGGTGAGACTTCCCGTATCTCCCATAAATACCTGAGCCGGATAGGCATTGTACCACAAAAACCCGATAAGCGCTCCTACAAACGCCATGATAAAAATGGTCAATTCACCCATATTGGGCAGGTACAAAATATTGAGGTAATCGGAGAAGATCACATTCCCCGAGACCCATGCGAACAAGGCCAGGGTAACCGCAATAATAGCCGAAGTCCCTGCAGCCAGACCATCGATCCCATCGGTGAGATTGGCACCATTGGAAACGGCCGTGATTATAAATATCACAATGGGTATGAATATCAACCAGGCATATTTTTTATAATCTTCATCGATCCAGGTGACCAGTTTTTCATAGTTAATTTCATTCCCGCTCACAAACGGCATGGTGGTCAATAAGGTTTTTTCGGCATCGTTGAACACCTTTCCGCCAGTTTGGGTTACGATTTCCTGGCCGGTTATGGGATCTACTTTTTCGGTTTTTACCGTGATATCGGGGTGATAGAACATGGTAAGTCCTACAATAATCCCCAGCCCAACCTGACCTATCACCTTGAACTTCCCGGGAAGTCCCGCCTTGTCATTTCTGAATTTTTTGAGATAATCATCGATAAAGCCAATCACACCCATCCATAGGGTCGTTATAATGAGCATGATCACATAAATATTCTCCAATTTGGCGAACAACAGCACCGGAATCAAAGTTGCCAGAATGATAATAATCCCTCCCATGGTGGGTGTTCCTGCCTTTTCTACCTGTCCATCCAGACCCAGGTCGCGTATGGATTCTCCCAATTGTTTGCGCTGTAAAAAACGAATGATCTTCTTTCCCCAGACCGTCGCGATCAAGAGCGATAGAATAGCCGCCATCGCCGCCCGAAAGGTGATGAACTGAAACAGTCCTGCTCCGGGTATATCGTACGTCTTGTCTAAAAAGTCGAACAAATAATACAGCATACTTACTTATTTAGGGCGGTTAATAATTGGTTTACAATTTTATAATCGTCAAAGTCCTTTCGTTGCCCGTTGATTTCCTGATAATTCTCATGCCCCTTGCCAGCTACCAAAATGATATCGCCGTTTTCTGCCATTTGACATGCTGTTTTAATAGCCTGCTTCCGGTCTGTGATCGAAAGAGTCTTTTTATAGTGCTCCGGTGGAACTCCAACCTCAATTTGTTCGATAATAGCTTCGGGATCTTCGGTACGGGGGTTGTCGCTGGTAAAAATGACTTTGGTACTCAATGAGGCTGCGATCTTGCCCATTTTAGGACGCTTGGCGGCATCCCGATCTCCGCCACAACCCACCACAGTGATTAATTCTTCATTGCCGGTGCGAATGGTATTAATGGTCTCCAATACATTTTTAAGCGCATCCGGAGTGTGGGCGTAATCTACAATTGCCGTAATATTTGTTGGAGAAATGGCGTATTGGAAACGCCCGTCAACACTTTCGAGTGTACTCATGATTTGCAACACTTCCATGGACTCCAGTCCCAATAACCTGGATGCGGCATAGATCGATAACAAATTGTAGGCGTTGAAACTGCCAATGAGCCTGACCCATAATTCGTTGTTTTCGATTTTCAGAAGTAAACCACCGAATTGATTTTCCAGGATCTGCGCTCTGTAATCGGCGTAGGATTTTAGTGCATAGGTATATTTTTTTGCTGAAGTGTTCTGAAGCATCACCAGACCATTCTTATCGTCCATATTGACCAGCGCAAAAGCTTGTTTGGGAAGCTGGTCGAAAAACGACTTTTTCACATCGCGGTATTCTTTGAAATCCTTGTGATAATCCAAATGGTCGTGCGATAAATTGGTAAAGATCCCGCCAGCAAAATGCAAGCCCTCGGTACGCTTTTGATGTATCCCATGCGAACTAACCTCCATAAAACAGAACTCCACTCCGGCATCCACCATTTGACGCAGGTATTTATTGATCGTCAGACTATCCGGGGTGGTATGCGTCGCTTTAAACTCTTTCTTTCCCACCCTAATTTTAACCGTTGAAAGCAGCCCTACTTCATAGCCTGCCTCCATAAAGAGTTGATACAGCAGGGTAGAAATGGTAGTTTTTCCGTTGGTCCCCGTGATGCCCACCAATTTCATATTCTCGGAAGGATTTTCATAAAAATTGGCGGCCATTATAGCCAAAGCCTGTTGGCTGTCCGCCACCTGCACATAAGTGATCCCATTGATAAAATCTTCTGGCAATTGTTCACAAACAATGGCAATGGCTCCCTTATCACAGGCCATTTTGATAAAATCATGACCATCGGAAACCGATCCTCGAATCGCCACAAAAACGTCATTCAATCCCAGCTTTCTTGAATCGAAATGTATATCGGTGACGGGAACACCCGTATTTCCAACGATTTTTTCGAGAGTAACCTTATACAATATGTCTTTTAGCAAGATCAATGTAAACGCAATGTTATTTGTTGTCCATTTTTAAAAGGTGCCCCACTTTCAATAGATTGTGAAGCCACGGTTCCGTTCCCTTCCAACTTTACCCTCAATCCCGCATTCTCCAAAATGGATACGGCATCCATGCCCGCCATTCCTGTGACCTGTGGTACCTGGGTATAATGGGACTGGGTTTTTTCGTAATAATTCTCAAAATCGGCTGCGAGTAGCGCATCCTGGGTATCCACGTCGGTCACCATATCGATGAGCGGGCTGTCTGTAAATATTTTTTGGGCAATTCTTTTAAAGACCGGGCCCGTTACATCGGCTCCGTAATATCCCTTTTTGGTACTTGGTTTGTGGATAACCACGATACAGGAGTATTTGGGATTTTCGACGGGAAAGTATCCCACGAAAGATGAAATATATCTTTTATTCTCCGCCCAATCAGCAGCGGCGTATTCGGTTCGGGCGGTTCCGGTTTTGCCGGCCATTGAGAAGTATTCGGAATATAACTTTTCACCGGTTCCACGAATCACGACATTTTTTAGGATATCCCGAATTTCATTCAGAGTTTTAGGCGAACAGATCTGCTCATTGAGAACTTCGGTCTTGAAGGTTTCCACCTCCTCGTTCATGACCCTTATTTCCCGAATAAACCGCGGCTTTACCATGATACCTTCATTGGCGATGGCATTGTAAAAGGTGACTGTTTGTAAGGGGGTTAATTGCAGATTATAGCCATAGGCCATGGAGGGAAGCGCATTTTTGCTCCATATTTTATCGCCGGGCTCGGGAATGATAGGTCTTCCTTCACCCAAAATTGGAATTCCCAGGCGTTGATCCAATCCCCAGCTTTTGATTCGGTCTGTAAACTTTTTAGGATCATCGGCATAGTGGTCGTCGATTAGGGTTGCCAAACCTATGTTCGACGAGACCTCCAGTGCTTTTGCTGCCGATATAATTCCGAAGCCACCATTTTTAGAATCGTTGATAGTCCTTCCGTAGAAACGTTTGCTACCCTGCTTGGTATCGACCACGGTGGCCGTATCGATCACCCGGTCTTCCAACGCTGCCATAAGTGCCATCACCTTAAAAGTGGACCCGGGTTCGTGGCTTTCTCCTACGGCGTAATTTAATTTTTCATAGTATTTTCCCTGAGAGGTTCGTCCCAGATTTGCGATGGCTTTTATTTCGCCGGTCTTGACCTCCATTACGATCACGCTTCCATGCTCGGCTTCGTAGAATTCCATTTGCTTCAGCAGGGCGTGATGCGCAATATCCTGTATGTTCACATTGACGGTCGATATAATATCGTAACCGTCCTGGGGCTCTATTTCGTTATCATCGTAGACAGGCTTCCACTGTCCTTTGGCAATTTTTTGTTTCAGTCTTTTGCCTTCCTTTCCTTTTAAATAGGAATCGAATGCACCTTCAAATCCCACCTCGTACACTCCCGGATTGTTACGCATCTGATTGCCTACCAAACGCTCTCCAATTTTTCCCAGCGGATGCTCCCGAACGGTATTTTGATCCACAATGATCCCCCCTTTATAAGGCCCTTTGTTAAAGAGTGGCATACTTTTCACTTTTTTGTAATCGGAATAGCCCAGTCCTTTTGCAACCAGCAGGTAACGGTTTTTATTGGCGCGTGCCTTTCGGAAGAGATTCTGATAGTACGAAGGCGATTTATGAAACATTTTGCCCAGTTCCACAGATAAGGGCACCAGAAATTCTTTAAAATCTTCATTGGAAATCGTTACCGCATCGAACCGGATATCGTATTTGGGTACCGAAGTGGCCAACAGACTTCCGTCGTCTGCATACACATTGCCTCTATTGGCTTCGATGGTAAAGTTTTTGGTGGTGTTCTTCTCAGCAAGGTTGCGGTATTTCTCTCCCTCCACAAACTGAATGCTGATCAATTTAAACGCGATGAGCCCCGCGAAGATGAACATACCTCCGGCGATAAAGTAGAAACGGTTTAATATGTTCTTTTCTTCAACTGCCACGAATTACTCTTTTTTATGGATGATTATTTTTTGCGGCGGCGTCTCGGAAGGGAACAACTGGCGACGCTCCATCGCCTTAATGATCTTGGTTTCCATTTTTGCCTGCATCAATTGCATGCGCACATCCACATATTCACTTTTCAGCTCTTTGACCTCATTGTTGAGTCGGGCGATCTCATGTACTTTTCTATCGGCACTATGGGAACTACCGATCATGATCAAGGCCAGCACGGATAGAAAAATAATAAAGCGCCAGTTTTTAAGCGCGTCATCACTAACTAAAAACCGTCCTTTGATGATGTTATAAAAGTTCTTTTTCATTACTTCATTTATACTCAGTGACCCATTAAGTGGCTAAAACTGAACCCGTACGCAGTCACCCGTTATGCTAGATTTTTTCGGCTACCCGGAGTTTGGCGCTTCGAGCCCGATTGTTTGCTTTTATTTCTTCTTCGGAAGGAATGGTAAACTTTCCAATAACTTTAAAAGGAACGTCAACCCTTCCGAATACATCTTTCTCTGCTTCCCCTTCGAAAAGTCCGTTTCGCATGAAGCGCTTTACCAAACGGTCTTCGAGCGAGTGATAGGATATCAAACTCAGCCTGCCACCGATCTTTAAGACTTCGGGAGTTTGCAGTAAAAACTCCTTCAGGGCATCCAATTCTTCATTCACCTCAATGCGGATCGCCTGATAGATCTGTGCCAATATTTTGTTTTCTTTGTGTTTGGGAAGAAACCTTCCCAGAGCCGTTTTCAAATCGCTGCTCGATTCAATGGGCTTATTGTCCCTGGCTTCCACGATCGATCGTGCCATTCCCGGAGCCGCCCTCAACTCCCCATATTGAAAAAATATCCTTCGAAGATCACTTTCCGAATATTTATTAATCACCTGAAAAGCAGATAAGGAGTTATCACGATCCATGCGCATGTCAAGCTGTGCTTCAAAGCGGGTTGAAAATCCGCGTTCGGGAGCGTCAAATTGATGTGATGACACACCAAAATCACCTAAAATTCCATCTACTTTTTTGTAACCATAAAAGCGCAGAAAGCGTTTGAGGTGTTTAAAGTTTTCATTGATAAGCAGAAAGCGGGGATCATCGATCGCATTATCAAGTGCGTCCTTATCTTGATCGAAGGCTATTAGTTTGCCATGCTCGCCCAGGTGTTTCAGTATTTCTTTGGAATGTCCCCCGCCGCCAAAAGTGACATCCACATATACCCCATTGGGTTGGATGTTGAGCCCCGCGACAGTTTCGGTCAAAAGAACCGGCCTATGATATTCCATTTGTTTCACTAGCATCTCCCATAACTTCTTCAGCCAAATCTGCAAAGTCATTAGCTGCGTCGTCAATGGCTTGTTCGTATTTTTGTTTGTCCCATATCTCTACGATATTAATCGCCGAGGAAACCACCAATTCTTTGTCTATTCCGGCAAAAATCATGAGATCTCTGGGGATGTTGAGGCGGCCGGAAGCGTCCATTTCCAACGTTCGGACTCCGGCGGTAAATCGACGGATAAAATCGTTGTTCTTTCTGTTGAATCTATTGAGCCCACTCACCTTCTCCATAAGCTTTTGCCACTCGACTAAAGGATACAATTCGAGGCAGGGTTGAAACACCGCACGCTTGATCACAAAACCGGAAGCCGAAACGGGAGCCAACTGCTTCTTCAAGTCGGCCGGTACCATTACACGCCCTTTTGCGTCTGCTTTGCACTCGTATGTCCCTATTAAATTGAGCATTGGGGTGTTTAAAATTTATGGATACTAAACCCAAATATATATAAGTTTTCCCACAATTTCCCACAATTTCCCACTTTGTTGATAAGTTTTCACCCCCCTGGCGTCCAATTGGCCTTATATCCAATTATGGTAACTGATTCACAAGGAATTAGAAAAAATAGATTTCCCGGGTTTTCAACAGGGATGATCGCAATGCGGATTCATTAAAAATTATGTACTTTTGTGCAGCTAATTTGACTAACCGAAATGAAGCATACGCTTAAGAAAGAAGGCAAATATTCTTATTTGGAGATAGGGGAAGGTACTCCTATCATTATCATGCATGGTCTTATGGGCGGGTTAAGCAACTTCGACGGTGTTGTTGATTTTTTCCCCAACAAGGGTTATAAAGTGGTCATCCCCGAATTGCCTATTTACAGTATGCCTATCCTACGCACCAATGTTAAGAATATCGCAATTTATGTTTCAAAGTTCTTAGAACACAAAGGATATAAAGAAGTAATCCTTTTAGGAAATTCTTTGGGCGGGCACATTGGCCTTATGGTGACCAAACTATTTCCTGAAAAAGTGAAAGCATTAGTGATTACGGGAAGTTCAGGACTTTACGAAAGTGCCATGGGAGAAACTTATCCCAAACGCGGGGATTACGATTATATCAAGAAAAAAGCTGAAAATGTTTTTTACGATCCCGCCATCGCTTCCAAGCAGATTGTCGATGAGGTGTATGCGAGTGTCAATGACCGCAACAAATTGATTCGTACGCTTTCGATTGCCAAAAGTGCCATCCGTCATAATATGGGTAAAGATCTCCCCGATATGAGTACGCCCACCTGTATTATTTGGGGGCAGAACGATACGGTTACCCCTCCTGAAGTAGCTGTAGAGTTCCATGAAAAATTACCCGATTCAGATCTATTCTGGATCGATAAATGTGGGCATGCAGCCATGATGGAGCATCCCGATACGTTCAACGATCTTTTGTATGCCTGGCTACAAAAGCGTGAGTTTTAATCAAAACCGGTGACATAGAGATCGAGACCACAAAACCGGCGATGACATTATAGAATACCTGATAACCCAATAACCCGTTCCTTTGAAAATTACATCAGCAGAATTTATTATGAGCAACAGTGACGTTGCCAAATGCCCGAGCGATCGATTGCCCGAATATGCCTTTATAGGCAGGAGTAACGTTGGCAAATCGTCGCTTATCAATATGCTGATGCAACGCAAAAGCCTTGCTAAAACTTCCGGACGACCTGGAAAAACGCAACTTATCAACCATTTCCTCATCAATAAGAACTGGTATTTGGTGGATCTGCCCGGCTATGGATACGCCAAGGTATCTAAGAGTACGAAAAAGGTATTTCAGAAATTCATTACCAAATATTTTCAAAAAAGAGAGCAATTGGTGTTGGCCTTTGTATTGATAGATTGCCGCCATGAGCCCCAACCGGTAGACCTCGAATTCATGCAATGGATGGGAGAAAATCAGGTGCCGTTTTCAATTATATTCACCAAGGCAGATAAGCTGAAACCCAACGCTATTCTAAGGAATATAGAGATCTACAAACAAAAAATGCTGGAAAGCTGGGAAGAAATGCCGCTTTACTTTACCACCTCTGCAAGCAAGGGAGATGGCCGAGATGAGGTCCTGGGATATATCGCGCAAATCAATGATGAGATGAACGCCTCTTAATCTCTTCTATAAGTTCTTCAGAATTGGTAAAACCATTCAATGTTTCGGTATCCATAAAAAGCTCCAGTTCCATCCCGTTTTCAACAAGAATTATAGGAAATTCATAGGCGGGTAGCCATTTGGATTTGTACTTCCGAAGAAATTCGTCTTTGTGGTAAAACTCCAGATCCATATCAGCGTGTTGCCTGAACGCTTTCCAAAGATCATCTTCAGTAAATTTTCCGAAGGTAATCGCGCACAGGTTACAATCGTAGGTCGACGGACTCACAATTTTATGGGCATTGTCAAAGATCTTATCAAAAAATCCCGAATTGACGTTATAGACAAAAACAAGTTTCATTATTTCTTTTTAAGCTCTAGTTTTTCAGCAAAATAGTCGCAAAAATCCAGCATGGTCGCGCTCATTTTTTCATCGTTGGTGGCCCGCTGAAAGGTACCTGCCATTGCCGTAAGCGTTTGATGAAAGAACACCTTCATCTCGTCCAGCGGCATATCTTTGGTCCACAAATCGATGCGCAGTGCCTCCTTGGCTTTAGGGTCCCAGACCGAAAGTAACATGGCCTTAGCTTTTTGATTTACGACATCACCACCGGGAGCCGACCAGTGTAATTCTTCCGGGATCTTGTTTTCATCCAGGCCAACTTTTATTTTTATTTCTGAAGTAATTACGCTCATTTTTTAGGTTTGTATTTTGAATTATTAAATAATAAGGAAGGTTCAATTTCCATTAATTGCGGCAGGGGTATTTCATTTTTTTCCATGTATGACCGTACGATCTGCCATCCTATAAAGCGGCCTATCATTCCCGGGGATTCGTTATCGAGTTCCAGTTGAAATTTTGAAAACGGCCCTGGATTGATGAATCGTGCAGGTAATTTCCCATCGGTGCTGTACAAAAATTCCTTCTCAACAAAATAGCTCCAGATGTAGGCTTCATTCTCCTTTGCCCATTCCAATTGGGCTTCGGTATATCCTATTTTATCGGCGTCGCTCGTGTTCGGCAGCCAGAGGTCTTTCAAATACAATTCTTTTCCGAAGTAAATCATCTGTGCTAACAAAGAGCGTTCCCCGGGTACTTGAATATATTGCCTCGAGTATGCGGTAGCTATATCGGAGGGGATCATTCCGGGTCTTAAATTTTGGGTAATATATTTCGGAATAGCTCCATAAAAACGATGATCGCTTCCCAGATAGGTATCCAATTCAAGAATAAGCAGGGGATGGGCGACAATCACCTTGGTTCGGTAATCCACGTCGGAGGTGGTGGTATACACTTTAGGAACCGAAAAATCTTCGAAATAATAGCTTATATGTTGAAATAAGGACTGTAATTCTTCTTTCAGAATCTCTTCGGAAGGAAACGTTTCCTTTACGGCTTGGGTTAATTCGCGTTGCAGGGAATCTGTCACACGAAGCTCCCAAATACTGTCCGCGAACTGTTCCGGAAAGAACATAGGATATTGCTTTTTCAGTTTCGGAAGATCGGCCACCGTCGCGTCTCCGAAGATCTTATCGAATCGAACCAATTCCACATCGACCGGAATCTTCTCGATCTCCCCTTCCAGTTTGGAATGGGAATCACAACTGTACAACAGCGCAACCAAAAATGTCACCAGAAGAAATTTCTTCATCTAAGTATATTTAATAGGTCTTTAACGGGAATCCCTAATATTAATTTTATTTTTGTGCGGCAAAGGTATCTTTTTAGTTTAAAACATGGGTAGTATTGCCCGGTAGAAGTTTCCACGACGAAGGAATTCCTAAGACGAACAGGGAGTATTAAAAAATATAGAAATATGCACACCGAAAAAGTAGTAGATTATATTGTAGCCTGGTTACGCGATTATGCGCTAAATGCCAAAATGAAAGGTTTTGTGATAGGGGTAAGTGGCGGCATAGACTCCGCGGTCACATCTACACTTTGCGCACGAACCGGGCTTGAATTGCTATGTCTGGAAATGCCCATTCATCAAGCTCCCTCACAGGTAAGCAGAGCCCTCAATCATATTGAATGGTTGCAGTCAAATTACAAAGACGTTTCCATGATCAAAGTCAACCTTACGCCCATTTTCGATTCATTTATTGCAGCTATGCCAACGGTGGAAAACGAGGAATCCCGATTTATGTCGCTGGCCAATACCAGAGCACGACTACGAATGACCTCACTGTATTATTTTGCCGCTTTGCGATCCTATTTGGTAGCCGGAACGGGTAATAAAGTAGAAGATTTTGGGGTTGGATTTTATACCAAGTATGGAGACGGTGGAGTAGATCTTAGCCCAATAGCCGATCTCATGAAAAGCGAAGTCTATGAATTGGCCCGATATCTGGGAATCAATCAGGAAATAATTGATGCCGCTCCTACAGATGGCCTCTGGGGAGACGATCGAACCGACGAAGATCAAATTGGAGCCAGCTACGATGAACTCGAATGGGCCATGAAAATGCAAGCTGAAGGAAAAACAGCATCCGACTTCCAGGGACGCGAAGAAACCGTTTTTAAATTGTACAATCGATTGAATACCATCAACCAACATAAAATGATTCCCATACCGGTGTGCGAAATTCCGTCTAAACTTCGATAATATTCGGATTTTAACGAGTTTTCTTACGTTTGAACGAAAAATCTCTCAAACCTCTTAAAGAAGTTATAGTTTTGGTTTTGTAGTAGAAGTATTACAAACCTCACATTTTAACTCTATCCCCAATATTAGGTTAAAAACCTGTAAAAGGGACTATAATATGAAAAGAATCGTTATAGCAGATCACCACCCGGTGACCCGAAAAGGAATAGCTTGCATGCTAAAAAAGAACGATAATTTTACTATTGTTGGAAAAGCCAATAATGGTGACGAATTGTTCAAGAATTTACAAGAACTTAAGCCCGATATCCTCATCATGGAAATCGACATGCCTCAAATAAATGGCATCAATGCATTAAGAGCTATCAAAACCGAATTTCCGGACACACGTGTCATGATCTTCTCCACTCATCCTGAAGAGATCTATGCGTTGCGTTCGATTAAATCGGGAGCGGCAGGTTATGTGCCAAAGACCGCTTCGAATAAAGTATTTCTCAAAGCTTTGAAACAAATTGCCAAAGGCGGTATTTTCTTAAACGAAGAACTCACCTCTACTTTTACCAGTAGAAATGTGGGAGAAGCCAGTGCAATTAGTCGTTACAAGAAACTATCTTCACGTGAGATCGAAGTGCTTAATTTACTTTCCAGTGGTAAGCGAAATAAGGACATTGCAAATGCACTGAACATTAACGAAAAGACAGTAAGTACCTACAAAACCAGATTACTGAAAAAATTAAAAGTAGATAATCTGGCAGATTTGATCCACCAATCCAGAATGTTTCAGTTTGGGTGATTAAAGTACCCGGTTCAGCTTTTCCGAAAGCACCTTTTTTAAGGTGATGTAGTCTACTATATCCTGTAGGTTGTTTTCCTTTTGACCGTGATTCTCATTCTCTTTCACTCGCAGACTCAACTCGTCGATCTTTAACGTAACCAAATGTCGCCGTAGGTTCAAGATGGTTTCACTTACCATTTGTGAGATGGTCGCTTGTTTTTGTTTTACGTATATCTCCTTGCGATTCCATTCGGCTAAATGATATTTTTCATCTTCCATTAAGATGTGTGTGATGGCCTCCGCTTTTTCGGGCTGAAGCTGATTGACAAAACTTTCAACCTTGAGCTCTTGCTTCTGGTTGAGGGTGTCGATGATTTCAAAATATAGTTCTTTAAAATCATCATTGGCAAACTCGATTTCGTCTTCCTGTAAATCGAGGTATACTTTTTCAAACACCTTGGAAGTAACCATTTCGGGTTTGAATGTAATCTCCCCTTCCTCGGTAGCTTCCAGCATTAGATCTTCAAATTCTTCTACTTCGTTTCCATAGAGCAACAGGAGTTCGATGATCTTGCGTTCCAATTCAAACTGAATATCCACTTTTCGAACCACTTCCCGTTCCACCGGAACCACTTCCATAGGTTGGGGTGGTTTATTTCCGCTTTTGCGGGCAGCTTCTCTTTTTTCCTTCTGAAGCATTTGTGCCAGGGTGCTGAACAACACCTCTTCACTAATATCCATGATCCGGGAACACTCCTTTACATAGACTTCCTGCTTTATCACATCGGGGATCTTCGAAATACTATGCACCATATCCCGAATGGTATCGGCCTTTTTGATTGGATCGTTCTTGGCGTCCTTTGCCAATAAGGAAGCTTTGAAATTGATAAAATCCCGGGAGTTCTCTTCGAGATACAAGCTGAGTTCCTCCAGCGTATTATTTCTAGCAAAACTATCGGGATCTTCGCCTTCCGGGAACGTACATATCTTTACATTCATTCCCTGTTCGAGAATAAGATCCACCCCCCGGAGCGATGCTCTCAAACCCGCCGCATCTCCGTCAAAGAGCACGGTAATATTTTGGGTTAATCGATTAATCAGGCGTATTTGCTCCGGAGTAAGAGCGGTCCCCGATGAGGAAACCACATTATGTATCCCGCGTTGATAAAACTGAATAACATCGGTATACCCTTCGACCAAATAACAATTATCTTCCTTGGCAATGCTCTGCTTGGCATGGTAAATTCCGTAAAGTACTTTGCTTTTATGATAAATATCGCTCTCGGGCGAATTGAGATATTTGGCGGCCTTTTTATCGCTGGTCAATATTCGGCCTCCAAAACCCAACACACGGCCACTCATGCTTACGATGGGAAACATCACCCTGCCTTTAAAGCGATCGAATTGTTTGTCACCCTTAACAATAGTAAGTCCGGTCTTCTCTAAAAAGCCCAGCTGATAGCCGTTTTTCAAAGCGTGAGACGTAAACGCATCCCAGGTATCCGGAGAATAGCCCAACGTGAATCTCTTAATGGTTTCCTCGGTAAAACCTCGTTCTTTGAAATAGGTTTTGCCTATGGCCTTGCCTTGTTCACTATTCAAAAGGGTATCGTGAAAATAATCCTTAGCGAATTCGCTCACCAGATACAGGCTCTCCCGCTCGCTGGCCAGTTCTTTTTGTTCGTTGGTCTGCTCGGTTTCTTCTATCTCAATTCCATATTTCCTGGCCAGGTACTTAATGGCTTCCGGGTAGGTGAAATGCTCGTGTTCCATTAAAAATGCAACAACATTTCCCCCTTTGCCGCTGGAGAAATCCTTCCAAATTTGCTTTACCGGAGACACCATAAAACTAGGAGTTCGCTCATCACTGAAAGGACTCAACCCCTTAAAATTACTACCCGATTTCTTTAACTGAACAAAATCACCAATCACCTCCTCGACTCGGGCGGTATCAAATACATTGTCTATGGTAGTTCTTGAGATCAATTTTCAGTATTGAGTATTCAAAGATGTGAAATATTGAGGGAAAACCCTTTTTTAGCGCGTACTTATTATCAACAAAAAGGCCCCTTTTCGATAAAAGAGGCCTTTTCAGAATATAAAACAGAAAGTTTAAGGCAGTAATTAAAAATTCCGCGCTTAGATGTCATTAATCCATATCAAATCTCAAACCGAGGGACACGTTGCGCTGCTCGACAGGATTGTCTTTAAAGAGGGTGTTGAGATCGTATTTCGCGTACAAAGCAACATCTCTCCAACCCAAATAGGCGCTCAGACCATAAATAAAGTCATTCGCATTATAATCTCCTTTAAACTTCTGTTTCACATCATCCATGCCATTGTTGAACTTCAATTTTTGGCGACTGGCCAGACGGAAACCAGCATATCCTCCAACTCCCACTTTTATCTTTTTGTGCGTACTGTATCTGAAATAATCCTCTTTTTCAATCTTGGTGGAAGGGCCTAATTCAAAGTGTATTGGAAAAACAAGGTTATCTACCCGAAACTTGGATTTGTCCAAATCCGCTTCAAAGGTTTGCAACTCGGTTACAGATCCGGTATCCACAAAATAACGATTGTCAGTAGGCTTCAAACCATTGAACTGAAACGAAAACCCATATTTTATTCGAAGCCAATTCGCTTTCCTTAAAAACTCTGGTTTTCCAGGCCCAACCAATTTCGGCAAAACGGCTTCCCGCAACCTTAAAATCACTGTCTTCAAGTGATTCACCCTTGGTAATTACATTATTGAGTCCAAATGCCAGCACAAAGTCACTGGTAGTACGGCGGTCATATTTACGCTTCCGGGGTGTATAACTGAACCCTATCACCTCTCCGTCTGCAAAGAAATTCAGCTCTAGTTTGTCGGTTTCAAGCCCGTTTTCTTCTCCATTTCGTTTTAACAGTTCAATTTTGTTTTCAATGATCGCGAGTTTATTTTCAATATTAAGGGCCCGTTTTTCGGCAGCAGCCTTTTTTAACAATTCAGCTTCGGCCAAGGTAATCTCCTCATTTTCGAGGCGTCGATTGATGGTTTCCACTTCTTTTTTAAGGGCTTCCTTTTCATTGTTGACAATTTGTTCCCGGCTGTTTTCAAGAATGGTTATCCTGGCGTTCTGCTTCTCGTTTTCTTCCTGGGCGTTACCAGTAGCCAAGGCTAGCGCCCACATCACTAATGCGATGCAATAGGTAATTGTTTTCATTTTGTTCGTATTTTAAGTGCTTTCGATAATAAAGCGTGATTGATGAATAGTTAATTATTGCGTTGCGCAACAGCAGAACGCACTTTGTTGAAACCTGCTCCCAAGGCATCAAATACCCTATTTCTGAAACTGCGTTCCAATTCGGTTTCTACATCGTGTAACAATGCCATCGCATCGATCTTTTCATTCCCTGAATTCAGGATTCTATGGGTGGCGATATCGCGTTGTGCCTGGGCCAAAAGCGCATCGATCTCCTCCACCGTTACGGTATTCTTAACTTTCTGAATCCCCTGGATTGTCGCAACTACCTCGTCCACTTTCGTTTCAACAAAACGTTCTTCTTTGGAGTTCGGCAGGTTTTTACGAGTTATATTTTCTGCAGTATTCTCAGCAATCACGGCGTTTTCCTGGCGATCGACAGCAAGGGTGAGTCCTTTATTTTCTTCGGAAGTTAGGGCAGCGTTCTCATTGGAATTCTTCCGGGTTGCTGCTGCCTTAGCCACCAAAACATCGGTGTTTTCCCGTACCACAGTTCCTTTCGCCGAAGCATCCAATTCCTTAGAATTCGTGGTTTCAGTCCTATTTTCTTCAGTAGCATCACCCAAAGCAGTTTCCTTTTTTAGCGGACTCTCCTTTACATCATTGATCTCAGGAGTCACCACTTCTTCCACTACTATTTGTGGCGTTGCCTGCTGATCGCCGCTTTGCCAAAGGAAAGAGATCACCAGCAAAACTCCGGCCATTCCAGCAGCAACAGCCATCCAGATAACTTTAGTATTCTTCTTTACCGGCACTTGCTCCAATTGAGCCGCCAATTTATTCCAGGCATCTTTGCCGGGCTGAAGCTCCCGTTCCTGTAATTTCTCCCGAATGTTCTCTTCAAATTTAAAGGGTGCCATAACTCAATTTGTTTTCTTGGGTAATTTTCTTCTGAAGCATTTTTCGTGCCTTGAACAACTGCGTTTTAGAAGTACTTTCCGAGATCTGAAGAAGTTCTGCGATCTCACTATGTTTATACCCATCTACGGCATATAACACAAAAACCGTTTTGTAACCCTCGGGCAATGCATCGATCATTTTTTGAATCTCAGCTACCTCCAATTCCGTTTCTATATAAGCGACATGTTCCATCGAATTTTCAATTTCGGTCTCATTCTGAAACATCAGTTTTTTATCTCTGCGCAATTGAGAGATAGCCTCATTGACCATAATACGACGAATCCAACCTTCGAAACTTCCTTCATTCTTGTACGAATCCAAATGCGTGAACACCTTCAAAAAGCCTCCAAGCATCACTTCCTCCGCCACTTCCTGCCGTTTAACATATTGTCTGCACACACTTAGCATTTTTGGTGCGAAAAGCTCGTACAATTCGTGTTGCGCTTTTCGATGGCCTTTTTTCGCCCTGCTAATAAGTCTGCTATAATTTTTATGTAAGGATAGTACTTTCATTCACCACGTGCTATAACGCTTCAATTATATAGACGCAAGTTAATAGAAAAAGGTTGCCCGGGGAGTGTAAAAAAAGTTGGAACTTGGCAGTAGCAGTAGTACTATTCATTAGTCAGTGGGGATGTCATTACCTCAGCCACTGCCAACTACAACTGAATACTGCCTGCTAATTCAACTATTTCTTGCGGTCGATCACATAATTAACCATGAGTTCCAGCGAATCTTTGTAAGGTGATTTAGGGAATTTCCGAAGTAATTCTAGTGCCTCCTCCTGGTAGATCTTCATTTGATTAGTGGCATACTCCAACCCGCCGTTATTTTTTACAAAAGCGATCACCTCATCCACACGCTTTTTGTCCAAATTGTGATTCTTTACCGAATTGATCAACCAGCTCTTTTCTTTGGGACTCACCACATTCAAGGTATGGATCAACGGCAGCGTCATTTTCTTTTCCTTGATGTCAATTCCTGTGGGCTTCCCTATTTTTTCAGTTCCGTAATCAAAGAGATCATCTTTTATTTGAAAGGCCACCCCAATGAGTTCTCCGAATTTGCGCATATCCTCAACCACTTCTTCAGTAGCGCTCACAGACTGGGCTCCCATGGCACAGCAGGCAGCAATAAGGGTGGCTGTTTTTTGACGAATGATCTCAAAATAGGTGTCTTCAGTAATATCAAGGCGGCGTGCCTTCTCTATTTGGAGCAACTCCCCTTCACTCATTTCCCGCACGGCCACCGAAATGATCTTCAGCAGGTCAAAATCATCATTATCGATGGAGAGGATCAAGCCTTTCGACAACAGATAGTCACCCACTAAAACGGCGATTTTGTTCTTCCAAAGTGCATTGACGGAAAAGAACCCCCGTCGTCGGTTACTATCGTCCACCACATCATCATGCACCAGAGTCGCGGTGTGTATAAGTTCGATCACCGATGCTCCGCGATACGTACGTTCATTGACGACACCATCATTACACATTTTGGCAATAAGAAAGACGAACATGGGCCGCATTTGCTTGCCTTTTCGGTTGACCACATAATGGGTAATTCTGCTTAAAAGGGAAACTTTGGTAGCCATCGATTCGGAAAACTTTTTTTCAAAGAGTTCCATCTCGGCCTCGATAGGAGATTTTATTTGTGAGACGATTTTCATGTCAGGAATCAAAGATAGGAAATTGCCCCTACTTATTGCTTATTGGCCAATTGACCACAGGCCGCATCAATATCTTTTCCCCGGCTTCTGCGCACAGTCGCAGGAATCCTGTTTTTCTCCAATTGTTCCAGATACAGATCGACGGCACCCGAATCTGCCTGTTGAAACTCTCCGTCGTCAATAGGGTTGTATTCAATGATATTCACTTTGCAGGGGGCATACTTGCAAAACTTCACCAACGCCTTGATGTCCGCCTCTGTGTCGTTAATACCGTCCCAGACAATGTATTCATAAGTAATGATCTTTTTGGTCTTGGCATACCAATATACCAATGACTCGCGTAAATCGTCCAGATTAAAACTTTTGGCAAAGGGCATGATCTGCTCCCGCGTTTCCTGGATCGCAGAGTGCAGGGAAACAGCCAAATTGAATTTTACAGCATCATCGGCCATCTTTTTGATCATTTTTGGTACGCCTGAGGTAGAAACCGTAATCCGCTTCGGGGACATCCCCAGACCTTCGTCGCTGGTGATTTTGTCAATGGAAAGCAATACGTTCTTATAATTCATAAGAGGCTCTCCCATACCCATAAACACAATATTGGACAATGGCCTGTCAAAATACAGCATACTTTCCTTGTGAATGGCCACCACCTGATCGTAGATTTCATCGGGATTGAGGTTTCGCATTCGTTTTAAGCGCGCCGTGGCACAAAACTTGCAATCCAGGCTACAACCTACTTGCGAGGACACACAGGCCGTTGTTCGGCTTGCTGTGGGTATCAAAACAGACTCAACGATAAGGCCGTCAAATAATTTTACAGCATTTTTAATGGTCCCATCATTACTCTTTTGCATGTGGTCCACTTTAATGTGATTGATCACGAAATTATCCTCCAAATGGGCCCGGGTTTCTTTCGAAATATTCGTCATATCGTCAAAGGAGTGTATTCCTTTGCCCCAAAGCCATTCGTATACCTGGTTGCCCCGAAAAGCCTTTTCACCAATACCTTCAAAGAAAGCACGTAATTCTTCTTTTGAGAGTGCCCGTATATCTTTTTTTTCTAAAATCATTGTCGCAAAATTACCACATATTTAGGTAGCAAAAAAAACCTCTTCCATAGTGAAAGAGGCACGTATTTATATATATGGAAAGCTATAGTTTGTCGATGATAATCTTCTTAGTGACATCGTTTTGCGAATCTTCGTCAACGAGATATAAAAAATAAATTCCTTCTTCCATTCCGGTCACGTTGATCCTGTTCTCAGAATTAGAAACATTTCCAGACTGCACTTCCCTGCCCAGAACATCATAGAAACGATAAGTGAGATTCGGGAATTGGGTGTTCATGACCATAATGTATTCGGAAGCCGGGTTTGGGAAAATATCCAATCGGGAGGCAATTTCAATATCGGTGACGCTCAAAGCATTTTGCAGGGCATCCATGGTAATTTGCCCGGTACCCAACGGATCCAGCCAATCTTCCAAACGTGTTTCGGGGGTATTTCCATAATCCCAGGACACGCCAAACCTTCCGTAGACATCATATTCGCCGTTATTCTCAAGTCCGTTGCAGAAAGACAAGCCCGCGTATAACTGGCCAATAATCCTTCCCTCTTCGTTGAACAAAGGAGAGCCGGAGGAGCCACTTTCGGTAGTTCCAAGTTCCCAGCCATTTCCATTACCTGCAGTCACCCCTTTGATAAGCCAAACATCGGTTCCGTTGGCATTTTCTTTGATGGCACTGTCGTCGTCGCGGCATATTTTCATAATATCACCATTGGGATGGTGAATTCCTACCTGGTAGGCTGGTATGGCATCGGTACGATCCCAACCAGAAAAGGCTACGTCCCAGGAAGTGGGTATGGCATTATACAATTCAACCAGGGCAAAATCACTTTGACCGCTATTCGCTCTCAATTGAGCACCACTCATGGTAAAATTACTCTGAATATCGGCACTATTTTCGGTAGAGCCACAAATGGGGTTTGGACTCATCCAGTTGAATCGAACCGACCAAAGGGCCGGGTCTGAATTATTCAGGCAATGATTGGCCGTAAGCAAATAGGGTTTTTTATTGGAGCCGGTATTATTGACCAGAGAAGCGGAACACAAATGACCATTTCCAAGATTAAGCAGGGCAACAGCCCTTTTGACCAAATTCTTTTTTGGTTCAAATTCGGAACCCACAAAGCAGTTTACGTCATAGTTACAATCCCCTGAGTCGTTCAAGCCTCGTGTTCCATCGACCCATTCATTTACAATTCCCAAACGATAGCCATGTATAATACTTCCAATTTCCAGGGCAACGGTTCCAACTACGGAGGAAGGTTCAAAGTATTCAACCCAAATTACGTCACCACTAACGAACCAGGAGCCCAATACCTTTGATGATCGGTTATTTTCGTTGGAATAAGTTTTAGACTTGTCGGAACGATCACTATTGTATAATTGCAATCTCGCTCCCAAAGGCAGATGAAAATCGTTGAAATTTACGCTCAGGTTAATGGCATGGGGAGATTTAATGGCCACCCGCCATATACGGTCACCCGTTTCCAGTGTGCTCCAAATACCATAGGCCTCCATATCTAAAACAATGGGGCGTTCGATCCCGTAACGCCAAGGCTGGCTTTTATCCAGATCGTTGATACTATCCTCCTGCCGGATCAATGTAAGGTCCAAAGGAGGTAACTCAATAGGCTCTATGGTTTCAAGATTCAAATCCCAACTAAGCGGGTCGGTTCCGTTGGTTTCTTGCGCAAAAGCAGAAAAGAATGCCACGGAAAAAAGTAGAGAAAAAAGTATTTTTTTCAAAAAGACCATTAGTTAGTTATACTGTGGTAACAGATAAAGATACTTTTTTATTTTCACTTGAGAAATAAAAAAATGACGCAAAAAATATCCCGAGCTGATGGGCACGGGATTTTTAATTTCATATAACCACCATTAGATGATCAACATAGCGTCACCATAGGTGTAAAATCGATATTTTTCCTTGATCGCTTCGGCATACGCCTCTTTGACAAACTCGTGCCCCGCAAAAGCCGCAACCATCATCAACAATGTAGATTTTGGCGTATGGAAATTGGTGACCATGCTATTGGCAATACTAAATTCGTAAGGTGGAAAAATAAACTTATTGGTCCAACCTGTGTAGGCGTTCAAGGTATGATTGGAAGAAACTGAACTCTCTAAAGCACGCATGGCGGTAGTTCCCACTGCACAAATACGTCTTTTCTTTACAATCCCATTATTGATAATTCTTACCGCATCTTCCTTAATAATGATCTCTTCGCTGTCCATTTTATGTTTGGAAAGGTCCTCCACTTCAACAGGACTGAAAGTTCCAAGCCCCACATGAAGGGTCACTTCCGCAAAATCGATACCCTTAATTTCAAGGCGCTTTAATAAATGTTTTGAAAAATGCAAGCCAGCAGTAGGGGCAGCAACGGCACCTTCGGATTTCGCAAATATGGTTTGATATCGTTCCGCATCTTCGGGTTCTACGTCTCGCTTGATATATTTGGGAAGCGGTGTTTCTCCAAGTTCGGTTAATTTACTCCGGAATTCTTCATAAGAGCCGTCAAACAGGAATCGTAGCGTTCTCCCACGGGAAGTGGTATTGTCTATGACCTCAGCTACCAAAGACTCGTCATCTCCAAAGTAGAGTTTATTTCCAATTCTAATTTTTCGCGCCGGATCTACCAAAACGTCCCAAAGACGGGTTTCGCTGTTCAATTCACGCAATAAGAACACTTCGATCCGGGCTCCGGTTTTTTCTTTATTTCCAAATAAACGAGCCGGAAAAACTTTAGTATTATTCAGGACCAGCACATCATCTTCTTTAAAATAATCAATCAAATCCTTAAACATTTTGTGCTCAATCGTCTTGGTTTCCCGATTGAGTACCATCAACCGGGCTTCGTCCCTAATTGGGGCGGGATACTCGGCTAAAAGTTCCTCAGGCAGATTGAAGCTAAAATTGGATAATTTCATTCCCATAGGTAGTGTGTTTTGTGTGAAAGAGGGCAAATATACAACCTCAGCATAGGGGTTGTCAAGTAAATGTCCGTTTATTATTTATTCATGCTGCTATTTTATGCAGTTTGTGTTTCAAATCGCCCTTACAAGCCACTCCTATGATATACACCCATCGCCTAGTCAGTCGTCACAGAGATTCCGAGATTCGCAATATCTTCCCAAAAACCGGGAAAAGATTTTGAAACTACCTCACAATCATTGATCGTGATGGGAACTCTCAGGGCAAGTGGCGCAAACGCCATGGCCATTCGGTGATCGTTATAGGTGTCTATTTCAATATTTTCTGAAATCTTTACAGCCGGAAGCAAGCGCAGCGAATCTTTAGTGATCTCGACGCTGCCACCCAGTTTTTCCAATTCTATTTTTAAGGCTGAAAGGCGGTCGGTTTCTTTTATTCTCAAGGTGTGCAGGCCCGTTAAAAAACATCCCTTCCCTAAACCGAAACAACTCACTGCTATGGTTTGAGCAATATCGGGTGTATTTGATAATTCGAAGGTAAAGGTGTCTTGAAGGCGATGGTCTGTCTTTGAAAGCAGGATGGCGTTTTCCGAAGGCAGAAACTCGGTTTTTACCCCCAGGGACTCGTAGAGATGTGCCAGATGTGCATCTCCCTGCAAACTTTGCTTTCGATAGCTTGTCAAGTGTACCGAGGTATTTGTTGACAGGGCCACAATACTGTAAAAATACGAAGCCGAACTCCAGTCGCTTTCGACTGTGATCCGGGTGTTTTTAATTTTTGTAAAGGCTGGGATGGTGATAGTATTATTCTGAAAAGAGCCCTTGATTCCCAATTGATCCAGAAGAGACAGCGTCATGGTAATGTAAGGCACAGAGGTAATTATGCCGTCCAAATGAAGGATCAATCCATTGGGAAGTGACGGGGCGATAAGCATCAAGGCGGAAATATACTGACTGCTTACATGGGCAGCCAGTGATACCGTAGTCTTGGTGAGTTTTTTTCCGAAGATCCTCAAGGGAGGAAATCCTTCTTCGCTTTCGTATTCAATTTGAGCCCCCAGGCTTCTAAGGGCATCCACCAAAATAGCAATGGGGCGTTGCTGCATTCTTGGGCTTCCGGTTAAGAGAATCTCCCCATCATCCCGGGAAGCAAAATAAGCGGTCAAAAACCGCATGGCCGTTCCGGCGTGGTGAATGTCTACCGTTCCTTCGGTTGCTGTAAGCCCTTCAGAAAGCACCTGTGTATCGTCACTTTTCGAAAGGTTTTCAATAGTCAAATTGGGATATAAGGCTTGCAGGATCAACAATCGGTTCGACTCACTTTTGGAACCGGTGACCGCGATTTGGGCTCGAATTGCCTTGTTTTCTTCAGAAAAAAGTACCGCTTTCATTTTCGTTTGTCTTCTCGTTTCAATTTTCCCCAGAACTTTCCGTAGCTCACCATAAAACCCGCTACAAATCCGGCAATAGGTAACATCCAAACTTTACCCGAATTCCATAATATTTCGATAAATTCCGAAGAAAAACCTGTAGCAACCCATTGTAATACCAGAATGATCAACAGGTACATAAACGATAAGAATAACACCGATCTCCAAAACCCTTCATAATTGACTATACGGCTGAACATCACTTTAATTTTTTGTTATTCTGATGGCGGTCATGATCGCGTTTGGCTTTATGTTCCATTCTTCGATCAAAGGCCTCCTGCAGGTCCACTCCTGTTTGATTGGCCAGGCAAAGCACTACAAAAACGACGTCTGAGAGTTCTTCCCCCAGATCCTTATTCTTGTCACTTTCCTTTTCACTCTGTTCTCCATAACGACGTGCAATGATGCGGGCTACTTCTCCAACTTCTTCGGTGAGTTGCGCCATATTGGTCAACTCATTAAAGTAACGAACGCCGTGTTCTTTTATCCACGCATCCACCTGCTTTTGGGCGTCTTGAATATTCATGATTCCTATATTTTTGAAAGGACGATCTTCTCGTTTTCTTTGGTTATTCGAATTTTAAAAAACTCTTTGATGCTTTGGTATTGATCATAAGCCAACACCGGAGTGTTTATTTGAAAGGAGGTTGAGACTTGAATATTAGCACCAGCTCCCGTAATACGATACGTAAATGAGCCTGCGTTGTCCGGCAGCGATATTCGGGCCGGTTCCGGCATAGATTCTATTTGATAGTTCTCCGGAATTTTAATCGTAAGCATGGTTTGATCCTTAAAAGGATACCCGAAATCAATGGAATAAGTACGCTCCTCCTTTAAAAAAGGATTTTCGTCCAAGGTGAAGAAAAGAAGTGGGGAAAAGTATAATTTATTTTCTATTTCGTCAATGGCATTGTCCAGTTCAAATTCGAAACTGATATCGGTATAGCCAGTTTTCTCATCATTAGTAGTGACATCGGTCACTTCCAATCCATTCTTCGAATAATCCAAAATAGTTGCGACCTTATTTTCACCAAGGTCTTTAATTTCAGATTTCTTATTGATCGAATAATAACCCCCATGTCGCTCTTTCACATTACCGATGAGTAATAAATCTTCGTCGATCTCCGCCTTGGCGATAATATTTTTAGGAGACATTCTGGCCTTGGTAAGCGAAACCCAATCGAAGGATTTATCCTCGAGAACACGGAGGCCTTCCCAATTCAAAAAATGGGGTGCAAGAAAGTTGACATCCGATTTATCGTGTGCCACATCAAATAGATGGGTCTTATTGTTTATTTGGACAGCGGCAATCAACGCATTGAAAGCACCGGCACTTGCCGTTAGCGGAATGCCGTTTAATTTGGTAGAGATAAGGACAGGGCGCGCATCAATATCCACACTATTGAGCATTGATATAAAAAGCATGTTGATGTCTGCAATACTTCCTTCCTTATCCTTAAAAGTCGTCCTGACAGATTGTTGGGGAACAAATCCATAGTCCTCGTTCCATTTCATTTCCGTTTTTAAATAATTATAGATCAAACGAGCTTTTTTAAGTGGGTCCGTTTCATTTCCAACTGCTAGTGCAACCTCATCTTTGTAGAAACCTTTCGATTTAATACCCTCAGAGAACGTATCAATTTCAAAGAGAATTTCCAATAAGCCTTTCCACGATCCGAACATAAAACTATCGGTGGCTGCGGTAATATTAATTTTTAGATATGAACGATAAATATCCATATCGTACACGTATTTCTCAGGCTCCAGGGCTGGAACATTATTGGCCGAGATGGTAGTAGAATTACTGCCTTCTACTCGACTCACATTGAGAAATGCCCTTGGGTTTTGTAATATTTCGATTCCCAGTTGACTCTTATTAGTAACCTTTACCTTCACTTTTTTAATAGGAATGTCGTATTGAATATCGATATCACTGCCTGTTGCCCTTTCACTCTTATAGAAAAGCTCGACGATGGAACCCGGAGCTATATTTGGAAAGGTGAACTTTTTGATTTCCACACCTTTTATCACCTCATCGGTAAAGATGAGATCTTTATCCAGTTTGGTTTCCACTACCTGTCCATTCACAAGACTGTAGCTGGCTCCTTTTAACTTGGTGACGTCGGGGTAGGGAATTCGAATCGTAGCATAGTCGTAACCTTCTTCATTAAAGATTTTGATCCGCTCATGTACCTCGACATATCTGCCCAAATAAATATTCACATCCCGATAAAGGACGATAGCATTGGCATCTGGAAACAACGGATCACTTTTCATTTCCAGTTCTTGCTTAGATATTTCACCCATTTCAATTATTTGGGCATTGGTTTCAGCAATCCAGAGGAGTGAAATCAACAGGATGTTAAAAAGTACCTTTTTCATTTATTCTTGTTTGGTTAGTATGATCTTCTGATTGTCGTTCTTAGCAATTTTTTTTCTGAATTTACGGTAATTCTCATATTCTTCCTTCGGAAAAGAGCCTTCGTATAATTCAAATTTTCGGGAATATAGCAAGGTCCCGTCCTCTTGTTGTTTTACTTCCGAAGCATACACCCCAAATTTTGATTCGAGTTGAATAGGCTCGGGCAAAGTGTTCACGGAATAAGTTTTGGGAAGCTCGATGGTTACTTCGTCAACATCTATATAACCTCTCGAAAGATAGAGCGGCCGTTCCCTGTCTTTATAGCGTTTGGGGATATAAGTGGCACGGTTCAGTACATTGACATTAAAAATAATATTATCTCCGGCAAAACTGGGATATGATCGCGCGTCAAAATCGATACTTTCCTTTAGTTGTATGCGGTCCTTTTCATTTTCAAAAGCGATGGAATTGATCGAAATATTATCGATATAATCCCAATAGTTCTTATAAAACTTTTCCTTGTCATCTTGTTTTTCTGAAAGCACCCGATAGCGTTGATAGTATTGAATTCCAGTAGCCGTAATTTCGGCCTTTACTGAAATATTTCCATTCGTATCCAGAATGCAGGAACCCAGGGTGGACAAGCTATTGTCTTTGAAACCGTAGGATTGTGTATGCGCAATTTTACCTCCTTCGGGAGTGATCATAAGCACATCTCTGTCGTCTGTAAAACTTCCTAAAAATCCAAATGGGATGTCCTGACTTGTACATTCAAGCCATATGGTCTCTTCGGCATCGGGTACGGCCAGGATTACATGATTGCCTTGTAACGAAGGGAAATCGGGAAGTATGTTTCGCTTATCGCTTCCCGCGTAAACCACCGTATAATAGGAAGGAACTTCGGCCGCGTCCAATAAGGCTTTGGTGTAATTGGTAAGGGCTTTGCAATCGCCATAACCCACATTATCCACTTCAGTGGCAGACATGGGTTTCCAGCCGCCAATTCCAATTTGTACGCTTATGTAGCGGGTATTTTCCTGCACATATGCATATACCCTGCGCGCTTTTTCCTTCATGGTGAGATCTCCAGCTACCAGTTGTTTTATTTTTTCCCGGGTACCGGCGGGTAATGAAGATACGTCCTGCAGCAAACTGGAATACATCCACTTTCCAAATTGATTCCAATCCCGACCATTTCCCATCACACCTTCCAGATAAAAAGTATCCAAAGAAAAGAGCACATGTGGAGCAAACTCATCAAAACGCGGGCTGTGATTCTCCGAATCCATCGCCTTCAAATTCTTTGCGACGATTGAAATTCGATTTCCCGTCTCACTCAAAACAATAGCTTCCTTGGGGTCAAACTTCTTATATTTAAGTTGAACTCCCGGATTATAATCAATAATATGCTGACTCTCCATCACACTACTATTGTAGTTCCCTATGGGGAAAAAAGGTTGAATAAAGGCCGTGTTACTGGTCTCAATGGTATATGAAAAAACAATCGTATAGGGATATGCGGCAGGTGTATAGTTAAAAGCCAATACGCGGTCATCTGAGTAGAGGGTACTTCCGTCCACTGCGCTCAAATCTAAAAAATCTCTTTTTCGAATCTTCTTGATCTCTTCCCCATCTTTATCGTAGACAAGGACTTCCACACTTTTCACTTTTGTGGACTTATCATAATTTACATAGGGTTGGATGTGATTTTTCCCATTTTTATTCAATACGGTAATGGCGATTTCGCTGGTGATTTTAAGTTCTTCCACACTTAGGATTTCCAGTTTGACCAGCTCTTTCCGAACCACACTGTTCGCATTGGATATTAATTCGGAAGGTATTCTATCTACCGAATACTCATTTTGAGAAAAGCTCGGAAAAAAAACTAGTAAAAGAAATAAGCTTATAAGGTACTTCATAGTATAGCAAATCGCATTTTTAGGGGAGCAGGCTAAGCTAAACAAATTTGGAAAACTAAAAAACTATTCCCGCTTCTTTGTATCCATAGTTATGGTTACCGGTCCATCGTTGATTAAAGCCACATCCATCATGGCTCCAAAGGATCCGTGCTGCACCTTCTTGCCCAGTTCCAGACTCATTTGTTTCAGGAAAGCATCATAGAGCGGAATGGCCGTTTCGGGGCGTGCCGCTTTGATAAATGAGGGTCTGTTACCTTTTTTGGTACTTGCGTGAAGCGTGAATTGGCTCACTACGATCACATCTCCCCCGGTATCCAGAATAGAACGGTTCATGGCCCCTTCGGCATCACTAAAAACACGCAATTGGGCGATCTTTCGGCTCAACCATTCGATATCTTCCCGGGCGTCGGCGTTTTCAATCCCCAACAGCACCAGAAAGCCAGGCCCAATTTCAGATAGTACTGTCCCATCGATGGTAACCGAAGCTTCTTTTACTCTTTGAATGACGGCACGCATGAATTGATTATTGATTATTGATTATTGATTATTAAGAATAAAAGGAGCAAATGCAAATTGTGCAGCTACTTCTCGATACATTTCCATTCAAACTATTGGGTTTGAATGGAAACACTCGAAGTGATATCGTTTTAAACTCTATTCATTAGTATAAGTATCCTTTCTGTAATGTTCTTCCTCGCCTTCCAGGATCTGAAGGTAGCTTTTATAACGCGACCAGGCGATCTCACCTTGCTCCAATGCTTCTTTTATCGCGCATTTTGGTTCTTCCAGATGCATGCAATTGTTAAACTTACAATCTTGTTTCCTTTGAAAGAATTCGGGGAAATAATCTCCCAATTCCTCCCTGTCAATTTCGACAACACCGAAGCCTTTGATACCGGGAGTATCAATGATCTTCGCATCGAACGACAGGTCGTACATTTCGGCGAAGGTGGTGGTGTGTTGCCCTTGCTGGTGTTGTTCGCTTATTTCTGAGGTCTTCAAATTCAGCTCCGGTTCCAGGGCATTGATCAAAGTAGATTTCCCCACCCCGCTATGTCCCGAAAACATACACACTTTCTCCTTCATCAGGGCCTTTAGCTTATCAATGTTCTTTCCTGTTTTTGCTGAAATACCCAGGCATTCATATCCAATTTCGCGATAAAGCGCAGCCAGAAATTTTATTTCCCCCAGTTCGTCCGGGTTGTAGGTATCCACCTTATTGAACAATAAGACCGCTTTAATGTGGTAGGCTTCGGCGGTCACCAAGAAACGATCAATAAACGTGGTAAAGGTTGGCGGGTTGTTGAGGGTGACCAGCAAAAAAGCTACGTCGATATTGGCGGCAATTATGTGAGTTTGCTTGGACAAATTAACACTCTTCCGAATGATATAATTATCGCGCTCGTCTATTTTATGAATAATCCCTACCGTCTCATCGCCCTTGGTCTCTACCTTAAAATGCACATGATCTCCCACCGAAACAGGATTCGTACTCTTAATACCACCTAAACGAAATTTACCCTTTATCCGGCATTCGTAAAAGACACCGTCTTCGGCCTTTACGATATACCAACTTCCGGTAGATTTATAAACAATTCCTTTCATTGTACGCAGGTGATATCCTTTACCACAATTTTTTCAGAAACAAAAATAGCCACTTTTACTAAGAATGAAGGGTCCTTTAATCGAATTAAATAAAGTCCCCCGATTGCTCCACCAAACAAAAGAGCCTGAAAAATTTCATTTCAGGCTCTATTTGACAGATCAAACAGTTTTCTCAAGTTGCTTTTGGTGGTCGATAGACTCCTGGTGAATGGCCTTGAACACTTTTATAATAAACTCTTTACTGAGGTTATTAGATTGTCCTTCCGCCAACATTCGGTCCATGATCTCCTGCCAGCGCTTACTTTGAAGAATGGCGACATTGTTCTCCCGTTTCAATATCCCAATTTTATCTACTACCTCCATACGTTTTCCAAAGGTATTGATGAGCTTCGTATCGATATCTTCGATCTTCATCCTAAGTTTTGTGATATTTTTCTTGTACTCCAGGTCTTCGCCCTCTTCCGCTCTTATTTTCAGATCGATGGTGATTTGCGCCAGTGTTTCCGGGGTAATTTGCTGCTTGGCATCACTCCAGGCATTGTCTGGGTCGTAATGGGTTTCGATCATTAAGCCATCGTAGTTGAGTTCTAGCGCAGTTTGGCTCAAATCAAAAATAATGTCGCGGCGGCCTGCAATGTGTGATGGGTCCAAAATTAGCGGCAGATCGGGAAAACGGGTCTGCAGATCAATGGGTATTTGCCATTCGGGATTGTTGCGGTAACTGGTTTTTTCATAGGTAGAGAATCCGCGATGGATAACTCCCAAATTTTTAACACCCGCTTCATAAAAGCGTTCCACCGCACCCAACCAAAGCGCGAGGTCGGGATTTATCGGGTTCTTGACCAGCACGGGTTTATCGGTTCCCTTCAGGGCATCGGCAATTTCCTGAACAATAAAAGGAGATACCGTGGTTCTGGCCCCAATCCAGAATATATCAATATCGTGTTTCATTGCCTCCTCCACATGATTAGCATTGGCGACCTCGGTCGTGATAAGCATTCCCGTTTCTTCTTTCGCCCTTTGCAGCCATTTTAAACCTTTGACACCTACTCCTTCAAAATTTCCCGGTCGGGTGCGAGGTTTCCAAATGCCCGCGCGTAATACCGTGGCGTCTGTATCTTTCAATTGGTGTGCTATCTTTAGTACCTGCTCCTCGGTCTCGGCGCTACAAGGGCCTGCAATGACCAATGGGTGCGAGAGTTCCATGGCATTTAACCAATTTCTTAATTCTTTCTTATTCTCCATGCGCTTCGATATTTGTTAATTCACTGGGTACGTTATTCTTGTTCTGGGCATAGGTTCCCACTATTTTAAGTTCTTTAACGGCAGGCTCCAGTGATTCCATAGCCCCGTAAAAATTCTGAACATCCCCAAAGGTGACATCTACAAAAAAGGCATATTTCCATGGCGTTCCCAACATGGGAAGCGACTGTATCTTGGTTAAATTGATCTCGTATCTCGCCAATATTTGCAAGGCATTGCTCAAGGTTCCCACCTCACTGCCCAATACGAATCGAATGGTTGCTTTATCAGGCGATTTTTTGCTCAAGGTCGAACCTCTTTTTCCAATCAGGACAAAACGGGTCTGATTTTCTTTAATATCCTGAATATTACTGTCAAGGATTTTAAGTCCATATCGTTCGGCGACTTGCTTGCCAGCTATGGCAGCGACCCCTTTTAGGTTATTCTCCCTGATACGTTTGGCCTCACTAGCCGTATCCCTGCCTTCGATCACCTTGAATTGTGGTGGAAACTTCCGAAGATAATCTTTGCACTGTAGCAAGGCAACCGGATGAGAATGCACCTCGAATATGTCGATAATGGATTCACTTTCTAGGGACATCAAATACATTTGTATGTTCAAAAATACCTCATCGATAATTTCAAAATCCCCGGCTTCCAACAGATTGTAATTGGTCAAAATGGAACCGGCTATGGTGTTTTCGATAGCGATCACTCCGTATTCAGCTTTGCCTTTTTTTAAACATTGTGTTACAGCATCGAACGAGTCACACTTTATGAGTTCGACTTCTTTCTTCGGAAATAATTTTTGCACGGCTTCGTCATGAAAGGAGCCTTCTATCCCCTGGATTGCAATTTTCATAATAGTTTCTTTTTTATGAGTACATAAAAAAGCCCGGAAGTTAAGTTCCGGGCTTTTCTATATAATTGTTACAATTAATTACAAATCAACCCGTCCCATTCCGAAGAAATAGAAAAACCAAAAGTTAAAAAATGTAAAAAATCTGTTCATTGCTTATTTTGTTATAGCTAAAGTACACTTTGTTTTATAACAACAAAGTTTTTTTTACGTTTTTTTAAGTGTATTGCGAATACCGCAAAAAAAAGCATTGTATTTTCCGAATAATTTCTGAAAGTGTTTCCTTTATATTGTATGCATCTCTGTTTATTTAGTTTTATCTTCGCACCTAATGTCTATTGAAGTCTCTCATATCACCAAAAACTACGGAACGCAAAAGGCGTTGAACGACGTTTCTTTTTCAATCAAAAAAGGTGAAATCGTTGGATTTTTAGGTCCCAATGGAGCAGGGAAATCGACCCTAATGAAAATTCTAACCACTTATTTAAAGGCAACCGACGGGACGGCTACCGTTAATGGATTTAAAATTTCCGAAGAAAATAAGGAGGTTCAAAAGAGCGTTGGCTATCTCGCCGAACACAATCCCTTATATTTGGAGATGTATGTGAAAGAATACCTATCATTTAATGCCGCTATATATCATATTCCACCTTCCCGGGTGGATACGGTCATCGCGCAAACCGGCCTCACTTCCGAAGCTCATAAAAAAATCGAGCAACTCTCCAAGGGCTATCGCCAACGTGTTGGTTTGGCCAACGCATTGCTTCATGATCCCGACGTGTTGATCCTCGATGAACCTACCACAGGACTGGATCCGAATCAACTAATTGAGATCCGGGAACTGATAAAAACCATGGGGAAGGAAAAAACAGTCTTGCTTTCCACCCATATTATGCAGGAAGTCGAGGCCATCTGTGATCGGGTGATCATTATTAATAAAGGGGAGATCGTTTTGGACAAAGCTTTGGGAGAACTAAGCCAAAACAAAGAGCAGATCGTGGAAGTGGAATTTGACTATCGCGTGGAGGAAGTGGCACTTCAGAAAATTCGACAAGGTGAAAAGCGTTGAAAATCGAAACGGTTTCGTTTACCAACTTCACTTCGCTACCCGAGAAGACATGCGCGCCAAAGTATTCGATTTTGCACATGACAACGGACTGAAAATTCTTCAGCTACACCAAAAAGATACGACCTTGGAAAAGTTGTTTATTGAGTTAACTACTGGGCCTCAAAAATAAGCCTTCCAGTAAAAAACTCCTGTACATCCACTATAGGAGGCTCATTCACTGAGATAATATCACCCAATCCCCGTATTTCACCCTGAATAGAGTTCTGCGGATTAACGATCATCTTTTGAGTACCTCTGTGATACACAGTGAGATCCTGCACCACCAGATCCTGAGACTCTATGCGGCCATCTCCATTAAAAATTTCGAATTTTGCTTCCTGAGCCTCACCTGTAAGGAAAAAATTGGAGATGCCGGTTCCCACGATACTCAGGGATCCCACATTCAAATCCAATACGAAATCACCGTCAATATGAAATTGATCCTGGTTCTCTTCATCTTCAGAAAGAAGGAGCAGTACAGGATACGCCAATACTCCATCGCTCAATACGGCGAGCCCTGAACTATTGCGTATTTCTTTTATATTCGGGGAAGTCACTAAAACTTTAGTGATGCCATAATCCCGAACCAGGTTGCAGCCGTTATTATTCTTGACACTTAAGGTATTGTTCGCAGAAGTTACGATAATATCCTTCATGAGATTCTCGCCCGTTTCGATGACCACCTTTTGTTCGGCACCCTGCGCCAGGATCAACTGCACCCGATTGCGTATCAGTATTTTTTCAAATGTTTTTACCTCAAATTCCTGTTGTACAATGGCTCCGGAGGATTGAAAACAATTCAAACCTTCTTCCGAATTACAACTCGAAAAAAGAACCAAAACCAGTACGTAACTAAAAAATTTCAAACGTTTCATAATCATTGCTTTTGGGTGCTTTACAAACGAACCCCTATTCCAAATTCAACTCCTTCGGCTTTCG
Organism: uncultured Flavobacteriaceae bacterium; assembly: GCA_963807685.1. Lineage (GTDB taxonomy): Bacteria > Bacteroidota > Bacteroidia > Flavobacteriales > Flavobacteriaceae > Aureisphaera. The sequence continues at coordinate 86,209 of CAWECU010000007.1, read as the reverse complement.
CCCAATGTGATTTTACCGTCACGACGGCGAAGATGCGGTCCTTCCAAAAATAGCGCTTCATTCCCAGGCGATTGTAAACTCTGTTTTCAAATTCGAAATCCCATTTGGCATAATACCCCAATTGAGATACAAAGGCCGTTCGCGCAAAGCGAAGTTCATGTCCAATAAAAATCCCAACTCGAATATAATCTTCCTCGCCGGTTAAATTATCTTCCGGAAAAGCGATGCTGCGATATCGAATAAATTCTTCGAGGAACTTCGAGTCGAAATAATCCACCCCCACTTGCAGGGTGCTTTTATAACTAAGGCGTTTGTCCACAAAAGCTGAATAGGTCTTAAAAGGGAATTGTCCCGAACCTACCACGTCACTTTCATTCCACCCGAAACGGTATACCAAATTGAATTTAAATCGTTCGGCATGGCTGGTGCTGGGTGGATCGTTTTCATTACTCACATAATTGGGTTCGTTCTCATGATCAAACAAATAGTTTACCCCGGCATTAAAGGCCCAGGTATTGGTACTATTGTTGGGAGCTCTGAAATTCGCATTACTGTAATGTATGATCGTAAAGCCGGCATGTACCCCTAGACCTTCCCATATATTTTCCTGAACGAAGTTGGCCTTCAAAAAGGTGGAACTCAACAAATGAGACCCAAAAGCGTTGTTTAAAAAGTTGGTTTCGGGATCGTAGGGGTTGGTATTATAGGCAATCCCCTGTCCCACACGAAGTACCAAATGCCTTTTCAAAAAGTACCAGTTAAAATGACTGTACAAACTGTAATTTTCTCCTAAAATCGGGTTTTGAAAATCCTGAATGGCGAAGGTAAATCCCCAATCGGGATATCCATACCTTCTGGAGGCTTCCGTTTTTCCGTAAGTCCTTTTATTAAAACTTAAAAAAACACCCTTGGGATGTTCGGTGATTAAATGGGCAATATCATCGTTGTGTTCCATGATACTGCCATAAAAATAATCGGCTTCTATAGCGAAGGGGTTTGTCAATCCGTCCTGGGAAAAACCGCAGAAACTTACAAACAGAAAACTTAAAAATGCGAATGTGTACTTCATAGTTAGTTGGATGCCGTAAATATACATTAATCTTGAAATATTAAAAGTCCTGAGAAGATTTCTTCTATTTCAAATTTAGGGGTGCATTTACCTGGACAGGCTCGCTAAAATAATAATTTAAAACACTTGCCGGGCAATTGCCTTGATATTATCACTTTTCCCCATGGAATAATAATGTAAAATAGGAACTCCGGCAGCGATCAACTCCTTGCTTTGCGCAACACACCAATCGACACCCACTTGTCGCACCCCTACATTGTCCTTGCATTTCACCACCTCCATGACCAGATCATCGGGTAAATCGACACTGAAACGATGTGGAATTAAATTCAACTGCTTTTTGGTGGCGATCGGCTTCAATCCTGGAATAATTGGGACAGTAATTCCTTCACTTCTGCATTTATCCACAAATGTGAAGTATTTACTATTGTCAAAAAACATTTGAGTAACGACATAGGTCGCGCCTTTTTTGATCTTTTTCTTCAGAAAATAAATATCGCTATCCATACTGGGCGCTTCCATATGTTTTTCAGGATAACCGGCGACACCTATACAAAAATTGGTCTGCGCCTGATTCAAAATCTCATCGTCCAGATAGACGCCTTTGTTCAGGTCTGAAATTTGAGAAACCAGTTCTCCGGCATAGTTGTGTCCATCGCGTTCTGGGGTAAAATAAGTCTCGCTCTTCACAGCGTCTCCGCGCAAGGCCATGACATTTTCAATACCTAAAAAGCCAAGGTCGATCAAAAAGTTCTCAGTGTCTTCCTTGCTAAATCCGCCACACAAAATGTGAGGAATAGCATCCACGTTGTATTTATTCTGAATAGCCGCGCAAATCCCCACAGTTCCAGGGCGCTTACGCACTACCTGCTTTTGCAACAGACCATTCCCCTGTTCCTTATAGACATACTCTTCCCGATGGTACGTCACATCGATAAAGGGGGGGTTGAATTCTATCAATGGATCGATATTATCAAAAATGAACTTAATGTTCTGCCCTTTCAAAGGGGGTAAAATTTCGAACGAAAATTGTGTATTCCCGTTGGCTTTCGTTATGTGTTCGGTAACCTTCATCTAATCTGCAATATTTGGTTGAAGCCATTTGGTGGCTTTTTCTACTGATATGTTTTTACGCGCTGCAAAATCCGCCACCTGATCCTCTTTAATTTTTCCAAGTCCGAAGTAACGCGCTTCCGGATTTCCGAAATAATATCCCGAAACCGAAGCAGCGGGCCACATAGCCAGGCTTTCGGTCAACGAGACGCCTATGGTTTCGGTCACTTGAAGTAGTTCGAAAATAGTTTCCTTTTCCAGATGGTCCGGACAGGCAGGATAGCCAGGTGCCGGGCGTATTCCTTTATAGCTTTCTTTTATAAGTTCTTCACAGGAAAGGGCTTCCCCTCCAGCGTAACCCCAATGTTCCTTGCGAACCTTTTCATGCAGGTATTCCGCGAACGCCTCAGCGAGCCGGTCGGCAAGGGCTTTGACCATGATCGAGTTATAATCGTCGTGCTCCGCTTCGAATTGAGAAGCCAGTGTTGCCGTACCAAAACCGGTAGAGACACAAAAACAGCCTATATAATCTTGTATGCCACTGTCCCTGGGAGCCACAAAATCCGCCAGCGCCAAATTGGGGCGTCCTGCTGCCTTTTGGCTCTGTTGCCTAAGCGTTCTGAATAGATGGTTTTTTTCTGAAAAGCTTACTTCAATGTCATCGTCCCCTACCGAATTCGCCTCAAACAATCCAAAGACCGCTTTCCCCTTCAGTAATTTTTCAGTATAAATTCGTTGCAACATTTTTTGGGCATCTTCAAATAGTTCGGTAGCTTGAGGTCCCACCACAGCATCGGTTAAAATCGCAGGATATCGTCCAGCCAGGTCCCAACTTCGGAAAAAAGGCGTCCAGTCAATATAGGTATCCAGAATTTTGAGATCGAGATCTTTTATAGTTTGGATACCAAGTTCTTTGGGTTTCACTATTTCCGAAGTATTCCAATCAATCCTCAATTTATGCTCCCGAGCTGAGTCCAGCGAGTGATACGTTTTGGTCTTTTGCCGATTCAAAAAGCTTTCCCGAAAACGCGCATATTCTTCCTTCAAAGTGTGCATATAGCCTGCGGATCGGTCCTTTTGTAACAAATCGCCTACCACTGTCACGGCACGGGAGGCATCATTCACATGAACCACAGCATGTCCATACTGCGGATCGATCTTTACGGCTGTGTGCGCCTTACTGGTGGTAGCCCCACCTATCAATAGCGGAACTTTAAAATCTTGTCGCTCCATTTCCTTAGCCAAAAAAACCATCTCGTCCAGAGAAGGAGTTATGAGACCGCTAAGGCCTATGACATCGACGTCATGCGCTTTGGCCTCTGCGATTATTTTTTCTGGTGGGACCATCACCCCCAGATCGATAATTTCGTAATTATTACAGGCCAGTACTACGCTAACAATATTTTTACCAATGTCATGCACATCTCCCTTGACCGTGGCCATCAAAATCTTTCCGTTCGATGAAGAAACCGTATCCTTGTCATCTTCTATAAAAGGTAGCAGATAAGCAACGGCTTTTTTCATCACCCGAGCACTCTTTACCACTTGTGGCAGGAACATTTTCCCACTTCCGAAGAGATCGCCCACCACGTTCATACCGGTCATTAAATACCCTTCGATCACTTCTATGGGTTTATTTACGCTTAGACGCGCCTCTTCGGTATCTTCGATGACGTAAGCATCAATTCCCTTCACCAAGGCACGGGTGATACGATCCTGCAGCGATTCTTCCCGCCAGGAGAGATCCACTTTTCGTTCTTTGGACGATCCTTTTACCGTTTCGGCAAAATCCACGAGTCGCTCGGTGGCATCATCTCTTCGGTCTAAAATGACATCTTCTACCCGCTCCAATAGGTCCTTGGGGATATTGTCGTAGATCTCAAGTAGGGCAGGATTCACGATACCTATGTTCATCCCCGCCTGGATCGCATGGTACAAAAATACCGAGTGCATCGCCTCGCGAACCAGGTCATTTCCTCTAAAACTAAACGATACATTACTCACACCACCACTCACACTACAATGCGGTAAATTTTCACGTACCCAACGAGTTCCCTCAATAAAATCGAGCGCATTTTTACGGTGTTCCTCCATTCCGGTGGCGACAGGGAAAATATTCAAGTCGAAGATGATATCTTCCGGTGCGAATTTTACCTTTTCCACGAGGATGTCATAGGAACGCTTCGCAATTTCGATACGGCGATCCAGATTGTCTGCCTGGCCTACTTCATCAAAGGCCATCACCACCACGGCTGCACCATAGCGCTTTATTAATTTGGCCTGACGCATAAATTCTGCTTCGCCTTCTTTTAAACTAATGGAATTTACCACACATTTTCCTTGCACCACCTGCAGCCCGGCCTCAATGATTTCCCATTTTGAGCTATCAATCATGATTGGAACCCGAGAAATATCGGGTTCGGCAATGACCAGATTGAGGAATCTGACCATGGCTTCCTTGCCATCGATCAAGCCATCGTCCATATTGATATCGATAATCTGTGCTCCCCCTTCTACCTGATGTCTCGCTACCGATAAGGCTTCATCAAACTTATCCTCTTTGATCAACCGAAGAAATTTCCGGGAGCCGGCTACATTGGTTCGCTCCCCCACGTTTATGAAATTGCTTTCAGGAGTGATCACCAGCGGCTCCAGACCTGAGAGTTTCAGGTATCTTGGTTGATGGTTTATTGGTGTTGGTTGATGGAGTGTCATTATATTTTTTTATAATAGTTAATAAATCCATTCAACAACTTCTTATTGGTTGAAATTTGTTCTAGTAGGTTTTCAGGTAAGTCCTTTGCTATATATCCTAGATCCTCCGAAAGATATAATTGGGTTTCAAGTTCATATAAAGATCCTCTGGACATGTATAAAAATCGAAGGGTATCTTTGGAGATTCTTCTCCCCGAACCTTCGGCGATGTTTGACGGAACGGAAACAACACTTCTTCTTATTTGAGAAGTTAAGCCGAGCCGTTCGTACTTAGGAAATGATCCCGTTACCGAATAATCCTGTTTCACAAGTTTTCGAGCTTCAATCCATACATCTAACTTAATATATTCCATTTTCTAAAAACTATCAACTATCAACTAAAAAGGTAAATTCTCCACATCAATATTTCCTCCGGAGAGTATAATTCCTATTTTTTTATTCTCATCTCCCTGCCGGTTGGGCTGAAATTTATGTTTATCCCTTAAGAGCGCAGCGAAGGGTACGGCGCAGGAGGGTTCTATAATAATCTTCATGCGTTCCCAGATAAGACGCAAGGCTGCTACGATCTCGGCTTCCTCAACCCTGATGATCTCTTTCACCAATTTCTGAATGATGGGAAAGTTGATATCCCCCAAATGAGTTCGCAAACCGTCGGCAATAGTATGGGTCGTAGTATTGAATTCAATTTTTCCCGACTGCAGCGACCGGTAGGCGTCATCCGCTTGAAAAGGTTCACCTCCAATGACGGCACAGTTATTTCCGAAGTAATGTGCTGCGAGGGCGGTTCCGGCAATTAAACCTCCACCACCAACAGGAACAAGTATTACATCCAGATCGGGTTGCTCTTCCAGAAGTTCCACGGTAGCCGTAGCATTACCCAGGATCACCTCCATTTGGTTAGAAGGATGTAAAAAGGTGGCCCCCGTTTTTTTCTGAATTTGCTGAGCCGTCGCTTCCCGTGCCGCCAAGGTAGCTTCACATTCGGTGACTATCCCACCATAGGCTTTTACCGCATTTTTTTTGACCGAAGGTGCATTTTCGGGCATAACAATATAGGCAGGCACACCCAGGTTTTTTCCAGCCAGAGCAACAGCCTGACCAAAATTCCCCGAGGAATGGGTTACCACCCCCGCCTGTTTTTGAGCAGCTGTGAGTTGCAAAATGCTATTGACGGCTCCCCGCATTTTAAAGGCCCCCATCTTTTGGAAGTTCTCACACTTAAAGAAGAGGTTTGCTCCTGCCAATTCATTCAATAAAGTGGAGGTCAATACCGGAGTGCGATGCACATAGGGAGCCACGCGAAGACAGGCCGCCTGGACCTCAGCTTTTGTAGGAATCATGCCTCTGTATTTTCAAATTGAACAAGGGGTCTCGGTTTATATTGAGCGGCCAGTTGCGCAATGGCTTTGATGTGTTCTGGTGTGGTACCACAGCAGCCTCCAATAATATTTATCAGTTGTTTATCGAGGTATTCTTTAATTTGTTCAGCCATTTGAGCCGGGCTCTCATCGTATTCTCCAAAGGGGTTGGGCAGTCCCGCATTGGGGTATGCCGAAACAGCCAGGTCGGTTTTACGAGCGACCACAGCCAAATGCGGTGCCAATTGTTTGGCCCCCAGAGCACAATTAAATCCAATGCTAACTAAAGGGATGTGAGAAACGGAGATCAAAAATGCCTCCGCTGTTTGTCCTGAAAGCGTTCTCCCGGAAGCATCGGTGATGGTGCCGCTAACCATGACCGGGACGTCACTATTGCGTTCTTCCTTTACCTCCTCAATGGCAAACAGTGCGGCCTTGGCATTGAGTGTATCAAAAATAGTTTCAACCAATAAGATATCCGCCCCACCATCCAATAGGGCCTCAGCTTGTTGTTTATAGGCAATTCGTAATTCGTCAAAGGAAACTGCCCGAAATCCGGGATCATTGACATCGGGAGACATGCTGGCTGTTTTGTTGGTGGGGCCCATAGCTCCTGCGACAAAGCGAGGCTTATGCGGTTCTTTTTTGGTGAAGGTGGTCGCGACTTGTTTCGCAATTTTTGCGCTTTCAAAATTGAGCTCATAGACCAGTTCTTCCATATGGTAATCTGCCATAGCAATCGTCGTTCCTGAAAAGGTATTGGTCTCCACAATATCAGCCCCTGCGGCAAAATACTTTGCATGTATCTCTGCAATTGCCTTGGGTTGGGTTAGAGAAAGTAGATCGTTGTTTCCTTGTACAGACTGGTCTATTCCCTGGAAACGATCTCCCCTAAAATCGGCTTCAGTGAACTGGTAGCATTGCAGCATGGTTCCCATCGCCCCGTCCAGGATGAGAATACGTTCTTGTAATGCTTTATATAGGTCTTCTTTCATATCTTTTTGTTTTGCAACAGGCTTGCTTTCTGGGATATAGTAAGCCACCCGATTCTACAAACTCCACCCGTTGGCAGACAGGTTCAGCCAAATAAAAATCGACTCTTTAGCTTGTAAAGAGCGAATGATGTGTCAAGAAAAAAATTAGGAAAAGTCCTTTTGTTTGTGTTATCTATCCCGCCAAAACGGATAGAATTTAGCACCTTCTCTGCGGTACAGAGGGTTGCTAAGGCTTCATAGGGTCTATTCCCTTCACCTTTCTTGATAACATATTTAAAATGGTAATGAACTCCTGCAAATAAAAGGCATAAAATTGTTTTTAGCAACAGTTTCGCGCTAAAATTAATTTTTTAAATGAATACCGCACTCCCGGTTTTCGTAGGCTTTTACAGGATCGAAATAGTCGAATTGCAAAGGAAGATCGTGCCTCTTTAGATAGTGCATTAATTGAGCATCGCTATGATAGAAGAACGGACTAACCTTTAGTATTCCATTCTTTGATAAGCTTAGAATATCGCCCTGCTTGCGGTGTTCATTCTGCGATTTACGCAGGTTGGTGAACCATAGATCGGGTTGGTGTTTTATGAAAGCTCTCTTAAAGGGTTCGAGTTTTACTTTTTCTGAAAACTCCTGGTGCTCCGGATCATTTACGCCGGGTCTCCCAAGGGTGCTGTCCAGGAAAGCCGTTGTCAATTTTGGGGTGAAGATCTCCAGATTGAGCCGTAGTTTTTCTGAAAGCTCTTGCACGTGTTCATAGGTAGCAGGCGTATTATAACCGGTATCACACCAAATCACCTGCAGCTCCGGATCTACACGGGTACAAGCGAATAAAATAGCCGCCGAATACGCTCCAAAACTAGTGGTAATCAAAGGCCTTTTGGAGATATCCAGAGCGAAAGCAATGATCTCTTCAGGACTTTCGTAGCGCAAATTATCATTGAATAATTGAATGTTATGAGGAGTGATCTTATTCATTTAATATAATTCCTATCGATTTACTAGAGTATTCAAAAATACAATCTTTGAACTTATTGACAAATTTTTTTATGGATTCTCTGAAATAAAATCTTCCAGACTGGTATGCTCCAGGATAGAAAGGGTTTTATCCCGCACCTGAATCATTAATCGGTGTACATTGCAACTGTCCTCATTGGGACAATCATCGCATTTTTCATAAAAATTAAGGCTCACACAGGAAACCATTGCGATGGGCCCTTCCAAAATTCGATACACCGAAGCCAAAGTGATATCCCGGGAGGCTTTCAGCATATAATACCCTCCTCCTTTTCCTTTTTTGGAACCCAGAAAACCGGCCTTTCTCAAACTCAACAATATACTTTCCAAAAACTTTTGAGAAATCTGCTCCGCCTGCGAAATTACCGATATGGGAACGGGCTGATGCAGCTCCTGTTTAGCAAGATAGCTTAGCGCTTTAAGTCCATATTTTGTTTTGCGGGATAACATAGTCCGAATTATTTACCCCATAAAGATACTAGAAACCTATGCGATCTCCTTGCCGTTCATGAGAATTTGATAAGATACTTCAATACAACCTTCCAAACTCAACAAGGAATCCTCTCATTTAATTCAAGCCACTGCTCAATCGTAATATATCCCCAAAAACACCTCTGGCGGTAACCGCGGCACCTGCACCGGCCCCCTGGATCACTATGGGTCGTTCCCCATACGTTTGGGTATAAATTTCAAATACCGAGTCGCTTCCGTTCAATTGCCCCAGCATGCTATTTTTTGGTACCGACACCAATTTCACATCTAAAATGGCCCCGTTTTCCTGAGACAGATCGCCGTGTAAATCGCCTACATAGCGCAGAACAAAACCATCCGGCTGATTCTTCTTTTTGATGTGAAACGGAACATCCAATTCTTCCATTTGAGACAGAAAAGCCTCCTTTGAAACCGAGCGCAATGATTTCGGAATTAAATTCTGAATGGAGATGGCCTCAAATTCACAGTGGAGGTCCAATTCACGGGCTAAGATGAGTAACTTTCTTCCCACATCGTTTCCACAAAGGTCTTCGCGCGGATCGGGTTCGGTAAGTCCTTTATTCATGGCCTTTTTCAGTATTTGACTGAACGAGTCTTCCACAAACCCCTCCGAAAATTGGTTAAAAATATAACTCAGCGAGCCCGAGAACACTCCCTTGATACGGGTAATATTCTCTCCCGAAAGGTGCAATAACTTTATGGTGTCTATTAAAGGAAGGCCAGCCCCCACATTGGTTTCATACAAATATTCTTTGCCGTTACTTTCCAGTTCCACTCTTAGGTTTTGGTAGTATTTCAACGATTGGGTATTCGCAATTTTATTGGAAGACACCAAATGAAATCCGCTTTGTACCAGCAACGCATAATTTTCAACAAAGTCCGGGCAGGCCGTATTGTCGATGGCGATCAAATTGGCTAGGGAATTGGCCTTGGCAAAGGCCACGATTCGGGCAATCGAATAGGGTTCACCTTCGGTTGTTTTCTCTTGTTCCCAAGTGTCATTAATGCCTTTGCTCTTCAGCAATACTGAAGAAGAATTCGCTACGGCAAAAATAGTCAAATTCAATCCGCGGCGTCTCGAGATCTCCGGCCGGGAAGCCAAAATTTGAGCGATCAATTGGCGTCCTACATTGCCATGTCCAAATACGGCGATGTTGATCTTTTTCTTCTTTATTTCCTGCAGATCGATTCGAGCTGTAGGATTTTCTTTTAATTGTATGCTCATTGTATTTTCAGAATTAAACCCAGGCAACCTGAGTAGATGATTTAACACTTTCAAAGGCCTTTTCCAGGTCTTCGACCAGATCCTGGGCATCTTCAATTCCGCAGGAAAGGCGAATTAATGAATCTTTAATTCCCGCTCTGAGCCGTATCTCCCGGGGGATGGAAGCGTGGGTCATTTGTGGAGGATGACAAAGCAAACTCTTTACGCCACCCAGACTTTCGGCCAGTTTGAAATAATGGGTGCCGGTTACAAAGCGGTTGGCAGCTTCCACCGTATCCTCTTTCAAAGTGAATGAAACGATCCCGCCGAACCATCCGTTTTGCTGGGCGCTGGCGATCTCATGATTTTTATGTGATGGCAAACCCGGGAAATACACCTCCCCAACCTCGGGATGATTGACCAAAAACCCGGCCACCTTTTCCGCGTTCTCACATTGTTTTTTGAATCGAAGATCCAGGGTTTCTATCCCGCGAATAGTTAAAAAACAGTCCCAGGGACCCAATATTCCGCCAGAAGCATTTTGTACGAACTTTATTTTGTCTGAAAGGGCTTCCGTCTTGGTTACTACCAGACCGGCAACCAGATCGCTATGCCCGCCAATATATTTAGTGCCGCTGTGGATAATAATATCGGCCCCTAAAGAAAGCGGTTGCTGGGCGATGGGACTGGCAAAGGTGTTGTCGACAACCAAAAGGGCGTCCACTCGTTTTGCGATCTTTGAAATGGCTGCAATATCGGAAACCTTCAAAGTTGGGTTGGTGGGCGATTCGATCCAAACCAATTTGGTGCGCGAGGATACTGCCTGGGATACATTGTCGATTTCGGTGGTATCGACATACTTGATGGAGATCCCTAATTTCTCGTAAACATGGGTAAAGAGGCGATAAGCTCCGCCGTAGATATCGTCTACCGCGACAATTTCGTCGCCCGCCGAAAGTAATTTCAGCACTGCGTCTATCGCCGCCAGTCCGGTTCCAAATGCAAAACCGCTGTGACCACCTTCTAGTTCGGCAATCACGTCTTCCAGCACCTTGCGTGTTGGGTTGTTACTACGGGCATAATCGAAGCCTTTATGGACTCCGGGGGCTTCCTGAATAAACGTCGATGTTTGATACACAGGCACCGAAATGGCACCGGTCAATGGATCGCTTGGGATCGAATGGATAATTTTTGTTGCACTCATTTTTCTAGTTTTTTGAGTTAATAAAAGTTTAAATCAAAAATTCAATCCTGATAAAAATCGGGGTCAATAGAAAAATGTTAAAAAGAAAATGACGATATCACGGGAGGCGATATCTTGTCGTTATCTATCTTCAATTTTCACGCCAGGTAAAAACTGTTGTAGAATTTAGCACCTTCTTTGGATGACCAAAGGGTTGCTAAGGTTTCATAGGGTCTAATCCCTCCACCTTTCTTGATAACACTTCAATAAAAATATGAACTTTCTGAGCACAAATATTGAGAAACAAATCTGACTTCTCCAAACTTTTTGCGAAGAATTATTTTTCGGCCAGGGCTCTTTCACTGATAATTTGGGGGATGGATTTGCCGGTGATATGGCTCTCCAACCACGATAAAATATCGAGATACAGGAAACTGCGACGCTCGTACGGATCGTCCTCAAATTCTTTTAATTTTTTGTATAATTTTTCGAATTCTCCCTTCAATTGATGTGGATAAATATCTCCCAATCGTCTCAAAAATTTGATCATTTCCTTTTGAACCTGATACAAATCTTCCATTTTAATTAGGAATTTGTACGTACTTTTTATCAATCGATCGAGATGATAATCGTCTCCCGCTTCATAATGCGCGACCAAATTGAGAATCCTGGAAAAACACAGCAGATCCTCCCTCATTTGAAGCGATTTATTATCGATGATCTTTTCCAGATACTCGGCACATTTTTTATTTTCCCCTGCGCCAAAATACAAACAGGCGATTTTGTAATAAAACACCATCACATGATGTTCATCGATGGTTCCTTCGTGCTTTTTGATGCCTTGTAAAACTTCAGCAACCAACGGAAATCCTTCTTCAAACGTGCCTTCCATAAAATGCAAATTGATCTTATGCGAATAGCGGTGTAAGAATACCAGACTTTCTATATTTTCACTCTTCGGAAAAGTGACTTGTTTCACAACCGTTTCCAGCTTCTGAAGTGTTTCCTTGAAACGATTTACATCCCGTATATAGAACAAGGCTTCCAATAGGTATTGTTGTCCGCGTAAAAAGAAAACGGGATTCAGAGTGATCATGTCCGGATGGGCGTAAAATAATTCGACCCATTTCAAGGCATATTTATAACACGACCTAAAATCCTGAATTAAAAAACTATACCACAAATAGGCTTTATACAACCATAATTTCTCCCTAAAACCCAGGGCTTCAATTTTGAATTTGGGCATACGAGCGTTGAAATATTGGGTGATCACCTGATATTCCTCGTCGTTTTTTACATACCCTTTTTTCAGAAAAATGCCGTATAGTTGCAGCGATAAATTGCTCAACTTACTAGTAATCAAATTGAGTTTGCTTACTTCCTTCGCTTCAATGGTTAGCTCGTCCGCCCTACTGCTAATGCTGCGGGTGATGTATTGAGATTCGATGATCTTTTCCAGCTCGATGATCTCGTAAGCTATATTTTTCTCTTCATTTGCCAGTGCCATAGCCTTGGCCTTGTCCAAAATTTTAAGGCTTTGATTGTACAACCCCTTGTGATACAAAATGGTGGCAAAATCCAGTTGCTCCCTAATTTGAATACGCACATTTTGATGGGCGGGATTGAGCCGAAGACTGATCAATATTTGTTTGTAAAGGTGGGCCTTAAGATTGGAAAGCTGACTTTTTTTAATAGCACCGTGTTTCAAAATATCGACCTCATTGTAGCCTTTCAGCTTATCCAGAATGGCAAAAAGTGTCATGAATTTTGCATCCTCATTCACCCCCAATCTACCCACGTACAGCTTAAATTGCCGCTTCTCAGATTTGGAAAGAGATTTTATAAGATCGAATAGATTATCTTTTTGAGCCTTGGACATAGGTAAAATTAATCGGTAACTAGTTTATTTTCAGTAATATAAGGGCTTATAAATTGTGTTAAACACCGTAAATTGAAAGGGTTAAAAGCGCATCTTCAGCAGTCCAAATTATACATTCGTATCACAATTAGAAAATTAATTCTGAAAAATGTCTAAAGAACACATTCAAATTTTTGATACTACCCTTCGGGACGGAGAACAGGTTCCCGGATGTAAACTGGACACCGAACAAAAAGTAATTATCGCTCAACAGCTCGATCTTATGGGAGTTGACGTGATCGAAGCCGGATTTCCCATCTCCAGTCCGGGAGATTTTAAATCGGTCGCGGCAGTTTCGGAAATCGTAAAAAATGCAACTGTGTGTGGTCTTACACGGGCAGTTGAGAAGGATATAGAAGTGGCCGCTGAGGCACTTCAAAAAGCAAAAAAACCAAGAATACATACCGGAATCGGTACGTCCGACTCACATATCAAATTCAAGTTTAACTCGACGCGGGAAGAAATTCTGGAACGTGCCTTCCAAGCGGTGAGTTATGCAAAATCGTTCGTGGAAGACGTAGAATTCTACGCCGAAGATGCAGGCCGAACTGATAATGAATATCTGGCGAGAGTTTGTGAAACGGCCATCAAGGCGGGAGCTACCGTTTTGAATATTCCCGATACTACCGGGTACTGCTTGCCGAGTGAATATGGCGCTAAGATCAAATACTTAAAGGAAAATGTAAAAGGCATTGAAAAGGCCATCCTTTCATGCCACTGTCATAACGATCTGGGATTGGCTACCGCCAACTCCATTGAAGGCGTTATCCACGGGGCCCGACAGATAGAATGCACCATCAATGGAATTGGGGAACGGGCTGGAAATACAGCGCTCGAGGAAGTGGTCATGATCTTAAAGCAACATCCTTACCTCGATCTGGAAACTAATATCAATACCAGACGCCTTTTTGAAACAAGCCAAATGGTGTCACATCACATGGGTATTTACACCCAGCCTAACAAAGCAATTGTTGGTTCCAATGCCTTTGCGCACAGCTCAGGAATTCATCAGGACGGGGTGATAAAAAACAGGGAAACCTACGAAATTATTGACCCCAAAGAAGTGGGTGTAAGTGATTCGGCTATCGTGCTGACCGCCCGTAGTGGAAGGGCTGCTCTGGCGTACCGTGCGCGCAAAGTTGGGTACGAATTAACGAAACTTCAGTTGGACGAAGTCTATCTCAATTTCCTTAATTTCGCCGATCGAAAGAAAGAAATTAAAGACAAAGACATCCATCAAATTATCGAGACCAGTAAGGTCTACGAGCAAATTATTTCGGCATAAATGAAGAAGACCTTATTCGATAAAGTTTGGGATGCTCATGTGGTGGATTCTATCGAGAATGGGCCACAAGTTCTTTATATCGACAAACATTTAATTCACGAAGTTACCAGTCCGCAGGCATTCAGTGAATTGGAGCAACGCGGAATTCCCATCCTGCGCCCGGATCAAATAATCGCGACCGCAGATCACAATACCCCCACCATCGATCAGCATTTGCCTGTAAAGGATGCCTTGTCAAGGAAACAACTGGAACAACTATCGGTCAATTGCCGTCAAAATGGCATCACCCTCTACGAATTAGGCCATAAATACAACGGAATTGTACATGTCATAGCTCCCGAACTGGGCTTTACCCAACCGGGGATGACCCTCGTATGTGGTGATAGCCACACCTCCACTCACGGAGCCTTCGGCGCGATCGCCTTTGGAATTGGAACCAGCCAGGTCGCGCAGGTGTTTGCAAGCCAATGCCTCTTACTTACAAAACCGAAAAAATTACGAGTTACGGTCAACGGCAGGCTTAAAAATGGGGTACTACCCAAAGATGTAATCCTCTATATTATTTCTCAACTGGGGACGAATGCCGGCACCGGTTATTTTTGTGAATACGCCGGTTCCGTATTTGAGAACATGAGCATGGAAGGCCGTATGACGGTCTGCAATATGAGTATCGAAATGGGCGCCAGAGGAGGGATGATCGCACCCGACGAAACAACCTTCGCCTATGTAAAAGGGCGCAAGTTCGCTCCGCAAGGCGAAGAATTCGACAAAAAAGTTGCCTATTGGAAAACCCTTCCCACAGACGAGGGAGCGGACTTCGATCAGGAATATTTCTTTGACGCACAGGATATAGATCCCATGATCACGTACGGGACCAATCCGGGAATGGGAGTTAAAATTTCAGGAACCATTCCTAAATCGGAAGATGCGTCCTTTGCAAAATCATTGAGGTATATGGGCTTTGAAGCTGGGGAAAGCTTGCTGGAAAAACCTATCAACTACGTTTTTATTGGAAGTTGCACCAACTCACGAATAGAAGATTTTCGAGTGGCCGCCAATTTTGTAAAAGGAAAACAAAAGGCTGAAAATGTAACCGCGTGGCTCGTTCCAGGCAGTAAACAGGTGGAAGCCCAAATCGCCGAAGAAGGCCTGCAAACCATTTTTGAAAACGCCGGTTTCAAATTAAGACAACCAGGATGCTCTGCCTGCCTCGCAATGAATGACGATAAAATCCCTCAGGGGGAATATTGTGTCTCCACCTCCAACCGGAATTTTGAAGGACGGCAAGGACAGGGAGCACGTACCCTCCTGGCGAGTCCGCTGGTGGCAGCGGCTACGGCAATCGAAGGTAAAATTATTGACATTACGAAATACCTCAACTAATGGAAAAGTTCAAGAAACTTACATCGACTGCAATTCCATTGGAAATTGAAAATGTGGATACCGACCAGATCATTCCGGCACGTTTTTTAAAGGCGACCGACAAAAAAGGATTTGGCGACAATCTATTTCGGGATTGGCGGTATCGCAATGAGGAAAATCTCAATCCCGACTTTATTTTGAATGACGAGCGCTACCGTGGCAGCATTTTGGTTGCGGGAAATAACTTTGGCTGTGGTTCCAGCAGAGAACACGCGGCCTGGGCTTTGACAGGTTTCGGTTTTAAAGTGATCGTCTCCAGTTTCTTTGCCGATATTTTCAAAGGAAATTCCCTAAACAACGGTTTATTGCCGGTACAAGTTTCCGAAGTATTTCTGAAAAGCGTACTGCAGTTACTCAAAATGGATCCCACCCTCCAACTGGAAGTGGATCTCGTAGAACAGACCTTATCGGTGGTGAATCATCCCCTCATAGAAAGTTTTGATATTGACCCCTATAAAAAAACCTGCATGATCCATGGCTATGACGACATTGACTTTCTGCTGAGCAAACGAAAGGAGATTGAAGCATTTGAATTGGAAGCGAAATCGTAGAAAGGAAAATTTGAACTTAGAAGATTAATTCAGAATGAAACTAAAAATAGCAGTACTACCCGGCGACGGAATTGGACCGGAAGTAACCCTACAAGCCATCAAGGCTTTAAAGGCCATCGCGAACGAATTCGACCATCAGTTTACGTTTCAATCGGCTGCGGTGGGAGCTGTGGCCATTGACGCCATTGGGGATCCCCTGCCCGAGGAAACTCTGAAACTATGCAAATCCAGTGACGCCATCTTATTTGGTGCTATTGGCGATCCCAAGTACGATAATGACCCATCGGCCAAAGTGCGCCCGGAGCAGGGATTACTTCGCCTTCGTAAAGAATTGGGGCTTTTTGCCAACATTCGGCCTGTAAAGGCATATGCTACCTTATTGGATAAATCACCACTTAAGGAAGACGTCATCAAAGGAACCGATATCAGCATTTATCGCGAATTAACGGGGGGTATCTATTTCGGGGAGAAGCATTTGAACGAAGAAGGCACTATGGCATCCGATCTTTGCGTATATACCCGGGATGAAATAGAACGGATCTCCCATTTGGCATTTAAAGCCGCACAAGGCCGAAGAAAAAAACTCACTTTGGTTGACAAGGCCAATGTATTGGAAAGTTCCCGTCTGTGGCGGAAAGTAGTCACCGAAATTGCAAAACAATACCCCGATGTCGCTTTAGATTTTCTCTTCGTGGACAATGCTGCCATGCAACTCATTCTCAATCCGAAACAATTCGATGTGATCCTCACAGAGAATATGTTTGGCGACATTATAAGCGATGAAGCCAGTGTAATTGGAGGCTCCATTGGTTTATTGGCTTCGGCATCAATTGGAGGCAAAATTGGCCTCTTTGAGCCCATACATGGCTCCTATCCACAAGCAAAAGACAAAGGAATCGCGAATCCTGTCGCTTCCATCTTGTCGGCAGCGATGTTGTTGGAGCACTTTGGATTGCAGAAGGAGGCGAAGCGAATTACAGACGCAGTGGATAAGTCGTTGGAGCTAGGCATTACTACTCCCGATCTCAATTCGGAAAACAAACGGATCACCACGACGCGAGTGGGTGATTTTATTGAAGATTATATCCTGCATCCGGAAGACACCAATTTGAATTTCGCCAACATTCACCTGGGGCAGTCAACCATTATTTAACAAAGTAATCACACTTAAACACCCAGGATCAGGACCCTGAGTGATGCGACGCAGAAGCATTGTATCGAAGGGTCGAAGGGTCCAATCATTGGATAGCAGCCTCGAATTTCAGTTTAATTTCATCCAAGCATAAATTGTGAATACTTCCTTTGTGGGTGTGCTTCTTTGAGGTGGCTTCTTGATAGCTGTCTTCCTGTATTTGTTTGCCAATAATTTGATATGCTTCCCGAAACGAAGTACCGCCTTCCACCAAATTATTAATGCTATCCACAGTAAAGAGATACTTATAAATATCTTCATTCAAGTCTACTTTATGGATGATGATTTGCTGAATGGCATAGTTGAAAATATCCAAAATATTGATTACGTCTTCGAAGGCCGTGAACATTTGTTCTTTCAGCAACTGAAAATCTCTGTGATAACCGCTCGGCAAATTGTGGGAGATCAACAACATCTCGGTTTGTAAGGCCTGAATTTTATTACACTTTCCCCGAATCAACTCGAATACGTCGGGATTTTTTTTATGAGGCATAATACTGCTTCCGGTGGTCAGTTCGTCGGGAAATGAAACAAAACCAAAGTTCTGACTCGCATACAGACAAATATCCATGGCGAATTTGGACAGGGTTCCGCATAATCCGCCCAAAACTGCTGCCAGGATACGCTCATTTTTTCCACGGCCCATTTGGGCTGCCACCACATTGACCTTTACCGCCGAAAACCCGAGTTCTTTGGTTGTGAAGTCCCTGTCAATGGGAAACGAACTCCCATATCCCGCTGCCGACCCCAACGGATTCTGATCCACTGTTTTGAAAGCGGCGTTTAGCATATACACATCGTCGATCAAGGCCTCAGCATAGGCCGAAAACCAGAGTCCGAATGAAGAAGGCATCGCTACTTGCAAATGGGTATATCCGGGGAGAAGACTATCTTTATGCTCCTCGGCGAGTTGCAAGAGGGTGTTGAAAAAAGTAGCCACCTTGGATTGAATTTGCCCTAAATGATCCCGATAATACAATTGTAACGCCACAAGTACCTGGTCGTTTCTCGATCGCGCTGTGTGAATTTTTTTACCTGTCTCCCCTAACTTCCCGATCAAATAACCTTCAATTTTTGAGTGGACATCCTCATACTTTTCTTCAATTATAAAGGTTCCGTCAACCAATTGGGTTTGTAAATCTTGCAAACTACCTGCAATTTGATGCCATTCCTTTGAGGTAAGCAAACCCACTTTTTCCAGCATTTTTGCATGCGCCAACGAAGCCAAAAGATCATATTTTGCAAGTTGTACGTCCAATTCGCGGTCATTTCCCACGGTAAAAGCCTCTATTTTTTTGTCTATGGCTATTCCTTTGTCCCAGAGTTTCATAGTACTTGTTTTAGTAAATTAATATAAATTGTAATGGCCTCTTCAATTTCAGCTACATAAATGAACTCATCGGCAGTATGCGAACGTGTACTGTCCCCCGGCCCCAATTTTAAGGAGGGGCAGGATAGCACTGCCTGGTCTGATAGCGTGGGTGACCCATACGTACTTCGGCCCAGGGCCAATCCCGCCTGTACCAGAGGATGTTCCAAAGAAATGGAAGAAGAGTTTAACCGTAAACTTCGGGCAGCGATCCAATCACAAGGCGCTTCTTTTGAAAGAATATCCGCGACCTCAGTATTGGTATATTTATCGTTTACCCGTACGTCAATCACTAAATCCACCTCGGCAGGGATCGCATTGTGTTGCTTTCCGGCGCTAATTTGAGTGACCGTTGTTTTTACCTCCCCGAGAAAAGGAGAGGATTTTTCAAATTTAAAATGCTCGAACCACTCCAATACTTTGGCCGCCTTGTAAATTGCATTATCACTATTGGGATGTGCCGCATGCCCGGGAGTTCCTTTAACTTTTGCATCAAAGACTACGAGGCCTTTTTCGGCAATGGCCAGGTTCATAAGCGTGGGCTCTCCCACGATGGCAACATCGATCCTCGGAATAATGGACAGCATACTATTTAGGCCGTGAGATGCGCTAATTTCTTCTTCAGCCGAACCCACAAATACCAAATTATAACCAGGATTCGGCCGATCATAGAAATAGGTAAAAGTCGCCAGGAGCGAAACCAGCGCTCCCCCAGCATCGTTGCTGCCCAAACCATATAGTTTTCCATCTTCCACCTGTGCATAAAATGGATCTTTGGTGTATCCATTGTTCGGCTTTACGGTGTCATGGTGCGAATTGAGCAACAACGTCGGTTTTTTTGCATCAAAATGTTTGTTGACTGCCCAAACATTGTTATGGTCCCGTTGATGCGCAATTTTATACTGCTGAAACCATTGTTCCAAAAGGGAAGCCGTCTGGTCTTCTTCCGAAGAAAAAGAGGGAGTGTTAATAAGTTCTTTCAGCAAGGAAATGGCTGCTGTCGTAAGTTTTCTTTCCATAATTTATAAGGTGATCGATGTATATTTTTGGGTGGTATGGAGCAATTCTTCGGCTTTGCCAATACTTACCTTGGTTACGTTATTCCGAAGAGCATAAAAACAGTTTTCCAACTTTGGAAGCATTCCATCTGCTATTATTTTTTTCTGAATTAATTCTGCATACGTCTTTGCTGTAATATGAGAAATCAGGGAATCTTCCACGGAAACATCTGCCATCACCCCCCATTTTTCAAAACAATAGAGCAATTCGGTTCTCCGAACCTTGGCAAAAGCGACGGCTAGCTCCGCAGCAATGGTATCTGCATTAGTGTTCAGGAGTTGCCCTTTTCTGTCGTGAGTGAGCGCACAGAAAACCGGCGTAATATTCAATTTTAGAAGGTGCTGTACCACTTCGATATTTACTTTGATCACATCGCCTGCATACCCAAAATCCATAGGAATAGCGCTTCTTTTTTCAGAAACAATGGTATTCCCATCAGCCCCGGAAAAGCCCATGGCATTGCAATTGTGTGCCTGTAATTTGGCAATGATGGTTTTGTTTATTTTCCCGGCATACACCATCGAAATAACATCGAGGGTGGCCCCATCGGTGACCCGTCTTCCACCGATCAATACAACGGGAATCCCTAGTCGATTTGCCAGATTCGTGGCACTTTTACCCCCTCCATGAACCAGAATTTTGGCGGTTTGAAGCGTTGCAAACTCCTTTAAAAAACCGTCCAGCGCTTTCGCATCATCAATGATATTTCCCCCTATTTTTATAATTTTCAACGCTTCCATACTCATAAATTTTCCAGTATCTTTTTTAACACCACCTGGGCGGCGACGGTTCTGTTAGCGGCCTGACGAATCACAACCGATTGCCCTCCGTCCAGCACCGCGTCCTCAACTACGACGTTTCTTCGTACGGGCAAACAATGCATGAATTTCGCCTTACCCAATTTCTCGTTGGTCATCATCCAGCTGGGATCTTCATTCAATACCTTTCCGTAGTTGTTGTAGGAACTCCAATTCTTTACATAAACAAAATCGGCATCCTTCAAAGCAGTTGTCTGATCGTAATAAATAGGTGTATCCCCGGTAATTTCTGGGGCCAGTTCATAGCCTTCAGGATGTGTAATGGACAGCTCCACGTTTATGGCTTTCATCATCAACACCAAACTATTTGCCACGGCATGAGGCAAGGCCCTTGGATGCGGTGCCCACGATAGCACCACTTTTGGTTTTTTCCGGGTTTTTAATTCTGAAATAGTGATCGCATCGGCAAGTGCCTGCAGCGGATGCGCAGTGGAACTTTCCATGTTTATCACCGGAACCGAGGCATACTTTTCAAAACCTTTAATAACAAATTCCGACCGGTCCTTCTCCGCATCTATGAGTCCCGCAAAGGCACGCACGGCAATGATATCTGCATATTGAGAGATCACTTGTGCCGCTTCCTTTATATGCTCTGCCGTCTGGGTATTCATCACTGTCCCGTCATCAAATTCGAGATTCCAGGATTCACCCACATTCAAAACCATCACATGCATCCCCAAATTTTTCGCTGCTTTTTCGGTACTCAACCGGGTGCGTAAACTCGCATTAAAAAAGAGCATTACCAGTGTTTTATTAACACCCAAACTTGCAAACTGAAAAGGCGATGCCTTCAATTTAATAGCCTCGGCGATAATTTCCGAAAGCGAGTCGATGGCTGTGATGTTTAAATAATTTTTCATAATTCTTTTCGTAAGGCTTCAAATAATACATCGAGATGTTCTTTCTGAATGGTAAGCGGCGGAAGGATGCGGAGGAGATTCGGATTTTTAGCACTCCCGGTAAAAATGCGATGTTTGTAAATTAGGTTCTTTCGCAATTCCGAAACGGAAAAATCGAATTCCAAACCCAGCATCAAACCCCTGCCTTTTACTTTTTTTACCTTCGGAATAGTAAGCGCCTGTTCCCTAAAATATTCCGAAGAAATCAACACCTGCTTCATGAGTTGTTCCGATTCCAGCACCTCCAAAACTGCCAGAGCGGCGGTACACGCCAAATGGTTCCCTCCGAAAGTGGTTCCCAGTTGGCCCATGGAGATCGCAATTTCAGGATGCACCAAAATCCCTCCCACCGGAAATCCGTTGCCCATGCCCTTTGCCATGGAAATAATGTCTGGCTTTATATGGTGCTTCTGAAAAGCAAAGAAGTCACCCGTACGACCAAATCCCGATTGTACCTCGTCCAATAGCAATAGGGTGCCATACTTTTTACACAAGGTTTCGAGGCCCTGATAAAAGTTGGTAGTGCTCTCATCCAGACCGCCAACCCCTTGAATACATTCCACGATGACCGCACAAACATCTTCCTTTTTTAAGGCCTTTTCGACCGATATGAGATCTCCCAGGACTGCAAATTCAACTTCGTGCTGGGCGTTGATGGGAGCGACGATCTTGGGATTATCCGTAACCGAAACTGCCGCCGAGGTCCGACCGTGGAAGGCATTTCGAAACGCGACCACTTTTTTTCGTCCCGTGTGAAAAGAAGCCAGTTTTAAGGCATTTTCGTTAGCCTCGGCACCCGAATTACACAAAAACAGTCCATAGCCCGAACAGCCCGAAGCAGCTGTGAGTCGCTCGGCCAAAGCCTCCTGCAACGGATTCTGAATAGAGTTGCTATAAAACCCTATTTCCCCTAATTGGTTACTAAGACGCTGTACATAGTGTGGATGCGAATGCCCAATGGAGATGACCGCATGACCTCCGTACAAATCGAGATACTTGTTTCCGTTTTCGTCATATACATACACGTCGTTGGCTTTTACAAGCGTGATGTCAAACAACGGATATACGGGGAGCATGCTCATAATTGCTCTGTTTTGATCGAGTTTATTTTGTTGAAAGAGGCAACCATTCCATGTATGAGCGAGGAACTCAGGCCTTGATGTTCCATCTCATTGAGGCCTTCGATGGTGCAACCTTTGGGTGTGGTCACCTTGTCTATTTCCTCCTCCGGGTGATTCCCGGTGGTAATCAACAAACTTGCGGCTCCCTGGCAGGTGTACATGGCCAATTCCTGAGCTTCTTTCGCGTCGAAACCCAGCTGAATGGCTGCCTGGGTGGTGGCTCTAATAAGGCGCATCCAAAAAGCGACACCACTGGCACACAAGACCGTCGCAGCCTGCATTTGTCCTTCGGGAATACTCATGGAATTTCCCAATCGGTTAAAAATGGCCTCCGCAATCTTAATGCGTTTCTCTCCTTGTTCATTACTGCACATGCAGGTCATGGATTTACCTACTGCAATGGCCGTATTTGGCATCGCTCGAATGATATACTGTTCGCTCCCCACTATGGCCGCTATTTTATCGATCGCGAATCCGGTGATAGTTGAAATAAGGACATGATTTTCGCTCAAATAAGGTTTGATCTCTTCTAAAATTGATTCCAGATGAGCGGGCTGGACGGCAAATATGATGATATCCGACTCCTGCACGGCAAGTATATTGTTTGCCGTGATGGTCACATTGGGAATGCCTTCAAATTGCTGTAGTGAGGCCGTTTTTCTACGGGTGAGATAAAGGGTGGTAATCGCATCGTTCGCGATGAGTCCTTTGGCGATGGAACATCCTAAATTTCCGGTTCCTATGATTGCTATTTTCATGCGTTGTCCTTTTAGTGTGAGTGGTAAATAGATGATTATAATTTAAAAATTCGGTTAAAAAAAGTTTGCTTTGAGCTGAAGTCCTTCCCTTTCCGGGAAATCGAAGAGCAAATTCATGTTTTGAACTGCCTGCCCCGAGGCGCCCTTCAGCAAATTATCTATACAACTGGTGATTAGTAAGTTGTTGTTGTGTTTCTGCAGCCGTAATAGGCACTTGTTCGTATTCACCACTTGCTTGAGATGAATTTCAGTTTCTGAAATCACCGTAAAGGGAGCTTCTTCGTAATAATTTTCATACACAGCTATGGCTTCGGCCAGGTTTCCCTCAAAATAGGTATAGGCAGTGGCGAAGATTCCTCTTGAAAAATTACCCCGGTTAGGGATAAAGAGCACTTCCGAAGAAAAAGAAGTATCCAATACCTTCAAGGTTTGAATTATTTCATCCAAATGCTGGTGCTCGAAGGCTTTGTAATGTGAAAAATTATTGTCACGCCAGGTAAAGTGGGTGGTCTCAGACAAGGAAGTCCCGGCTCCAGTAGCTCCTGTTACCGCGTTGACATGAACTGTATCATTTAACAGTCCCGCACTGGCCAAAGGCAGCAATGCCAGCTGAATAGCCGTCGCAAAACAACCGGGATTGGCGATATGTGTGGCCTTTTGTATGGCTTTTTTATTCCATTCGGGTAAGCCATATACAAAGGACACATCTTCAAACGCTGCATGCCGATGCAATCTAAAATCGTTGCTAAGATCGATGATCTTCGTCTTTTTTGAGAATTTGTTGTTTTGTAAAAAAGCCTTCGAATTTCCATGGCCAAGGCATAAGAATAACACATCCACGGCGGTGTTGAGTTCATTGGTAAAAAACAATTCGGTATCTCCTTCCAAATCCCGATGGACTTTGCTAATTGGGTTTCCGGCGTTCGAGGTACTGAATACAAAATTGAGCTTCACTTTCGAATGAAACAACAACAGTCTGATCAATTCTCCCGCGGTATAGCCCGCACCGCCAATGATTCCTACTTGTATCATACTAATTTGTTTACTTGATGATAAATTTTATTCTGATTTCCATATATTTTGATAAAGCCCTTGGCCTCTTCCGAAGTCCAGCCCTTATTGATCTCACCATAGCTTCCGAAGTCGGCTTTCATAAGATCGTGCTCTGAACTCACCCCGTCCAAAGTAAAACGATACGGCGCCAGGGAAACCACCACCGAACCGGTTACCTGCTGTTGGCTGCTTTGCAAAAATGCTTCCATATCCCGCATCACCGGATCCAGATAATTGCCTTCGTGCAGATGCGTTCCATACCAATTTGAAATATAATCTTTGTGCTGTAATTGCCATTTGGTTAGCGTATGTTTTTCCAATAGCTGATGTGCTTTCAGAATAATAAGAGGAGCCGCCGCCTCAAAGCCTACCCTGCCCTTGATTCCCACAATAGTATCGCCCACATGAATATCGCGGCCAATGGCATATGCCGAAGCCAGGGCTTCCAATCGCTCGATATTTTTGTAGGGAGCATCGGTGTGTCCATCGACGGCAACCAACTCCCCTTTTTCAAAATGCAAGGTGACTTTTTCACTCGCTGTCTTTGTGAGTTGAGAAGGAAAGGCGCTTTCCGGCAATGGTGTATCGGAGGTCAGAGTTTCGGCACCTCCAACACTGGTTCCCCAAAGGCCTTTATTGATGGAGTATTTGGCCTTTTCCCAGGATAAACTTACCCCATGTTGCTGTAAGTATTCCAATTCTTGCTCCCGTGATAATTGTTGGTCCCGTACAGGGGTAATGATCTCTATTTCCGGGGCCAGGGTTTGAAATATCGTATCGAACCGAACCTGATCGTTACCGGCACCCGTGCTGCCATGCGCAATATAATTGGCGCCCATACGCTTCGCATACCGTACCAAGGTCATCGCCTGCACAATACGCTCGGCGCTGACCGATAAGGGATAGGTATGATTCTTTAATACGTTGCCATAAATAAGGTATTTAACAACCTTATCGTAGAAAGTAGTGACTGCATCAATGTTGGTATAGGTCGAAACGCCCAATTCATAGCCTTTTGTTTCCATAGTTGCAATTTCGTCTTTGGAAAAGCCACCTGTATTCACACTCACCGCATGAACCTCAAACCCTCTGTCTTTGGTTAAATGCACCGCACAATAGGAGGTGTCCAGGCCTCCACTATAAGCCAATACTACTTTTTTCATTTTTTATCTTTTTTTAAATAGAGCGTTTCTTTGATACTTCTTAACCTTTTAAAAACTTTTTCTTTAATAGGTTTTTTTACTTTTTCGTTATTCACTTTCGGATCGTATAGCATCCCGGTACACAGGCACATTTTCTGCTCGGTACGTTGTAATACGTCGTAATTCTTACAGGTTTGACAGCCGTTCCAAAACGTTTGATCTGTGGTTAATTCTGAAAAAGTGACCGGTTTATAGCCCAGTTCACTGTTTAATTTCATTACGGCCAATCCCGTTGTGATACTGAATACTTTGGCTTCCGGGAACTTCTGCTTCGAATGTTCAAAAACGACCTTTTTAATTTTCCGGGCCAATCCTATACCGCGATAATCTGGATGAACTATCAAGCCTGAATTTGCCACAAATTTGCCGTGACTCCAGGCTTCGATATAGCAGAAACCGGCAAATTTATCCCCATCTAAAGCAATGACCGCGTTCCCTTGCTCCATTTTGGAGATGATATAGTCGGGGCTGCGTTTAGCAATCCCGGTTCCTCTTACCTTCGAAGAATCGGTGATGGTTTCACTTATGAGATTCGCATACCGTTGATGCGCTTGATTTGCAATAACAATTTCCATTGTCTTGACTTTTGGTTTATATTAATTGAAAAGTTATTCTGAAATGAAGAGCCGGACTCACCTAAGCTCAAAAATAGTACACACCCCTAGGGGCGATGCGGCAAAAATTGGCGTGAGTTTAAGCGCTCATTTTTTGAATTAAAAATGATGATCTTAAAAGCTGGTATGGAAAAAAGGTGATTCAATGTTTAAAAAATAAAAGTGACAAACTTACGATAGGCTAAATGGATTAGCGGCGGCGGAATTGGCGAAGTATCCCGGAGGGATGAGTAGTTTGTATTTTATTCTTTGTGAGTAACATAGTCCAAAACTAGGGATTTTTTTTTAATACAGGCGCTTTTATCCATTTTTTTTTCTACCCCAATAAATACGATTTAAGTTCAGCATAAGTAGCGATGTGTTTGCTTTGCTTGACACGGGTTAAAAGGGTTTCGATCTCGGGGGAAATTGAAATATGTTTTGCTACTTTGGCTGGGATCACATCCATAAATTTTACGGGATGCGCCGTTTCCAAAAAGACCCCCAATAGATCGCTGCGATCCCCAAAATATTCCTTCAACGCCAGATATCCAATAGCGCCATGCGGGTCTGCGATGTACTTTTTTTCTGAAAAAAGGTGCTCCAAAGCCAGTCTAGTCTGGTCATCGGTATAACTGTAACCGGATAAGTGCTGCCGCAATTTTTCAATATCATTATCCACCAGTTCCTGAATCCGAATAAAATTACTCGGTGCTCCTACATCCATGGCATTCGAAATGGTCGCCACAGACGGTTTGGGATCGTAATCTCCGGTCTTCAGGTAATTAGGTACAATATTATTGGCGTTGGTACCCGTCACAAAATGGTGAATGGGCAGTCCTAATTTTTGAGCCATCATCCCGGCACAGATATTTCCGAAGTTACCACTGGGCACACTAAATACGATCTCTTTATTTTGAGATTTCAATTTTTGATAGGCGAAGAAATAATAGAACATTTGGGGTAGCCAACGGGCCACATTGATCGAATTCGCCGATGTGAGCGTCCTCTTTCCTAAGAAATCGGTATCCAAAAACGCCTGTTTGACCATATGCTGACAATCGTCAAAAGTTCCGTCCACTTCCAGGGCAGAAATATTCTTGCCCAAAGTAGTTAACTGCTTCTCCTGTATATCACTTACCTTTCCGCTGGGATATAAAATCACCACCTCCACACCCGGTACTTCATAGAATCCACTGGCAACGGCACCTCCCGTATCTCCGGAGGTCGCGACCAATACGGTCACGGTATGGGAGCTGCTACTCGCACGGTTAAAATATCCCATGCAACGTGCCATAAAACGCGCACCCACATCCTTGAATGCCAGGGTGGGCCCATGATACAGCTCCAACGCCCAAATATTGGGTTCTATTTCCACCAATGGAAAATCGAACGAAAGCACCTCACTCACGATCCGTTTCAGTTCCTTTTTCGGAATTTCGTCCCCCACAAATTGCCGAATCGCCTCGTATGCGATCGTAGCCCAATCCATATCTTCAATCCTTTCAAAAAAGGAAGGTGGTAATGGGGTTATTTCGGAAGGAAAATACAATCCTTTGTCGGGTGCCAAACCGCGAATAACCGCTTCCTGAAACGAAACATGGGGCGCGTTTCTATGTAAACTGTAATAATTCATTATGTCTTTAGGATTCGTACGCCATCACTTCCAATTTTGGAGAGGTAAATCTGAAATTCAATTCCTGTGCTCCGATAGACTTCCTCCATGGTTTTTGCCACTTTTTCAGCTTGCGTCTTTCCTTTTGACAAGGCAAACACCGACGGTCCGGAACCAGAGATCCCAGCTCCCAGGGCACCACATTCTAAAATTTTCCTTTTTAATGCTTCAAAATGAGGAATAAACTGTTTTCGAACCGGCTCGACTACAACATCGGTAAGGGAACGGCCAATCAAGCCGTAATCGCCACTGTGCAAACCGCTGATCAAACCCCCTACATTGGCCCATTGTGTAATCGCCTTTTTCAGAGGGATCTGTTTGGGCAAAACGTTGCGGGCATCTTCGGTCTTTACTTCTATTTGAGGATGGATGACGGTAACATACAATTCGGAAGGAGTGGGTATGGAAACCACTTCCAGCGGATGATAACTTCGTATTAAAACAAAGCCTCCGTAAAGCGCTCCCGCGACATTATCGGCGATCTGAGATCCACAGGCGGCTTCCTCACCAAGCATGGCAAATTGCAGCAATTCCAATGGTTCATAGACCTTTCCTAAAAACTCATTCACCGCGAAGGCCGCACCCGCACTACTGGCAGCACTGCTTCCCAAGCCACTTCCGGGTTTGTATTTTTTGAATATTTGAATGTCAACGCCAAAAGTAGCGTTGCAATCCACTAACATCTTTTGAGCCACTACCCCGGCCGCATTCTTATGGGCTTCATACGGTAGGTCGGCGCCTTCTATTTTGGAGATCGTAACCTTTTTGGGGTCATTATTTTTCTGAAAAATCATTTCATCTCCCAACGTATCCAAAGCGAAGGCCATGGCATCAAAACCACAGGAAACATTGGCCACGGTGGCCGGAGCAAAAATGTGAAGCTTGTCCATATTTACTTTTTACCTAAACTAATGATATCACCAAACAATCCCGAAGCCGTGACTTCGGCACCCGCGCCGGCACCTTTTACGATCAAAGGCTGGTCTGGGTATCTGGTGGTGTAAAATAAGACAATATTATCTTTTCCATCCAAATTATAAAAGGGATGTTCTTTGTCAATTTGCTGCAAACTCACTTTCGCGCTGCCATCGTTGAATTCGGCCACATATTTTAAACGGCAATCGTTCTGTCTGGCATTTTCAAACAAAGCGTTGAAATGAGCGGCTTCCGACTTCAAAGTCTCGTAAAAGTCAGGGACCGTATCCGCTTCCAGCGATGTTTTAGGTAAAAACGAAACATTTTCGATATCCTCCATGTCGATGGAATACCCACTTTCGCGGGCGAGGATCAAGATCTTTCGCGCTACGTCTACCCCGCTGAGATCGATACGGGGATCGGGTTCTGTATAGCCTTCCTCCTGTGCCTGCTTCACCACATCGAAAAAGGTGGTTTCCGTAGAAAAATTATTGAAGATAAAATTCAGACTTCCCGACAATACCGCCTTGATGGAGGAAACCTTGTCGCCGGAGTTGATCAAATTATTCAAAGTATTGATAATGGGTAAGCCTGCGCCCACGTTAGTTTCAAAAAGGAAAGGGGCGTTATATTTTTTGGATAGCTCTTTGAGTTGAATGTATTTTGAAAATTCAGAGGAGCAGGCAATTTTATTGCAGGCAATGATCGCGATACTCTTTCGCAAATAACGATCGTAGCTATGTGCGACCTCGTTATTGGCCGTAATGTCAATAAAAATACTGTTTTGAACATTAAGATCAAGGATGGTTTGAAACCAGCCTTCAGAATCCTTATCGGCTGCCTTGGATAGCGCTTCCTGCCAATGCGAAAGGTCAATCCCTTCTTCGCTGAATAGCATTTTTCTTGAATTACTGAGGCCTACGACATTCACCTTCAGAAATAAATGATCGTACAAATGTTGTTGCTGCTGTTGTATTTGATCCAGCAAGATCCTTCCTACATTCCCAACACCTACAATAAACAAATTCAAGGTTTTCACCTGCCGTTCAAAAAAGCGATAATGAAGGGTGTTCAATGCTTTTTTTACATCGTTTTCTGCTATGACCGCTGAAATATTACGTTCGGAAGCACCCTGGGCGATAGCCCTGATATTCACATTGTTTTCACCCAGTGAACTAAACATCTTTCCACTAATACCCTGATGGTTCTTCATATTATCACCTATCACCGCTATGATCGCCAAATGGGTTTCCACACTCACAGGATCAATTTTACCGAGGGAAATCTCATAGGCAAATTGGGCGTTGATGGCCGCAGCCGCAGTCTCCGCATCGGGAGACAATACGGCCACACAAATCGAATGTTCCGACGAGGCTTGTGTGATCAATATCACATTTACTTTTGCGGTGGAAAGGGCGTCAAATAAGTGCATCGAGAAGCCGGGAATTCCCACCATGCCACTTCCTTCCAGGGTAATCAAGGCAATATTCCCGAGATGACTGATTCCCTTGACCGGCCCCCGATCGTTATTCACTTTGTTACTGATAAAAGTGCCGGCTGCCTCGGGGTCGAACGTATTTTTTATAAGAATAGGAATTTCCTTGTCGAGCACAGGGCGAATGGTTGGCGGATACAGCACCTTAGCACCAAAATGCGACAATTCCATCGCTTCATGGTAAGATATTTCCTCGATCGGAAAGGCTTGTTTTACCCATTTCGGGTTGGCGGTATAGATGCCACTCACATCGGTCCAGATCTCCAGCACCGAAGCATTCAAAGCTCCCGCAACAATGGCCGCGGTAAAATCGGAACCGCCCCTCCCCAAAGTGGTCGAGTCTCCCTGGCTGTTTTTGGAAACAAACCCGGGCATGATGGTTATTTTAGCCTTACTTGAAGCAAAGAAATCCTGAATATTTTGATAGGTTTCTTCGGAATGTAATTGCGCCTGCGTATAATTGGAATCGGTTACGATAAGATCGCGGCTGTCTTTTAATTCGACATCACTCGACTGCAGCCGCAAACATTCAGAAATAATATAGGAAGACCACAACTCCCCAAAACCAAGCACTTTATCCCGGGTCTTTGCCGAAAATTCATTGATGAGATACACTCCCTGGAGGATGCTTTTCAAGGCTCCCAATTGTGATTCAAGCTCTGTTATGGATGGTTTTGAAAGGCCTAATTGAGTTGCGGTTTCGAGATGCCGTTGTCTTATGGAGTCGTACAACTTCAAATAGCCTTCATCCTTGACATTGGCCAATTCACCCGCCTGTTGCAGCATATCGGTCGTTCCCCCCAAAGCCGAGACCACGGCAATAACGGTATCGCTATCCGCCTTCGATCGAAGGATGGTCACAACTTTTAATATATTTTCCGAATTCGCAACAGATGTCCCCCCAAACTTTACTACATGCACAGTTCTCTTCTTTAAATGATTGGTTTTGTAATTATACTAAAAACTGGAATAATTCGGGCTTATCATTGAGATAATCTCCAAAAAAATTGTGAAGTTTCATTCGTTCCACCAACGGTTGCAGGTCGGCAGCCGATTTCAATTCCAGACCCACCACGGCCGATCCGTTTGCACGATTGGTCTTTTTGGTGTATTCAAAATGGGTGATATCATCGTTGGGCCCTAAAATTTCGGCGACGAATTCCCGTAAAGCTCCGGCTCGTTGCGGAAACTTAATGATGAAATAGTGTTTTAAATTGGAATACAGCAAGGCCCGTTCCTTAATTTCGGCGGTGCGGGTAATGTCGTTATTGCTTCCGCTCACGATGCAGGCCACGTTTTTCCCTTTTATTTCTTCGGAAAAATAGTCTAAGGCCGCAATACTCAAAGCACCGGCTGGTTCGAGAATGATCGCGTCCTTATTGTAAAGTTCCAACAGGGTTTGACATATTTTGCCTTCGGGTACCGTGATTACTTCGGTTAATGCCTCCTTGCAAATTTTAAAATTGAGGTCGCCCACTCTTTTTACGGCAGCACCGTCCACAAAAGTTTCTATCTCTGAAAGCGTGGTATTTTCTCCTTTCTGAAGGGAATTTCGCATGGCTGGTGCTCCTTCAGGTTCCACTCCAATAATTTTGGTATGTGGCGAAAGTCTTTTAAAGACGGTGCTTAATCCCGCTGCCAATCCGCCGCCACCAATAGGAACAAATACATAGTCCAGGGGTTGTATCGCCTGTTCCAAAATTTCCAATCCTACGGTCGCTTGTCCCTCGATCACCTTGGGATCGTCAAAGGGGTGGACAAAAGTTTTTTTAAGTCGCTCACATTCGGCCATTGCCAATGCCTGCGAATCATCGAAGTTATCCCCTTCCAATTTTACCTCTACATATTCCTCCCCAAACATATGTACCTGATCGATTTTTTGAGTGGGAGTGGTTTGTGGCATAAAAATAGTGCCGTGAACCTTTAGTTTTTTACAAGACAAGGCAACCCCTTGTGCATGATTTCCTGCACTGGCACAGACAATTCCCAATTCACGTTCGGAGGTGGGAATGGACGATATCTTATGATACGCCCCTCGTATTTTGTAGGAGCGCACCGGTTGAAGATCTTCCCGTTTAAAAAAGACCTCACAGCCTAGCATTTTTGAGTATCGCTCGCTTTTAGCCAAAGGCGTTTTAATGATAACTTCTTTGAGCTTCAATGCAGCTTGCTGTATATTCTCGAGCGTTGGAAAATAGGCTGTGACAGTTTCCATAGGCTAAACCATTGCGGTTTCCGATTGTGAGGATACGCTTATCGATTTCATCGCCGTCATGGCGCCTCGCAGGGTTTTACCAATTTTTTCAATCTCATGGGATTCGACGGCTTCATTCACCTTGATAAGTTCTTTATTGTCCACGGCTTGCACCGCATCGCTCTTGCCTACGTCTGTCGGTTTAACGGTTGACATGAATTCTTGCAATAAAGGCTTGGCGGCATGATCGAACAAATAGCATCCGTATTCGGCCGTGTCTGAAATGATTCGGTTCATTTCGTATAATTTCTTCCTGGCGATGGTGTTTGCGATCAACGGCAACTCATGTAGGGATTCGTAATAGGCAGAATCGGCTACAATACCCGAGGCTACCATAGTATCATACGCCAATTCTACGCCCGCCTTGACAAAGGCAATCATCAAGGTCGCGTAATCAAAATAGGTGAGTTCGTTGATATGCGTCGCGGTGGCTTCGGTTTTTTCGAAGGCTGTTTCGGCCGTGGCGGCTCTCCATCGAAGCAGATCGGCATCGTTATTAGCCCAGTCCTCCATCATTCCTTCAGAAAAACGTCCGCTCATAATATCGTCCATATGCTTTTCAAACAATGGTTTCAGAATATCCTTCAGTGTTTCTGAAAGTTCGAATGCCCGAATTTTTGCGGGATTCGAAAGTCGGTCCATCATATTGGTAATTCCCCCGTGCTTTAGTGCCTCGGTGATGGTTTCCCAACCGTATTGAATTAATTTCGATGCATATTGAGCCTCAACGCCCTGTTCCACCATTTTATCAAAGCACAAAATAGAACCCGTTTGTAACACCCCACAAAGTATGGTTTGCTCGCCCATCAAATCACTTTTCACCTCAGCGACAAAAGAAGAAGCCAGCACTCCGGCGCGATGCCCCCCAGTAGCGTATGCATAGGCCTTTGCCTGGGGCCAACCCTTCTGTTCAGGATCGTTTTGAGGATGAACGGCAATAAGGGTGGGCACCCCGAAACCGCGTTTGTATTCCTCTCGAACTTCAGACCCCGGACATTTTGGGGCAACCATAATTACCGTGATATCCTTCCGAATCTTCATCCCCTCTTCCACAATATTGAACCCGTGCGAATAAGACAGTGTCGCTCCTTTTTTCATCAAGGGCATGATGGCTTCCACGACCGAGGTATGTTGTTTGTCGGGAGTAAGATTACACACCAGATCGGCGGTGGGAATAAGCTCGTTATACGTTCCCACGGTGAATGAATTTTCGGTGGCATTGACGTAAGACGCCCTTTTCTCTTTAATAGCCTGGTCCCTCAAAGTATAGGAAATATCCAGACCACTGTCACGCATGTTCAATCCTTGATTAAGTCCCTGCGCTCCACAGCCTACGATGACTATTTTTTTGCCTTTCAACGCGGCAATGCCTTCGGAAAATTCGTTGGATTCCATAAAACGACATTTCCCCAGTTGTTCCAGTTTCTCTCTCAGCGATAGGGTATTGAAATAATTTTTCATATTGAATGTTTTTAGGCTTGAAACGCCTCTAATATTGGTGATACTTTTAATTCATCTTTGGTTACTGCAATGCGTCCTGAACGCACAAATTGCATAAATCCGTAGGGTTTTAACTCTCTGTAAAGAAGATCGATCTCCTCTTTGCGTCCCGATTTTTCCAAAACAAAAAACTCCCGGTTGACGGTCACGATGCGAGCACCGCTTTCCTTAATGATATTCTGAATTTGCCGATCTTCGAACAACAGATCACTTTTAATTTTGAAGAGACAGGATTCCTGATAAATCGTTTCATCATCGCTGTGATAATAGGCCTTGATCACCTCAACCTGTTTTTCGATCTGCCCCAGGATCTTTCGCATTTGTTCTTCGGAAATTTCCACTACTATAGACCAGCGGGAGACGTTTTCCAATTCGGAATGGGACAAATTAATACTCTCTATATTGATCTTCCTGCGCTGAAATATAGCCGAAATACGATTGAGTAATCCCACGTTGTTTTCCGTATAAACCGAAACGGTATATAATTGTTTTACTTGCTCCATAATTAACTAAGTCTTATTTCTGAAACCGACGCCCCTGTTGGGATCATCGGGAATACATTTCCTTCTTTTTCTACACATACTTCCAGGAAATACGCCCCCGGATGTTCCATCATTTCCTGGACCGAACGTGCCAGATCTTCTCGTTTTGTGACCTTTTTGGCTTCAATATGATAGCCTTTGGCAATGGCGACAAAATCGGGGTTAACCAACTCGGTCGAGGCATAGCGTCGGTCAAAGAACAATTCCTGCCATTGACGTACCATTCCGAGGAATTCATTATTCAAAACCACGATCTTTACCGGCACCCGGGTTTGAAAAATGGTTCCCAATTCCTGGATGGTCATTTGATACCCTCCATCTCCAATAATGGCAATCACGTCTCTTTGAGGCGCGGCCATTTTGGCTCCAATGGCAGCAGGAAGGGCGAAGCCCATTGTACCCAGGCCACCGCTGGTGATATTACTTTTAGTCTCGTTGAATTGCGCATAGCGACAGGCCACCATCTGGTGTTGGCCCACGTCACTCACGATGGCTGCATTACCCTTGCTTTGTACATTGATCTCCTTAATTACTTCTCCCATGGTCAATCCTTCTTTTGAGGGATTGAGATCGTTTTGAATCACCTTTTCAAATTCAATCTGATACAGATCTTTAAATTTTTGGTGCCATTCGGGATGAGTTTTTTCTTCGAGTAAGGGCAGCAATTTCTGGAGGCTCTCCTTCGCATTTCCAAGCACTGCCACATCAGTTTTTACATTTTTATCTATTTCTGAAGGGTCAATTTCAAAATGAATGACCTTGGCTTGTTTCGCGTAGGTTTCCAGATTCCCCGTCACTCGATCGTCAAAACGCATTCCAATGGCGATGAGCACATCGCATTGATTGGTAAGGATATTGGGTGCATAATTACCATGCATTCCTACCATTCCAATGTTTAATGGATGTGATGTAGGGATGGCTGAAGCACCTAAAATAGTCCAGGCAGCAGGTATTCCTGCCTTTTCGATCACTGCTTTGAATTCTTCTTCAGCTTTACCCAGGATGACTCCCTGCCCCCAAACGATCATGGGTTTCTTGGCAGCATTTATAAGTTTCGCCGCTTTTTCAAGGGTGGTATCGTCTACTATAGGAAAAGGATTATAACTTCGAATTCCGCTACATTTTTCGTAGGCAAAATCGAATTCCTCGAATTGCGCATTTTTAGTGATGTCGATCAAAACAGGTCCCGGCCGGCCACTTTTCGCAATATAAAAAGCCTTGGCAATTACTTCGGGAATTTCACTTGCACTGGTGATTTGATGATTCCATTTGGTTACCGGAGTAGATATCCCTACAATATCGGTTTCCTGAAAGGCATCGCTCCCCAATAAATGAGCTCCCACCTGTCCCGTGATACAAACCATGGGCGTAGAATCTATCTGCGCATCGGCGATTCCCGTAATGAGATTGGTCGCTCCCGGCCCTGAAGTTGCGATCGCGACACCTACTTTTCCCGAAATTCGGGCATAGCCCTGAGCAGCATGGGTGGCACCTTGCTCGTGACGTGTCAACACATGGTGGATCTTATCCTGATACTTGTGTAACTCGTCATAAACAGGCATGATAGCACCTCCGGGATAGCCATACAGTATGTCTACTCCCTCTGCAAGCAAGCATCTTACGACGGCTTCACTGCCCGAGATGCGTTCTGTCTTTAAAGTGGTTACTTTATCCTTTTTAATGGTTTGTATTTCCATAAATCAATGACTTTAAAATTCGTCTGTCACGCAGCCCTTTGAGGCAGATGACACTGTTTTCGCGTATTTATAAAGGACACCCCGGTCAAATTTGAGCTTGGGTGCTTTCCAGTTTTGTTTTCGTTCTTGTAATTCCTCTTCGGAAACCTCCAGAGTGATGCTATTCTTTTCGGCATCAATAGAGATGGTGTCGCCATCTTTTACCAGGGCGATGGTCCCTCCCTCTTGTGCTTCGGGAGTTATGTGGCCTACCACAAAACCATGAGTACCTCCGGAAAATCGCCCGTCGGTAATTAAGGCTACCGCTTTCCCTAATCCAGCACCGATAATCGCCGCCGTAGGTTTTAGCATTTCGGGCATACCCGGACCTCCTTTGGGACCTTCGTAACGAATGACCACCACATCTCCTTTTTCTACTTTGCCGTCGCGAATCCCATCATTGGCTTCGTACTCGCTGTTGAATACTTTGGCCTTTCCCTGAAATTGCAAGCCTTCTTTTCCTGTGATTTTCGCAACGCTTCCTTCTTCAGCCAAATTTCCATACAACATTTGAAGATGACCCGATGATTTGATCGGTGCCTCGATGGGTTTGATCACATCCTGATCTTTGGCCAAATCCTGCGCATCCAGCAAATTCTCAGCCAGACTGTGACCGGTAACCGTAAGGCAATCTCCATGCAGTAGTCCGTTGTTCAGAAGATATTTTAGCACGGCCGGAATACCCCCGATGGCATGAACATCCTCCATAAGGTATTGTCCGCTGGGTTTCAGATCTGCCAGAAAAGGGGTGGTATTGCTTATGGCCTGAAAATCGGCTAAGGTAAAATCGATGGAGGCGGCTCGCGCAATGGCTAAAAAGTGTAGTACCGCATTGGTAGATCCCCCTAAAACGGTGACCAAACGCACGGCGTTTTCGAGTGATTTACGGGTGATAATATCGCTGGGTTTGATATCTTTTTCCAATAAGTTACGCATCGCTTTTCCCGCTGCGACCGACTCATTTTTCTTCTCTTGGCTCAGGGCAGGATTGGAGGAATTATAGGGTAGTGACATTCCCAGCGCCTCGATTGCCGACGCCATGGTATTCGCGGTGTACATGCCCCCGCAGGCTCCCGCCCCCGGACATGCTTTTTGAACTACTTGCTGGTACTCGGTTTCTGTCATGGTACCCGCTACTTTACTGCCCCAGGCTTCAAAAGCCGAAACTACATCGAGTTTCTTCCCATTATGACATCCTGAATCTATTGTGCCTCCATACACTAATATGGAGGGTCGATCCAGACGAATCATGGCCATTAAGGCTCCGGGCATATTCTTATCGCAACCCACAACCGTGATCAAGCCGTCATAACTCATGGCCTGCACCACAGTTTCCATAGAATCTGCGATGATATCACGTGATGGTAGGGAGTATCTCATTCCCGGAGTACCCATGGAGATTCCGTCACTTACACCAATGGTATTGAAGATCAATCCAATAATATCCTCCTCTTTAGTTCCCTGTTTTGCAAGTTTGGCAAGATCGTTCAAATGCATATTGCAGGGGTTTCCTTCGTAGCCGGTACTAGCGATACCCACCATGGGTTTGTAGAAATCTTCGGTAGTGAGTCCAATCGCGTGCAACATGGCCTGCGCGGCGGGTTGTGTTGGATCCTGTGTTACTGTTTTGCTGTATTTGTTCAGTATATTCATTGATAATTCATCGCTTTGCACGGGTTTCAGTATCGAAATTAGGGTTTGTGCGGGTGATGGTTTCTTTTTATTTACATTTCAGAATAAATCCAAATTCGCACAATTTATTATACTATCCTCATTTACAATGAATTGACCCCGCTGCAATTCCGATGCCCACAGGGTCAATTCTTTCAAAAAAACCAATTTGATTTCCAAAGAATCGATTTATGCTCGCGGCAGGTCACCTTCCGCCTTGAGCGGTAATTGAGACGAACCCATGAGGTATTCATCTACATAATGTGCGGCTTGTCGTCCTTCGGAAATGGCCCAAACAATGAGCGATTGTCCACGACGCATATCCCCGGCGGTAAAAATACCCGGAACGTTCGTCTTATAATTTTTGATGGTGGCTTTTACATTCGTCCTGAAATCGGTTTCCAGTCCAAACTGCTCCGGCAAGGTAGTTTCCGAACCCGTAAAACCAAGGGCCAAAAGCGCCATTTCACACTTCCATTCTTTTTCAGTACCCGGAACTTCCTTCAATTGTGGCCGCTCTCCCTTTTTTAAAATCCATTCCACCTCAACGGTAATCACTCCTTTGAGATCTCCATTCTTATCTCCTACAAATTCTTTGGTCGAAACACTAAAAAAACGTTCGACTCCCTCCTGATGTGATGAACTTGTTCGTAGCCGCATGGGCCAGTAGGGCCATGGTTGGTGGGCTGGTCTTGAAGCGGTAGGTTTACTTAAAATTTCGAAATT
Source organism: uncultured Flavobacteriaceae bacterium (assembly GCA_963807685.1). Lineage (GTDB taxonomy): Bacteria > Bacteroidota > Bacteroidia > Flavobacteriales > Flavobacteriaceae > Aureisphaera. The sequence continues at coordinate 47,372 of CAWECU010000007.1, read as the reverse complement.
GACCACAGACTGGGCTCCATGCCGGTTTGCTGTTCCTATACAATCCGATCCGGTATCTCCACCTCCAATAACCAGCACGTTTTTATTCGCCGCGGAAAGGACCTCGCTGAATTCCGTTTGGCCGGCCACGCGTTTGTTATTTTGCTTTAAGAAGTCCATCGCCTGATGCACTCCTTTTAAATGAGCGCCTTTCACCGGAATGGATCGCCGAACCGTCGCTCCGCCACACAATACTATGGAATCGAAATCGCTTTTGAGCAATTCCACACTCACATTTTTTCCAACATGAGCATTGGTTTTAAACAGAATACCTTCTTCTTCCAGAACGACGACACGCCTATCGATGATCTGCTTTTCAAGTTTGAAATCGGGGATTCCGTAGCGCAATAAACCCCCTACTTTGTCATCCCTTTCAAAAACCGTCACGGTATGCCCCGCCCGGTTGAGTTGTTGTGCAGCGGCCAGGCCCGACGGACCCGAGCCAATGATCGCCACTTTTTTATCGGTTCTCGATTTGGGTGGATGCGCCTCTATCCAACCTTCTTTAAATGCAATTTCCACTATGTTTTTTTCGATATTTTCGATGGAAACCGGGTCTTCATTGATGCCAAGGACACAGGCTTCTTCGCAGGGTGCCGGACACAGTCGACCTGTAAACTCGGGGAAGTTGTTAGTGGAATGTAAAATTTTTGCCGCTTCCTCCCAGCGACCTTTATATACCTTATCGTTAAAATCGGGAATTAAATTTCCCAACGGGCATCCGCTATGACAAAAGGGAACACCACAATCCATGCATCTTGCCCCTTGTTCCTGAAGCTTTTTTTCTTCTAGAGGGATGGTGAATTCGTTGTAATGTTTGATTCTATTTTCAACAGTGTCGTAGCGTTCATCGACCCTTTCAAATTCCAGAAATCCTGTTATCTTTCCCATAGGTTTAAATTTTTACCTTTTTTTCTTCTTCGATTCGCAGTAAGGCTTGTCTGTATTCTTCGGGCAACACCTTGATGAATTTTGGAAGTTCCTTTTCCCAATTCTCGAGAATGCGCTGGCCGAGTGTACTTTGAGTAGCGTTGTAATGGTTTTCAATGAGTGCCTTCAATTCAGTGATATCTTCCAATTCCTCGACGCGATCCAAGTTCAAGCCGCTTCGGTTGCATTTGTTTTTGAAGGTGTTTTTTACATCATAAACGTAAGCGATCCCTCCACTCATCCCGGCACCAAAATTTTTCCCTACTTCGCCTAAAATAACTGCTCGACCCCCTGTCATATATTCGCAACCGTGATCTCCAATACCTTCAACTACGGCATTCGCCCCTGAATTCCGTACACAAAATCGTTCCCCGGCCTTTCCATTGATATATGCCTCACCTGCTGTGGCTCCATACAGCGCCACATTTCCAATGATGACATTTTCCTCAGGGATTATGGTCGCTTCTTCGGGCACCTTGATGATCAATTTGGCTCCCGAGAGGCCTTTCCCCAAATAATCATTGGTGTTGCCATTCACTACCAGGGTCAATCCCCGCGTGGCAAAAGCACCAAAACTCTGTCCCGCGCTTCCGCTAAAATTTATTCTCAAGGTGTTATCAGGCAAGCCCTGAGCCCCGTAATTTTTGGAGATCTCATTGCTGATAATGGCTCCAAAGGCCCGATCCATATTGGTAATTTTAAAATCCAGAGTAGTTTTTTCCTTTCTGAAAAGTGCCGGATGTGCCTGACGAATGATCTTGAAATCCAGCGAATCATCCAGGCGGTGATCCTGAGCTTCGGTATTGTATAATTTTTCATTTTCTGAAGTGGGTACTTCATACAGGATAGGCGACAGATCGAGCCCCATGATCTTGTAATGATTGATGGTCTTGTTTCGGTTTAGTTTATTCACCTGTCCCACCATTTCGTTCATGGTTCGGAACCCGAGCTGTGCCATAATTTCCCGTAATTCCTGTGCAACGAAGTACATAAAATTGACCACATGTTCCGGCTTTCCTTTGAACTTTTTACGCAGCTCAGGATCTTGGGTCGCAATGCCAACGGGGCAGGTATTCAGGTGACAGGCCCGCATCATGATACAGCCGGATGCGACTAAAGGAGCCGTGGCAAAGCCAAACTCTTCGGCACCCAGCAGGCAGGCGATCGCAACGTCCCGTCCAGTTTTTAATTGTCCGTCACATTCTAAAACCACGCGGTTCCTGAGGTTATTCATCACCAGGGTTTGTTGGGCTTCGGCGAGACCCAGTTCCCAGGGCAGGCCGGCGTGTTTTAAGGAGGTTAAAGGCGAAGCTCCGGTACCCCCATCATGTCCCGAGATTAGGATCACATCTCCTTTGGCCTTTACCACTCCGGCGGCAACGGTTCCAACCCCGACTTCAGAAACTAATTTTACATTAATTCTGGCCAGCCGATTGGCGCATTTCAGATCGTAAATAAGTTGTGACAGATCCTCGATGGAGTAAATATCGTGATGCGGAGGAGGCGAAATTAAACCTACATAGGGGGTGGAATTTCGGGTCTTTGCAATTTCAGGGTTGACTTTCGACCCCGGCAACTGACCCCCTTCTCCGGGCTTGGCTCCCTGGGCCATTTTTATTTGTATTTCTGAAGCATGCGTCAAATAATTGGAAGTCACCCCAAATCGACCCGAAGCTACCTGCTTGATAGCGCTATTTTTCCAATCGCCATCGGCATCTTTATAAAAGCGCTCTTCGTTTTCTCCTCCTTCACCTGAATTGCTCTTTCCTCCAATTCGGTTCATGGCAATGGCCAGGTTCTCATGAGCTTCCTTGCTAATGGAACCATAGGACATAGCTCCGGTTTTGAAGCGCTTTACAATATCGGTCCAGGGCTCTACTTCCTCCAGTGGAATGGGATCGTAATTGGTGAATTCGAGCAATCCACGAATGGTCATTAATTGTTTGTTCTGGTCATTAATAAGTGCTGCGTATTCTTTAAAAGTCTCATGTTTGTTGGAACGAACCGCTTCTTGTAATTTCGCGATCGACAGCGGATTAAAGGCATGCCGAGCCCCATCCCGGCGCCATTTGTATTCTCCTCCAAAGGCTAGTCTTTGATCACCATCGATGGTTTTTGGGTTGTAGGCCTGTTTATGTCGCTTGCTGATTTCTTTCTCGATTTCCCGCAAACCAATTCCTTGAATTCTCGAAACGGTATTTGGAAAATAAGCGTTGACCACCTGGGTGTTTAACCCGATACATTCAAATAATTGAGAACCCCGGTAGGAATTCAAGGTAGAGATCCCAATCTTATTCATGACCTTCAGAATTCCACTTCCAACGGCTTTGTTATAGTTTTTAATAGCCGTGAGATAATCCAAACCTGAAATATCATTTTCTTCAACTTGTTTGAATACGATTTCGTTGACGATGTAGGGATTGACAGCACTGGCCCCAAAACCGAACAACAATGCAAAATGATGGACTTCCCGAGGCTCGGCCGACTCGATGATCAAGCTTACTCTGGAGCGTTTTTGCAATTTGTGCAGTTCGTGATTTACATAGGAACAAGCCATTAAAGCCGGAATGGGCGCTAGCTTCTCATTCACACCCCGATCCGACAAAATAATGATGTTGGCTCCCTCTTCAATACTTTGTGAGGCCTGGCTCACTAAATTTTCGAGTGCCAGTTCCAATTCGTTCAGCCCTTTTTCAACTTCATATAAAATGGGAATGGTTGTGATCTTGAAATTCGAAGAGCCCGAATAGTTCTTTATTTTGTCCAAATCGTGTTTGGAGATCACCGGGTTCTGAATCTTCAGTTTTTTGCATTGTTCATTGGTTATTTCGAACAGATTGCTGTCGCTCCCCAAGGTCAGGCTTATATCGGTGATCATTTCTTCGCGGATACCATCCAGGGGCGGATTGGTGACCTGAGCGAACAACTGTTTGAAGTAATTGTAAATAAGGTGGGGACGCTTTGATATGGCAGCAATGGGAGTATCGTTCCCCATGGATCCAATGGGCTCTTTGGCGTTTTGTGCCATGGGTTGAATGATCACCTGCAGGTCCTCTTCGGTATAACCAAAAACCGATTGCCGAAGGTGTAACGGAATTTCTTCATGCTCAATAGGTCCCTTTTTTGAAGGAATGTCCTTTAAATGCAATAAGCCTTGGGACAGCCATTTCTCGTACGGATGTTTTGAAACAATCGCTTCTTTTACCTCTTCGTCATTTACAATGCGACCTTGATTCATATCCACCAAAAACATTTTTCCCGGCTCGAGACGTCCGTGCCTCTCGATATTTTTTGGATCGATCTCTATGACCCCCGTTTCCGAAGACATAATTACGTAACCATCTTTGGTGACCGTATATCTTGAAGGTCGCAATCCATTTCTATCCAAAACGGCTCCAATGTAGTCGCCATCGGTGAACGGAATAGACGCAGGCCCATCCCAGGGTTCCATGACACAGGAATTGTATTCATAGAAGGCCTTTTTCGACTTTGACATTTCGTCGTTTTTCTCCCAGGCTTCGGGAACGACCATCATCATCACCTCGGGAAGGGAGCGGCCGCTCATTAATAATAACTCTACCACCATATCCATACTGGCCGAATCTGACTTGCCCGGAAGTACGATGGGAAATAAGGCTTTCAGGTCTTCTCCAAACCAGTCACTTTGCATGATCTCCTGCCTTGAGAACATTCGGGAAATATTCCCGCGAAGGGTATTTATCTCGCCATTGTGGCACATATAGCGGAAAGGCTGTGCCAAATCCCAGGTGGGAAAGGTATTGGTTGAAAATCGCTGGTGTACCAAGGCCAGTCGGGTGACCAAGGTGGGATCCTGGAGATCGGTAAAGAAAAGCTTGATATCTTCGGGCACCAATAGGCCCTTAAAAATGATGATCTTATTAGAAAGACTGGGCAAGTAAAAAAAGGAGCTTTCCGATAATTTTGAATTGTATATATGGTGTTCCGCTTTTTTTCTTGCGGCAAATAATTTTCGGTTAAAGGTAAAATCGTCCTCGCCCTCTTGTGACTTACCAACAAAAACCTGTCTAATACTTGGCAGGGTTTGTCGAGCTACTTCTCCAATGACCGAATCGTCCACGGGTAATTCGCGCCAACCTAAAACGACGAGCCCTTGCTTCTGGAAATATCCTTCTAATTTTTCGATACAGTAGCGTTGCTGATTTTCCCGCTTGGGTAGAAATACGTTGCTTACGGCATAGTCCCGGGCCGGGGGTAGTGCGAAATCGCAATTCTTTACAAAGAACTCGTGTGGAATATCAATTAAGATTCCCGCTCCATCTCCGGTCTTTCCGTCAGAACTTACGGCCCCTCGATGCTCTAAATTTTCTAAAATTTGAAGTGCCTTATGAATGATGTGGTTTGACTTGTTTCCTTTCAAACTACAAATGAATCCGGCGCCACAATTTTCGTGTTCAAATTCGGGCAAATACAATCCTTTTTTCTGCAACATTTTCCGGGAGATTTTGATCTTAATTCTGGGGAATATATAATATAAAACCAATGCAGCCATAGCATGGCAATACATTTGCGGATACCTCATTTTACCCCTCCTAAAATTCTCATATTCCCATTTTACAGGGGGTGATTTTATGAAATACGCATCGGTTTTTTAAGTGCTATTTTATTTCTGAAGGTTTCCTGACTCCATTATTTTTCCTAATTAAAGAAAATTCGTTCAATACAGTTCCTCTTTTTTCCTTCCCAATTGAATTTTAAGCGAAAAATCATTTCAGAATAATCAAATATTCAGGTTAAAATTATTATACCCCTATTTTTATAGGGTATAAATTCATATATCTACAAATATTTCATTTTGTACCCCAATTATTAGGGGGTCTAAATGGTTTTATTATAGATTTGCCCCTTCACAAATCACAAAACCGATCACTTATGAAAAAAATTACACTCGCATTACTATTAGCAATTAGTTTAAATACAATTGCTCAAGAAGTCAAGCAAGAAGAAGACACAAAAAAATTCTCCATTTCCGGAAGTGTCGATGCTTATTTCAAGACTAATTTGACAGGCCCCAATGAAGCCTTCTACGATGAGGATGGTGAGAATCCGTTCTATTTGACACCGGGAACATCATTTGCCAATAGAAGTGGCTTTAGCATTGGAATGGCAAACGCCATTGTGAGCTATGAAGGCGACAAGGTTGGATTTGTCGCTGATCTGGTCTTCGGACCCAGAGGTGAGGACGCCGTGTTCTTATCGGTTGGATCTGCCAATATTGTCAATCAATTATTTGTTTACTGGAATGTGAGCGACAAAGTAACCCTGACGTTGGGTAACTTTAATACATTTTTAGGCTACGAGGTGATTTCACCGGTTGCCAATTTTAATTACAGCACCTCCTATATGTTCTCTTACGGCCCTTTTTCCCATACGGGTATAAAAGCCGACTTCGCATTATCGGACGACTTTTCGCTCATGCTTGCGGTTATGAACAGTACCGATTATACCGAAATCAATCTGGATGGCAGCTACACCCTGGGCGGACAAATAGGATTTAAGGATCAGTTCCTGAACATCATCTACGGAGATCAAACCGGCACTACGGGTACGACCTTTCAAATCGATTATACCGGGGGCGCAGACCTAAGCGATGCCTTCTTTTTGGGTGTCAACGCTACCTATAACGATACAGACGGAGCTGGATTTTACGGAGTAGCCTTGTATCCCCAATATCAGGTTTCAGATACATTCACCCTTGGAGCCCGTGGCGAATACTTTGCAGAGATGGAAGGTGGAGCGGGTGCTATTGGTGCCTACGACAATGAAGGCGATGCCAGCATCTTCGATATTACTTTGACCGGAAGTTTTGATATCAAAGACCTCACCATCAAACCCGAATTACGTTTGGACGCTGCCAGTGAAGATACATTCCTGGATAACGATCTGGTGCCAACGGGTTCTCTAGCCTCATTTTTAGTTGCAGCTATTTATAAATTCTAATTCAATAATCATGAAAAAAATCGACGCAATAATTAGAAAATCAAAGTACAAGGTGGTAAAAGATGCCTTACATGATGTAGGTATCAATTTCTTCTCCTATTGGGATGTTACCGGAATAGGGAATGAGAAAGAAGGCCATGTATACAGGGGTGTTACTTACAGCACCAGTGACATTCAACGACGCTACTTATCCATAGTCGTAAACGATGAATTTGAGAAGATCGCAATTGACGCCATTTTAAGCGTGGCCTCAACGGGAGAAGTGGGTGACGGTAAAATATTTGTCAGCGAGATTACAAATGCCTACCGCATAAGAACAGGCGAAAACGGAGGAGACACACTCAAATAATCACAATCAAAAAATCACATCATTATGGAATTATTAACTACAAACAATGTATGGATGATGATCTGTACCGGACTTGTCTTTTTCATGCACCTTGGATTTGGGTTGTTGGAAATTGGACTCACAAGACCGAAAAACACAATAAACATACTTTTTAAAAATATATTTATTCTTACCTCAGGATTGCTACTGTACTATCTCATTGGGTTTAACCTAATGTACCCGGGCGATTTTAATGGCTTTATAGGATCCATCGTTCCTGGTATTGCTGCGCCTGAAAATGGTATGACAGCAGCCTACGCCGATGGTGGCTATACCTGGTGGACCGACTTTCTGTTCCAGGGAATGTTTGCTGCCACTGCTGCGACCATCGTATCGGGAGCAGTTGCTGAACGTATGAAAATTGGTCCCTTTATGATCTTTACCGTGCTGTATGTTGGATTTATTTATCCCATCGTTGGATCCTGGCAATGGGGTGGCGGATTTTTATCCACCCTTGGAAATGAAGTGGACGCGGCGGGTGAACTTATCAAAGAAGCAGGCTTTTACGACTTTGCCGGATCTACTTTGGTGCATTCCGTAGGAGGATGGGCCGCTTTAGTGGCAGTTTGGCTGCTTGGTGCCAGAATAGGAAAATTCAAAGATGGTAAGCCACGGGCGATACCCGGTCACAACATTCCATTCGCGACTGCAGGGGTGATCATTTTATGGCTGGGTTGGTTTGGATTTAACGGAGGTTCGGTACTTTCGGCCGATCCGGAAGCCACCTCGCTTACTTTAGTAAACACCTGTCTGGCAGCAGCAGCCGGGGGAGTGGGGGCCATTGTACTTTCATCCATTCTTTATAAAAATCTGGACTTAACCATGTTCCTCAACGGAATATTGGGAGGCCTGGTAGGAATTACCGCCGGAGCAGATCAAATGAGCCCCAATGAAGCGGTATTGATTGGGATCATTGCCGGTTTAATTATAGTTCTGGGAATCGCCCTGATCGACAGATTCCTGAAATTGGACGACCCGGTAGGTGCGATCGCGGTGCATTTAATTTGTGGTATTTGGGGAACCCTTGCCGTTGGAATTTTCGGAGAATTAGCGAGCCTTGAACAATTTGGTTATCAGCTTGTTGGTGTAGGTAGTTATGCCGGATTCTGTATCCTTTCTTCCTTTATCATTATTTTTATTCTAAAGAAAACCGTGGGAATTCGAGTTTCTGAAAGAGAAGAACTGGAAGGACTTGATATTCATGAGCACGGGATGAGTGCGTATCCCGATTTTAGACTCAACGAGCATTAAACCTACTTTGATGCCTATGGAACGCCATCTCAATTCATTTTGTGATGGCGTTTTTTTTATATATTCAAGTGAATATATATTGTTTTGTATCGCTACATTTGGATACCATTCTGAAATGTAAATAAAAATGAACCCGCGCCACCTCTTCTTCGCCTTCCTTTTGATGACTTTTACTGCCTTATTTTCTCAAGAGGATACCCCTGTAAATTTTCCCGATGACTTCTTCGGAATTTACACCGGAACCCTGGAGATCAATGCTCCCGTAAGAAATCAATCTCTGGATATGGAATTTCATTTACAACCTACCGATACCTTAGGCAGATACCAATATACCCTGGTCTACACCCTGGCAGGTGACCGACAGGAACGCTCCTATTTCCTGCTCGAAAAGGATAAAGCAACCGGCGAATATGTGGTAGATGAAGACAATGGAATCGTACTGCATGACAAAGTAATTAACAATAGAATGTACGCTCTTTTTGAGGTGGGCAATAATTTGCTCACCACCTTTATTACGTTCGAGAAAACACACATGATCTTTGAGATTGCCGTCACTAATATCACCGATAAACAAATTACCTACGCCAACAATGAAGAAAAAACAAAAGTGATTTCCTACCCAATTTCAACCGTGCAACGTGCCGTACTAGAGAAACAATAATTCTCTTTCGTAGTTTTGCCAATTTGCTTACATTTGCGCTCGAACAAGAGGACAGATTTGACTGATTGCAACCTCTTCCGAACAAGAGCGTCTCCAGAGTCATCTCTTACAGTGTTTGGAACTAAAAATGCTAAAGGCAGTGTAAACTACCTTCGACCTTTTCGTCAAATCTGCTTCAGAATAAAAAAAATATAAAACCCATTTATATGGCCTATTTATTTACCTCGGAAAGTGTCTCTGAAGGACATCCCGATAAGGTTGCCGATCAAATAAGCGATGCGCTCATCGATAACTTTCTGGCCTTCGACCCCCAATCGAAAGTTGCCTGTGAAACCCTGGTAACTACCGGGCAGGTTTTTTTGGCCGGCGAAGTGAAATCTGATGTCTATCTTGATGTACAAAGGATCGCCCGTGAAGTGATCAATAAAATTGGATACACCAAAAGTGAATACCAGTTTGATGGAAATTCCTGTGGTGTCATATCGGCTATTCACGAGCAGAGTGATGACATCAACCGAGGAGTGGATCGCGCGAGCAAGGAAGAACAAGGCGCCGGTGACCAGGGAATGATGTTTGGTTACGCCACCACCGAAACCAAGGACTATATGCCTCTGGCCTTGGATCTTTCACATAAAATTTTAATTGAACTGGCTGCCTTGCGCCATGAAAATAAAGAGATCAATTATTTACGTCCCGACTCCAAAAGCCAGGTGACGATTGAATATAATGATGACAATAAGCCGGTGCGTATCGATGCCATCGTCATTTCTACTCAGCACGACGATTTTAACGGTGATGATGATCTCATGCTTGCCAAAATTAAAGAGGACATTCTGAATATATTAATTCCCAGAGTAAAGGCTAAGGTGAAACCCAAAATTGCCGCCTTATTCAACGATGATATTAAATACCACATCAATCCCACCGGGAAGTTCGTTATAGGCGGACCCCACGGAGATACCGGATTGACTGGCCGCAAGATCATTGTGGACACCTATGGGGGTAAAGGAGCTCATGGTGGAGGTGCTTTTAGCGGTAAAGATCCAAGCAAAGTGGATCGCTCTGCAGCCTATGCAACCCGTCATATGGCTAAGAACATGGTTGCCGCAGGATTGTGTGATGAAGTATTGGTCCAGGTGAGCTATGCCATTGGCGTGGTAGAACCTATGGGCATCTTTATTGATACCTATGGAACTTCAAAAGTGAGTTTAACCGATGGCGAGATCGCTCAAAAAGTATCTCAACTTTTCGATATGCGTCCAGCCGCCATCGAAGAACGTTTAAAATTACGCCATCCTATTTATTATGAAACAGCCGCCTACGGCCACATGGGAAGAAAGAACGAGATCGTTACCAAAACATTTAAAAACTACTACGGAGAAGACAAAACCATAGAGGTGGAATTATTTACCTGGGAGAAGCTGGATTATGTGGATAAGGTAAAAGAAGCCTTTGGACTTTAGTTAGATCGCTTCGCTTTAGATTCTCTCACATCTAATATCTAAATAATATTGTGATTCTTCGCCTTTTGTACGGCTTCGATCTTGCTGTGAACTTGCAATTTCTTGTAGATATTTTCAATGTGTTTGCGCACTGTGCTGGGAGACAGGAAGAGGTTTTTCGCGATGGCCGTATAACTTAAAGCCTTACTCAATTGCTCCAAAACTTCTACTTCCCGTTTGGAAAGGGAGATCTCTTCTTTGTCCTTTTGATTTTCAATCGTAAACGGATTCCGAAGTAATTTTAAAGTTTTCAAAGCAATTGATGGATTCATCGCCGCTCCGCCATTCATTGTTTCCTGAAGTCCGTCATACAAATCCTGAGGGGTAATCTCCTTCAATAAGTACCCATCGGCACCAGCTTTAATGGCATTGAAAATATTTTCATCATTATCGAAAGCCGTAAGCATGATGATCTTAATTTGCGGATACTTCTGCTTTACGATTTGAGTGGTCTCAATTCCATCCAGTACGGGCATTTCAATATCCATTAATATAATGTCCAGATTGTGGTTTTCTTCCAAACGGGTCAATAATTCACTGCCGTTTAAAGAAGTGTGTTTAATGGAGACATCTTCAAAGAAAGAAAGTTTTTCCTTGATGGCATGAATGAGAAAACTGTTATCATCGACGATGGCGACTTTTAAATTCATAGGAGGTCAATTAGCTAATTTAAAGATACTTAAAAATATAAAGACCTCCTTCAAAAAAAAATACGGCAATTGCCGTATTTTCTTCGAATACACCACGATTCGTTCTTTAATTGGTCAATATCTCCCGTCTTAAATCATTGAAGGCCTGAAGCACTTTTTCAATATTCGGGGCAATTCCATTGGAATCACTCAATCCCATGGAATAGCTGTCTTTGGAACTACTTCCTATCAAACAATCCCCGTCGGTGCAGCGCATTACCATCCATTTGTTTTTATAATCGATATAAAAGGTGAGATTGTTTAGATCTGCTTTAACGTTGGCCACGGTGCTATCCCAATGTAACATAGTTCCCTTAACTGAAAATACCGTTTCGTAATTGTTGTATTGGTCATAGGCGTCGTTGATGATCTGTAAATTATTTCGTGCCACGACCGAAAGCCCGCTGGAGCTCGATCCACCGGCAAGATCTGCCAGCATTTCATTCAGCATTTCTATGGCGCGATCCATTTCAGGGATTGCAGTGTCGTTCTCTTTCAATCCAAAGGTATATTTTACCTTGGCTTCTTCCCGAGCCCCGGTATCAACATCTGTTACGCTCAAACAGCTACCCACGCCCTTACAGTAAAGCCCCATGAGTTCACCGCTGCGTCTAAATTCGACTTCGCTGAAATTTCCCCTCAATTCAGAAAACTTATCGCTAAAAACCAGTTCGCTGGTCCTTTTGTCAACGGCGATTTTGGTGTTGTATGTATTGTAGAGATCAAAAAGACTATTTACATAGTTCAAGGTTTTCGACGCATCCACATTGGACGTCCCAGTCTCCTTTGCTTTTGCGATATCAGTACCGGGTTGGCGCGGCATGCCAGGTTGCTGAGCCCATAAGGAGCAACTAATTAGTAATCCTAATGTCAATAAAATATAATGTTTGCTTGATCTCATTTGTCTGAATTTTAAATTCAAAATTAAAAAAATTACTTGGAAAGGGCTAAACTTATGGTAGTTCATTCGGGATCATTTTGAACTCGTTTCCTGAGAATGCAATTTGTGTATGGCCAGAAACAGCACGACCGCAACAAGGATGGCATAGAATCTCATTTCGATTGGTTTCTATAAATATACAATTTAAAGTTTTATTTGTTCCTGAATGATCAGGGCTTCCCGTAGATTATATTTCAAAAAATCGTAGCGGTTCAAGCCTTCCGATCTTTTGGCCACCTGCGTGGTGTGAGTGTTCAGTTCGCTGTACAAGGCTTGGATCTTTTCAGAAAAAACCAGCTTTATTTTATTGTTTTTTATTCTGAAAAATACCCACAGCACAATACAAACGACTACCACGGCCAAGATAATTATTTGAAGGGAAGTCATAAACTCAACTTTAGGGAGTAAAGATAGAAGTGCCGCGGCTTGCATACCATACGACAGTTGTCGTATTTAGGAAATTCCACGATGTGGATCCATGGCAACTGTTTGCCTAAAAGTGAATAGCGATATGGGTTCCCTTTTCTTTTTCTGAAGTAATTTCTGCCCGCCCTCCCAGGTCTTTTGCTCTTTTTTTAATGTTATGCAGGCCACTACCCGGCTCAATTTCATCGGGATTGAATCCCATCCCGTCATCTATTATCTGGATTATATACCCCGAATCTTCAGCACCGAACTTCACTTCAATTCTTGACGCCCTGGCATACTTTAGCGCATTATTGACTGCCTCCTGAATGATACGATAGACGTTCATCCCTTGCACCGACGTAAAAGTATGATTGGGCGAAATTTCTTCAGAAACAGTAAAACTAAAATCGATCTCATCCCTGGCAACCCCGGCTTTTTCTATAAAATTTGCGATTCGGGTTTGCAGATCTTCATTCGTGATCTCGCTTTTATTCATGGCCCAAATAGTATCCCGAAGCTCATAAATGGTTTGGGTGGTGAATTCACTTATTCGGGTAAGTTTACGGGTGATGCCAGCGTTTTCTTCCTTTAATCCAAACTTTAAGTTATCTACCGAGGAGGTGACAAAGGTCAATTGAGAACCTATATTATCGTGTAGATCCCGGGAGATGCGCAGACGCTGTTCCTGTAATTTATTCTGAGTCTCGATTTGAGCCAAAGCCGCTCGTAATTCACCTTCCTTCTTAAGTTGCCGGTTCTTTAATTTTTGTTGATTGTAGACCAAATAGCCCAATAACCCCAGGAGCAACGCAAGTCCCAGACTGCCGTAAATAAGGTTATTCCGCTGTTTTACTTTGAGCTCCGATTCGGCCAGATTGGCTCGTGTTTCTGCCAGGTAGCGTTCATTTTCGACAACTTTATATTTGGTTTCCAGTTCGTTGACACGGTTCTTTATTTCGGTGGAAGAAATGGAATCTTCAAGGGCGACATATTTTTCATAATACTCCAGGCCATTTTTAAAGTCACCATTGTCGCTTTTAATTTTACTCAAGATGAGCAATGCCTCCTTTTCATTGTATTTATTTCTGGCTTGAACCGCCAGTGCCATACCCTTTTCAATCTCTTTTTCGGCAAGCTGAAATTGTTTTTTCAAGCGATATGCGTCGGCCAGATTGATCGTAGCAGTCATCAAACTAGACACATCGTTGAGTTCCTTATTCAAGCGAACGGCAAGTTTACCATACTCCACTCCCTTGTCGTAATTGCCGAGTGTGGTTTCCACCAGGGCAAGATTGACGTAGGAAATATTAACTCCCTTTTGATAGTTTGTTTTTTCGCCCAATTCCAAAGCAGAAAGGTAGTATTGCTTGGCCTTTTCCAGTTGAGCAGTATCTTTGAGTTCGGCTCCCAATTTTCGTGCATTGTTTCCCAAATTAAGATAAGAGCCCACCACGCCAACATCAGCTCCCTGGTCTTTTTTGATTTTCAGGGATCTTAATAAGTATTCCTCAGCCTTGTCGTAGTTCTCCAGATCGAAGTAAATAAGCCCCATATTATTGTACGATTTGGCCAGTCCCAGGGGATCCTGGATTTCTTCGGCCAAATTCGCCGATTGAATATGCATTTCCAAAGCGCCTTCGTAATTACCCAGGTAGCTTTGGCACAAGGCTATGTTATTGTAACATCGAGAGATATCTTCCTTATTATCTTCGACCATAGCCAGCTCCAGTACCTTTTCAAACTCGACGCTCGCTTCGTTGTAATTGGACAAATGAAAATACAAGATGCCCCGGTTCATCCAAAGGGCCGTTTGAAGCTCGTAGTCTTTTACCTTCTCTAGCACCCGTTCTGCAGATTTAAAATAAACCTGCGCTGAATCGTGTTGCGACTGATTGGTATACACACTTCCAAGTCCGATTAATGCCTTCGCTTCCAACTTATTGTTGTTGTCCGTCATAGATTGACGGTAGGCCGCCCGATACATTACCACGGCCGAATCCAAATTTACGGAGAGGTAATTTTTTCCCAAAAGAAGTAAAAGTTCGGTACGTGTATTCCCCGGAGCCCCCTCGAGTACCTGATGTAAACTGTCAATGGATTTTTGTTTGGATTGCGCAGTGCCTTCACTGAAAATAAACAGCAGGAGCACCAAGGAGAGTGCTATTTTCATTTTTTAGTAGTTAGTCGACTCCAAGTTACATAAAATAAAAACACGGCCGGAGCCGCGTTTCTTTGTGTCTGTTGTCACGATTAATTGAGGGACCTCACCAAATTTCCACTGCGCCATTCTCCAATTTGCCGGGCATAGCTTTTATCGTGATAATATCCTCTACCGGCCCGTTCTCCGTTGTCCCATTCTCCACCGTAATAGCCTCCGTCCTTAAAGAAGAATCGCCCTTGTCCATGAAATTGGTTACTGCTATTAAACATACCTTCGTACTTATCTCCGGTGGCAAATTTATAATTCCCCATAAACATCTTTCCATTTTGAAAGAAGCCTGTAAACGTATCGCCATTGCTCCATTTATAGCGGCCGTATTTGTTTTGACAATCCCCGGCGATACAGCCAGTAGAAACTCCATTGTCGTAAAAAGTGTACTCGTCTTCCACCAAATAGGTTTGAAAATAGCCGTACACCCACTTGTCGGTTTTAATTTCTTTGGTATGGCCAAATCCATGCAAGGATCCATTGACATACTGTCCAATCAAATCCTTACCTGTTCCCAGATAGCAACCATAACCGTGCATTTTATCATTGGCCCAAAAACCAATATAGTCTCCCGATTCGGTCCAATTAAAGAGTCCGTATCCATGCCGATTGCCATTTTGAAAGAAGCCCTCGTAATAGCCATAATCATAGACTTTCTTGCCCCAGCCATTCATACAGTCCCCGCTTTCGCAGGTAGCCTCCTTTTTTACTTCGTTGGTCTTTCCGGGGGTGTTGGGCTTTGGTACATTTTGGCCATGGACCACTGCAAACATAAAGAGCCCCAGAATTGTCAATATTAAGTTCTGTGTTTTCATAATAATTGGTTTTTATGTATTCAAAGTTAAGAATATCGACCTGCCCAAAAAATACGTCAGCTGCCCTATATTTTCACTTTCAGGTTATTTTAAATTTTGAATTAATTTGCCTTTGGCCCACACCCCTATTTGCTGCACGAGATCTTTATCATGGTAATAACCTCTTCCGTGATATTTACCGTTGTCCCATTGACCACCATAATAGGCGTTGTCTTTAAAAAAGTAGCGCCCCGTTCCGTCGAATTGGTTTTCACTATTGAACATTCCCGAGTATTTTCCTCCATCGATGAAGGTATAGGTTCCCATATAGAGGCTGCCGTTTTGGAAAAAGCCTATGTATGAATCGCCATTTTCCCATTGGAATCTACCATACTTGTTTTGACAATCTCCGGCCGTACATCCGGTTTCAACACTATTCGAGTAATAATCGAATTGGGTCACCAAATTCCCATTTGAGAAAATACCCTGACTCCAAACGTCTCCTGTAACGGTGACACCAAGACCGTTCAACTGACCGTCTTTGTATTTTCCAATGATGTTATCCTCGTTCAAAGCGATATACACCCCATATCCACTCATAGTACCATCCTCCCAATCGCCTATATATTTCCCACCATCGTTCCATTCGTAGAGACCGTAACCGTTTTTTGCCCCATTTCTCCAAAACCCGTCGTAGTATCCTGCCCCATCTTCATATTTTCCCCATCCGTCCTGGCAATTTCCTTTCACACATCCAGTGGTGCCGGTCCCACGAGTTGTAGTTACTGAAGAACTTTCGCTATACATTTTCACGGGATTATAAATAAAGGACGCCATGGTGTAATAGCCTTCCAATGTATAGGTCTTTACCTCATCCCATTTCACAATGAGATTATTTCCATCCCGTTCGCTGGTAACCCGGTCGTAATCAAGTGTTTCTCCTTTTTTAATAACACCGAATTCGGCATTTTCGGCATCGCGATACCAGTATATGTTGGTAGGGGAATAGCTGAGTTTCTGTGCGCTTCGTGCGCCCCAATTACTAAACTTTCGAATGTCTTTAAGTTGAAAGGTGGCGTCTTGATCAGCTATATAATAAATATAACTACCGTCAATATTACAGTAAGTTCCCGACTGTTTTACATCATCGACATAGAACGCAAAAGAGTTTGGGTTGGTGAGGTAGAAGTTCTTACCAATATTATCGGCCAAAACTGTAGCACTGCCCGTAGCACCCACTGCGGCATTCTTAAAATTATCGAGCAGATAGATCCTTCGAGCCGTTTTATCAAGGACCGGCAAGGTCTCAGTTTCTAAATACAAGAGCTTTTCGACATTGGAAAGGATACGGCCATTTTCGTCCAGCAGCTCATAATCCATGGAACTGGTTTTGTTCCAAGTCGCGCCGGAAGCCGGAGTTGAGCCGGTACGCATAGGGGTGGGTACCTGGCCAAAAAGACTTGCGGTGCATACGAATAGCGCACAACATATAGTGATGTGTATTCTCATAATTGAAAATGGGTTTTTAGGCTATACAAATTAGTAATTAATTTTAAGTTGTGCAATTTGAATTCCCTAAGTAATAAAAAACCCCATATTGCTATGGGGTTCTGGTTAAAGTGGGCTCCTCTCCCACTCAAACACTCTGTAACCTGGGTTAGCCAGTTACTTTCTTAGATCATAGGCGTAAATGGATGAATTCCCCGCCTTATAGTATAAAATACCACCGAAATCATCTACCTGATACTCCGGCTTTTTGTCCCGTAAAATAATTTCTTTTTCCTTGCTTCCTGTGTCTTTATTAAGTTTAACCAATCCCACACCTTCGTCCAGTTTGGTAAGCACAAAACGTGAATTCTCAGTGGCCGATGTGGCTTTAAATCGCCTCAGCATCTCTGCTACCGAAGCCCCTGTAGCCGCCGCCAGGCCATCTCCTAGATCGGCATACGCCTGTCCTCTGGTGGTATAGCTGCCTAACCGATTGCGATTTGCGTTGGCGTTGGCATAGGAGGCAGTTGCGGTGGCCGCTGAGGCTACGGCCAATGCACCCATCAATATGGCTCCAAAAGCACTTTTCCCGGGGGCTCTGTAATATTCGTGCCAGCCTTGCGTTCCCGACCAGTCAAGCATCATCATGTTTTGGCTGCTGGTCAATAAAATTCCATCGTCGCGAACTTCAACCGCAGTTGGATCCTCCTTGCCTTCAAATTTTGATTCGGCCAGGGTGGAAACCTCACCGGTGTTGGCATCTACCGAAAACAACTCATCATCGGCGCTAATTAGGTAACGGTTGTTCTTGGCGTCATAATCTGAACCTACAGCGTCGGCCCTCTTATATTTGATCGGTTTCTTCCAAATTTGGTCTCCGGTATCCAGATTTACAATATTGGCATCTTCCGAAGTAATATAGATCAGCCCCTGCTCGGTAGAAGCCATGGTGAGAATATTTTCTCCGGTCTTTAATGGTTTTTTGAACAAGGTCTGCCCATCAAAGGAAATTTTATTGATTCCGCCTTCATATATTCCGAAGAGAATCCCATCGTCCATAATGTAAAAATGCTGCACATATCCCTTGGTTTTAGGGGCTTTTTCCCAAAGGTCTTCTCCATTGGAGGCGCTTAAAAATGCAATCTTAGATTCTGCCTTTGCAGAAGCCAGTTTCGCCAGCCCCGATTTCCCTGAATTGTCCACATTACTTACAATGGCCAATCCCTGCGGTAGAATTTCGAAGTTGGCTACATGGCCCTTGACCTTATGGGGATCCTCCCAAAGCAGACTTCCATTCGATCCAATTTTATAGATCCGGGTGTTACTTCCGTTGGCGGTAGTTTCAAAACCATAAATTTCCTGTTCGGTTTCGTCTGTCGTCATCCATTTGATATCGTCGACTTTGATGCTCCATTCTTCGGCTCCGCTACTCGCATTGAGTTTCTTTAAGTTTTTGGCCGTAGGTACGATCAATCCATCCTTTAATAGTAAAGGGCGACCGGTCAAATATTCCGAGCCCTTCAAGACCACATAGCTGTCGCGCTCACCCGAATCCAAATCGTAAATAGCAATGGCGTTGGCAAATTGCTCTTTGGAAGTACGTTGGCCACTCACCACCAACTTATTTTGCGGCATCATCACATCACAGGTCATGACCATTTTCCATCCCCCGTCTTCGGTACTAAACAGTTTTTTGCCCGACATATAATCGATCACTGCCTTTTTGGTGGACATGGCGGCAAATCCGGTTTGGCCCACGATCACGTAAGGGGCGTTTGGCACGAAAGTCAATTCCTCGGGTTTTACCCTGCCATAATCGGTAAAGTTGAACAAGAGTTCGTTGCTACCGGGTTTGATCCCAACAAGGCCATCATTGGTAGCTACGACCATGGTTCCTCCCTGGGTTAGATTCATTTCGTTGATTTTTGCGCCTACTTCATATTTGAAATCTGGCGTTTCGGCTCGTTGTGCAATGACCATAGAACTTAAAAAAAGTCCCAGGCAAACTAGTGCGGATTGAATGGTTGATGTTTTCATGTTAAAGAATTTACGTTAGACAAAAGAAAAATGGAATTCACCTGACCGCCTCTGCAAATACACATTAAAGACAGTTCCCGGCTCATTTCATAATCGTAGTATTTCATTTGATATATCAAAAGTGCAAAATTGTAAGCGTCAATTCAATAGGGCAATTGACGTATTGTTAGTTGTTAGTTGTTAGTTGTTAGTTGTTAGTTGTTAGTTGTTAGTTGTTAGAAACTTAAAAACAAAAACCGGAAGTAATCCCGATAGCTATCGGGTTCCTTCCGGTTCCACGTAAAAACCTCAACACGGAGATTTTCCTGAATTACGTCTTGCTTAATCGATCACGGCTTTGAAATTGCCCTGGGTCACTGTTTTGGTGGTTTGGTTCTGGGCGTTGAATCCTTCAAATGTAAAAGTTCCTTCGATGGTGTTCCCATCATCAAAAGTGACTTCTACCGTCCCGGACCCAATGTTGAAAGTAGACATCCACGAAGCTACAGGAGTTAAAGTTAGATACACTAAGGAATTTGGGTTGGAAATATCATTTCCCGTGAGGTAGGTGCCCACCCCGTTATACCCATTGATAGTACCGCGAATGGTCTCCCCATTGTTCTTCCCGCCTTGAAAGGCCAAAACGTTATTGCTAACAGTAGCGGCAACAATGACCGCAGGATCCTGAGCTGCCTCAAAATCCACTCCGTTGACTTTGGCAGTTAAAAATTCGGTGCCGTTGTTGTTTTGTTCTCCTTCGTCATTGTTGTCGTCATTCTTGTTACAAGAACTAAATGCGACAGCGGCAACGACAAGAAGTAAATAGATTGATTTTTTAAATGTTTTCATAATTGCTGAGTTTATTAGTTAATTACACTTACAAAAGTGCAATCAAAACTCAGTCGGAACAATACGGCAATTGTCGTATTTGGTAGAACAATAGGAAAAAAGGCTCTGTATTTATGAAAAGAATCTAGCGTAAACGAAATAGCCCGCTAGTAATCCTTGCGTACCTTGAAGCTACCGTCAACTTGCTTATAGGTAGTTTGACGATACGCCTGAAAGGAGAATGTCCCTTGTAAAAACGCCCCGGTATCATTAATTGTTAGCGTGCCTGTGGATACTTGTTGATGAATGAATCCCCCCGAATTCCACCAAATGGTAGCTCTCCTTTGTCCGAATCGCATGATGTTGGGATTATCCTTGCTATCTCCCGAAGTATAGGTTCCGCTTCCCTGGAAATTTCTAATTTCGAATTGAATATCCACAAAATCATCAAAATTCTTGCCCCTCAATTGCAGACGTGTATCTTCAGGGCTTCCTTGAGTTCTTGCCGTCATATAATCTGTAATGCCATCATTGGTTGCCTCAAAATTAAAGGTGCCTTCCGAATCCACAACAGTTGCAGAAAAGAATTCTTCCGGATCGGTGACTGTGTTACCATCATCTTTTTTAGCACAGCTAATCAGGACAGAGATCATTAAAAATAGTAGGAGGTAGTCCTTGGTTTTCATAGCGTTTCTTTTTCGTTACCAAATTCAATATATGGCAATTGGGCCGTTATTTCTTTTATTTTAAGCCGAAGCTTTTTCTGAAATGCAACATGCGATGCACTTTCCGGATGAAATGGGCGATGCAGCAATCCTTTTTGTATCGTATCGATCTCCTTTTGAAGCGCGGCAGTTTCCGAAGCAACCCAAACTAATTTGAAGCGTTCCCAGATAATTTCAATGGCGGTGGCATTGGGGTGCAACAGATCGGGTTCGTAAAAACGATAGTCACGTAACTCGTCCATCATGAGTTCGTAAGAAGGGAAATAATGGATTCCTTCAACCTTATGGATTCCCGAGATCAAATGTGCCTTGCTACGGGTATTCTCCACAAAGCCGTCCTTGAGATGTCGCACCGGTGAAACGCTGGTGATACGAGTTGCAGACGGATTCACCTTTTCGATCATAGCCGCTGTTTGGGCAAGGCCAGTCGTGAGCTCCGATACCGAAAGCAACTCTTTGGAAAACTCCTTTTGAGGAACTTTATGGCAGTTGGCGACAATGGCCCTGGAAGCGTTATGCCGGTATACCCATGCGGTACCGAAAGTGAAAATAATATGGGTGGCCGAGGACAACGCCTGCTTTAACTCACATAATTTGTCATTCAGTAAAACCAAAAAATCCTCTTTGGTGCCGGCTGTGATCAACGAATGTACTTCAAAACAATGCCAGAGGCTATCCTTTGAAAATACGTCGGCATCGGTAAACATTTCGTCGTGAATCGCACGCGCGATCAATCTTTGAATGGAGATGGGGTTGAAGATAATTCCGAAGGGATTGCATAGATTCGGAAACTTGAAATAGTCCAATTTCCCGCCCATATTTTCAGCAAAACAGGAACCCAGCAGCAGCACATTGCTGTTATAGTCTATTTGGTTCGACTGTGGTGATACGGGTATGGTGGTTTGTAGCTTCATCTTCAAGTTTTCAGTTGGCAGTATCAGTAGGCAGTTTGCAAGGGTCTACTGCCTACTGCCACTGCTTACTGTATACTTTAAACTAATTAAGATACTTCTTAAATTCGGCAAGTGCCTCTTCAATTCCGGCTGGGTTTTTTCCTCCTGCGGTAGCGAAAAATGGCTGGCCACCGCCACCACCCTGAATGTATTTGCCTAATTCGCGAACAATTTTTCCGGCATCCAGGCCTTTATCTTTTACCAATTCTTTAGAAATATAGCAGGAAAGCAATGCTTTGCCATCGGACTGAGAACCGAACAACAGGAACAAATTATCCAGCGCTCCCCCCAGTTCGAAGGCAAGATCTTTCAATCCGTTAGCGTCCAGATCCACTTGTTTGGATAAGAAATTGACTCCGTTAATTTGCGTTACTTGCTCCAATAACTCGCCTTTGATGTTCTTCGCTTTGTCCTTTAATAATTGTTGTATTTGTTTCTGAAGTGAGTTATTCTCTTCCTGCAATTTATCGATGGAACTCACAGGATCCTTCGTATTATTAAGTGCTTTTTGGATCTGTTTCAGGGAGTCGCTGCGCTCCATGAAATATTGCTTAGCAGCATCGCCGGTAATGGCTTCGATACGTCGTATTCCCGAGGCAACGGCCCCTTCCGAAGTAATAATAAAATGCCAGATATCCTTAGTGGTCTCCACGTGGGTTCCCCCGCAAAGTTCCATCGACTTTCCAAATTTGATGGCCCGAACGGTGTCGCCGTACTTTTCTCCGAACAAAGCCATCGCTCCTTCATCCATGGCTTGCTGGTACGGGATATTGCGACGCTCCTCCAGATCGATTCCTTCCTGAATACGAGCATTCACAAAATCTTCCACCTGTTGTATTTCTTGAGCACTTACTTTGCTGAAATGTGAAAAGTCGAATCGCAAATTCCGACTGTGCACCATGGATCCTTTCTGACTTACATGTTCCCCCAATATATTTCGCAATGCCTGATGTAATAAATGCGTCGCCGTGTGGTTGGAAGCCGTTCTGAAACGTTGTTTTTTATCGACCATTGCCTGGAATACATCTCCGGTATTACGCGGCAGCGTCTTGGCAAAATGCACGATCAGATTGTTCTCTTTTTTGGTATCGACAATATAAATTACTTCTCCATTGGGGGCTTCCAGATAGCCTTTATCACCTACCTGCCCACCGCCTTCAGGATAGAAAGGTGTAATATTGAATACCAGTTGGTACAACTCCCCATCCTTTTTGCTCTCGACCTTGCGATACCGTGTAATTTTAACGGCTGCTGTCAAGGTATCGTAACCCACAAATTCCTCTTCGGTATCATCGAGCAACTCCACCCAGTCACCGGTTTCCACCTTGGCTGCAGATCTACCCGATTCCTGTTCGTCCTTCAACAGTTTCTTAAATGCTTTGACGTCGTAGGTATAGCCTCTTTCGCGCAGGATCAATTCGGTGAGATCCTCGGGGAAACCATAGGTGCCTTTTAATTCGAAGACTTTGGAGCCGGCTATTTCCTTTGAATCGGCATTGTTAATGACGGTTTCCAATAATATCATTCCGTCGGACAGCGTTCGAAGAAATGAGGTTTCCTCTTCCCGAATGACGTTGGTAATTAAGTTTTTTTCTGAAGCGAGCTCGGGGAAAGCACCTCCCATCTGCTTGACAAGGGTAGGCACCAATCGATGGATGAAAGGTTCCTTTTTATTCAGAAACGTAAAACCATACCGAATGGCACGTCTCAAAATACGACGGATCACATATCCGGCCCCGGTATTACTGGGCAGCTGTCCGTCGGCTATGGAAAAAGCCACTGCGCGAACGTGATCGCAAATCACACGAATGGCAATATCTACTTTCTCGTCCTTCCCATAGCTACTGTGGGTAACGGCTTCCACCTCCCGAATGAGCGGTGTAAAAACATCGGTATCGTAATTACTTTGTTTGCCTTGCAATACCATACATAGCCGTTCGAAGCCCATCCCCGTATCCACATGCTGGGCCGCGAGTTTTTCGAGGGTTCCGTTGGCTTTTCGGTTGAATTGCATAAAGACCAAATTCCATATCTCCACCACTTGCGGATGGTCTTTGTTCACCAGATCGGCTCCGGCAACCGCGGCTTTTTCTTCAGCAGAACGGAGATCGACGTGAATTTCACTGCAGGGGCCACAAGGGCCTTGTTCTCCCATTTCCCAAAAGTTATCCTTATAACTTCCGTTGAGGATTCTATCTTCGGGTATTAAGGCTTTCCAAAACTCATAGGCTTCCGTATCACGTTCAAGCCCCTGGGATTTGTCACCTTCAAAAATGGTGACGTAGAGCAGTTCTTTATCAATTCCGTAGACATCCACCAGACAGCTCCCAGGCCCAGGCAATCGCTTCCTTCTTAAAATAATCACCAAAACTCCAGTTGCCTAGCATTTCGAACATGGTGTGGTGATAGGTGTCCATCCCCACTTCTTCAAGGTCGTTGTGTTTTCCGCTTACGCGCAGGCATTTTTGAGTGTCGGAAACCCGGGGGTGCTTCGCCTCCTTATTCCCTAAAAAGTATTCTTTAAAGGGAACCATCCCAGCGTTGGTGAACATCAAGGTAGGATCGTTTTTGATCACCATAGGAGCTGAAGGAACAATCTCGTGCGACTTGGATTCAAAAAATTCTAAAAATTTACTACGTATGTCCCCGGAATTCATAAGAAACGATTAATTGAATTTGCGTATATTGTGTAGCCAAACAATTTCTATCTTTGCACAGCGTTAGAAATTTGGTTAGTACTTACCATCAACCGCAAAAATAGGACTTTTTAATATATGTCTAAAGTAAAATATTACTACGATAGCGATACGCTTTCCTACCGGAAAATTGAGCCCAAAAAAGGGCGCCGGTTAGGATTTATAGTGCTGGTCATTGTAGGGATGATCTTGAGTGGCTTTTTACTCAATATTGTATATTTAAATATCCCGGGCATTGAAACCCCCAAGGAAAAAGCGTTGTTGCGTGAGAATTCGAATTTGCTTCTCAACTACGAAATTCTCAACAGGGAGTTTGAACAACGAGCTATCGTGCTCGATGAACTTCAGGAGCGGGATAACAATCTTTACCGGGTCTATTTTGAGGCGAATCCCATTCCCGAGGAGCAGCGAAAGGCGGGGTTTGGTGGTACCAACCGCTATAAGTCCAAAGAAGGCTATGATAATTCCAAACTCATTATAGAAACTCACAAACGGCTGGATATTTTAACCAAACAGATTGTGGTACAGTCGAAATCGCTGGATGAGATCACCAAACTGGCGGAGGAGAAAGAAAAGCTTCTGGAAGCCATTCCGGCCATCCAACCCGTGAATAATGAAGATCTCACCCATATGGCCTCCGGTTATGGATATCGAACCGACCCTTTTACAAAGGCACGCAAAAAACACTGGGGGATGGATTTTACGGCTCCCAGGGGAACACCGGTCTATGCTTCGGGAAATGGTGTGGTGACCCGAGCCGATAATTCAGCTTCAGGTTACGGAAATCACATTCGCATCGATCATGGTTTTGGATATGAGAGTCTGTATGCGCATTTATACAAGTACAACGTTCGCTCTGGCAACAAGGTCAAGCGTGGTGACCTCATTGGGTTTGTGGGAAGTACCGGACGCAGCGAAGCACCCCATTTGCACTACGAGATCTTTAAGGACGGAGAACGAATCAATCCTATTAATTTTTACTACGGAAACCTGACCAGCCAGGAATTTGCCAATCTGCTGAAAATATCTCAACAAGAAAACCAATCCCTCGATTGATGCACGTAGAACTACCCGAAAAGCGCTATTACAATATTGGCGAAGTAGCCGAAGCTTTTGACGTCAATACTTCCCTGATTCGCTTTTGGGAAAAGGAATTTGATGTGCTTCAGCCCAAAAAGAACGCCAAAGGCAATCGCAAATTCACCCCGACCGATATTAAAAACCTCGAATTGATCTACTATTTGGTCAAGGAAAGAGGATTTACCCTCGAAGGCGCTAAAATTCATTTAAAGGAAAACAAGCACAAAACCCTCACCAACTTTGAGATCATTCGCAAATTGGAAACCGTGAAAGCCGAATTGCTCAAGATCAAGAGCAATCTTTAGTGATTATTGATTATTGATTATTGATTATTGAAGAGAATGCAAAATTTACCCAATTCAAAATCACCCAACTAAACGATTCCACTACTCCACGACTCCACGAATAAACGATTCCACAACTACACGACTAAACGATTCCACGACTCAACGATTCAACGATTCAACGATTAAACGAGCTTGATCAATCGTCATCGTCCAGAAAAAAGATCTCCTCTAATGGAGTTTTAAAGAGTCGGGCAATTTTCAACGCCAATACGGTGGAGGGCACGTATTTATTCTTTTCCATGGCGTTGATGGTTTGTCGGCTTACACCAATCTTTTCGGCCAGATCTGCCTGGGTCAAGTCATGTATGGCGCGTTGTACTTTGATCTTATTCTTCATGGCTTCGGGATTTAAGTTTTAAGAAATTGAAGCGTAGAATAAAAAAGATCAAGGGAGTGAACATATTGAATACAAGCACATCGAAAAATGTAAAACTGTATACGAATAGAATGGCAACTACCAATACTGAATAATTAAAAATGACCGCCCAAACCAGGGAGTCTTTCCGAAGTTTATAAATAAACTCGTCTTCTACTTTTTCTCTGGAGAAGGTAACAAACAAACCACCAATAATAATTAATAAGGCGACGAGTTCGTCAAGGATGTCGTTATTGATTATTTTAAAAAACCCGTTTTCTTTTCCGAAGAGCGCATCGTCATTGTAAATGGACAACACGTTCATGGATAAAATGTCTTGTTCATAATCGGTGATGAGTACGTACAAGCCGCCAATGATGCCTATAATAAATAAGATCCAGCCTATGGCCTTAAAGCGGTGCGGTAATAAATAGTTCGTTTTCATGATGACTGATTTAATGATCTAATGATCTAATGATCTAATGATTTAATGATCTAATGATCTAATGATCTAATGATCTAATGATCTAATGATCTAATGATCTAATGATCTAATGATCTAATGATCTAATGATTTACAGTACAAATGTAAAGTAAATACTTCTAAATGACAAGTTTTCTTTACTTTTTGTAAAACATACTTGCTTAATAGGGTGAAGATTATTGCAGGCCGGATTTCCATGCGGAGGTTCTTTTTGGAAATCGTTATCTTTGGTTAGCGCTCCCCCATTCTATTTTAAACCGAGTTATTTTTATCCTGTTGGGGTGATTCGTATATGATTTTAAAATAGGGGGTGCGACAAGTTATGGGCAATAAAAATAGCATTATGAAAACACTAATTTCGACTCTTCTGATAATCGTATTATTATCAGTCTCTTGTAATAATCAAACTGAAAATCAAACTGTATCATTTACTATTGAGAACTCAGAAAATTATGTAGGGCCAATAATTGATATGCACATTCATGCATTCACAGCAGGAAACCCGATGTTTGGCATGTCCCATCCTCCTACCCTGCGTGGTGCAACCTATAAAGGAGTAATTTCTTCCGCAGAACAAAAAGGCAAAACCTTCGAGAAATTCAAAAAACACAACATCGTAAAAGCCGTAGTTTCTAACGGGCATTTATGGCTAGATGACGCACCAGAAACCATCGTAATTGCCGGTGCAAATAAAGGTGTAGATGAATTGAGAAAACAGCATAAAGAAGGCAAACTTGAAGTAATTGCTGAAATGGCACCGTTTTATGAAGGAATATTGGCTGATGATCCATCGATGTTACCTTATTTTGAATTGGCTCAGGAATTAAATATACCTGTTGGATTCCATATTTTTCCTGGGGGTCCAAACTATGGCTTCCATATGATGCCAGAAATGCTGGGAGGTATGCGCACTTATAATGCCAGCCCTTTGCAGATGGAAAATGTATTGGTAAAATACCCAAATTTAAAAGTTTATATCATGCATGGAGGCTGGCCATATGTGGAAGATATGAAAGCCTTGATGTATGCCCACCCAAACGTTTATGTTGACATTGCAGTAGTGAACTGGATATTACCTCAGGAGGAGTTGAATTTCTATCTGAAATCGCTTGTCAACGCTGGATTTGGAGATCGGATCATGTTCGGAAGTGACCAAATGGTATGGCCAGAAACGATCGATGTCGCTGTAGGATCTGTTAATTCAGCAAACTTTCTATCTATGGAGCAAAAGGAGGATATATTTTATAATAACGCGGCAAAATTTTTAGGATTGACTGAGGAAGAAATCAAAAAGCATAAAGATCAGTAATAAACTGTGCATAACCACACCTGTCTGCCGGCAAACAGGTACAAAACCGTTGTGCTTCATTAAGCACAGCCAAATATTTATATAATGAACTATAATCCAATAATAGAAGAACTCGCGAGAAACAGAGCGGTATTTAAGGGATTGCTGTCCGGGTTGACAGATAAGGAATATTTATGGAAACGACTTCCTGAAAAATGGAGCTTGCTTGAAATTATATGCCATCTTTATGACGAAGAGCGTGAGGACTTTAGGGCAAGGACAAGACACGTTCTTGAAAAACCTGAAGAACTACTCCCATCCATCGATCCTCAAGGCTGGGTACAAGAGCGAGCGTATAACCAACAGGACTTTTCCGAAACATTGGACAAGTTTTTAAAAGAACGACAGCAGTCCATTGTATGGCTGAAATCACTCAAATCTCCAAAATGGGACAATGCGTACTCACATCCCAAATTCGGACAGATGACGGCCAAAATGTTTTTGTCTAATTGGCTTGCTCACGATTATCTACACATTAGACAGATACTCAATTTAAAATTTGAGTATTTACAGCAACATACTGGAGAAACCCTCACTTATGCTGGTACCTGGTAAAATGAAAAAACCAGATCTTTTCAAACTAATCAGCCCAGGGGCCATAGATGGTGACATTGACTAAGGATGTAGCGTCTGTCCTGAGCGATGCCATAGGGTCATAACCGTAAACCCCGGCCTTTTTTATCGGAAACCAATATTCCCCATTCGATCTTCATACAGGCGGCATGACGACCCTATTACACAATTTAACAACCTCTAAGTGGGACTACCCAAGGAAGATCATTCGTCCCCGTCCAGAAAAAGGCCCCTTCCATTTGAAAATCCTAGGGTGAGCAGCGAATGGATAACCACCTTGGTAATGCTGTGTGATTCTTTGTTAATTTCCGTGCATAGTTGTGGTTGAAATAAAAAATATCGCTTATTCCTTTTCCATTATATTGCCGCCCAGAAGTTTATTTTAGCTAACTTTAATATCTGTATTTGAACAAAATCTTACATCATTTCCCACAACAACTTCAATGGATGGTAAAATTATGCCCAATCAGCCCCTTTTCCGGGCTCACTATTATTTATTTTCATGTAAGGACACAAATGAGTATTTTTCCATTCGTGAAGTGGAACGATGCTTACAATGTAAGTTGTAAACAGAACTACAACCTGAGAAATAAGCTTGTACAAATAAAGAAATTGATGCTATTTTCATAAAAAGAAAGCGGTTTAATGAAACGACTTATCAACTTAATAATCTCTTCTAAGACCACCTTGGTCCTGCTAATTATTTTTATTATCTCAATTAGTGTTGCCACTTTCATTGAGAACGAATATGATTTCGTCACGGCTAAATTGATCATTTATAATGCTAAGTGGTTCGAATTGTTGTTGCTGCTATTGGTTCTTAATTTCATTGGCAGCATTAAAAAATATCATTTACTACGAAAAAGTAAATTACCTGGATTGCTATTCCATAGCGCCTTTATTGTAATTATTCTAGGTGCAGGAATTACAAGATACATTGGATTTGAAGGCAGTATGCACATACGTGAAGGGCAGTCATCAAATTTTATTTTTAGTTCAGATCTGTTCTTAAGTGTTGTTGCAACCAGTGATTCTCTTAATTATTCTTTGGAACGGCCTTTACAGTTTAGCGCAATAATGGATAATTCGTTCGAGGCTGTTATTGAAACAAAAGAAAAAGGGGCTATTACTATTAATTACCGGGATTACATAAAAAACGCTGTTGAGACTTTTGAAGAGCACAGGGAGGAAGGAATTGACATCATCGAATTGATTATTAGTGATGGCACACGTAGTGAAGTGTTACTTCTGAATGATGGAGAAGTTAATGAAACGTACGCAACGCCCATTAGCTTTAATAATGATAAGCGCGATGACGCCATTAAAATAATAAGTGAGAATGGTAATCTCAATATAAGCTATCCGGCTGCGATAACAAGTTCAGAGCTACCGGAAATTACAAAAGTACAAACCATAAAAGACTCCGTTGTAGGATTGAAGCAAGACCAATTATACTGGCCGGAAGGTTTGGGATTCTCATTGGTGCTATCAAAAAAGTATGAAAAAGCCACCGTAAAGTACATGTCGGATACTGCACAAGAAAATAAATCGGATGTGCTGTTAGTGTCAGTCGCCTATAATGGAAAAGAACAGCTGGTTCCTATTAAGGGTGGTTTTGGATCTGTTGATAATTATCAAGAGGTTACCCTTGATGATATTAATGTACGACTAGCTTATGGTTTAAAAAAAATACAGCTCCCATTTTCTATCCGTTTGAACGATTTTATTCTGGAAAGATATGCAGGATCTGAAAGTCCTTCTTCTTTTACAAGTGAAGTAACGCTAACCGATAAGACTAACAATATTGAAGAGGAACATAGCATCTTTATGAATAATGTGTTGGATTATAGTGGATATCGGTTTTTCCAGGCGTCCTACGATAAAGATGAAAAGGGAGCAATATTGACTGTAAATCATGATTTTTACGGCACCTGGATTTCATATTTCGGATATTTTCTGATGGCTTTAGGATTTATCCTAACATTGTTCAGCCCCAATTCGAGATACAGGGATTTAATTCGAAAGATAAAGAAGACCCGCATGGAAAGAAAAGCGGCGACTCAAATATTGGTTCTTATGTTCCTTTCTGTCGGCAGCTCATATTCACAAAATGCACATAGCACAAGTGTTTCTGAAGAGATTCCAAATATGGTTAGCGCTGAACATTCAGAACAATTTGGTCATTTAATTGTTCAAACCTATGATGGAAGGTTTTCACCCATTAACACTCTGGCTTATGATGTAATGCATAAAATTTCAAGGAAAGATAATTTCTCCGTTCCAGGTAAAGGAAAAATAAGCGCAATGCAGGTTTTCACGGATTTACCAATACATACGAAGTTCTGGAAAGAGCAAAAAATGATATACGTGCGCGAATCTCAAATCTTGGAATTGATAGGTATACAGGAGGGTAAATATGCATCATTCAACGATTTCTTCGACCAGGACAACCACTATAAGTTGGAAGAGTATACTGAGACCGCCTTTCGAAAAATACAATCCACTCAGAATACATTCGACAAAGAGATTATCAAAGTAAACGAGCGTGTGGAAATTTTCATCATGAGCTTTCAGGCCAGGTTACTTACTATCTTTCCTGTTCAAAATTCGACAAATAACAAATGGATCAGTTATAGTGACCCGCTTGCCAGCACTGCCCTGACAGGATATATTGAAAAGATGAATGACCATTGGAAGCTTGATAAATTGAATTATTATTCCATTATGCGAATGTATTTAACCGAAGTATACGATGCCACGATATCGGGGGATTATACGAGGGCAGATAAAATTCTGGAGGATATTGACCAAATACAAAGACAAAGTGAATCCGTACACCTTATACCTTCTGAGTTGAAAGTTCGCAGAGAAATTCATTTCAATAAATCAAAGATCTTTATTCGCCTAAAAAATATATATGCCGGGCTGAGCATTATTCTATTACTTCTTTCCTTTATAGATAATTTAAAAGTCAAAAAAAGTAACATATTAAGAATCGCTCTAAATTCTTTCATAGTTTTATTGGCATGCGCCTTTGCATATCATACCTACGGCTTAGGCCTGAGGTGGTATTTATCCGGACACGCTCCCTGGAGTAATGGATATGAAGCATTGCTATTGGTCGCATGGGCAGGAATACTCGCTGGTTTTTCTTTTGCGCGGTATTCTAAAATTACATTGGCCGCTACCGCGCTATTAGCTTTTTTCACGCTAATGACCGCAAGCCACAGTAGCTATGATCCTCAATTAACAAATCTACAGCCCGTTTTAAAATCGTATTGGTTGATTATTCATGTTGCTACTCTTACTATTAGCTATGGCTTTTTTGGATTGGCTTTCATGCTGGGGTTAATGAATTTAACCCTACTATCTTTTAAAAATTCTGTAAACAACAATCGCCTCGGTTTAATTATTAAGGAGCTCACCCACATAAATGAAATCAATATAACCATAGGTCTGTTTTTGGCGGCCATTGGCACTTTCCTGGGAGGCATCTGGGCCAACGAATCCTGGGGAAGGTATTGGGGATGGGATGCTAAGGAAACGTGGGCATTAGTTATCATACTTACCTACACTTTAATTTTACACTTCAGGCTAGTTCCAAAAATGAGAAGTATGTATGTATTTAATGTTGGGGCAGTGCTGGGATTTGCTACGGTACTAATGACCTTCTTCGGCGTGAATTACTACTTGTCCAAAGGACTTCACAGCTATGCAAGTGGTGAACCTCCTGTTTTTCCTATGTGGGCATTAATAACAATAATTACGGTTATTTTGCTAATTATTTTTGCAGGTTTGAAAGCATCATACCTGGAGAATAAGACTCCTGACTCTCTTTCCAATTAGAAAAATAATAAGCACTTGACTTCCAGATTGTTGGGAATAATTCAAGTTATAAAGTCTTTATCATCCGTTTGTCTTCCAAAACGAATTTCTCACTTTTTGAAAAAAAAATCGACCCTTAGTTATGTAACAAACGTGACATATATCATGTATTGAGAACATTCTATACAATAAATTTATGCCAATTATAAACGTAATATTATGAAAGCAGCAAAAATTTTACTCGTATTATTTCTCGTCTTTTCGTTTTTCATTGGTTGTACCCACGACGATGCTCCGGAGGCGGTAGTTATTGTAGATGATTCAGGTTTGGGAGAAAGTTCTGACGTTCTGTTAGTTAAAAAATTCACTACTGCTCCTACATTTGATGGTGACATCGACGCTGTATGGAGTGAGGCGAGACCTCTTGTGAACACGGCGACGGTAAGTCCTGCCGGCGATAGAATAATTCCATTGAACGGTTCCAGTAATGGGGATCCTTCTTTAGAACCTACCGATCTTTTTGACCCCTTTACAAATGAAAGCTATAATTATTCTATGAGAGGTGGACATGATGGGGAATTCTTATATCTGTTGCTGGAATGGGAAGACAATAAAGATAGCAAGGACAGACAGTCCTGGTATTTTGATCCTATTACAAGCACCTGGCGTGGAGAAAACAAATATGCCAATCATGAGAATGATAAATTCTATGAAGACAAATTCGCATTTATGTTTCCTATTAAGGTGAACGGTGCTTACCCGGATGGATTCCAGGCCGGAACCTGTACGGTTACTTGTCACTCTGGTTTGACAAACCCACAACCTGGGCAGAAAACCACACGACACTATATGGTCAATAATGGAGAATTAGCCGACCTATGGCACTGGAAACGAAACAGAAATGTTTTATCTCAATCTGTTGACGATGGATATGTAAGAGATGCCGATGGCCTGGAAGGTACAGCCGCCGCCAATGGTAGAAAAGGGGATGACGGTATAAAAATGTATGATGATAATTCAACTTTTGAAGATCCTGCAACAGGATTAAAAGGCCCGAAATGGGTTAAGAAAGGGCAAGAAAATTACTATTGGATTACACTGGATGAACTTGCTTCCGGAGCGGCTCAATCTGTAACAGGAGTTGCCGTCGATGGTACCTTAAGCTTATCCAATGGTGAAACTATAGATCCAAATGATGACCTAACTGCATATTCACAAGGATTTGGAATGAAACGATTCCCGAGTATCACTATTAACCCGGGAGGTGCAGGTAACGATTTTAGATCAGACACTCAAGTTAGAGCTAAGCACATTGGCTCCGGCTGGCAAATAGAAGTCAAGAGAAGATTGGATACCGGTGATCCTACAGATGCCAAATTTGTGATTGGAGAAGAAATTTCCTTTGGCTTTGCAATCTTTAACAATGCCGCAATTGCACATGGAATAACGAACTTCCTAACCATGCAAATTGAAAATTGATCTTTACAGCTGAGAGTACTGTTTTATTTGAATCAGTACTCTCAGCTTGATATTAAAAATGCCTAATTTAAAATATGAATCATGAATAAATTATTTCAATTTGTACTTCTCATAATCGTGAGTTTGTCCATGACTTCTTGTTATTATGATTCTATCTATGAAGATGTTCAGGATACTGGTACGACCACAGAGGATGTGTCTTACCTAAACGACATTATCCCACTATGGGGACAATGTGTAGGTTGTCATAATGGGAATGAACCCCCAAATTTAAACGATGATGTGTCTTACGGCGAGCTTTTAAATGGTTATGTAGTTCCCGGTGATGCCGATGCCAGTATTCTATATAAATCTTTGTTAGGAATTGATAACATTTCACTTATGCCACCAGGTTCAATGTGGCCCGACACTAAAATAAATTTGGTGAAAGACTGGATTAATCAGGGTGCATTAAACAACTAACTTCTAAGAATAACAACATGAAAAATTGTATAAGATTACTTTTTATATTATTGTTGGTGCCTTTCGCCATTACCGCTCAGGAAGATGAAAAGGAAGAAGAAAAAGTTATAGAGAAACTAGAAAGGTCTGCATTTGAAAGTTCTTCGATTATTGATAACCCCACCAATGTCTTGTTCAATAAAAATACATTGGAAGTACAAATGGGGCATAGATTCGGATTAATTGACGGGCCTGGGTCCGAAAACACCCTTGCGGGTATCTGGGCTCCGTCCAATATACGCCTTGGAGTTTCGTACGCAATTCATGATAGAGTGACTATTGGTTATGGTGCCACAAAATTTGATCGTTTGATGGATCTCAATTATAAAGTGGCCCTGCTAAGACAAACCCGTTCCAATAAGATGCCGATTAGCGTTTCATACTACGGAAACTGGACGGTTGATGCCAGGCGTAAAGAAAACTTTCGATTCACGTCTGACAGATATTCATTCTTCAATCAACTGATAATTGCCAAAAGAATAACGCCAGAATTTTCGTTGGAAGTTACTTCTAGTTGGTCGCATTATAATGTCGTGGCCAGAACAATGAGAAACGATATGATCGCATTTTCTGCCGGTGGACGCTTTAAAGTAAGTCCGCAAACAGCACTTTTGGCTGATGTTAGCCAACCGATCACAAAATTCTTAGAGGATAATCCACACCCAGGTATAAGTATTGGAGTTGAGTTCGCTACATCTGCGCACGCATTCCAGTTATTTGTAACAAACTATCAAGGAATTGTACCTCAGAAAAACTATATGTTTAATCAAAACGATTATTTCAATGGTGATGTGCTGATAGGATTTAACATTACAAGGCTTTATAATTTTTGATAAGATTGAATAAACACAACGGGTAAATTTCTAGTAGTATGAAAGACAAAACTGGTAAAGGAAATCAAATCTCCAGAAGAGTGATGTTGCCCCTTTTGGGCGGTACTTTATTCCTTCCATTTATTGGATTAGGGAATAATGATGATGATGAATCTGCAGATCCTAAAGACGCAGAATATCAAACTTTGCTAAAAGCAGACGGAACTACCGTAAAGGTTAAAGTTGGCACTTTAAAAAAATCAAAAGTGGTGAAAAAAAACGTTTCAAACAGATCAATGTTCAAATGGTTGAGCAAGTGATTTTAGTTTTATTTAATCGAGACTACTATGAACAAAGACCGTAATTCATCAAGACGAAAATTTCTCGACAGAGGATTAAAACTGGGGTTTCTAACTGTTATTGGCGGACTAGGCCTATCTAAACTTACTTCCAAATTATTCGCCAAATCCAAAACCAATCCTGAAAATACCATTGAATTGATGACCACAGATGGTACATTGATTCAAGTGGATTCGACGGAAGTGATGGAAATTACACACGCACAGAATGACGATGAAAAATACAATGTAAGGGAAGGCATACCCAATAGGAAGTTTGTCATGGTGGTAGATCTGGCGAAGTGTAAAAATGCATTAAAATGTCAGGTTGCTTGTAATAAAGCCCATTACATTACAGGTGAAAACGCGTGGATGAAGGTCTACAAGATGCAGGAATCCAAGGATACAGCTCCGTACTGGATGCCAACTACCTGTCAGCATTGTGATCAACCGGCCTGTGTTACTGTTTGCCCAGTTGATGCTACTTTTAAAAGAAGAGACGGTTTAGTACTCATTGATAATGAGCGCTGTATAGGATGTAGATTCTGTATGGCTGCCTGTCCCTACTCGGCGAGAGTATTTAATTGGGATGAACCGGATCAAGGTGAGATCACCTTGAATTTGGACATGCTGGAGCATGCTCCTTCTCCGGAATACGCTGGTATGCCAAGTATGAAAGGAACAGTCGATAAATGTGATTTCTGTCCACATGCAATAAAAAATAATGAATTGCCACATTGCGTTACCGCCTGCCCTAATGGGGTGTTCTATTTTGGAGATAAATACGAAGACACGGTAACCAATGGCAGTGAGACATTGAGATTAGGAAAATTATTGGAAGATAAAGCTGGTTACAGATTAATGGAAGGCCTGGGTACAGAACCCAGTGTATATTATTTACCACCGGCAGACAGAACCGATAATTTTGTAGATGGTATAGAAAATTATAATGAGTTTCAATCTGTTGAAAAACCAGAATAATCATGAAAAGTTATGATGAACTTCTTAGGGATTTAGCTCCGAGAAAATTTGGCAAAACAGGGGTCCTGTGGATGAGTTTTCTTATAGCGATTATTATAGTTGGAACATTAGCATATATAGATCAGGTTAGAAAAGGTCAGGTAGTTACCAACATGAGGGATTATGCCCTCTGGGGAATATACATTTCGAATTTTGTATTTTTCGTGGCGACGAGTTTTGTAGGGGCAATTATAGTGTCTGTTTTAAGATTGACAAACAGTCAATGGAGAACACCCTTAGTGCGAATTGCCGAAATAATTACCCTGGCGTCTATTACAATGGCCGGTATCACTATTATGCTCGATATGGCCAGACCGGATCGATTATTTAATTTATTTATTTATGCCAGATTACAATCTCCGATAACCTGGGATGTTATTATCATTCCCACTTTTCTGGTTATTAGCCTTTTGTTACTTTATTTCCCCTTGCTT
The DNA here is from genome assembly GCA_963807685.1 of uncultured Flavobacteriaceae bacterium. Classification (GTDB taxonomy): domain Bacteria; phylum Bacteroidota; class Bacteroidia; order Flavobacteriales; family Flavobacteriaceae; genus Aureisphaera. The sequence continues at coordinate 10,280 of CAWECU010000007.1, read as the reverse complement.
CCTGATCTCGCAATACTTAAAGACTATTACAAAAAAACCAAACCAAAATTAAGTAAATGGTATGGGAGATTATCTTTAAATTGGAAAGGAACTGAATCACAAAAAAGACTTCAGGCAAAATCGATCAGGCTTACTGCCATAATGCTTATTCCCGTCGGAATAATTTTACAAACCGTAGACGCCTGGCTTTTTTCAACAACATACCGAGTGGGGTGGGACAGCACGAACATGGGACCTTATTTTATTTCCGGTGCTGTCGTTGCAGGGGTTGGAGCCTTTATTGCGGTCATGTTTATGATACGAAGATCGAGAAAATTAGAAAAATATATTACCGATTTGCATTTTGATAGATTGGGTAAACTCTTAGCCCTCGCCTGTATCATCTATCTATATTTTAACATGAATGAATATCTAATTCCCGCCTATACCCCTTCAAAAGGCGAGGACGTTCACTTGAGTACATTATTTACTGGTAAATATGCTCTTTTATTTTGGTTGGTAACCGTTGTAGGGCTCGTCATTCCAACCATAATACTTTTCTTTAAAAAAGGCAGGAAACCACTTCCTATGTTTATTATTGCCATGGTAGTGGTGATAGGTTCCTGGTGGAAACGTTTCATTATTATTACACCTACCTTATTACACCCATTTCTCCCTATTCAAGGCGTTCCCGAAACTTGGCGTCATTACTTTCCAAGTCTGCACGAATGGTTAATCACTATCGCAACCTTAGCTATGGCGCTCCTAATAATTACCCTATTGGTTCGCTATTTACCGGTAATCCCGATGCAAAGGACTGCCGATGAGCAGAAACGGATAAAAAATACATTTAAAAATAACAAACCATGAAAAGTCGATTAACATATGGTTCTCATTTTATTGTATTATTTAGTGTGTTTTTATTCATACTAAGCAGTCAGGGTTTGTGGGCACAGGAGGACAAGAAAAGCAGGGCCCGTATTAATGCGCAATATGTAAAAGTAATGGATGGCGATTCCTATCTTGATATAAAAGGAACGGCTAAAGTTGATAAAAAGAATGTTGCAGTCTCGGGTATTGAGATCAAAATCTTGAATGAGCTGGAAGATGGCTCACTCGAGTTGGGAAGTATTACAACCAATCATGAGGGTAAAGCAAGATTTTTGTTCAAAGATTTTACAACTGTTACACCCGACTCGACAAATACATACAATCTTGAATTGAACTTCAGAGGAAATGAATTATATTCTAAAGCTTCCGGAAGTATTAGTTTTCGAGATGCCGCTATTTCGGCTCGCATTATTCAAAAAGATAGTATTAATTACATGGAAGCGAGATTATCGGATCCTATAACCGATAGCGCAATTGTCGATCTTCCTCTGAAAATTCAGGTCCAACGATTATTCAGACCGTTAATAATTGGTGAAGAATTTAACGATACGGATGATAATGGCACTATTCTTGTTCCTATAGTAGATGAAATTCCAGGGGTCGACGGAAATTTAATTTTTGAAGTGGTGTTATATGAAAGTGACGATTACGGTACGGTTAAAAGACTGGTACATTCATCAACGGGAATTCCTGTTGTCGATGAATCGACCTTCGATCAACGAACCATGTGGTCCACTCGAGATAAAACCCCAATTTTTTTATTGATATTTCCTAATTTTCTGATCGCAGTAACCTGGGGGCTTATTATTTATTTAATTATTAACTTGTTCAGAATTTCTAATGCTAAAAATAAAAATAATGAAACTATTTAAAACAACTTTACTTCTGGCCGTGATGGTATTTGCCTTCTATTCATTCACCACTTTTGTTCAAGAGGAATGGGTGGTACCCAGTAAATATGTGAAAATGACCAATCCTATTCCTGCTAATACCGATAAGGCCGTTGCAAAATCATTGTACGCCAAGCATTGTCAATCCTGCCATGGGAAAAAAGGCTATGGCGATGGCCCCAAGGCAGATGAACAAAAAGGTGATTTAGGTGATTTTTCGACTGCCGCATATCAGGCTCAAACTGACGGTGAATTATTTTATAAAACTACATTTGGCAGAGATGACATGCCCAATTACGAAAAGAAAATGACCGATGAAGATAGATGGCTCGTAGTTAATTATATGCGAACAATGCTGGAAGAATAGCCTAAGGCATAAAGACTTTCATCTCAGGTCAATATCTGAGAAAATTGCCGCTTTTAATTGAGGCCCTCTTTAAGGGGCCTCATTTGATTTCAATCTGTTTTCTCAATTAGAAATTTTTATTATACCAGGTTATTATATCACTTGAGTATTTTAGGTCGTTGGGAACCCAATGAATTAATAATTATGGCGTTCACTCAACCGACCTGGATTGAATTTCCGGAAGCAACTTTGTCATCATCGTAGCATAGCGAAGAAGCGAGCTACAAACCAGCTCTTTTTAACTAATCAGCCCAGGGACCATAGATGGTAACATTGATAAAGGAGGTAGCGCCTGTCCTCAGCGATGCCGAAGGGTCATAGCGATAGAGTCCGCCAAAACCCCCAAACCAAATCCGTCCTTTTGTATCCTCCAAAATCGAATGTACGCCATTCATTAGGCCCTCCTTTTTGTTGAAATTGGTTAGTGATGTGGCCCCTTTCCGGAGCGATTTCGAAGCATCGTAACGGTAAACACCTGCATTTTCTATGGGAAACCAAATGTTCCCCGACCGATCTTCATACAGGCTCCACGCCTCGGTTCCCTTCACCGTTTCGGGGGTGGTTGCAAAGGTGAATGAATTGCCATCCCAGCGACACACCCCCCCATGATGGGTCGCAAACCAAATATTCCCGCTCTTATCTTCTAAAATATCATTCACGCTATTATTACAAAGACCCTCTTTCTCAGAAATATTGGACAGGGATATTTCACCCGTCCTGAGCGTAGCCTTCGGATCATAGATATAGGCGCCCCCATCGGTTCCAAACCACATTTTTCCCTTGCTATCTTCCATAATGCTATGGACGGCCCTTGTACCCGTAACTCCTCTTAAAAGATTCGGTTCCACCTCTGGAATGGGAAAAGGAGTAAACTCAGCGCCATCAAACCGACTTATCCCTTCCAAAGTACCAATCCAGATAATTCCTTTCGTGTCAATCGCCAGGCTCCAAACATTGTTATGGATAAGGCCATCGGTTTCGGTAAATCGGGTAAAAGCTTCGGAGTCCGTCCCGGGCGCTGCTGCAGGGTCGTATTTGATGATCCCTTCCGAAGTGCCAAACCAAATATTCCCTTCTGTATCCTCTGCAATCTGACGGACTACAGTTTTACTGAAAATTTCATACTCAGACAGATCGATGAGCACACGCCCATCATAGCGGAAGACCCCATCACCAACAAACCAAAGGTTTCCACTTTTATCCTGAAATACCCTGCGCAATACCTGCATGAGCTGGGCGTCAGCATAGAGGAATTGAAAAGGATCGGTATCCTCCTTAGCTTTTAGCTCGCTCTCTTTTTCCAGAGTATCCGCAGGAATTGTATCTGAATTAACCGTGTTTTCCTGTGGCAGATTTTTTTTGCCATGCCCCTTACAGGAAATCATAAAAACTGAAAATAGCAGACCGCAGATGAGTGTCCCGGCCGTATACCAACTTTTGCGCGTGGTTTGTTCCATTTTTTAATAGGCAAGATTAGATATTAGAAAGCTACTGGTTTCGAAGTGGTTCGCCAAAGAACCTGTTGTTTTTCTTCGGAATAAAAAGTGCAAACCAACAATCACGTATCCAAATCGTACATCGTATATGGTGAGTGGTGAATAGTGAGTGGTGAATAGTGAGTGGTGAATGGTTGTTGGTTGTTGACTTTGAAATGTTTAATCGTTGATGCGTTTAATCGTTTAGGTGTTTTTAAGTAATCCAAATCAGAACATCCTACATCGTATATCGTATATCGTATATCGTGAGTGGTGAATAGTGAGTGGTGAATGGTTGTTGGTTGTTGACTTTGAAATGTTTAATCGTTGATGCGTTTAATCGTTTAGGTGTTTTTAAGTAATCCAAATCAGAACATCGTATATCGTATATCATCAATCAACAATCGTTAATCGTCAATCGTTAATCGTTAATCGTCAACAGCATCTACTTCTTCCTGAAATAAACCGTCACCGGAACTCCTGTAAAATCGAATTTCTCCCTCAGTTTGTTTTCAATAAAACGCTTATAAGGCTCCCGCACGTACTGCGGCAGGTTGCAGAAAAAAGCGAAACATGGGTGAGGCGTGGGTAACTGGGTACAGAATTTAATTTTTACATACTTGCCTTTGTAGGCCGGTGGCGGATAAGCCTCGATGATGGGCAGCATGGTGTCATTTAAAACGGAAGTTTTGATCTTGGTACTTCGGCGCTTATGAACATCCACGGCCGTTTCTATGGCTTTAAAAATACGCTGCTTGGTTATTGTTGAAATAAACACAATAGGCACATCGGTATAGGGTTCGCATTGGCGGCGAATATAGGCCTCCATCTCTTTGGTACTTTGGTTGTCCTTTCCTTCGACCAGATCCCATTTGTTGGCCAGGATCACCACCCCTTTATGATTGCGTTCCGCCAGCCAGAAGATATTCTGAACCTGTCCGTCGAAGCCTCGGGTCGCGTCGAAAACCACGATCACGACATCGCAATGCTCGATCGCCCGCACAGATCGCATCACCGAATAAAATTCAAGATCCTCTTTTACTTTGCTCTTTTTGCGAATTCCGGCGGTGTCAACCAGGTTGAATTCAAATCCGAAGCGATTGTATTTGGTATCGATGCTATCGCGGGTGGTTCCGGCAATATCGGTGACTACAAAGCGGTCTTTCCCAATGAGTGCATTGATAAAAGACGATTTTCCGGCATTGGGCCGGCCTACCACCGCAAATCGCGGTAACTCTTCGTCGGTCCGTTCCTCTTCTTCTGGAAGGATCTTAACCAGATCATCCAACAGCTCGCCGGTACCGCTCCCGTTAATGCTGGAAAGTGTATAATATTTTTCAACTCCCAAAGAATAAAACTCGATGGCATCGTTTTGACGCTTAGAACTATCTACTTTATTTACAGCAAGGAAAAACGGTTTTTTACTCTTCCGAAGTAATTGAGCTACTTCTTCATCCATTCCGGTCACTCCAGTTTCGACGTCCACCATAAAGATGATCGCATCGGCTTCATCGATGGCCAGCTTTACTTGTTTGTCGATCTCGGCTTCAAAAATATCATCACTTCCCACGACGTATCCTCCGGTATCGATTAGCGAAAATTCCTTTCCGTTCCAATCACTTTTACCGTAATGACGATCCCGTGTCACCCCGCTCACAGAATCGACGATCGCCTCGCGACGTTGGATCAATCTGTTGAAAAGTGTCGATTTCCCTACGTTGGGACGACCTACAATAGCTACAATGCTCATAATCTTTCTTTAAAGGCTGCAAAAGTACCATTTCCTTAGGAGATGCCCGATGTGAAAACCGAATATCTTATCCCTAACTGATTATTATCATGTCCGTAAAATTACGAAAACCCTATTTTAGTTAATTACAACCAAAAATTAAATGGAATTAGGCGACGAAATTGTTCTCAGGCCCCGGTTTAAGATCGACCTGGAGCAGTCCAGCGAATGGGCACTTGAGGCCCTGGAAACAGCGGGGCAGCAAACATCACAATTTGTAGTCGTACGACTGGACGACCGTGTTTTTATTAAAATTCCGGAAGAGAAACAACATTTTTGGTCGCCTCAACTGGACTTGCAGATCTGGGATTCGGAAGAAGACGAAAAAACAATGCTTCGTGGGCTTTTTGGCCCCAAACCCTCGGTCTGGACCCTGTTTATGTTTTTACACTTTGCCGTGGCCGGGCTATTTATTGCAGCCGGGATCTGGGCCTATTCCAACGCGGCTCTGGAACAACCGTATGCACTACAACTCTTTTCCCTCTGTTTACTGGCCCTTGGCTGGTTTGTACTCTATTTTGCAGGACGTATGGGGAAATCGGCAGGAAGAAAAGAAATGATAGCCCTGGACAAATTCATGCGAGAGACACTCCAACTTTAATTTCCGAAACCTATTTCGATGTTGGTTTTTGCTGAAAACATTGTGCCAGCATTTCATATAGCTCGGGATGTTTTCGTTTGAATAAGGCCGGACGCTCAAAAAAATATTCCGAAGCAACCGCAAAGAATTCGGTTTCACTCGTTCCTCCATACGATCGTATGTCGGATTTGTCCTTATTAATGGCCTCCATTTCCCGATGCATCAAACGCAACCAGGGAGCTATGTACTGGTGTTCCAGCAGTCGTTCGGGGATTCCGTCGGTTACCCCATCGGTTTTATCCATGAGGTGTACAAACTCATGTAAGGCCGTATTGTTCTTGTCGGTTTTATTGGAAAACCCATGGTACAAGGCCTGTTTGGAAAGAATCATCTGATTTTCAAATCTTCCCGTACCTACCAGGCCGGCGATCACTTTACCCTGCGCCTCATCCTGAAAATCGAGATCATCGTTGAAGTGAGCCGGATACAAGAGCACCCCGCTTAAATTATTGTAGTGCCAATCGGGAAAGCCAAAAACGGGGATTACCGCACTGGCAGCGATCAGTATTTTATCCAGATCCACAAGTTCCACAGACACCCCTTCAATATGAACTTCGCTTAAGAACCGCATCATTCTTTTTCGAAAAACGGCTCTATTCGCTTCCGACAGATTTTGATAGTATTGAACATTGTTGAGTAACAGCGGTTCCCAGGATTCAGGAAAAGGGTCCGCCGGTTTGTTTTGCATCTTCCGAAAGGCATAGAAAACGACCAAAACGAGCGCTAAAAACAATATTCCGTAAATCATGTTTAACTCAAACGTTTTTAATGGATTCTGAACCGTCTATTGATTATATCCGAAGCGGCGTAACTGTCGGTCGCTGTTCCGCCAATTCTTATTCACTTTGACGTACAATTCGAGGTGGATCTGCTTTCCGAAGAACTTTTCCAAATCTTTACGCGCCTCCACTCCCACTCTTTTCAGCGCCGAACCTTTGTGGCCGATAATGATCCCTTTTTGGGTTTCGCGTTCCACCATCACTACCGATCGGATGCGAATGATCTTTTCGTCTTCGAAGAACTCTTCCGTATCAATTTCTACGGAATAGGGAATCTCCTTTTTGTAGTGCATTAATATTTTTTCCCGAATGGTCTCGTTCACGAAAAAGCGTTCGGGCTTGTCGGTTAACTGATCCTTGGGGTAAAAGGGAGGGGATTCGGGGAGCAGCTCTATGATTCGGTTAAAAACCTCAGCAACGCCAAAATTTTCCAGGGCCGAAATGGCAAAAACCTCAGCATTGGGTACTTTTTCCTGCCATAATTGGACCGATTCGGCTAAACTTTCCTCATCTCCTTTATCGATCTTATTGATGAGCAGCAGCACCGGGATCTCGGCGCGGGTGATCTTATGAAAAAAGCTTTCATCTTTCAGGGCTTTCTCGCCCAATTCCACCAAATACAAGAGGATATCGGCATCTTCAAAAGCCGATTTCACAAAACTCATCATACTTTCCTGCAACTGATAGGCAGGTTTGATGATGCCGGGTGTATCGCTCAACAACACCTGAAAATCGTCTCCATTGACGATCCCCAATATACGGTGACGGGTCGTTTGGGCTTTGCTGGTAATAATGGAAAGTCGCTCGCCCACAAAAGCATTCATAAGCGTGCTTTTACCTACGTTTGGGTTTCCAATGATGTTTACAAAGCCGGCCTTATGGGTCATTTATTGATGTTTTTCGGTGCTCCTTTAAGTTGTTTAGGAGATTAGGGACAAAGGTAAGCGTTTTTAGAGAAGTGAGGGTAAGTGAGAAGTGAGAAGTGAAGAGTATGGAATATAGATTATAGAGTCAAGAACCAAGAGTCAAGAACCAAGAGTCAGGAACCAAGAGTCAAAAGTATGGAGTCAGAACAGTTGAAAGTTTAATCAGAATTTCAGATAATTCATTACCTATCACCTACAACCTACCACCTACCACCTCCAACCTACAACCCACAACTCACTCTTCACGATTCACGATTCACTACTGACTCTTTACGCTTTCTTCCTTAATTTCCAATATCTTTGCCCCATGTTATTTAAAGAACTTCCCTTAATCAAACCCTTACAGAAAGCGATTGCCGAACTCAATTATAAAGAAGCGACTCCGGTACAGATCGCCACCATTCCGCTGGCGCTCGCAAAAAAAGATGTGATCGCCTCGGCCCAGACCGGGACGGGGAAAACGGCGGCATTTGCCTTACCCATTCTTCAGTTACTTTTTGAAAGTCAGGATGCGAAAAAGAAGGGCAAGAAGATTCGGGCGTTGGTGGTAAGTCCTACGCGGGAGTTGGCCGTTCAGATCCAGGAGAGTTTTCGATCGTATGGCAACTATACCAACCTGCGTACCTGTGTTATTTTTGGGGGAACCTCCATGGAACCGCAGATCGATCAGTTGAGCAAGGGTGTGGATATTGTGATCGCAACCCCGGGCCGATTGCTGGACCTGCACAAGCGGGATCTGTTGAATTTGGATTATGTGGAAACTTTTGTGATCGATGAAGCCGATATGATGCTGGACATGGGGTTTATCGACGACGTACAAAAAATAGAACGCCTTTGTCCCGACGGCAAACAGATCCTTTTATTTTCGGCTACGATGCCTTTTAAGGTGATTCAGCTGGCCAAAACGATCTTAAAAGACCCCGAGCGCGTGGAAGTCGCGGCCCCTTCATCGGCTGCCGATAACGTAAAACAACTGCTCTATTATGTTCCGAAGCCAAAAAAAATAGAATTGTGTTTGCATTTACTTCGGAATACGATCCGCGGTAACATCCTCATCTTCCGAAGAACCAAAAACGGCGTGGATAAACTGGAACAGACCCTGCTGAAGAACGATTACAAAGTGGACAGCCTGCATGGCGACAAGACGCAAAGCGACCGGCAACGGGCCTTAAACCGATTCAAAAACGGAGCCGTCAACATTCTTATCGCCACCGACGTAGCTTCCCGTGGCATCGACATCGACCGACTGGACTCGGTCATAAATTTTGACGTCCCCAATATTCCGGAAACCTATGTACACCGAATCGGCCGTACGGGGCGTGCCGACCAGCAAGGAACCTCTTACACCTTCTGTAGCGCCGATGAAAAAGAGTATATCTCGTCCATTCAGAAATTAATTCGGAACTCCATTGCTGTGGAAGAAGAGCATCCGTATCCTATGGACCCCAAAGCCAAACCCGCGGTTCACAAACGCAAGGGGAGCAAGCATAAAAAAGGGCGTAAATCGGCTGCCTCCAAAAAGAATAAAAAGCGCTGGTATTAATCGGGTTCCGCGGCAAATCGTTTGACCACTCTTCCAACGGTCAAGCCTTGCACGATAATGGAAAAAACCACTATGATATAAGTGATCACCAAAAACAGATCCCGGTGCATGGTCTGAGTGAGACCCAGTGCCAACGCAATGGAAATCCCGCCTCGCAGCCCACCCCAGGTCATGATGATGTTGGTATTGGGAACGAAATTCAGCCGCTTTTTAAAGAAACTAATCGGAAGTAGCAGCGAAATATAACGACAGGCCAGCACTACCGGGATCGCGATGATCCCCGCTGTGATATAACTGGTATCAAACGAAAGTACCAGCATTTCCATCCCGATCAACACAAAAAGGATGGTATTGAGCAGAATATCGATAAGTTCCCAGAATTTGTCTACATAACTTTCGGTGATCTCCGACATGGCCGATTGCCGCACCGTGCTATTCCCTACGATCAAGCCGGTAGTTACCATGGCCAGGGGAGCGGAAAGGTGCAGTTTTTGAGCCAAAACGGTGCCTCCCATAACGGCGGCCAGGGTGATGATCACTTCAATATCGTAGTCGTCGATGGACTTCATCATTCGGTAGGTGATCCAACCTAAAAGGAGTCCGAGTAAGATGCCTCCTATCACTTCCTTTCCGAAGAGCGTTAGGATTTGCATAGGGTCCACGGTACCAGCGGCACCACTGCTGGCAATTTGAAAGATTGTTAAAAACACCACAACTCCCACTCCATCATTGAACAACGACTCTCCCACAATTTTCGTTTCCAGTATTTTTGGGGCCCCGGCTTGTTTGAGGATGCCCAGAACCGCGATGGGATCGGTAGGTGAGATAAGCGCTCCGAAGAGCAGGCAGTAGATATAGGCAACGTCGATTCCAACGAGCGGTAAAAGGTAATACATGATGGTTCCCACAAGAAAAGTGGACACCAAAACTCCCAGGGTAGAAAACGCTAAGACCGGCCATCG
>CAWECU010000006.1:0-12986 GCA_963807685.1 uncultured Flavobacteriaceae bacterium | reverse complement strand
CGAACTATTGTCTCGCGCAAGGGCATAAAGAATGCTATAAAAAAAGGATTGGTTTTTATTAATTCTGAAAAGGGATATACGGGAAACTGGATCTGTGGCGGGGAGCTCATCGAACTTTTTCAGGACACCCAAACCAGGAAACCGACAGTAGAATTAGAATTAAAGGTGCTATTTGAAGACGAGCATTTGGCAGTGATCGATAAACCCGCCGGAATATTGGTGAGCGGAAACAAACGATTCACCGTTGAGAATGCCTTGGGTTTTAATCTGAAGAAAAGCGCACGATCCGACGCTCTGATACGGCCGGAGCCTATCCACAGACTCGACTATCCCACTACGGGGGTTTTGTTGATTGGGAAAACAGTAACTGCGGTAACGGCGCTCAATAAACAATTCGAAGATCGGGTTATTTCAAAAACATATATGGCTGTAACCATTGGCCCCATGGATTCCAGTGGTATTATAGATTTTCCAATCGATGCAAAACCGTCAGAATCTGAGTTCGAAAAGCTCGCATCGGTACCTTCACCCAAGTTCGGAGTACTCAATCTGTTGAAGCTATATCCTCACACAGGGCGCCGACATCAATTGCGAAAGCATTTGGCGGGAATGGGTCATCCTATTTTGGGTGATACAGACTATGCCAAAGAAGGATTACTATTGCAAGGTAAAGGCTTGTATTTACACGCGCTCTCTTTGCAATTGGAACATCCGGTGACGCAAAAAACCCTTTTTATTACGGCCCCACTGCCCAAGAAGTTTAAAAAATTATTTCCGAAGGCATGAACCTGCATTAGAACAGTGCGTATTGTATCGCAGCTTTTGCAATGAATGAATTGGCTTTGGGAGCAAAAAAACCCATGAAACCCTTGCCGGATAACCAAAAAGCTTATTTTTGCACCCACTTAATCCAACCTCTGGCGAGAAACGTGAATGTTGTTTTATAAAAATTTTACAATTAATTACAATGGAAGAGTTAATTAAGTTTGTTCAGAACGAATTCGTTGAAACAAAAGATTTTCCCAATTTGGAGCGGGAGACACGATTACAGTGTATTACGAAATCCGTGAAGGTGAAAAAACAAGAACCCAGTTCTTTAGAGGGGTTGTAATTCAAGTAAAAGGTACGGGAGTAACCCAAACCTTTACAATTAGAAAAATGTCTGGAACTGATTGGTGTAGAACGTATATTCCCTGTGAATTTACCGGCTCTGCAAAAAATAGAGATCAACAAAAAAGGAAGTGTACGTAGAAAACGTATTTATTACTTTAGAGGTCTTACCGGTAAAAAAGCAAGAATTAAAGAAAAGAGATACTAGTCTCCATATGCGGATCGAACATAAAGTCTCCAAAAACATGGGCGACTTTTTTTATTGAACAATTGTTGAAAACATAGGTTGATAAAATGTTAATATTAAGAACGTTAGAAAAGTTGGAAAATCCATTTCTTCCATTACTTTAGTACCATCAAAGCGGGGCAACCCGGTGCGATGTATCGAAGCAGGGCAACCTGCAGAGATTCGTCAAAATGAGGCAACTTATGGAGACAGGTCGAAATGGGGCAACTCATGAAGACAGGTCGAAATGATGCAACTCAGGAGACAACATAAAGTAACGTTCTTTATTAACACTTTTCGGAATTGTCTGAAATGGTAGCTGTTACTGCACGGTGCAGCGACCACTAGAGGAAAGAAAGTTTGGACATTGATTCAGAAAATAGATTGGTTTTATATCAATAGATTCGAAAATCATTGTTCGTTGAAATAAATCACGATCGCAAGGGTTTAATAAACTTGCCTCGATCCGCCCTAGGTGGTTAGTCCGGTAACGATGTGTTTCGCAAGAAGCCATAGCAATGTAGAAATACAATGATATGGCTTTTCTTGTTTTATGCCTCATCGACAACCCATCCCTACTATATATTTTAAAATATTCCTTAAAAGGAGTCGAAGGAAAAATTGTATCACGGCGAACTTTCACACACCTTTGCAATTCATTATCTTTGCGACCTTATGCTTTTAGCTTGAGCAAAGGCAGAACCTCTGAAAGAACACCAATCCATAAAACGACAGTATTCGATGACAAAAATTGCGAAAATCATTTATACCAAGACAGATGAAGCACCAGCATTGGCGACTCATTCATTTTTCCTATTATAAAAGCTTTTACAGCTCCCGGTCAATATTGACATCGAAACCAGAGACATATCTTTGGCAACGTAGAATTCTTGCTAACTTTTCCTGAACTATCTAACCGAAGCCCAACGCGTCAACGATGCCTTAACCGAATTGGGAGAATTGGCCAAAAAACCAGAAGCCAACATCATTAAACTACCTAATATTAGTGCTTCACTGCCCCAGCTTTCTGAAGCGATCGGAGAGCTTCAAAATAAGGGCTATGCCTCCCCGATTATCCGGAAGAACCTCAAAACGATAGGAGAAAAAGATCAAATCGAAATACGACAAGATTAAAGGAAGTGCTGTAAACCCAGTGCTTCGAGAAGGAAACAGTGATCGTCGTGCCCCAAAAGCTGTAAAAAATTACGCCAAGAAAAATCCGCACAGCATGGGTGCCTGGAGTCCCCAATTCAAAATCACATGTAGTCGACCATGGAAGCGGTGATTTCATGCATAATGAAAAATCGGTTACCATGCAATAAAGCGGGCAACCTTCAATATTGTGTTGAACAGAACCTAACGGGAATAAATCGATTTTAAAAGAGAATCGTTCGCAGTACTGGCAAGGAGAAATTATTGATGCGACCACTTTGAGTAAAAAAGCATTGTTGGAATTTTCTAAAGACCGAAATAAACGACGCAAAAGAAACAGGGGGTCTTATTTTCATTGCATATGAAGGCCACCATGATGAAGGTAAGTGATCCTATCATCTTTGGACATGCCGTTCGGGTTTTCTTCTCAGGATTTGTTTCAGAAATACGAGACAGAATTCGAAGCCATTGGGGTGGATGTGAATAATGGTTTCGGAGACCTATTGAGTAAACAATTCCGAAGTCTCTTCAGAAAAAAGAAAAGAAATTGAACAGGATATTAAGGCAGTCTTTGCCAATGGGCCCGATATAGCCATGGTAAACAGCGATAAAGGAATTACCAATTTACATGTTCCCAGCGATGTGATCATCGATGCTTCCATGCCTGCCATGATCCGCACTTCGGGACAAATGTGGAATGCCGACGGTAAAAGCAGGACACTAAAGCGGTCATTCCGGATAGCAGTTATGCCAGGATTTATGATGTAACCTATAAATTTTTGCAAAGAAACACGGCGCCTTCGACCCCACTACCATGGGAACAGTGCCCAATGTTGGTCTAATGGCTCAAAAAGCAGAAGAGTATGGTTCGCACGATAAAACTTTTGAAATTCCAGCAGAACGGAATCGTGAGTGTGATCGATAATCCGGAAGTCCTTAATGGAACATCCTGTGGAAGCAGGTGATATTTGGAGAATGTGTCAGGTAAAGGATTTGCCCATTCAGGACTGGATCAAACTGGCTGTATCAGGGCCAGCGCAACCGGTAGTCCAACTGTATTCTGGCTCGATGAAAATCGGGCTCACGACGCAGAGCTTATCGCCAAAGTAAAGAAATACCTTCCAAATCACGATACCAACGGACTCGAAATAAAAATTCTTTCACCTCGAAAAAGCGACCGGTTTACATTGAAGCGAGTAAAAGCGGGGAAAGATACCATATCGGTGACCGGGAATGTGCTTCGTGATTATCTAACCGACCTCTTTCCTATTCTGGAATTGGGAACTTCGGCAAAAATGCTTTCCATTGTGCCTTTAATGAATGGAGGTGGATTATTTGAAACCGGAGCAGGAGGTTCGGCTCCCAAACACGTGCAACAATTTGTGGAAGAAGGACATTTACGATGGGATTCTCTGGGTGAATTTATGGCGTTGACAGTTTCTTTAGAACATTTGGGAACCACTTATAATAACCCGAAAGCGATCATAATGGGGGAAGCGTTGGACGACGCCACCGAGATGTTACTCGAAAACAAAAAAGGACCTTCACGAAAAGTAAATGAATTGGACAATCGAGGAAGTCATTTCTATCTTGCACTTTATTGGGCAGAAGCTTTGGCACATCAGAATGAAGATGAAGGGTTAAAAAATCGTTTTGCACCTGTAGCACGTCAACTTTCAGAAAATGAAGAAAAAATTGTGTCCGAATTAAATGCGGCCCAAGGTTCGCCTGTGGATATTGGCGGGTATTATATGCCTGTGGAAAAGATGGTTTCTGATCAAATGAGGCCTAGTGCCACTTTTAATGAGATTCTCGCAAGTATCGTGTAGCTTAAACTTTTGTTAAATGAAAGCCCTTCATACCGAAGGGCTTTTTTTATGATTCGTTTTATCGCTATTTTTGGACAAAAGGCTGAAATTGAAAAAAATCTTCTTCTATTTGTTGTTCTTCGGAACTATATGCGCCTCCGCTCAAAACAAATTCACCATAAATGGAACCCTTACTGAAACCGACACCGGTGAGACGCTCATTGGTGTGAACGTCATCGTTCCTGCATTGCAAACCGGAGCTCTTACCAACGAGTATGGGTTTTATTCCATAACCCTGCCACAAGGAGAGTATGAGGTGATTTATAGTGGCCTGGGCCTGGCAACCAAACGCATAACCCTCTTGCTGGATCAGGATATTACGCAAAATGTCTCGCTGGAAACAGACGCGGAGCAATTGGATGAAGTGGTCATCAGTGCTGATGTAGAACGGGTGAGTATTCGGGCGTCGCAAATGAGTGTGAATACGCTTTCTTCTTCGACAATCAAAAAGATTCCCGTGCTTCTGGGTGAAGCCGATGTAGTAAAATCGTTGTTGCTGCTTCCTGGAGTGACCAATGCCGGTGAAGGGGCCTCGGGATTTAATGTTCGGGGAGGAGCGGTAGACCAAAACCTGATTTTGCTGGATGAAGCTACGATCTTTAATTCGTCTCACTTGTTTGGTTTCTTCTCGGTATTCAATCCGGATGCTATTAAAGATGTAAAACTATTTAAAGGCGGCATTCCTTCCCGATATGGGGGTCGTGTTTCGTCGGTGCTGGAAATTTTTCAGAAAGAAGGAAATTCCAAAGAATTAAAACTTACCGGCGGTATCGGTGCCGTGGCCAGCAGACTACTTCTCGAAGGCCCCATAGTGAAAGATAAATCATCCTTTCTCGTGGGGGGTAGATCTTCGTATGCGCATCTGTTCCTGCCGCTTTTCAATATTGACAATCGCGCTTATTTCTATGATCTCAATACCAAATTGAGCTATCGTCTCAATGAAAACAATTCCATTTTCTTGTCGGGTTACTTCGGAAGAGACCTCTTCAGCATTAATGATAGTTTTGTAAACACCTATGGTAATGCCGTCGGAAATTTTAGATGGAATCATATCTTTTCCGACAAACTATTCTCCAATCTTTCGCTTATCTACTCCGATTATTTTTACGGCCTTGAACTTGATTTCGTGGGGTTTGAGTGGAATTCGGGCATTCAGAATTTCAATTTAAAATACGACCTCAAACATTATCTTACCAATACCCTTCAGATCAACTACGGAATCAATAACATCTACTATAGTTTCAATCCCGGGAAGATAAAACCGAATAGTCCCGATTCGGGAATACTTGAAGAACAGCTCATAAAAAAATACGCCAACGAGGCGGCCGCTTATGTCGATATCGAGCAAAAGATCAATTCGCATTTAAGCGTAGAGTATGGGTTGCGAGTGAGTCATTTTATTCGGTTCGGGCAAGAAGAATTCAACCGCTATCCCAATGGAAACCCTGTTGAGTTCGATCCCTTTCTGCTCATCTATCAGGAAGCGGAACCTTCCGAAGTAATCAATCCCGGAAGGAGTGAACAACTGGCTTCTTTCACCAATTTGGAACCGAGAATTTCGGCAGCTTATTCCTTTAACGACGACACTTCCATAAAAGCGAGTTATACGCGCCTATCACAATATTTACATCTTATATCCAATACGAGTTCTCCCACGCCTCTGGATGTTTGGACCCCAAGTGGTCCTTATGTGGAACCGCAATTGCTGGATCAATATGCCTTTGGATTTTTCAGGAATTTATGGGACGGTGATTTTACGCTGGAAACGGAGGTGTTTTACAAGGATATTCAGAATAGAATCGATTATATAGACGGTGCCAATTTGATTGCGAACAACGCTATCGAACAAGTAATTTTGAACGGCCAGGCCCGAGCCTATGGGCTGGAAGTGTTACTTCGGAAGAATACGGGCAAACTACAAGGTTGGTTGGCCTACACCCTGTCAAAGAGTGAGCAACGCACGCCCGGCAGAACAGCAGGCGAGATTGGAATCAACAATGGGGCCTGGTACAACACGGCTTATGACAAACCGCATGACATCTCGATCTATGCGAATTATGAGATCAATAAAAAATGGAGTATCAACTCCAATTTTGTTTATCAAACCGGCCGTCCTACCAATTATCCCATTGGACAATTTGAATTTCAGGAACTCGTCATTCCTTATTTCGGATTGCGAAACTTGGAACGCCTACCGGATTATCATCGGATCGATATCTCTGCCACACTAACACCAACTAAAAATAAGGGACGTAAGTGGCAGTCGGAATGGGTGTTCAGCATTTACAATGCGTATAACCGGAAGAATGCAGCCTCTATAAATTTCAGACAGAATGTAGACACGGGTGTGAACGAAGCCATACGCACCTCGATTTTCGGGATTGTTCCTTCAGTAACCTATAATTTTAAATTTTAAAACTATGAAAAGGTATGTATTTTATATAGGATTACTCATAATAGGCGCAGGCCTCACCTCCTGTGAGGATGTTATCGAAGTTGACCTTCCCTCCGAATCCCCCAGACTAATCATAGACGCGCTTATTAGAGTAGATACGCTACAAACAACTACGCTCGTCACCGTAAAAGTAAGTGAGACCAACTCCTTTTTCGAATCACTTCCTCCCGCAAATTTACAGCAAATAACCCTCATTAACCTGGACTTTCCATTGGGAGGAAACGATCCACCGGTGCTCAGCGAAGAAGATGAGGGAACCGGAATTTACACCCGACTCTTTCCCACAGGATATCTAACCGAAGGGCGACTTTTTCTCCAGATTGACTTTGAGGATCAATTTTTTGTTGCCAATGCGCAGTTTGTCCCTACCGTTCCTATTGACAGTATCGAAAATGGTGAAGGAGGTTTGTTTGATGAAGATGATACCGAAATAATCGTAACTTTTACCGACGCGCCGGATCGGGAAGACTTTAATCTATTCGATTTTGACTTTGGAAACTTTCTAGTCACCGAAGATGAATTTTATCAGGGCCAGGAATTTTCATTCTCCTACTTCTATGATGAGGTTCTCAATCCCGGAGACGAGTTGGAGGTAAGCATCATGGGCGTGGATGAAGACTTTGCCGTATATATGGACAAACTCATCGAACAAAGTGAAGGAGATTTTGGGCCGTTTGAAACACCTTCGATTACGGTTCGTGGTAATTTTATCAACGCCACTAACATCGATAATGACGGTACGTTTGACAACACCAATGATCCCAATAACTTTGCATTGGGCTATTTTGCCGTAGTGCAGGAGTTTAAGCAAACCGTGGTTATCGAGTAGCTTGATCTCTTTTTAGATTGAGAAGAAGTTCTTTGGTTTTTTCTGAAATCAAGTTAGCCGCGTGCTCATAACTATAGGCGACCGGTCGGCTGACATCGTAAATTTCGGTAGCATTGTATAGCCCAATTTCTTTTATTTCAGAAGGACCTAACTCCAGTTTCCCGCAAACCGCCACAACGGGAATGTTGTATTTCTTAGCTTCTTGCACCATACCAAATACGAACTTTCCATAGCCTGTTTGACGGTCAATTTTACCTTCTCCGGTAATAATCACGTCTATTTTTTTTTCTGAAACGATGTTGGCAAAATTAGAAAGGTTCAAAATAAAAGAAGTGCCACTTATATAGGAGGCATTGAAAAAACATTTGAGTCCGTAAGCCGTACCACCCGCTGCTCCCGAGCCCGGAGTTTGAGCTTCATTCAATTGAAATTCATTTTGAACAACGGCATGGAGATTTTCAAGCCCCGAATCTAAGCTTACTATTTCATCGGGATTGGCTCCTTTTTGTTTGGCGTAGGTACAAGCCGCCCCGCTACTTCCGAAGAGTGGATTCAACACATCGTTGACCGCAAAAAAGTCGGTATGGTCATGATGGTTGGTGGGTTTTTCTATACGGTAAATGTTTTGTAATTCACTGCCTTTCGGTTCCAGTTCGGTTCCCGCCTGGTTATAAAAACGAAACCCAAGGGCTTTGGCAATACCCGTCCCACCGTCATTGGTCGCACTGCCTCCTATCCCAAGGTAAATTTTTGTTGCCCCTTTCCCGATGGCATCTTTTATTTGGATTCCCGTACCCAAAGTGGAGGTATGCAGGGGATTTCTTTCAGTGGCGGAAAGCAACTCGAGGCCCGATGCCCTGGCCAACTCAACGTAGGCGGTTTTATGGGTCTCATCGAGCAGATACTCGGCTCTCAATTCCCTTCCCAGCGGATCGACTGTTTGGGTAGTGATTGTTTTTACTTCGGAAATGTAACTGGCGACGGCATTCAGGAAACCTTCGCCCCCATCGGAAGCGGAAATAAAAAGACATTTGGCCTTTTCAGAATACAACAAAACACCCTTTTGGATGGCCCGGGCCACTTCAGAAGCACTCAAACAATCCTTAAAAGCATCGGGCGCGATCAGTACATTCATATCAACCGTAAATTTGAGGAATAAAGAAACTAATCACTAAAATTACAACGAAAAAAACGGCCAGTATGTAGACCTCTTTGGAAAATATATCGCTCTTCTTAATTTGGAATGTAATCCCAATATCTGTTTTCACCTTCGTCTTAGAGATGGCAGAAACAACATAGGCGACAACCAGGGAAATCACGACACCCGTAAAATTGAGCCAGATCCAAAAAATATCGATGCCCAGGTCAATATTAAAGATCTCCTGCATAGTTTTTGAAAAAACAAGGTTGATCAATACGGCACTTATGATCCCGGCGTTCATACCCACATGATTGACCTTCTTCGAAAAGATCGCTAAAATAAAGGTGACCAAGACCGGCCCGTAAAATACTGAACCAATGGCGTTGATAATTTCGATCACCGCACTTTTACTTCCTCCAAACAAAAATGAACACCCAATGCAGACCACTCCCCAAAATACCACGGCCAGTTTTGAAATACGCATATAACGTGCCGTTTCCAATTTCTTTTTCCCACGATTAAAAAAGTCTTCTACACTTACAGCCGACAACGAATTAACGGTTGAACTTAGTGAGGACATTGCCGCGGAAAGGATGGCTACCATCAACAGGCCAATAAACCCATGTGGCAGGTATTTTATGATAAAAACGGGAATCATTAAATCTGCCTTGACCCCACCGTTAACGGCGGCTTCTGGAAAATGTTTCTGAGTTGTGGTGGCAATTTCAGCCAGGAAATCGGGAGCCAAAGTTACCAAAGCGCCAATGATCAATCCCATCGTACAATACACTAACACGACCGGAAAACGCAATAGACCGTTGGCCAACAACAATTGCCGGATGGTCTTTTCATTTTTTGCCGATAGCATTCGTTGGGCCTGGGTTTGATCACAGCCATAATAAGATACATAGAGAAAAAAGCCGCCTATGAGCATGGGCCAGAAACCGTATTCCTCGTCCTCCCCAATTCCCAAGTTAAAATCGATGGTCTGTAAACGCTCTACATCAAAGCCATTAGCCAATCCACCCGCGTCCTGCACCAATTGCCAACCGTAGACCAAACAAACTAATAAGCCACCAAAGAGCAGGATCATTTGTACCGCGTCCCCCCAGACAACAGCTTTCATACCTCCTTGCCAGCTATAAATAATCGTGATCACACTTATGATCAATACCGTATAGATATAATCAATATCGAGAACTGCCTGTAAAATAATGGCGATAGTATACACCATTACCCCGGTTCCCAGGGCCCTGCTTATTTGAAAAACAATGCTCAGTATAAGTCGGGTAGAGACTGAAAATCGGCGTTCCACAAATTCGTAGATGCTTACCACTCCCGATCGAAATAAGGGTGGAATAATAAACAGCATGATAAAGATCATCGCCAGAGGCACGGCAAACTCAAAACTGAGCCATTTCATTCCCCCCCCCAATTTTAAACCCACAAACGCCGGTGCCGATATAAAGCTAATAGCCGAAAGTTGCGTCGCCATCGTTGACAAGCTCAAGGGAAACCATCCCAAACTGCGCCCGCCCAGAAAATAATCATTCGAGTTTTTATTGTTCTTAAAGAAATATCCCATTCCCAAAAAGAAGAGAATATAAGTCGCAACGATGGTATAATCCAGCCAATTCATAAGTTACTTTGTGTTGGTTAGCAAGTCGATGGTGAGTGCGGCTGTCCAGGAAAAATTGTTGCCTCCATAGCCTTTTTCCAAAGTCTCATTGGCAACTTTGGAAGGTTCAAAATATTCATAAAAACCATATTTTTCAATCAAGAAGAGGGTATCATTTTTCAAGGTTTCAGCTTCGGAAGTGAATCCGTATTTTTTCAAGCCGCGATAGATGATCCAATTGAGATTGATCCAGATAGGGCCACGCCAATATTTTTGGGAGTTAAACAGTTCACTGGAAGGATCGAAAGACGCACATAAATAGTTTTCATTTTGTGGTCCGCTAAAACTACCATTCCTGAAATGTGACACTAGTTGCTCGGCGATCGCTTTGGTTGGAATTCCTGCAAACAAAGGAGCAAAACTAGAAGAGGATGCATACGTGTATTTCTTTTCATTTCGCAAGTCATAATACACATAGGCCTTCGTGGCAGCATCGTACAATTTTGCATTCATGGCTTTTTTAGCCTTGGTATTCCACTGCTCCAGTTGTGCGATCGCCGTTGACTTACTGAGCAATTTTCCGAGGAAGATAAGGCTCTCATTGGAGGCGATCAGCAGGCTGTTGAATAAAGGATCCTGCACCAGGAATGGAGACTTTTCGGCGATAAGAGCGTCGTCATAGTTCCACTGTTTAAATAGTTCGATGAGATGTATGTAGTACTGGTATTCTTTGTTGGTAGGCCGGTGCGACGCATCGATGAGTTGGGTATCTTTTCGATTCATCTCATAGTGCGGAACTTCGAAGGTTTTCCAAATAAAATCCCACACCGGTGTATTGTCTGTTCCGGCTTCCCAATTGTGGCAAATGTATACCAGCCCTTCCTGTTGTGGATCGCGATGCGTATAGAAATAATGATGATTTAGAATCACCTTATCAAAGACCGAATCGATAAAAGCAAGGATATCCTCTCGATCCCGGGCGATATGATACAACTCTTCCAGTACAAAACCGAGAACGGGAGGTTGTGTAATTCCGGAGGTTTTGATTTTCGGACTTTGGGCACTCAAGTATGTGGCATGTACTTCAGGACCGGGATAATAGGTATCTGCTTCATTGTGAAAGACGATGTGAGGAATAAATCCGTTCTTCCATTGTCCTGTAAGCAGTGATTTGATCTCCGTCTTGGCGCGATCCATATTCAGGTGCGCCCAGCCAATCGAGATAAAACCCGAATCCCAGTTCCACTGAAAAGGATACAGCCCTTCACATGGAATGGTAAAGTAGTCTTTCCAATTTTGATTCAAAACGGCGGCTGCACTTTTAAGCAACGAAGGCATACAAATTCAAATTACGGTCATTAAATATAGGCTTTTATCCGTACTTTTGAAGGAACCAAAAGCTGTCACGTGACATTTTCAAAAACAACAGAAGAAAGTTCCAACTACGAGCGTTTGGAACATATGTCGATCAAAGAATTATTGAGGAATATTAATTCTGAAGATAAGACTGTCCCATTGGCAGTGGAAAGGGCACTGCCTGAAATTGAAAAACTCACTACGATTGTTTTGGACAAGCTCAAGACAGGAGGTCGCTTATTTTATATAGGTGCCGGAACCAGTGGCCGATTGGGAATCGTAGATGCCAGTGAGTGTCCGCCCACGTTTGGGGTGCCTCATGGACTCGTAATAGGGTTGATGGCAGGAGGAGACAGCGCCATTAGAAAAGCCGTTGAATTTGCCGAAGATTCAATTGCACAAGGCTGGATCGACTTGCAGGCCGAAAACATTTCAGAAAAAGACGTTGTAATCGGTATTGCTGCTTCGGGCACTACTCCATATGTCATAGGAGCACTGCAAAAGTGTAACGAAGAAGGGATTGCTACAGGATGCATCACTTGCAATGCAGGAAGTCCTTTGGCGCACACTGCGCAACATCCGGTGGTTGTGGTCGTTGGCCCGGAGTTTGTCACCGGAAGTACACGTATGAAGGCTGGGACTGCTCAAAAACTGGTGCTCAACATGATCTCTACGGCGGCCATGGTGGGTCTTGGAAAAGTGAAGGGCAATAAGATGGTAGACATGCAATTGAGTAACAATAAATTGGTGGATCGCGGAACGCGCATGATCATGGATGAACTTCAGATCAAAGAAGACGAAGCTTCCTTCCTACTTAAAAAACACGGCAGTGTTCGCGAGGCTGTCGATGCGTATCACAATGAAGGAAACTAATCAGAAATTCACGAATAAGGAATTATTGGTCAAAGGGCTCAAAAGGCTTGCGTTGGCATTGCCGATGTTGGTACTCACCACCTATGTGCTCACGTTTGCTTTCTTAAATAAGGACACCATTCCGCTTTATATCTTTCTCACCTTGGGCATTCTTGGGATGATAGCGACCATCTACCTGTTGTTTAACGGCATCAAGATCATCCTGAAATCTTTGTTCGATTAGGGCGACTCCTGTCTCTGAATTAAGCATTTAACCCCCTTTTACGCTCACAATACCTGTCACTTCGAGTCTTCGCCAGCAGGCAGGTGGTCCCGATAGCTATCGGGATGGTATCGAGAAGCAGACCTCCCTTGGAAC
>CAWECU010000005.1:0-7940 GCA_963807685.1 uncultured Flavobacteriaceae bacterium | reverse complement strand
CCAGCGAGATCCCCAGTAGCCGTTTTCAACAAATACGGCAATGGCAATTTTTGGATTATTTCTTGGAGCAAACGCGACAAAAACCGAATGATCGGTGAGCTGAGTGCGTATACCGTCAATTTTCGTATAATTTTCAGCCGTACCGGTTTTGCCACAAATTTCCAACCCTTTCACCTTCAGGTGCGCAGCGGTTCCATGAGTATATACATCAAACATACCGTCGACCACCGGTTCAAAGTTAATGGGGTCGATGGTGGTGTTGTATTTGGTTTTGTATTGATCGGGAATGGTGTCTGTACCTACAATATTTTTAATTAGATGCGGTTTGTAATACCAACCACGGTTGGCGATTGCGGCAGTAAAATTAACCATCTGCATGGGTGTCATTAACACTTCTCCCTGCCCAATAGCATTGGAGATGGTCGCTGTTGAGTACCAATTCTTTTCCGGATAGATGCGATTATAGGTTTTAGAGCTGGGGATTTTCCCGGGCCTTCCCGTGGGTAGATCGTACCCCAGGTATTGTCCCAGACCGAAACTACTCAAATGATCTTTCCAGTGATCAATACCTTCCTGCGCAGTTGGATATTTATCAATGGTACGCCGATAGACGGTGGCAAAATAACTGTTACAGGAATAACCAATACCGCCTACCATACTCAAAGGACTGCGGTGACGGTGGCATTTCAGAGGTTTCTTTCCGCCATAATTGTATCCTCCTCGACATGAAATTTTCTCATCGATAGTAATGACACCTTCCTGTAGGCCAATAAGCGCCGTAAGGGCTTTAAATGGAGAGCCCGGCGGATATTCACCGGAAAGGACACGGTCGAACAAAGGTTTGGCAATGGTGTCGTAATAGAGTTTGGTGAAATTCTTAGATCGTTCACGACCTACTAATAGACCAGGATCGTAATTGGGGGCGGCAACGAGGGCGAGGATTTCGCCTGTTTCCGGTTCAAGAGCTACAATGCCTCCCCGTTTGTTCATCATAAGGGCCTCCCCGTATTCCTGCAATACTCCATCGATGGTAAGAATAATATCTTTTCCCCGAACCGGAAGCGTGTCGAATCTTTTGTCTTTATAAGATCCTATTTCCCGATTAAAACGGTCTTTCTGAATATAGCGTACCCCTTTTACTCCCCGAAGCACTTCCTCATATTGTTTCTCAACGCCCCCGGTGCCAATGATCTCTCCCATTTGATAGTAGGGATTCTTTTCAATGATGGCTTCATTTACTTCGGAAATATAACCGAGTACGTTGGCCGAGTGATGCACCTGATAGTCACGCAGGGATCGCTTCTGAATATAAAACCCTTCGTATTTATACATTTTTTCCGAAAGGGCCGCATACTCCGATTTGGTCAATTGGGGAATGACCACCCAAGGCAATCGAGGCGAATGATTACGTGCTTTTTTTAACGTTTTTTTAAAATCTTCGGGAGTTATTTTTAGGAGACTGCAGAACTCTAGTGTATCGAGAGATTTGATGTCTTTGGGAATTACCATTACGTCATAAGACGGCTGATTGGAAACCAATAGTTCGCCATTTCGATCAAAAACATAACCACGTTGCGGATAATTATACTCTACTTTGATCGCGTTATTTTCAGACAAAGTTTGGAATGAAGTGTCGTAAATTTGCAAATAGAACAGCCTTCCCGCAAAAACGAGACCGGTGATTAATACAATGGATAAGAGTAGTAGTTTTCTCATGCCGATTTTCTACTGAACAAAAGTATGCTGCACACTATTAAAATTATACTGAATATTCCTGAAAATAACGTCGACTTTAAAACTAAAAGTATTTGATTAACGTTAAATATTTCCAGAGAAAACAATATCAAATGATGAAACAGGACCATACTTATAATATACACGATCTGCTTGGACAGGGGAGCCGTGCTTATTTTTAATGTATTGAGTTGGTAACTCACCCCGAAGGAATATTTTAAAACTACAGGTCGTATCCACGCAATGAAAACACATGCCGCCGCATGGATTCCTCCCGAATCACTAAATACGTCGATGCTGAGGCCCAAAATAAAGCTTAGTATCATTAGCAAACTTTTGTTTCCGGTAAGGGGGAATACCAGGATAAAAAGTGGATACACATACGGGTTGATATACCCCAAAAAGTTAATATGGTTCAAAATGAGCACCTGCACCAAAACAAGCGTCACAAATCGAATAATATTTACCAGCGTTTCATTGGTCTTCATTTTCCACGGCTTTTTCGAGTGCTTTTATTTCGGGGGCATCCCGCTGTGAAACGACATAGACGTGTTTTACGCTGGTCATATCGGTAAAAAGTTCCACGTCAATTTGGAAATAGTCGTCTCCCTCTTCACGATCAAAACGCTTTACTTTTCCAATTAAGATACCCGCCGGAAAGATGGTCGATTTGCCATCGGTTACAATGGTATCCCCTAAAGCTACCGGTGCCAAACGAGGAATTTCGGTCAATTGTACGATGTTGGGTTCCCGGGTATTCCAGACGAGTGTCCCAAAATGATTCGATTTTTTGAACTTAGCTACTACCTGGCTGTTGGTGTTTAATACCGATTGGACCGAAGCATAGTTATTTGACACGCTATTCATGATACCCACAACTCCCTGAGGAGAAATAACTCCCATATCTACTTTCAGGCTGTCGTTGAAACCTTTATCGAGCGTAAGATAGTTTTTGGTGTTAGCGTAACTGTTATTGATCACTCTCGCGGTTACAAAGGTATAATTGGAATCCACCGACATGGAATCCACGGTATTTTCAGAATTCAAAATACCTCCGTTTTCAAGCCTGGAACGCAATCGCTTATTCTCACGGGTTAAAAGTTCGTTCTGCTCGCGCAGGTCAAAGTAATCGGTGATTCTGCTTTTGATGCTGTAAATGCCACCCGATAGAAAATTGGCCGAAGTGACCACTTTACTTTTGTGATATGAATGGGAATCGATGGTAAGGGCTATGGAGATAAAGAACAAAAGGGCGAACAACAGAAAATTTTTATTCCGAATAAAGAAAAAGAGAATTTGTTGCACGCTATTGGGGTTTTAAAATAGATTAGGTATTGTTAGCAATGCTCATCTATGTGTTGAATTTCTATACTTTCAATTAATTTATGGTGACCCGCCGTATTGCGGGATATTCTTTATATCATCATTTATTGAAGCCATAGCCTGGGAACGATTCCCAACTATTTGATCAAAACGCTTTTGTATTTGCTGAGGTTTTTCAGGCAAATTCCGGTGCCACGTACAACTGCTCGAAGCGGATCTTCGGCAATGTAAACCGGCAGATCGGTTTTTTGTGACAGTCGTTTATCAAGGCCACGAAGCATGGAACCACCCCCTGCAAGATAAATACCGGTATTGTAAATATCGGCAGCAAGTTCGGGAGGGGTTTGCGAAAGGGTTTCCATCACTGCATCTTCGATCCTCAGAATTGATTTGTCAAGTGCCTTCGCAATTTCCCGATAGGAAGCTTGTACTTGTTTTGGTTTACCCGTTAAAAGGTCACGTCCTTGTACCGGCATGTCTTCCGGTGGGAGTTCGAGGTCTTCGGTAGCGGCACCAATTTGTATCTTAATTTTTTCAGCAGTGCGCTCACCTACGTACAGGTTGTGCTGGGTTCGCATATAGTAAATGATGTCGTTGGTAAATACGTCGCCCGCAATTTTCACCGATTTATCACAAACAATTCCGCCAAGGGCGATCACCGCGATTTCGGTAGTACCTCCTCCAATGTCCACCACCATATTTCCCTTCGGTTGCATGATGTCGACCCCAATACCAATGGCCGCGGCCATGGGCTCATGAATCAAATAGACTTCTTTTCCGTTGACCCGTTCCGCACTTTCTTTAACAGCACGCATTTCTACTTCGGTAATTCCACTGGGGATACAGATCACCATGCGAAGCGAGGGTGTAAATATTCTCTTCTTCAATGCCGGAATATCTTTGATGAACATATTGATCATCTGTTCACTGGCATCAAAGTCTGCAATCACACCATCTTTCAACGGCCTGATGGTCTTAATATTTTCATGGGTTTTTCCCTGCATTCGAGCAGCCTCCCTACCCACTGCAATTATTTTACCGGTGGTCCGGTCTCTGGCGACGATAGAAGGGGCATCCACAACTACTTTATCATTATGGATGATAAGCGTATTTGCAGTTCCAAGGTCAATGGCTATTTCTTCAGTTAGGAAGTCAAAAAATCCCATATTTTCTTTAAATGTTGATAATTAATTAGTTGGCGTATTATTCCTACAAATGTAAATAAATTAGTGTTTAAAATGACGTACCCCGGTAAATACCATAGAAACATTATTTTCGTTGCAATAATTTACGCTTAATTCATCCTTGATAGACCCTCCCGGCTGAATGACAGCGGTGATTCCCGCCTTATCTGCAATCTCCACACAATCGGGGAAAGGGAAGAATGCATCGCTCGCCATCACGGCTCCGTTGAGGTCAAAATTGAAGGATGTTGCTTTTTCGATAGCCTGGCGCAAGGCATCTACCCGGGATGTCTGTCCCGTGCCACTGGCGCACAATTGTTTGTCTTTTGCTATCACAATGGTATTTGACTTGGTATGCTTACAAATTTTGGACGCGAATAACAGGTCTTCTAACTCACGGGCATTGGGTTTATTGTTCGTAGCCTGAGTTAAATTTTCTTCGGAATCAACCAGAAGGTCTCTATCCTGAACCAGCACGCCGTTCAAACAGGTTCGGGTGATGGTTTTGGGAAGTTCCTGAGGTTTTAGAATTAATAACATACGGTTCTTCTTCCCCTTCAACACTTCCAGTGCTTCCGAAGCATAGGAAGGAGCAATCACCACCTCGCAGAACAACTTGTGAATTTCTTCAGCGGTGGCCACGTCAATTTCAGTATTGCTAATCAGTACCCCTCCAAAAGCAGAAACCGGATCTCCAGCCAAAGCATCCAGGTAAGCCTGGTGCAGGGTTTCCCGCTGAGCAATTCCGCAGGCATTATTGTGTTTCAGAATAGCAAAAGTGGGAGTCTCGCCGGTAAAATCGTTCATGAGGTTTACCGCGGCGTCCACATCCAGCAGGTTGTTATAACTCAATTCCTTTCCGTGCAATTTATCGAACATGGCGTCAAAATCTCCGAAGAAAAATCCTTTTTGATGTGGATTTTCACCATAGCGAAGAGCCTTTCCGTTGGAATCGCTAATTTTCAAAGAAGCGATGCTATGATCCTTGTTAAAATAATTAAAAATAGAAGCATCGTAGTGGGAAGAGACATCAAATGACTTGGCTGCAAACTGTTTTCTTTGTGCTAAAGTTGTTTCGCCATTTCCTTCGGAAAGGATGGTGAGCAATTCGCCATAATCAACCCTGGAAGAAACACATAGCGTATCCTTAAAGTTTTTCGCCGCGGCTCGAATTAACGAGATACCGCCTATATCAATTTTTTCGATAATTTCCTGTTCGCCCGCGCCGGAAGCAACTGTTTTTTCAAAAGGGTAGAGGTCGACGATCACCAAATCAATTTGAGGAATTTTGAACTGTTCCATTTCAGCGACATCGCTATCGTTATCCTGACGGTTCAGAATACCCCCAAAAACCTTTGGATGTAATGTTTTTACACGACCCCCCAAAATAGACGGATAATCGGTTACATTTTCAACGGGAATTACCGGAATACCAAGTTCGTTGATGAACTTTTCAGTTCCCCCTGTGGAGTAAATAACGACGCCTAATTCGTCCAGTTTTTGAACGATAGGAGCAAGGCCATCTTTATGAAAAACCGAAACCAATGCCGAAGCGATTTTCTTTGTTTGTGCCATGAACTTTTTTTTGCAGGATTTAGAGTTGCAAAAGTACGCAATTGAGGGCGATTTTTGTAACTTATCCCTTCATAAAACGTCTTATTTTAGATTTGCAAAAACCAAGGGAAACATCTTGGGGAAATTAAGTACAACCAACGCATAACTCTATACAATGATTATCTATCTTCGGGTTTTAAAAGAAAGTTTCGCTTTTGCTCTCAATGCATTACGAAACAATAAGTTGCGAACGTTTCTTTCATTACTGGGAGTTACCATTGGGATCTTCTCCATCATAGCCGTTTTGGCCGCTGTGGATTCATTGAAAAAAGAAATTGAAGGGAGTATTAGCGGGTTGGATAATAGCACTATTTATCTGGGTCATTTTTCGTTTGGCCCGACCGAAGTGCCTCAATGGAAATGGCAGCAATTTCCTCCGGCCACCTATGAGGAATACCAGTTCTTGAAGCGGAACATGCCCGATATGGAGGCCATCTCCTATACCTTGAACGTAAACAATGAAACCCTCAAATACGAGGATAAAAGTGTTGAAAACGTTAATATAGGTGCAATTACCCATGAGTATTATGACATTGAAGATCTGAAGATTGAGCAGGGACGATTTTTTAATGAATTGGAATCCAACAACGGCGCAGCCGTCATTGTTCTGGGACATGAAATAGCCAATTCCTTGTTTTCCTCTTCTCAAGTGGCTCTGGGAAAGAAGGTGCGTTTGTACGGCCGAAAATTTACAGTGATCGGGGTTTTGAAAAAAGAGGGGATGGCATTGGGTGATTCCAAAGATACGGCTGTCTTTTTGCCTGTGAACATTGTACGTAAAATATTGGGAGCCAACAGCAAGAACAATTTTCCATTTATCATAATCAAACCTAAAAAAGGACTCGATAATGATGAATTTATTGCCATGCTCAGTCAAAAAATGAGAGTATTTCGCGGACTTAAATCGGAAGAGATCAACACCTTTTTTGTGAATCAACTCCAGGGATTTACCGATGCTATCAACAACATTACCGGAACCATGAACAAGATTGGAATGGTAATAAGCGCGTTTTCACTTTTGGTGGGCGGTTTTGGAATTGCCAATATTATGTTTGTGAGTGTGAAAGAGCGCACCAACCTCATTGGTATCCAAAAATCTTTGGGCGCCAAAAACAAATTTATCTTACTTCAATTTTTATTTGAAGCCATGATCCTGGCCATAATAGGAGGGCTTATTGGGCTTTTCTTTGTTTTTATTGGCTCCCTGATCGCTTCTTCTTTTACAGGTGATTTCGAATTTGTACTTTCTCCGTGGAACTTTTTTATAGGCACCTTGTTTTCAGCAATTATTGGCCTTATTTCGGGGATAGTACCTGCTATTTCGGCTTCGAGATTGAATCCTGTCGATGCCATTAGAGCCGGTTTTTAAGCCTAAGAAAGGGCTACAAGATGGTAGCCACCCTTGAATTTACCCACTCCAGAAATTGTTCGTCCGCTTCGGTAAATGGATCTATAGTGTGCGAATCAATATCAATCTGCCCCACGTTTTTTCCATCTTTAAAAAGCGGAATCACGATCTCGGCTTTCACATACATGCTGCAGGCGATATAATTGGTTTGCCCAGAAACGTCCGGGACCACAAAATTGCTATTACTTTCGGCAACCTGGCCACAAATCCCTTTTCCAAAGGGAATCACTGTATGATCTGTGGGTTCGCCGGCAAAGGCTTTGAGATGCAGGGTTTTTTTAGCGTTATTGGCAAAATAAAACCCCACCCAATCATAGGCTGGCAGGGAGGTTTGCAGCAATTCACAAATATGGGTGAGCCGCTGGTTCACGGTAAAGGAAGGCGTGTTTAAAATAGTCTCAACTTCTGGTTTTAGGCGCTCAAATATCACAGTCATAAATTTTGGGTAAATGTATTTTAAAATGAACTCAACTCCCAATTTCGATTTATATAATTTACGTAACTCGAAATACCTCCAATTTAGAATTGATTTTTTATATCTTGGCGGTAGCCTCTTAAGCCTTCTTTTTTGAAAGATCTGTTCGTAAAATATAAATCGGTAGTTCGCTTTGTCGTTCTTTTTCTGGGAACCTATCTGGTGCTTACCTTGTTGTATGCCTTGTATCTGGAACAGTCAA
>CAWECU010000004.1:0-177473 GCA_963807685.1 uncultured Flavobacteriaceae bacterium | reverse complement strand
CTGCAGACGCCATCATGGAAGCCGCAGATGCCGGAATCAAAGTAATCATAACCATTACCGAAGGAATTCCTGTGGCCGATATGATCAATGCCGCAGCCTATATCAAGGATAGAGATTGTCGCCTGGTAGGCCCTAATTGTCCGGGAGTAATCACCCCGGAGGAAGCAAAAGTGGGTATAATGCCCGGATTTGTTTTCAAAAAAGGAAGCGTTGGGATCGTTTCCAAATCGGGAACCTTGACCTATGAAGCAGCCGATCAGGTTGTCAAACAAGGCTTGGGGATCACTACAGCCATTGGTATTGGTGGAGACCCCATTATTGGAACCACCACTAAAGAAGCTGTTGAGCTTTTGATCAATGACCCAGAAACCGAAGCTGTTGTCATGATTGGCGAGATTGGCGGTCAATTGGAAGCAGATGCTGCTCATTGGTACAAAGCGAGTGGAAGTAAAAAACCAGTGGTAGGATTTATTGCCGGAGAAACAGCTCCTGCAGGTCGGACCATGGGTCACGCGGGTGCTATTGTTGGTGGAAGTGATGATACAGCGCAGGCCAAAAAGAAGATCATGCGCGAATGTGGAATTTACGTAGTAGATTCGCCTGCCGAAATAGGTAAAAAAGTAGCTGAAGTTTTAGGATAAAACTTTATGGAAATAATAACATCAAAGCCCTGTACTTATTCGCAGGGCTTTTTTTATATTTGAAACTATTCAAAAACGACCGTAACAAAACCAGCATATGAAACTACTCGAAGGAAAAACAGCTATTATAACCGGAGGAAGCCGCGGGATTGGAAAAGGGATTGTGGAAACGTTCGCCAAACACGGAGCCAATGTCGCTTTTACGTACAACTCATCTGCCGAGGCAGCAGAAGCGATCGCAGCGGAAGCCAGCAAAGAAGGCGTAAAGGTTATTGCGTATAAAAGTAACGCCGCCAAATTTGACGAGTCTCAGGAATTGGCAGCCAAGGTATTGGAAGAGTTCGGTAGTATTGATATTCTTGTCAATAACGCCGGAATAACTAAAGACAATCTGTTAATGCGTATTTCGGAAGGAGACTTCGATCTGGTTATTGAAGTGAATTTAAAATCGGTTTTTAACATGACCAAAGCTGTACAGCGCGCTATGTTGAAACAACGAAGCGGCTCCATCATCAATATGAGCTCTGTGGTTGGTTTAAAAGGCAATGCCGGGCAAACCAATTACGCCGCTTCCAAGGCCGGTATCATTGGATTTACCAAATCGGTTGCCCTGGAACTGGGATCACGGAATATTCGTTGTAACGCCATAGCGCCGGGATTTATTGAGACCGAAATGACTGGTAAACTGGACGAAGCCGTCGTGCAGGGCTGGAGAGATGCTATTCCATTGAAAAGGGGAGGCAGCCCCGAAGATATTGCCAATGCCTGTGTGTATCTGGCCAGTGACCTATCAGGTTACGTTACGGGACAGGTTCTTAACGTCGATGGAGGAATGCTTACTTAATTTTTCGAAGCAAAAAATTGGATGTACGATATTAAAACTATTACTCTTAACTATACAATGATCTTGACGAATACCTTTCAACTTCGTCCGTCGTACGTCTTAGCCCGTAATTCCGAATGAGCGCAGAAACTATTTTATTCATCGTTATTGCCGGAATAGTAGCCCTTGCCCTGGTTATGTTCATGTATGGTTACAAGACCAAATACTCCGGGAAAATGCGATGGTTGTTCGGAGCATTACGATTTGTGGTTTTGTTTTCATTGTTTCTCTTACTTATCAATCCGAAATTCAAGACCGAAACTTATACTATCGAAAAGCCGAAATTGCCCATTTTAATTGACAATTCGGCTTCGATTCCAGAGCTCGATCAAAGTGAAAATGTCTTAACCCTGTTGAATTTACTTCAGAATAACACTGAGTTGAACAATAAATTCGACCTCAATTTTTATAGCTTCGGAAGTGAATTCGCCGAGCTCGACTCCTTGACCTTTTCAGAAAAAAGAACCAATATCTACAAAGCCCTGCAGCAAACAGAGGCTTTGTTTAAGAACGAAACGGCTCCTACGGTGTTGATCAGTGATGGCAATCAGACACTAGGGAGGGACTACGAATTTTCGAGCGCTACTTTTTCCAATGCCGTATTTCCGGTCATCGCCGGGGATTCGACACAGTATGTGGATCTAAAATTGGAACAATTGAATACCAACCGCTATTCCTTTTTGAAAAATCAATTCCCGGTGGAAGCAATTCTGGTGTATAGCGGTCGGGGAAGCGTTACTTCTCAGTTTGTGATCACTCAGGGAGGGAGCAGAATTTTCTCTGAAAATGTAAGCTTTTCCGAAAATCAAAACACCCTTACTATTCAAACCTCGTTACCAGCTTCCAAAGTCGGCCTTCAGCGTTACCTGGCACAATTGATCCCACTGGACGATGAGAAGAACAAAATAAATAATCAAAAGGCCTTTGCGGTGGAAGTCATCGACCAGGCCACCAATATTCTGGTGGTAAGCGATCACGTCCATCCTGATCTGGGTGCCCTTAAAAAGGCAATAGAAACCAACGAACAAAGAACAGTTACCTTTAAAAAACCCTCGGAGGCCGTCTCTGTCATCAATGATTATCAATTGGTGATCCTGTTTCAACCGGAACGTAGTTTTGCTTCGGTTTATACTGAAATTGCCAAGCTTAAAAAAAATACCCTCACGCTTACCGGAACTCTTACCGACTGGAATTTTCTGAATGGGATTCAGCAAAACTTCAGCAAAGATGCTTCCAATCAAACCGAAGTAATCACAGCGGTCTTAAATAAGAATTACGGAGCCTATGCAGTTGAGGACATTGGTTTTGACGATTTTCCGCCACTCAATACCGAATTTGGCGAATTGGGAATTAACGTACCGCATGAAGTGCTTTTGAGACAGTATATCAACGGATTTGCTACCAATTCGGCCTTGCTGGCGTCCATGGAGCTCAACGGAAAGCGGGATGCTATCTTTGATGGTGACGGCCTTTGGCGATGGCGGGCTCATTCGTTCCTGGAAACCGAAAGTTTTAACGATTTTGATGAGTTTATCGGAAATATCGTACAGTATCTGGCGTCCAATAAACGCCGTAGCCGTATGGAAGTAACCTATGAGACATTTTACTACAATAACAACGCCTTGCGGGTTTCGGCTCAGTATTTTGACAAGAATTTTGTGTTTGACAATCGGGCACAACTCACCATTTCATTAAAAAATGAAGAAACTGAAGATGTGACCCAGTTTCCCATGTTGTTGAAGAATAACTTTTTCGAGGTAGATCTCAATACCTTACCCGCCGGAAATTATAGCTTTACAGTATCGGTGACAGACGAAGGAATCGCGCGCAGTGGAAATTTTACGATCCTCGAGTTTAACGTCGAACAACAATTCCTCAATGCCAATGTAACAAAACTACAAAGGGTAGCGACAAATACGGGTGGAACCTCATATTTTATTGACCAAACAGAAGCGCTTATCACCGCACTTGTCGAAAATGACAATTACAAACCCATTCAAAAAACCGATCAAAAAGTCGTACCTTTAATCGATTGGAAATACTTACTTGGTTTGATAGTTTTAGCACTGTCAACCGAGTGGTTCATTCGAAAATACAACGGACTTATATAAACATAAAAAACAATATCATGGAGAAATTACCTAAAATTGGAATACCCCTTATTATCATTATTATACTCGCCATTATTATTTTGGCAAAATCGGCTGTAACCATTGGCTCCGGAGAAGCAGGGGTTTTGTATAAAGTTTTTGACGAAGGGGTAGTAACTGATAAACCGCCACTGGGAGAAGGTTTCCATCTTATTGCGCCCTGGAATAAAGTGATTATCTACGAAGTACGGCAACAAGAGCTTTTTGAAAAAATGAAAGTACTTTCCTCCAACGGATTGGAAATTCAAATCGATGCTTCTGCCTGGTACGAACCGGTTTATAGCGAACTTGGGAATCTGCATCAGTCATTAGGTGAAAATTACCTGCAACGTGTTATTCAACCCGCTATTCGTAGTGCCGCTCGTAGTGTGGTAGGACGTTATACTCCGGAACAGTTGTATTCCAGTAAAAGAGATGCCATTCAGGATGAAATTTTTGATGAAACCAAAAAAATACTCGAGAAACAATACGTACAATTGAACGAAGTACTGGTTCGTGATGTAACGCTTCCAAACACGATCAAGGACGCCATCGAGCGTAAATTAAAGCAGGAACAGGAATCATTGGAGTACGAGTTTAGACTGGTAACTGCGGCAAAAGAAGCCGAAAAAGTGATCATTGAAGCAGAAGGTAAAGCCGAATCGAACCGAATTCTAAGCGCTTCCCTAACCGATAAGATCCTGCAGGACAAAGGTATTGATGCCACCCTGAAACTGGCCGAATCACCCAATTCAAAAGTGGTGATCATAGGCTCGGGAGATAGCGGACTTCCACTTATTTTAGGCAATAATTAAAAGAATTATAGATTTTGAGAATACAAACCGCTTGTGCTTTAAGCTATTTAAAGACAAGCGGTTTTTTTGTGCTTTATAATTTTTATTCGGCTTAAAAATGTATTTTTGAAACCGTATTATAAACTGAAAAACATGAGAAAAATATTCTTTTTAGCGATTGCACTTTTAGGATTTACTTCGCTTCATGCCCAGGGTTTTGGCATAGGCGTTTCGGGGGGATATCTCTCCGAATTGGATGGAATAGGTGGAACCGCCGATCTTATTTATGAATTGGACGAACATTGGGGTCTTTCCTCTTCGTTTACTTTTGCGGCAAAGGACGATACCGGGGTGCGGGCTAAATGGACCATCATCGACCTGAACGCAAGATACATTGTGTACGATCAATTCTATCTGCTCGCCGGAGGTGAATATTTAACTATTAATCTGAAGCAATTAGGCCTGGGTGGAGGTAATCCGGTTGGAGGCAACCAATCTTCAGATGCTTCCGAATATGGTGCCAATGCTGGTGTTGGCTATAAATACAATCTAGTGGACAACGTAAATTTATTTGCTGAAGTGAAGTACGCCTTTGTCGATGTAGGTTATGTACATGGTAAACTTGGATTGCGATTTGATTTCTAAAACGCTAAAATAACGAATAGCTGAAATATCATTTCTTTATTTTCATTTAAAACAAAACTATGAAATACTCGATGCTATTTTTATTTCTAATTGTTGGGCTAGGCTCAGGGGTTTCTCAAAATAATTTAAATTTTGGGGTAAAGGCTGGATTGAATCAATCTTGGGTGCGATTTCCAGGGCTTGTAGCGACAATTGATAGCAAGACGGGTTTGCACTTTGGAGTTGTTGGTAGTTTAGAATTGACAAATAAATTTTCATTGCTAGCTGAGTTGCTTTATTCGCAACAAGGATACAAAATCGGAAGGTCAGCCTTTACTAATAATGAAAGTACCCGTTATGTTTTAATTACTAATTTAAATTACCTTAATCTACCAATATTGGCCAATTATGAATTTTTAAAAAATTGGAGTTTTCACGCCGGACCCCAAA
The DNA here is from genome assembly GCA_963807685.1 of uncultured Flavobacteriaceae bacterium. Lineage (GTDB taxonomy): Bacteria > Bacteroidota > Bacteroidia > Flavobacteriales > Flavobacteriaceae > Aureisphaera. Next base: position 171,952 of record CAWECU010000004.1, on the reverse strand, counting down.
TTGGAGTGTTTTTATCAGGGAATTATAAAATCGGAGAAATAATTTCAGGGAATGGGGATATTATCACCCTGCCGAGTTTTGGGGGAGGAGGAATTAAAAAATTAGATGGGGGTGTTTCCATAGGTACGGGTTATGCAATCGGAAAACACTTATTTGTGCAAGCGCGTTATGCAATTGGTGTATTAAATAGGAGTCAAGGTAATTCGAATAATAAGGATCAAAACAACGTCATTCAAGTTTCAGTAGGCTATAAATTTTAAATCATGAAGATCATCATCATTAATGGTCCTAATTTGAATCTCCTCGGAAAAAGGGAGAAAAACATTTATGGTGACTTGTCGTTTGAAGAATTTTTTACAGCATTACAAGAAAAATACCCTTCGGTTGAGTTAGAACATTTTCAGTCTAATATTGAAGGAGAATTGATTGATAAAATTCAGGAAGTTGGATTTTCATACGCGGGAGTTATACTAAACGCCGCTGCCTATACACATACTTCTGTTGGAATAGGGGATGCCGTGAAAGCGATAGAGACCCCAGTGATTGAAGTCCATATTTCAAATACCTTTGCCCGCGAGGAATTTAGACAGCACTCCTATATCTCACCAGCTGCTAAAGGTGTTATCCTAGGCTTTGGTTTGCAAAGTTATGAGTTGGCTCTTAAAAGCTTTCTAACATAACTGTTGAGTTAGGCTTTTTTTAGGTAGCAATACTGAAGTAATTTGTTGGCGTTTTATAATTAATTGCCTTTAAATAAATGCCATGAGATATTTAGTTTTCGCTTCTTTATTGTTCCTATCCATTTCAAATTCAATAGTGGCTCAAACTGAATTTGGCGTAAAAGGAGGTATTAATATCACCTTTTTCAACGAAGACCAAGCCCAGTTTGGTGAAAATCCAGAAGCTGAAATAGGATACTTTGGAGGTGTTTTTTTAGATTTTAAGATTTCTGAAAATTTTCATATCCAGCCCGAGCTGCTTTATAAAGGAGTAGGGGAGTTTCAGTTTATTAATGCGCCCATTTATGCTGAATACTATGTGTCTAACAACATTAGTTTGTTAGTCGGGCCGAGCCTGAATTATTTTTTCGACTTTTTTATAAATAAATTCAAAGTAAGGGCCGATATAAGTACTGCCTACCATTTTACCGAAAATGTCGAAATCAATTTAAAATACACGCTAGGGTTTGAAGAATTATCTCCAAACGTGTTATTTCTTGGCCTAGGTTTTAGTCTATAAAAAAGCCCCGAATACTGCGAGGCCTTTAATCATTCTGTTATTCTGATCTACAGATGAATTACCTCACCGTACGCATCGGCAACGGCTTCCATAACCGCTTCACTCATGGTAGGGTGGGGGTGAATTGCCTTTAGAATCTCGTGCCCTGTAGTTTCTAATTTTCTGGCTACTACGGCTTCAGCGATCATATCGGTCACTCCGGCGCCAATCATATGGCAACCCAGCCATTCGCCGTATTTGGCATCAAAGATAACCTTAACAAATCCGTCTTTGGTACCCGCGGCACTGGCCTTACCACTTGCAGAAAATGGGAATTTGCCTATTTTTAATTCTAATCCGGCTGCTTTGGCCTGAGCTTCGGTCATTCCAACGCTGGCAATTTCCGGGGATGTATAGGTACATCCGGGAACATTTCCGTAGTCCAGTGCTTCCACATGCAAGCCGGCGATCTTTTCAACACATAATATACCTTCAGCGGAAGCGACATGTGCGAGAGCAGGTCCCGGACAAACATCACCAATAGCGTAATATCCAGGTATATTGGTTTGATACCAATCGTTCACCATAATCTTACCTTTATCCTGCACGATGCCTACATCTTCGAGCCCAATGTTCTCTAAATTTGCTGAAATACCTACAGCCGATAATAATATCTCAGCTTCCAGAATCTCTTCACCTTTTGCTGTTTTTACCGTCGCTTTGACTCCTTTTCCGGAAGTATCTACGCTTTCGACCGAAGAATTGGTCATAACCTTTATCCCCGATTTCTTAAAAATTCGTTCAAATTGCTTGGAAACTTCTTCGTCTTCCAAGGGAACCAGGGTAGGGAGGAACTCCACAATGGTTACTTCTGTGCCCATGGATTTGTAGAAATTCGAAAACTCAACGCCAATAGCCCCACTCCCAACTACGATCATACTTTTAGGTTGTTTGGGTAAGGTCATTGCTTCCCGGTATCCAATCACTTTCTTTCCATCCTGCGGAATGTTGGGTAATTCCCGGGAACGAGCACCAGTTGCAATGATGATATGGTCGGCACTATATTCGGTTCCGTCGACGTCCACTTTTTTACCGGGCTTCAGTTTTCCGTAGCCCTGGATGACATCAATTTTATTCTTCTTCATTAAAAACTGAACTCCCTTACTCATACCATCAGCTACGCCGCGGCTTCTTTCCACTACTTTCGTAAAGTCCTTATCAGCTCCTTTCACTATGAGCCCATAATCTTCGGCGTGCTTCAGATATTCAAAAACCTGAGCACTCTTCAAAAGCGCTTTTGTTGGGATGCAGCCCCAGTTAAGGCAGACTCCGCCCAGACTTTCTTTTTCTATAATAGCTACTTTTTTACCTAATTGAGAAGCCCGTATCGCCGCGACATATCCGCCGGGACCGCTTCCTAATACTATGATATCGTATGTACTCATTTCGTAAGGGTGTTGACTTGTTTTTTGAAGTAGCGAATTTACGAAATAAAAAAGCACCAAAGAAGAGGGATCCTCAAAAAACAAGCACCCATCTCAAAAGAGGTTTCTCTGAATTAAGGTGCTATGTATTGTAATTTTTTGCCAGACTATACTTTCACGAGAACAAAACCGCGATGGGTCTTTCGGTAGTGTTTTCCACCCCACCAATAGTAGCGTTTCCCTTTGACAACTACAATTTTATGGTTTCGAGGAGCTTTTTTGACCACGATTACGTTCGTAGTCGGTGCAGTGGTCACTACTCGGGTGGCGCAAGATGTGAATGTAAAAGATACGAGTACGAATAAAAATAAAAACTTTCTCATGATGGTAAATTTTAAGGTTTACAATTTTGACTGAAAAAGTTTGAAATGGTTTAAGTTGAATAAAAAAAGCGTGAAATTTCCATGCACTTACATAAAAATTTCACGCTTAAAGTAGGGGTATTGTACTACTCTTCCTCCGGTATAAATTTTAGCGCCGCACCGTTGATACAGTGACGCTTTCCGGTAGTCTCTTGAGGGCCGTCATTAAAGACATGTCCCAAATGTCCGCCACAGGTTGCGCAATGTTCCTCGGTACGAGCGTAGCCAAGGTTATAATCGGTGCTGAAGGATACATTTCCTTTTACCTCCCTGTCAAAGCTGGGCCAGCCGGTACGGCTGTCAAATTTATACTCACTTTCAAAAAGTGGCGTATCGCAGGCGGCACAAACAAAAGTCCCCGGGTCGTATTCTTTATTCAGTTCACTGGAAAAAGGGGGTTCAGTGCCCTCTTTTCTCAAAACATTGTACTGAAGATCTGTTAGCTGGGCTTTCCATTCGGCATCTGTTTTGGTGATTCGAAAGACCTCGTCTTCTTTTTTATCCTGTGCTTTGCCATTGCAACTTACAAATACAGCGCACAGCAATAAAAGGCTCAATTTTTTCATTTCAGTTGATTTAATTTCCTATGAATTCGAAATCACCGGAATCCATGAGTTGATCCATCGTTAGATTGGCATCGGCAAATTCCGAAGGAACCACAGCAATTCGAAACACTTGGTCGTTTGTAAATCCATTACCTAACGTACTTAGATCCACATCCCCTTGTAAAAATAGCAAAACATCAATAAAGGTGTGATTGAATGTATACTGAAAGGAACCGCCGGTATCCAAATAAATGGTTTGGGGCAGGGGACTCCACAGATCCAAAGTTCCGCCGTTTCCAGAGGGGATGACATCTTCAAGCCAATAGACCAAAATGGCATCACTTTCAAATACTTCTACATTCGATGGAATGTTCACCAATTGCTGAAAGTCGTTTCCAACAGTAAAGTCGACTGTAACCTCAAAGACCTGTCCCAAAATATTGATACCCGGTTCACCCGGAGGCCCTGGATCACCTTCACAAGATGCGAAAAAGAAAGAACTAATAATTGCTAAGACAAATAATATATTTTTCATATTTAAAATTTTTGATACATTGAATATGAATCAAATTTCATTCCAGTTTTGTTTTCGATGAAACCATTGTTTTATCGTTTTTTGACCCGATCCAAATTTATGGCATATAAAATTATATGGCTATCTTTAACGTCTAAATCTCAACTTGAATATCATGAAGCTTAAAAAGACCATCTCCCTAATAGCCATAGTAGTTATTTTTCTCAGTTGCAGTACCAACCCCTTTACCGGAAAGAAAACGTTGGCATTGGTTCCCAATTCGCAATTATTTCCGATGGCTTTTCAGCAGTACGACCAGTTTTTAACTGAAAATAAGATAGTTAAAGGAACTAAAGAAGCCCAAATGGTTACCAATGTGGGCCAGAAGATCTCTGTAGCTTCCGAACGATGGCTTACGGCCAATGGTTATGGTGGTTATTTGAAAGACTACGCCTGGGAGTACACTTTGGTGGATGACCCGGCAGTGAATGCCTGGTGTATGCCGGGAGGTAAGATTGTATTCTATACGGGTATTTTACCTATTGCCAAAGGGGAAGCAGGAATTGCGGCCATTATGGGCCACGAGGTCGCACATGCCCTGGCCAATCACGGGCAACAGCGAATGAGTGCAGGTCAATTGCAGGCTTTGGGTGCTGTTGCAGGAAACGTCGCTCTCAGTAATGATCCACAGAAACAACAAATATTCAATCAGGCATACGGAATAGGAAGCACCGTTGGGGTCATGTTGCCCTTCAGTAGAAATCATGAAAGCGAGGCAGATCGAATTGGTCTAACGTTGATGGCTATTGCCGGATACGATCCCATTGAGGCTGCGAATCTTTGGAGACGGATGAAGGCCAATTCGAATGGGCAGGCTCCCCCGGAATTTTTGAGTACACACCCTTCCAGCGATACCCGAATTCGAAATATCACACAATGGGCCCCCGGGGCCAAGGTGGAAGCCCGTAAATATGGGGTAACCAATTTTAAGAAGTAGTTTAAAAAAGCTAACCAAAAAGCCGCGATCTTTTGACTCGTTCAAAGAGCACGTGGCTTTTTTAGTGCCACTATGGGAAATTTAGCTAAAGGAAGCCAAAAATTATTGAACGCCTGGGCATTTTACGACTGGGCGAATTCGGTATATAGTTTAGTGATTGCCTCTGCGATCTTTCCAATTTTTTATGGGGCCTTAACGATTGTGGAAGAAGAGGGGAAAATCATCGATGATACGGTGACCTTCCTGGGGTTCGATTTCAATAATGACACTTTGATAAGCCTGGTTACGGGATCCGCCTTTTTGGTGGTTTCCATTTTAAGTCCGCTGCTTAGTGGGGTTGCTGATTATGTAGGTAACAAAAAGGTGTTTATGAAATTTTTCTGTTACCTGGGCGCGACATGCTGCATTGGTTTGTACTTTTTTAACATGGAATATCTTTGGTTTGGTCTATTGTGCTATTTTCTGGCATTGATTGGCTTTTGGTCCAGCCTGGTCTTTTATAATTCTTATCTGCCCGACATTGCCTTTCCTGAACAACAGGATCGCATTAGCGCCAAGGGATACTCGCTGGGTTATATTGGAAGCGTAATCTTATTGCTTATTTGTTTAGCTATGATCATGGGGTATGAGAGTTTCGGTTTTGAAAACAAGGACATGCCCACCCGACTGTCTTTTGTCCTTACCGGAATTTGGTGGATCGTTTTCAGTCAATACACCTATAAATATCTTCCGAAGGGAAACAAAGAACAAAAATTCACCAAAGACCTCCTTTTCAATGGTTTTAAGGAATTGAAATTGATTTGGAATAAGCTGAAGCACAATCTACGTTTAAAACGCTTTCTGGCGGCCTTTTTTGTGTATAGTATGGCGGTACAAACGATCATGCTGGTTGCTACCTACTTCGGAATAGAAGAACTCGATTGGGGGGATACCGATTCGACCACAGGCCTTATTGTGAGTATATTATTGATTCAATTGGTGGCTGTTCTGGGTGCTTTTCTTACTTCCAGATCTTCGGCGAAATTCGGAAATATTCAAACACTTATGGCCTTGAACGTAATTTGGATTGGCATCTGTGTATATGCTTATACTATCACCAGCCCTGAGCAGTTCTATGTTACTGCAGCGGTCGTTGGACTTGTGATGGGAGGGATACAATCCCTTTCACGTTCCACCTATTCAAAATTTATCCCGGAAGGAGCCTTAGACACCGCTTCCTACTTTAGTTTCTATGATGTTGCTGAAAAAATTGGGATCGTCATTGGGATGTTCAGTTATGGCTATGTAGCACAGGTTACAGGTAGTATTCGCTTTGCCATACTTTTCTTTATTCTCTTCTTTGTGATCGGGTTGCTCTTATTGTTTCGGGTGCCAAGAAATATTGAGTCTTAAACAATTTTTCTTTATGTTTGCGTTCTATACCTAACAATCTACTTACCTATGGAAACAAGACAACTACTTCAATGGATGCTTTTTGCCCTATTAGCATTCACTTTTTCTTCTTGCGAGAATGAACCGCTGGAAGGACAGTTTATTATTGATGACGGTGGAGGAAATCTAGAAAATGGTCAGTTCACCGCCACCATTAATGGAGAAACTTTTACCGCGATTACGGCTTCTGCTGTCATTGTGAGTGGCCAATTGAGTTTGGCAGGTGTTGACGGCGATAATAATGGGATCAACCTTATAATTAACAATCCCGGGATGTGTTCTTTCTCTTTGGAAGGCTTTTCCAAATTAGCCCAGTTTATCCAGAGTGGAGATGTTAGCAATCCATTTCTAACCATAACCGACCAGGGAGTTCAGGTGGGTAGTGGAACTATGGCGATCACCGAATTGGACATAGACGGAGCCTTGATTTCAGGAACCTTCAGCTTTACCGCAGAACGAGAAATAGACGATGGCAACGGAACGATTGTCACACAAAATGTTGAAGTCACAGCTGGGGTTTTCAATGGGATAGCACTTACGGTACAGGATAGTGACATTGGAGATGGCAGCGCATGTAACTCTGGAGGAGGTGGAGGAGGTATGGACCCCTTTGCGTCTTTCTTTGCTCTGGTCAATGGAAATGAATTTGTGGATGTTACTTTTTCAGGAGAACGTTTAGTGGTCGCAGGGCAACCTATGGTCAAAATGTTCGCCACGGCAGACAATGGTGCAACCATGCGAATCGATATTCCGGAGGGTCTGGGTACGGGAACATTTCAATTTATGGATCCTATCTCGGATGGAACCAAGCTTATAGCAATTTATACGAACCCCATTGGAGTCACTTATACTTCGGATGCAGGCTCAGGCTCTATTAGCATCACAGAATTTGGAACTTCCACCGGTAAAATGGCGGCGACATTTGATTTCGTGGGAACCGATCCAATTGACCCGGGAAATACGACACAAATTGCAGTAACTGAAGGAATTTTCAATGTCGATTATTTGGATAGCACAGGCGGGATTGAAAATACGTTTTCGGCAGAGATTGATACAAATGCATATGCTCCAACCAGCATTACGGTATCTCAGGCTCCTTTTCAAGGTTCAACCCTACTAAGTGTCACCAGCATAGATGAGTTGACCAACCAGAGTTTGACCCTTTCATTCCCTATCGATATTGAGACCGGTTCGTATGAAATGATGCCTTTATTTGTGGATGGAACAGAGAAAGTGGGTTATTATAATCCGGATATCGGTAATTCTATTTTATTCACTTCAAACTCGGGAACGTTAACCATTGAGAGTTACGAACTGAGTACCGGAATTATTGAAGCGTCTTTCAGTTTTACAGGAACCGACCCGGCTGGAAATGATTCCACCGAGTACGCCATTACTAACGGGCACTTTACAGTTCAAATTCAGTAATAAAATGATATTAACAAAAAAAGCCGCTCCATGAGCGGCTTTTTTGTTGGATTGAGTTTGGTTTAATAGGAAGTGATATCTCCCGAACCCGAGGTTTTGGTATCTCTTTTTTCCGGATTTCCTTTGTAGTAAATATCCCCGGAGCCATTAACACGGGCCTTTAAGCTACTTTTGGCAACCACTTTGACATCTCCCGAACCGGAAACGGTCGCTTCGGTGTTTTGCGAATCCAGATCGGATCCGTCGAAGTCGCCACTACCGGTTACACTCACTTTTAAATTAGTGGTCGATCCCGCCAGCTTAATATCTCCCGAACCTGTGATCTTTGATTCTAGTGTCTTAGCAGCAACATCGAGTGAGATATTACCCGAACCAGTTACTCTCAGATTAAGGTTTTCACTTTTTATGGTGTCTTTGGTATCCATATCGCCCGAACCAACCATGGATACTTCCGAAATATCCTGAAAGGGAACCTTAACATGGATTCCTCTTTTAGTCCTGATATTGACATTTTTCTCAATCTTAAGAACCAGCGTATTCTCTTTCACCTCAATAATGATATACTCGTGTAAGTTATCGTCTGTTGTGACAGTAATGCTACCTTCAGTTCCTCTTTCTAAATGGATATCCATGGAACCAACGCCTTTGATAGCATCATAACTTCCTGTGTTTACGGTCTTGGTGGAAATACTTCCGTTGCCTACTACTTTTTTACCTCCCCACTGGGCATTGCTTTCGTTAATACCCATGAGTGTTATGGCTATAGCCAATGTTAAATTGAATAGTTGTTTCATGATTGTTTCGTATGTTTTATTAGTTTCTTTCGAGTGTTACTCCACCGTATTCGGAACGGATATTAACCGTATTTCCAGAGCCTTTCTTTCCGTGATACCCGCTGTAATACTTGTCGGAGTGATCTTTGGACTCTTTCATTATCTCCAAATCCTCTTTGCCTTTAAAGCTGGCGTAAGAAAGATCGACAACGAAATCAAAATGATAGTCCGAGTCAAAACGAAGCTTTACCCCGGCGTAGTCTGATCGTATCGTGATATCACCTCCGGAACCGGTAATTCGGTCCACGGTGATCGATCCATAGTCTGAGTTCACATTCAATTCACCTGCAAGAGTGGAGACGCGTAGCGGAATATAATCACCACGCCCTATAATTTTTCCTGCTTTTCCAACGGTCAATGAGCCATAATCATTGTTATAATCGATGCTTTGGGCTTCCATGACTTCCGATCTGGTATAATCGCAACTCAATTCCAAGTCTCCCGCTTTTTCAAGAGTAAAGCTGGAATAGTCTGCATCGACCTTTCCGCTTCGCATATAAGCAATGCTACAATTTTTCGAGTAATCAAAGCTTAGGGAGTTGTTTTCGGCCATAAGTCGTCCAATATTTACCTGGCCATAATCACAGCTAATACGGGCATTCCCTTCCAATTCATTCAAGCTAATTGTGCCGTAATCGTTGTTTAGGTCTACACTATTGGTAATGGGTAGTTTTATGGTATAGTTCACTTCCATACGAATGTTATTATTCTTCTTTCCCCACCATTTCCATCCGGAATCCTTCCGATCCTTAAAGATAGTTCTTGCGACCACACGAGATCCGTTTCCACTAAACTCTACGTCAATATTATTCAGTTTTTCCTGAACTTTTTCTTCATCATCTCCATTGGTAGTGATCACCACTTCAATGACAGTACGATTTTCATTCCAGGTCACCACATCGATGTTTCCATACGAATTGTTTACTTCCAGGGCGGCATTGGCATTTACCGTATACTCTTTTTTCAAGGTTTTTGTTTTGGTGTATTTTCCTTTAAAACGGGGGTCATTGTCTGCAAAGAGCAGCGCCGGTAATAAAAGAACGACGAGAATTGTTTTAGATAATAGTTTCATTTCTATTGGCTTTAAGTGTTTTAATTTCTTCAATGTTTTCAATTACTTGTTGTAATAATTCTATTCTATTCTGAAAATTGGCGATCATGGCCGAAATAACACGCTTGTCATTGCCGCTTTCTACCAAATCCGTCTTTAATTGCTTGTACTCAACTTCCAAAACTTCCAACCGATTCATCGTATCATCGATTAAGATCCGCGTGTCTTCGTTTTTAAAGCTTTTCAAGGTTTCGAGTTCCTCACTAATAACGGTGGTAAAGAACGATTGTGTTTGCTCCATTTCGGGAGAAACACTTGCCAGGCCGTCGGGTTGGTTTTCATTATTCTGATAGAAAAGTCCTGCAGCCAGCAATAAGATCACTGTAGCCGCAATCGACATGGGGCCCCACCAGCGCGGCAGCCGATTGGATCGATCCCGATCCGCTTTCACTTTCTCCAGGAACCTTTGATGATGTCCTTTAGGAGTTTCGTGTAGATCGAAAGTACCCTCCAAACGTTCAAATAATTGTTCTATAGTGTCTTTTTGTTTCATATTTCTACAGTTATTAATTTTTTTCGCAAACTATTTTTCGCCCGGGAAATCATGGTTCGGCAATTGGCATAGCTAATTTGCATTATATCACAGATCTCCTCGTAATCGTATCCTTCGATAAAGTGAAGCGATAAGATGTTCTTATAGCTATCTGTAAAGAGTTCATACACTTCAGCAATTGTCCTGTTACTTCTGGATACGCTACTTCCGAAGGGTCCGGATCTCCTCAGCCTCATCCCTTATATTCTCTACCGAAACTGCACAAAACGTTGTGATTTTCTTACTGAACAATACCATTATTAATCACAATACGTTTCAACCACGAGCCAAAGGTGGCTTCACCTTTAAATGTATCCAACTTGCTAAAAGCCGTAATAAAGGATTCCTGCATAACGTCTTCGGCTTCCGCCGTATCTTTCACAATACGAATGGCAACATTGTACATGGCCTTTTGATAGCGGTTATAAACTTCCAATTGGGCCAACTGATTTCCTTCTTTACAAAGAACGAGTAACGATTCTATATTTTCTTTGGTTAGTGTCAAAAAAACTTGCTGTTTAATATAAAGATATGTTAGTTCTTATATTGTTACACTTAATTCAAATAAAAATAGTTTAAATGGCATAACACTTGAATTATATACCTTTAAACCGTTCGAAACAACTGTTTTTAAAGGTTTTACTGAAAAATATAAAAATTTAAAAAAAATTAGACATTCTCTATCTTCATTTTCTGACACAATGTCTCAATATAATCTATGGCTAAATCAAAATTAACATCAATAGACAGTTTGTCATTACAGGATCTGAAGGATGATGCGGAATTCATTCCCCTAATGACGTCCGAAGATGAAGACGCAATGGACAAGGAGAAATTGCCGGAAATCCTTGCCCATTTTACCTTTGCGAACACAGTCTTATTTCCCGGAGTCGTCATTCCTATTACTGCGGGACGCGATAAGTCCATCAAACTTATCAACGAAACCAATAAAGGCAATAAGGTCATAGGCGTTGTTTCACAAAAAGAAGAAACGCAGGAAGAACCCGGAATTGAGGATATAAATACCACAGGAACCGTTGCCCGTATTCTGCGAGTTCTGAAAATGCCCGATGGTAATACTACCGTGATCATTCAAGGTAACAAAGCGATTTCAGGTTTCCAGAAGTCCTCACCACAGAACCGTATATCACAGCAACCATTGCTGATGTGCCGAAGCACAACCCGCACCGATAATCGAGGAGTTTTAAGGTATCATTGATTCGATTAAGGATCTGGCGTTGGAAATTATAAAAGAGAGCCCTAATATTCCTTCTGAAGCTGCTTTTGCTATTAAGAACATTAAAAGTGATTCATTCCTGATCAATTTTGTGTCTTCCAATCTGAATATTACCGTAGAGGAAAAACAAAAATTACTGGAAATAAATGATTTGAAGGAAAGAGCGCTGGAAACCCTTCGCTATATGAATATCGAATTGCAAAAATTATCGCTTCGAAATGATATTCAATCGAAAGTACACAGCGATATCAACCAGCAACAGCGAGAGTATTTTCTTCATCAGCAAATGAAAACCATCCAGGAGGAACTTGGGAGGGATCCTCACAGAAGAAGAAATAGAAGAAATGCGGGCCATTCGAAAAAGAAAAAATGGAACAAAGAGGTCCAAAACACTTTGAAAAGGAATTGGCAAATTACAACGCATGAATCCTCAAGTTGCCGAATTTGGTATACAACGCAACTATCTGGACCTGATGTTGGATCTTCCGTGGAATGAATACAGCAAGGATAAATTCGACCTTAATCGAGCCACGAAAGATACTTGGATCGTGATCATTATGGCCTGGATGATGTAAAAAAGCGAATCATCGAATATCTGGCAGTGTTAAAACTGCGCAATGATATGAAATCACCTATACTTTGCTTATATGGACCTCCGGGAGTAGGGAAAACCTCTCTTGGCAAATCGATTGCCGAAGCTTTGGGACGAAAATATGTACGTATGTCGCTGGGAGGGATGCGTGATGAATCTGAAATACGCGGACATCGCAAAACTTATATTGGTGCTATGCCGGGGCGAATCATTAAGAGTATTAAAAAAGCGAGAACCAGTAATCCGGTATTTGTTTTGGATGAAATAGATAAATTGTCGGTTGGGCAACAGGGAGATCCTTCATCGGCTATGCTCGAAGTACTGGATCCCGAACAAAACAATTCCTTTTACGATAATTTTCTGGAATTGGGCTTCGATCTTTCAAAGTGATGTTCATCGCCACTTCAAACAGTTTGAGTTCTATTCAACCCGCTTTGCTTGATCGAATGGAGATTATTAATGTTTCTGGTTATACGATCGAAGAAAAAGTTGAGATCGCTAAGCGGCATTTGCTTCCGAAGCAATTAAAAGAACACGGATTGACGACAGATCATCTACAAATTCCAAAGCCGCAATTGGAAAAAATCGTGGAAGGATATACCCGAGAAAGTGGTGTGCGAGGTCTGGAAAAGCAAATTGCGAAAATGGTGCGATATGCAGCTATGAATATCGCCATGGAAGAAACAATATGAAAAAAGGTGACTAATGATGTTGTTGTCGAAGTCCTGGGTGTTCCAAGAATGGAACGCGATAAATATGAGAACAACGATGTTGCCGGTGTGGTAACTGGTCTTGCCTGGACCCGGGTTGGAGGCGATATATTATTTATCGAATCGACTACTGTCGAAAGGAAAAGGAACCTTAACATGACCGGGAACCTTAGGTAAGGTCATGAAAGAATCGGCTACGATTGCGATGGAGTACATTAAATCGAATGCAAAACTACTAGGAATCAATCCAAAGGTTTTTGAGAAGTACAACGTACATATTCATGTGCCTGAAGGTGCAACACCTAAAGACGGTCCCAGTGCCGGGAATTACCATGCTCACCTCTTTGGTATCCTTATTTACCCAGCGAAAAGTTAAGAAAAGTCTGGCAATGACCGGTGAAATTACGCTACGCGGAAAAGTATTACCTGTAGGTGGGATAAAAGAGAAAATACTGGCTGCGAAACGCGCAAGAATTAAAGAAATCCTGTTATGTGAAGATAATGAAGCGCGACATAGATGAAATTAAACCTGAATATTTAAAAGGACTGAAGTTTCATTATGTGAAAGAAATGAGCGAGGTGCTTGATCTGGCCATTACCAAAGAGAAGGTAAAAGAAGCCAAAAAACTCTAAATGTTAAATTTTAATCGAAGTAGCGATATATTCCCTAATATTTGCTCAATAGGTTGAAATTCAGTTCTTCAAAGGAAGTCCGTAAAACTTAACGCTAACCTTTTACGCCTCCGAAAAATAAATTATACTTGCATTCGTTTTAACTTCAGGAAAGATATCGAAAATTAATGAACCAAAAGCTTTTCTTTTTAGTTGCCCTACTACTTACTACCGCTACGTATGCACAAGTTGGAGGAAGGTCGACCTATCAATTTCTGAATTTTCTCAATTCTCCCAGACAAGCGGCCTTAGGAGGAAAAGTGGTTACCAATTACGACTACGACCCCACACAAGGCCTTTTCAATCCTGCCAGTATCAATCCTGAAATGGACAATCAACTCTCACTAAACTATGTCAATTATTTGGGCGATGTGAACTACGGAACCGCTGCCTATGCCTATTTATGGGATCGACGCACACAAGTGCTCCATACCGGAGTTACCTATATTAACTACGGAAAATTTGCCGGGTATGACGAACCGGGCAATGAAACCAGTAGTTTTAGCGGGGGAGAAGTGGCTTTGTCCGTCGGCCATGCGAGAAATGTCGCCTTTACCGATTTCCATATTGGGGGTAATGTGAAATTTATTTCTTCGAAGTTAGAGCAGTATTCTTCCTTTGGAGTAGCCCTGGATATTGGCGTGATGTACGTCTATGAAGATTGGGACCTGCATATTACGGGAGTGGCCCGCAATCTGGGCACTCAAATAAGTCCATATGAAAACACCTATGAAAAGCTTCCCTTTGAAGTGATCTTTGGAATATCTCAAACCTTTCAAAATATTCCCATACGCTGGCATTTTACGCTCGAAAACATGCAACGATGGAATGTCGCGTTTGCCAACCCCAATCGCGATGAAAACGACCTGGAGGGTAATACCACTTCCGAAAAGATTACTTTTGTGGACAACGCCTTTCGACATATGATTATTGGGATCGAGTTGTTTCCGGAAAGCGGATTCAACATTCGCCTGGGATACAATTTGCGACGTGCAGAGGAATTGAGGATCATTGAGCAACGCTCATTTGCGGGCTTAAGCGCCGGATTTTCAATCAAACTGAACAAATTACGCCTCAGTTATTCCTATTCAAAGTTCAATAGTGCCGCGGCGTCAAATTATTTCGGACTGAATATAAATTTGCAATAATGCGTACCATTACCATTGCTATTGACGGCTATTCCTCTACGGGCAAAAGCACAGTGGCTAAGCAGCTCGCCGATTATTTAGGCTATCTTTTTGTCGATACGGGAGCCATGTACAGAGCTGTGACTTTATATGCGATTCGGAACGGTTTTATTACTGAAACATCCTTCGAAGCAGAAAAGCTCATCGCATCCTTACCCCAAATAACGCTGGAATTTATTAAGAATGCTGAAAATAAGAGCGACATTTACCTAAATGGGGAAAATGTAACGCGTGAGATCCGTACCCTTAAAGTTTCCGAATTTGTGAGCCCGGTCTCAACCATTTCCGAAGTACGAAAAAAACTGGTGGAACAACAGCGAAAAATGTGCAAGGATGGAGGTCTTGTCATGGACGGCCGCGATATTGGCACCGTAGTTTTCCCAAATGCCGAACTCAAAATATTTATGACTGCTTCCGCCCCGGTAAGGGCCCGGCGCCGCTACAACGAATTGATCGCTCGTGGTGATGCTATAACTTTTGAAGAAGTTTTCGATAATGTAACTGAACGGGATAAAATCGATTCTACACGAGAGGATTCACCCTTGCAACAGGCGCCCGATGCCATTGTGATCGATAACAGTGAAACCAATTTGGAGGATCAATTCCATATGGTATTGCAACTGGCCAAGGATCGAATCGCCGGCCGAGTTTAGCAGCCAATTCCCTTAAACGCAACCAGGAAATCCCTACACGAAACAAACTATTTGACAGTTTTATTTGCATTTCAACGGATTATATCGTTATTTTGCTATCATAAAGCCCCAAAATTCCTACAAATGAAAGCTGTTAACTGTATTATCCTATGCATGTTGTTCGTTTTAGTCACCCTTTCCTGCTCGCAGGAGAATATAACAAATGACAACAGTGCATCACTAGTCTACACAGACATTACTACGTTAAAAGATCAAATTCCCAATTCCTTGCTCGATAACAGCTTGGAAGGGATTTATCACGGTGTTGTGGCATCGGGAACAACACAGTCACGCGGAAAGATCTGGGTGAATGTTGGAAACAACAGCGACTTCAACGCGCTTATAGAGCTGGTGGACGGCAGCACTCTTGGTTTTAGTCTGGATCCTGCTTCAGTTTCGGCGGCAGCAGCGATGACGATTTTCTATTTTGAAAGTAACGACGGACATTTCACCCTGGATCTAAGCGATCCGGAGGTTCCGGAAATTACTAATTTAGTGCTGCAAAACGAATCCTTTTTCGGAAGAGTCGTAAAAAGCATGAGCAATAATATGGCAAGTTCGGCCACGGCAACTTTTACTGAAACAGGGAACCCGGGCTTTAGTGGCACCTGGAATCTTATAGCCGACGGTAGCGTTTTTAATCCGAATGGGAACAACGGGGACGGAATTACTTCCCTTCTCATTACCGTGGATGGTGATCTCATCGAGGATTTCGACTTCAACAGCTTTAATGCTATGGCGTGCTTGAGTAGTGCTAATTATACTCCAACACTTAATTCGTATGGAGTGGCCGATTATACCATTTGCGATTACCAGACTTCCGCTTTTGCAGGAGGTACAGCGAAATGGTACCTGAGTTACGATCAATCTGGAGCTGTCTATATGAACTACTTTTCATGCGAGGCCACGACTTCGGGAACATTTATCTGGACCAGTGATGATGGAATCGTTACTAAACTGGGAGAGATCATACTCGACTAAGCAACTTAACCTATAATTGACAATGTAAAAGCCACCTGAATTCAGGTGGCTTTTGTGGTTGATTACTCATAGGCACGGTTGGGGTTCAAAACCTGAGGGAGACAGAGTTATTGATCGCGTGCCAGTCTTCTGTGCTATAGCTAGCCTCATTCATCTTAAAAAGATAAAGATCCCTTCGCTGTGCTGCTCGCTTCATTACTTTATGAATGTTCTGTGCTAAATACATCATTGATTGTTTTTTGATTGATAAATGACCTGGCGTATAATCAGGTGATTAAATTTTATTCGCTCCGCCTGGGCGGTTATCTGAAACGTCTTTTCGAGTTCCAGTTGTAACCTAGTGAATTTTTAGGTTTTTCGGTTAAGGTGTTTTTATCTAAAGTTCTCATGGTTTTGTTGTTTAATCGTTTAATCGTTTAATTGTTGATTTGTTTAGTTGTGAGAGGCTTATCTAAAGCGTCTTTTTGAGTTCCAGGTAAATCCTTTTGAATTCTTAGGTTTCTCTGTCAGGGTGTTTCTGTCTAATGTTCTCATGATATGTTGTTTTTTTGAACCGTATTAGCGGTATATTGTTTTTTGTTTTTATTGATATACTAGATAGACGAAGCAGATTCCAAAACGTTACAGTACTATGTATAACAAAGTACTATTTTAACTATAGTTTAACAAATAAAGATGGTAATAGAGTAGGGCTACTACTAAAAAGAAACTCTTTTTTCAGAAACAAAATGTATTACGAACTTTCCAGGACGCTAAAAATCAAATAATCCCTTTGTTTTCCTTTTGTAATTAAAAAATAACTTTTACTTTTGCAGCCCTCTTGGCAGCATAATCTGAAAGGGAGAGGATTGAACCAATATTGATAACCCTTCTGTGGGATCGTTGCAGTCACTTTCAGAAATAACACAGAATACAAAACCCATCTTTCGCAACTAAGATCTATTAACATATAAAGGTCACGTGAAGGAAGCTCAGTAAAAAATGGCTGAAGAAAAAACAAAAAAAGCCGCTGCTAAACCAAAAGCAGCTAAAGTAGAAGCTGTAGTAGAAACTACGACAGAAACTACAGCAACAGAAGAAGCTGTAGTCGAAACTACACCAGAAACCACAGCAACGGAAGAAGCTGTAGTTGAAAAACCAAAGAAGGAACTATCTGCGAAAGAAGCGAATCCTGAAAAATTTCTAAAAGACTTTAACTGGCATAACTACGAAGAGGGTATCGACCCTGTTGACGGTGAGCAGTTACAGGAATTCGAAAAACTGGTAGCTGAAAACTTTGTAGACACCTTAGATGATGAAGTAGTGGAAGGTGAAGTGATCTACATCACAGATCGTGATGTGATTATCGACATCAACGCGAAAAGCGAAGGTGTGATCTCTTTGAATGAATTTCGTTACAATCCCGGACTTAAAGTAGGTGATAAAGTAGAAGTATTGATTGACGTTCGCGAGGATGCGACCGGACAATTGATCCTTTCACACCGAAAAGCGAGAACTATCAAGGCTTGGGACCGCGTTAATGCGGCACACGACGAAGGAACTGTGGTTAACGGTTTCGTGAAATGTCGTACCAAAGGAGGAATGATCGTAGATGTATTTGGAATCGAGGCTTTCTTGCCAGGCTCTCAGATCGATGTGAAGCCTATCCGCGATTACGATATTTATGTAGGAAAGACCATGGAATTCAAGGTGGTGAAAATCAATCACGAATTCAAGAACGTTGTGGTTTCTCACAAAGCGCTTATTGAAGCGGATATCGAAGAGCAAAAGAAAGAAATTATCGGGCAGCTTGAAAAAGGTCAGGTATTGGAAGGAGTCGTTAAAAATATTACTTCTTACGGTGTCTTTGTGGATCTTGGAGGTGTTGACGGATTGGTGCACATTACAGACCTATCGTGGTCTCGTATCAATCACCCGAATGAGATTGTAGAATTGGATCAAAAACTGAATGTTGTAATTCTCGATTTCGATGAAGACAAAACAAGAATCCAATTAGGTTTGAAACAATTGAACGCTCACCCATGGGATGCCCTTGGAGAAGAGTTGAAAATTGGAGATAGAGTGGAAGGTAAAGTAGTTGTGATCGCAGATTACGGTGCATTTATCGAAGTAGCCGAAGGTGTCGAAGGTTTGATTCACGTAAGCGAAATGTCCTGGTCTACGCACTTGCGCAGCGCTCAGGATTTCGTAAATGTGGGTGATATTGTGAAAGCACAGATCTTAACATTGGATAGAGAAGAACGTAAGATGAGTTTAGGGATCAAGCAATTGTCGCAAGACCCTTGGACAGATATCACTACCAAGTATCCGGTAGGTTCCAAACACAGTGGAATTGTGAGAAACTTCACCAATTTTGGTGTGTTCGTTGAATTGGAAGAAGGTATTGACGGCTTGATCTATATCAGCGATCTGTCCTGGACCAAGAAAGTGAAGCACCCAAGTGAGTTTACCAATATTAGTGATAACTTAGATGTTATCGTACTTGAATTGGATGTGGAAGGACGTAAATTGAGTCTGGGCCACAAGCAAACCACAGAAAATCCCTGGGATAAGTATTCTAAAGAGTTTGCCTTAGGTTCCAAACATACGGCCAGCATTGACGAAATGGTTGACAAAGGTGCAATCATCAACTTCAACGAGGACATTACTGCTTTTGTGCCCAAGCGTCACCTGGAGAAGGAAGATGGAACCGACCTGAAGAAAGGTGAAGAGGCCGAATTCCAAATCATTGAATTCAATAAAGATTTCAAGAAAGTGGTAGCCTCACACATGGCTATCCATAAAGAGGAAGAAGCGAAGATCGTGAAGCAGGCTACTAAAAAAGCGAAGCAGCAGGCAGACGAAGCAAAACCTACTCTAGGTGATGCGAACTCGAAACTTCAGGAATTGAAAGACAAAATGGACGGAAAGACATAATTTTCAACCGTTTTTAACGATAGAAAGCCTTCCGGAAACGGGAGGCTTTTTTTTTGAATTTGTTAATATTCAGGGCGTTGCCCTCGGAATCCACGCCTGCCGGTTGACAAGTTTGGTATAGGAGGGCCGGGCTTTCACTACTCGCTTCCCCCTTCGCGCCAGCCGGGCAGGAGAGCTCAAACAAGCCGTTCAATCCCTAACGCAAGAAAAGATTGTCAGTTCGAGTGATTTGCTTTGAACGCAGTGAAAAGCAAATTGTATCGAGAACCGTTCCCGCAGAATAACAACCTCTCAATACTAATTTTAGCTCTGTTGTCGTTAAAATTCACCGACCTTTGCCGTCTGGCAGTTTCGAACTTGGAAATGGCCCATCACAAATCGTCCCTGCGAATTCGCACAATTCAAATAAATTCCCTTAAATTTACACCCTGAATAACAATTCAGAATCTTCTATGAGCCAAAAAGTGTTACTCAACGCAACCGAGGTGCAGATCGCCCTCCATCGTTTGGCTTGTCAATTAATAGAAAATCACGATACTTTTGAAAATACGGTCATTATCGGTATCCAGCCCAGGGGCGTTTATTTGGCCGATCGCCTCAAAAAACTGCTCGAAACCGAATACAAAATAAAAAATATTCAACTGGGCCGCCTGGACATTACCTTCTATCGTGACGATTTCCGAAGAGGGGACAAACCACTCGAAGCCAACACCACCGACATCGATTTTATCGTCGAAGACAAGAAAGTGGTCTTTGTGGATGACGTTTTGTACACGGGAAGGAGTATACGTTCAGCCTTAACGGCGATACAATCCTTCGGAAGACCCCTGGAAATAGAATTATTGACCTTGATCGACAGAAGGTTTAGCAGGCATTTGCCCATACAGCCCGATTATAGAGGCCGGCAAGTGGATGCCATCAATAAAGAAAAAGTTAAAGTATGCTGGGTGGAGAACGATGGCGAAGACGCAGTATACCTGGTGAATAAATAGAACACCCCTCTAAATCTCCCCTCGAGGGGAGACTTAGACAACATTGGAACACTGAACACTGAATACTAACTATGAAGGAACTAAGTGTAAATCACTTACTAGGCATCAAATACATCACTGAAGATGACATTCAGCTCATTTTCGACACCGCAGACCATTTCAAAGAGGTGATCAACAGGCCCATCAAAAAAGTTCCCTCGCTTCGGGATATCACTATAGCCAACTTATTTTTCGAAAATAGCACCCGGACCCGACTCTCCTTCGAATTAGCTGAAAAACGACTTTCGGCAGATGTGATCAATTTTTCGGCATCCTCCTCTTCAGTAATAAAAGGGGAAACACTCATAGATACAGTCAATAACATACTTTCCATGAAGGTGGATATGGTGGTCATGCGCCATCCCAATCCGGGAGCGGGAGTATTTCTTTCGAAACATATTAATGCAAGTATTATAAACGCCGGGGACGGAGCTCATGAACACCCCACACAGGCCTTGTTAGATTGCTATTCGATACGGGAGCGTTTGGGGGATGTCGCAGGAAAGAACATCGTAATTGTGGGCGATATCCTGCATTCAAGAGTCGCCCTGAGCAATATATTTGCCTTACAAAAACTTGGAGCAAAGGTTAAGGTATGTGGGCCTAAAACACTTATGCCTAAATATATAGAGAATTTAGGTGTAGAAATAGAAACCAACTTGAGAGCAGCACTTAATTGGTGCGACGTAGCCAATATGTTACGGGTTCAAAACGAACGTATGGACATTAGTTATTTCCCAAGTACGCGGGAATACACCCAGCAATTTGGATTGAACATGGAAATTCTGGAATCTCTGGATAAGGAAATTGTGGTGATGCACCCGGGACCCATCAACCGAGGGGTGGAAATTACAACCGAAGTGGCAGACAGTGGCCAGGCCATTATTCTCGATCAGGTACAAAATGGAGTGGCCATTCGTATGGCGGTCTTATATCTTCTGGCTTCGAAAATTACGCACAATGAAGGTTAATACTACCAAAAAATACACCGTTCTAACGGACGAACGCACGAATATTGAATCTTTTGCTAGTTATCTGGAACGCATCGTTCCCGAACGCTATGAAAAGCATAATCTCATCGTTGATCTTTCGAAATACGATACGCTGGAATTGCCTCAATTACTAGCCTTTCTTAAGCTTTCCAATTATCACAGATCGACCAAGCAGTCCTTTGTGATCGTGAACAATACCATCGACATTGATGAAGTTCCTTTCGAAATGGTCGTGGTGCCTACGCTACAAGAAAGTTATGATATCGTGGAGATGGAGGAGATCGAGAGGGATTTAGGATTTTAAGAAAAAGGTCCCTTTGATAAGATTCGTCTCGGACGAATTTCTATAAGTGACAACGAGTAATTTTCCCCAAACAATGAACCATATAGCTACATGAAACTCACTATTCTTGGCTGTCATTCGGCTACGCCGCGTTGGGATGCGAATCCAACGGCACAGGTATTGGAAATAAAGGGACATTTATTTTTGATCGATTGCGCAGAAGGCACTCAAATCCAACTGCGGAAATTCAAGGTAAAGTTTTCCCGAATCAGGCACATTTTTATCTCACATCTTCACGGAGATCACTTTTTCGGATTGGTGGGGCTTATTTCTACCTTCCGATTATTGGGTCGTGACAGTGAGCTGCATGTATATGGCCCAAAAGGAATTAAAGAAGCGATCACCCTTCAGTTAAAATTAGGGAAAAGTTGGACCGACTACCCCCTCATTTTTCATGAATTGGAAGAAAACATCCCTCAACTCATTTTCGAAGACGATAAAGTTTCGGTAACCACCATCCCTTTAAACCATAGAATATACACCAACGGCTTCCTGTTTCAGGAGAAATTGGGAGAGCGAAAGCTCAATTTGGACGCCGCGGTGAAGGCCAGGATCGACCAAAGTTATTTCAGTAAAGTAAAACAGGGCTTTGATGTTGAAAATCTGGAGGGAAAAATAATACCCAACGCCCAATTAACTTTTGATCCCGATCCTTTAAAATCCTACGCCTTTTGCAGCGACACGGCTTACTTCCCGCATATCATTCCTCAAATAGAGCAGGTTACAGCCTTATATCATGAATCCACTTTCCTGCAGCAACACCAGCATCTTGCAGACAAAACCAAACATAGTACTGCGAAAGAAGCGGCAATGATCGCCATGGAAGCAAAGGTAGGAACGCTCATTCTTGGGCATTACTCGAGCCGTTACCCCGATAGGGAGTCTTTTCGCAGGGAAGCGCAACAGGTGTTTGAAAACGTTGAATTGTCGGAGGATGGGAAGGTTTTTGAAGTTTGATGCCATAAAAATTGCCTTTCTGAACAATGCAATTCTCAAAATCCCGTAAATTGCATTATAAATAATGGCTTGCTTATTCGGTTTATGCTATAAAAACAGAATAACTTAGTTTTATAATTTCAGAGATACAAAAATGCGAGACAATCTGCACCATCATCGAAAATCTTATGCGAAAGGTGAATTAACCATCGATTCGGTGGATCCCAATCCCTTGCAGCAGTTCAGGACCTGGTTTTACCAGGTACAGAATGACGGAGGTGTCGATGAAGCCAATGCGATGACATTAACCACTATTGGAGCAGACAACATCCCCCGAGGGCGGGTGGTTTTACTGAAGAAATATGATGAGCATGGATTCTATTTCTACACCAATTATGACAGTCAAAAGGGAAGGGCTATTGCGCACAACCCAACGGTCTGCCTTTCTTTCTTTTGGCCCAATCTGGAACGCCAGATAATCATTGAAGGAGTGGCAACCAAAACTTCAGAAAATGATTCTTTAAATTATTTTCAGTCGCGGCCCAGAGGGAGTCAATTTGGGGCTTTGGTGTCTGCCCAATCCCAGGAAATACCTGATAGGAAGACTCTTGAAGATCGACTAACTGCTTTGGAACTTGAATATGAAAACAAAGAAATTCCAAAACCAATTAACTGGGGTGGCTACTTGGTAGCTCCTAAACGAATTGAATTTTGGCAAGGAAGGCCCAACAGGCTTCACGACAGAATTTTATTTACTTTAAACGAACCGGATTGGCTGATCACAAGATTACAGCCCTAATCCAGACAATTGATGATCATTTACTAACTAATCAAGTAACAAATGAAAACACTCTATATGGTCCGCCATGCAAAATCGTCCTGGAAACATGATGTTATCGACCATCAGCGTCCGCTAAAGGGACGTGGGGAAAAAGACGGGAAATTAGTTTCCGCTCATATCAAGGACCTGGTAAAGCCTCCTCAAAGAATCATAACCAGCGATGCGGTTCGGGCTTTGTCCACCGCTACGTTTTTCAAAGAGGCTTTTGGATTGAGCGATCGTGACTTCGAAACGAACCATAGTTTATACGACTTTAGCGGCCAGAACGTGATCAACATTATCAAAAATATGCCCAATTCCATGGACCGCGTCATGATCGTTGGGCACAACCACGCCTTTACTTCTATTGCCAATATGCTGGGAAACACTTATATTGACAATGTACCCACTTGTGGCTTTGTACAATTAGAGTTTGATGAGAATGAATGGAGTAAAATCACTACGGGGAAAACAGTAATGACCTTGTTTCCAAAAGAATTGAAAGATTAAATGACAACGAACACGGTTTCCAAAAACATACAAAATGTCTATCTCAATAGAGAATTAAGCTGGTTACAATTCAATGCAAGGGTGCTTCAGGAGGCGGAAGATGCCACCGTGCCTTTGATCGAAAGGCTTCGGTTTTTAGGGATTTTTTCGAATAATTTGGACGAATTCTTCAAAGTTCGATACGCTACCATCAAACGTATTATTGAAGCCGGAAAAGGCGGTAGAAGCGAGCTTGGGGGTATCTCCGCAACAGAACTTTCCGAAGAGATTACCAAAATTGTGATCAAGCAACAAGCACATAGTCTCAATATATTGAAAAATATTGAAAAGGAGCTGGAAAAAGAAGACATCTATATTATCGATGAAACTAAAATATCTGAAAAACAAAGCCAGTTTATTTCAGAATATTTTCTTCGGAAAGTGAGTCCGGCACTTATGACGATCATGATTTCCGATCTCAGCCAATTCCCTGAATTAAAAGATAGTGCTGCCTACCTCGCTGTAAAAATGGTGCTGGAGAACGGTGCATCCGGTTCAGAAACCAAAGTCAACTATGCGCTCATCGAAATTCCACGGGTTATAGAACGCTTCGTGGTGCTGCCGGAAGAGGATGGAAAGCAATACATCATTATTCTGGATGATCTCATTCGGCATAGTATGCAAAATATATTTGGCATTTTTAAGTACAAAAGTATCACGGCGCATATGATCAAGATAACCCGCGATGCCGAATTGGACATTGATAGTGATTTGAGTAGAAGTTTTTTGGATAAAATCTCCAAAAGTGTTGATGAAAGAAGCTCCGGCGACCCGGTTCGTTTTGTCTATGATTCGAATATCGACAAGAAGACCCTGCAATTTTTATTAGATAAAATGGAAATTGATGCTACGGATAGTCTAATTCCCGGTGGTCGTTACCACAACCGTCGGGATTATATGAAGTTCCCGAGTCTGGGGCGTACAGATCTGCTTTACAAAGACATACGTCCGCTACCCATACCGGGATTGAGCCTTCAGGGTAGCATATTGGATGGAATCGCAAAAAAAGACTATTTGTTATATGCACCCTACCAATCATTTTCCTATGTGGTGAAATTTTTGCGGGAAGCCGCCATAGACCCAAGGGTTCAGTCTATCAAAATAACAATTTATCGTTTGGCCGAAATTTCCCATATCGCCAGTTCATTGATCAACGCTGCAAAAAATCGTAAGGAAGTCACCGTTCAGATTGAATTAAGGGCGCGTTTCGATGAGGCAGCAAACATACGATATGCCGAAGATATGCAGAAAGAGGGGGTTAAGCTCATTTTTGGTGTGACCGGTCTTAAAGTGCATTGCAAGGCTTGCATTATAGAACGACTGGAGCAGGAGAAAATTAAACGGTATTCGCTTATTAGTACCGGAAACTTTAACGAATCCACTGCTCGTATTTATACCGATTACACTCTTTTTACAGCTAATAATAAAATTGGAAAAGAGCTCAACAAGGTATTCGATTTCTTTGAAGTGAACTATCGCGTAAAAAAATATAACCACCTAATCATTTCCCCGCATTATACGCGAAATGTGCTGTATCAATTGATTGAAGCCGAAATTGTAAACCACAAAAAAGGGCTGCCCAGTGGCATAAAGTTGAAACTCAATAGCCTTTCCGATTTCGACGTGATCGATAAATTTTACGATGCCAGTAGAGCTGGTGTCCAAATTAAATTGATTATACGTGGGATCTGTTGCCTTATCCCGGGCTTGGAAGGAATGAGCGAGAACATTGAAGTAATTAGTATCGTTGACAAGTTTTTGGAGCATCCCCGATTGTTTATTTTTGAAAATGGGGGAGCCCCTAAATATTATATTTCGTCTGCAGATCTTATGGGTAGAAATTTGGATAGTAGAGTAGAGGTAAGTTGTCCCATATATGATACCGATGTGCAACAACAGCTTAATGATACCTTCGAAATATCCTGGAGCGACAATGTAAAAGCCCGTATTATTTCTGCAAAACAGGATAATGGCTATCGTAAAAATGAAAAACCAAAAGTGCGTTCTCAATTTAAGATGTACGATTACTACCTAAAAAAACTACAATAAATTGCTAAAATTTGAAAAATATGCTGCCATTGACATAGGTTCGAACGCCATTCGACTGTTGATAAGTACGGTGATCGAAAAAGATGAAAAACCACCTCAGTTTAAGAAAACGAGCCTGATTCGGGTGCCAATCCGGCTGGGGGCCGATGTTTTTCTGAAGGGTAATATTTCAGAAGTAAACTATCTGCGCATGCTGGACGCCATGAATGCGTACCAACTTTTAATGAAAACTCATGGGGTTACCAAATACAGGGCCTGTGCGACTTCTGCCATGCGTGAAGCAGATAATGGTATCGAGATAGCCCGGAAGATAAAATTGGAAACGGGGATCGATATCCAAATTATCAACGGAACCGATGAGGCTGCCATTATTGCCTCTACAGACCTGCGAGACCTTATCGATTCCGACAACACCTTCCTCTATGTGGATGTGGGGGGTGGTAGTACTGAATTCACTGTTTTTGCCAATGGAAAAACAGTTGTTTCCCAATCTTTCAAATTGGGAACTGTGCGTATCCTCAACGATATGATACGAGAATCGGTCTGGGATGATGTAAAAAAATGGATAAAGAAAAACACCGAAGCTTACGAAAATGTAAGTTTAATTGGGTCGGGGGGAAATATCAACAATATTTACAAAAGCAGCGCCGTCAAAATTGGCACGCCACTAAGTTATTTCTACTTAACCAATTATTACGAAAAATTAAAGTCGTTAACCTATCACGAACGTATCTATGAATTACAAATGAATCCGGACAGGGCCGATGTGATCATCCCCGCTACCAAAATCTATTTATCGGCCATGAAATGGTGTAAGGCCCAGGATATCTACGTGCCGAAAATAGGACTCGCCGACGGAATTATAAAAAGTATATACAACGAAACGCTGGTTTCGGGGGTTAAAAGTTGACTAATGCCGAAATAGAAGTGACTTCAATACAAGGGGGCGATTTTCTTAGATGTTTTTCATCCGTGAATGGTTTCGCCTTTACTAAGACCTCGCATTACTTCAGCTTCAAAAACCAGCAACTCCTGCCACTTTTTATCAACCTCCTTGCGGTCTCCGTATTTACGAGCAAAGCCAAGAAACATAGTATAATGCCCAGCTTCACTAATCATTAATTTACGATAAAACCTGGCTAATTTTTTGTCTTCCAATGCCTCGCTCAACAATCGAAATCGTTCACAACTCCTGGCCTCAATGAGTGCCGCATAGAGTAAACGATGTACCAATTGTGTGGTGCGGCTACCTCCCTTCGGAAAAAATTTTAAAAGAGACAAGACATAGGCATCTTTACGATCACGTCCCATGGTCCAGCCGCGCTCTATAATTTTATCATGCACCATCTTAAAATGGCTCAATTCTTCCTGCGCCAATGCGACCATTTCTGCTACGAGTTCGGTATATTCGGGAAAGGAAACGATGAGTGAAATGGCCGTAGAAGCCGCTTTTTGTTCGCAATAAGCGTGATCGGTTAAGATTTCCTCGACATTCATTTCTACAATATTCACCCAACGGGGATCCGTGGGCAGCTTAAGCCCTAACATTTTGATGTCTTCTTTCTCAGTTTTCATGAAATTATTAAAAGTGTTACACCGCAGATTATATTCAACCAAGGGTGAAGAGTCAATGCCTAAACATCCAGATCAAATTCCCGACGCAATTTATCAATGAGTGGATTCTTTTCCATTAGTTTTTCAAATTTCTCTCGCGCCGTATAGGCATAACGCTTCACATCCTCTTCATTTACTTCAATGGACAGGTCGATGTCATAGTTCTGCAATGCTGCACGTAAATAGGTCATTAAATCGTATTTCGCCCGTTCCACTTCCACTTTGATGGTCGAGTTAGGAAAAACTAAATGAATTAAAGTTCCTTCCAATTTCGGTACGCCCATGGTGAGGTGGGAAAGCAGATTGTATTTCCCTTCGGTTTCCATTTTCCCGGCATAGGCTTTCCAGGCTTCCTGAAATTGTGTTTCGGTGAAATCTTCGGTGGGTAGATTGTTCTCATCGGGGAGTCGGGCGACCAGCTCTTTTTTAAGCTCGTGTTTTTTCTGAATGCTCTTCAGGGAAAGTGCCGATACCTTTTTGGCATTGCGTTCGGCCAAAATTTGAGGGCGTTCGATCACTTTCTTTCTGGCTACTTCAGGGACTGGAATTTCAGTAGTTGATTGTACGGGAGTTTCTAATTCTTGAGCGGTATTTTCCGAATGTTGCGACGCCGATTCTTTCTTCGGAATGACTGCCTCGACAGGCACCGGCTTCTCTTCTATTGCAACTTCATCTGCCGAAGTTGTAGCGACGATTTCCGCAGTAGGTTCTGAAGCAACTAAAGGAATTTCAACCTTTTTAAAATAGGAGGGAGGGATTACAAAATGCTTCCTGTTAGTCTTTTTTTTTTCACCTTCAAAGGTGAGAGAAGCGAGTTGCAGTAGGCATAACTCCACCAAAAGTCGTTGGTTTCGGCTGTTTTTGTATTTAAGATCACAGCTGTTGGCCAAGTCGATCCCTGCTACTAAAAAGGAATGTGGTGCTTCTTCAGATTGTTGCAGGTACATTTTCTTTACCTGTTCTCCAACTTCCAGGAGCCCAATAGTTACTTTATTTTTACAAACCAGCAAGTCCCGGAAATGAGACGCCAGGCCGGCAATAAAATGATGCCCGTCGAATCCTTTGGCCAATATTTCATCGTATTGCAACAAGACTTCAGGAATGTTATTTTCCAGCAACAAATCGGTGATACTGAAATAATAGGTATAGTCGAGTACATTCAAATTCTCGGTAACGGCTTGTCGAGTCAAATTCTTTCCTGAAAAACTTACAACCCGATCAAAAATGGAAAGTGCATCCCGCATCGCCCCGTCTGCCTTTTGAGCAATTATATGGAGTGCATCATCATCGGCCTCTATTCCTTCGGCTTTGGCCACATCTACCAAGTTGTTTTTTTATGTCGGTTACCGTTATTCTTCTGAAATCGAAGATCTGACAACGTGAAAGTATGGTTGGGATGATTTTATGTTTTTCGGTAGTTGCCAAGATAAAAATGGCGTGTTTTGGAGGCTCTTCCAGAGTCTTCAGAAAAGCATTGAACGCGGCCGAAGACAGCATATGTACCTCATCGATGATATATACTTTATAATTTCCTACCTGTGGCGGAATTCGTACCTGATCGATTAAATTACGAATATCATCCACCGAATTATTCGAGGCGGCATCCAATTCAAAAATATTAAAAGCAAAATCCTCATCCTCATGTTGGGTGCCATCCTCATTGATCTTTTTAGCCAGTATACGTGCACAGGTAGTTTTTCCAACTCCTCTGGGACCAGTAAACAGGAGCGCCTGAGCCAGGTGATCGTTTTCAATGGCGTTTCGAAAGTGTATTGGTAATAGACTGTTGTCCCACCACGTCTTTAAACCGGGTAGGTCTGTACTTTCTGGCCGATACAATAAAATGTTCCATAGATGTAAAACAAATATAAAAATGAATGGTTAGTAATTAAAAAATAGTCATTCCTATTTTAAGGTAGTTATTAACATTTGGGCTACTTTTGCATCGC
Organism: uncultured Flavobacteriaceae bacterium; assembly: GCA_963807685.1. Lineage (GTDB taxonomy): Bacteria > Bacteroidota > Bacteroidia > Flavobacteriales > Flavobacteriaceae > Aureisphaera. Next base: position 142,227 of record CAWECU010000004.1, on the reverse strand, counting down.
AGGCCGCCTTATCGATCTCCGCCCTGGGCGGGGGTAGGAAAGTCCGGACACCATAGGGAAGCATAGCGGCTAACGGCCGTCGTCCCCTACGCTCAGGCTATGGGGATAGGACAAGTGCAACAGAAAGAATGTACAGGTAATGCTGTAGTGAAATCAGGTAAACTCTATGCGGTGAAATGCCATGTAAACCTGGCTTGAGGGTTCCCGCCCGATCTGGAGGGTAGGCAGATAGAATGTTTTGGTAACAAAACATCCAGATAAATGATAAGGCCCCGTCCCGAAAGGGATTGGGGACAGAATCCGGCTTACAGGCCTGCATTTTTTAATAATGACTCAATCCAATCCACGCACTCTTCCATGGTGTAAAAAGCTCGGTGTGGCCACTCAAAGAATCGTTCCGCGAAAGTGGCGTTCCTAAAGGTAACTTCAGAATAACATAGCGTGGCAATTCCAACAATATTTGTATCGTATTTTTTGGATTCTATATAACAAGTAGGATTGATGGTATAGTCGTTTTTACGATTCGAAATATATCCAAAAGGCCGGTTGTAGTAGTGTTTGTCAAAAATTTCATGAAATTTATGCAGCTGAGGCGTGTCAAAAATCACCCCTTCATGAATGGTGGCTACAAGATAGTGTTCGTACAGCTCAAAGTGCGCAAAATCAATAGCTATCCTTAAGGGGGAGGGGGATGACATGTGTGCTGAAAATTTAAGTTAGTACTCAAATTTACTTTTTTTTATTTAGAAATAAGGATTTTCAGAAAAATTTACCGGCCTATTTATTGCCAGAAGTAGGATATATATTTGTGCGCAATTATCACCGATTTTCAATGGAATACCAGAGTTATAAAAACAACTTCAGGGCATAGCAAAACAAAGCACACAGAGAACCCAAGTCATTACAGTTTAAAGAAACTAAAGACGGAGCTACCGTATTTTCGGGACTCTTCAAAACCAGTGAGTGCAGAAAGATCGGTCTGTTTTGGGTGTTCGATAATTAATGCACCTTCTGGTTTCAACAACTTGTTTTGGGCAATCTTACGAACTATTTCCTCAAATCGTGCAAGTTCTAAAGCATATGGTGGATCGGCAAAAATAATATCAAAAGGGGTGTGCGTCCCATCCAAATATTTAAATACATCCTTTCGAATGGTGGTTATTGGCATGGACAGTTCCTGGGCGGTCTTGTAAATGAACTTTACACAACCCGAATGGGAATCAACACAGGTAATACCTGAAACTCCCCGAGAAGCGAATTCGAAACTTATGTTTCCAGTGCCTGCAAATAGATCCAGCACTTCCAATTGATCAAAGTGAAAGCGATTGTTCAATATATTAAAAAGGCCTTCTTTGGCATTATCGGTAGTGGGACGTACCGGTAGATTTTTGGGAGCGGTCAATCGTCTTCCTTTATGGATTCCTGAAATGATACGCATCAGAGAGTTGTTTTAAGTAAAAAGTGTTGGTGTGCCGGCTCGTTTGCTATATTCGGAAGCCCATGTTCTATAAAAGAAATATGACGGATATAGGTATACAGGATGTCATGGAGTTCACTTTCGGGGAAAATATCACCACACACAACGGTTTCCACAGTATCGGGATTGAGTTGTAACTGTTCAAAACAAAAAAGGATATAATAGATAAAATCCTCAGGTGTTTTATATGAATACGAGTTACACATTTGTAGCTTTCCCTGAGACAGGATGATACATTCGAACTGTTGGGGAAGCACATGTAAATAGACTCTGGTTTCTTGAGAATGCTTCTCGGTATTTAACACATACTGTATCAAAAGAGTCCCGGCGTGATAATATTGAAAGGAACCGAATTGTTCAAAAATATAGTTATTGATATTGACAAAAGGAACGTACACCACCACGCTTGGGTCGTTTTTGATCTCATCGTAACTAATGTAGTCGTTCTGGAGAATTTTGGTATTGAACTTCAGATATTCACTGGCCTTGTTTTCATCAAAGAGGGAAGAAGGAACCACCGCATAGTTTTGAGTGGTATATACCAGTGTCACACGCTCAAATTCATCCCGGAGTGCTTCCTCCCCGGAAAGGATATGGGTTAGCTCAAATAATAGTTCTTCAGGAGTATGTTGGGTATCGAACTTTTTTTCAGTAAAAAACAGTACTTCCCCATTTGGAGATGCTATTAAAAAAGAAAGTCCGGTCAAGGTTATTTGAACGGACAATCTTTTAGTTTGGTTGGTATTGTTATTATTCTTTGTCTTTTGGATTGTCATATAATTTTGGCCAGTTACCGCTGGTGTTAATTTCATCCATGGAGCCTAATTTGATGTAGGGTCCATTCACCCCATCCACCGAATTTACCTGGGTTTCCTGAATGATTAGATCTTTATTTAAGCCTTCCAAAACAACAGTCTTAGCAACTTTGGCTTCGAAGACAGAATATTTAATTCCGTTCTTTTCCAGCTTACCGGCTTTCAATTCGAATTTTGCTTCGGTACCCGGAACGGTCATCATGGTCTTGTAGCGATCGTCTTTAAACAACGAATCCTTAACAGAGGCGAATCGCAGCGTATCCGTTACAATAATATCAATATAATATCCTTCCGTTATACCGTAGGCCTTGTTCTTTACTACATCGGCATAACTACTATCTCGTCTTTCGGTGATTGCAAACTCTGCCGTGTCAATGAATCGTACCAAACTGTCAAAATTTGCTGTAAAACTTCCAGTAATTTCCTGATGTGCCAATTGCGCAGCTTTTATATCCTTTAGTTTTGCAATTACTTTTTCGTAGCGTTCCACTTTAATTTTGTTGAATTCTACAGGTCCAATAACGGAATTGTACAATTTCCAACCCATGAAGATAATAATAACCCAGAGAACTATTTGAATGATAATTTTCATTATGACGAGAGTTTAATTTAGATGTTACGCGATATACCCGTGCTTCGCAAATCTACAATTTTTTTTTATTCGTAAAAGTATAATCCGAAAAAAACCTACCTATCTTTGGCTATTGATTTTATACCTCCATATGGATGTTTCCCATTTTTATAGCCTTCTTAAGAGCGATTTTCCTCATGTAGTGACCGCCAAACAAGATATTACCCTGCAATTGCTGGCAAAATTTATCGTGAGTGGTGGCAAAAATGAAATGTTTTTACTAAAGGGGTATGCCGGTACTGGTAAGACTACCATAATAGGGACTGTAGTAAAAAATCTGTCAAAAGCTAAGAGATCATCAGTGCTTTTAGCACCAACCGGAAGGGCCGCCAAAGTGATAAGCAACTACAGCAATAAACAGGCTTTTACCATTCATAAAAAAATCTATATCCCCAAAAGCGAAAAAGGAGGGGGTGTTTCATTTTCGTTGCAAACCAATAAGCACAGAAACATGATTTTTATCGTGGATGAAGCCTCAATGATCCCCGACATAAATAAGGATTCCAAATTATTTGAAAATGGATCCCTACTCGATGACCTAATGCATTATGTATATAGTGGCCACAATTGTAAACTCTTGCTCATAGGCGATACAGCGCAATTGCCTCCGGTAAAATTGACTTTAAGTCCGGCTTTAGATAAAACCACTTTGGAGAACCACTATAATAAGGTGGTGGTTTCTATTGAACTGGATGAAGTCGTGCGCCAGGAAAAAGAGAGTGGTATCCTGTATAATGCGACTCAAATTAGATCTGCTCTTGACAGCGGTTTTTACGAAAGTTTTAAATTCAGCACCTTGAGTTTTCCTGAAGTGATTCGGCCCATGGATGGACAGGAGGTCATGGACGCCATCAACGATTCCTATTCCGAATTAGGAAATGAAGAAACGGTGATCATTGTGCGATCCAATAAGCGAGCCAACAATTACAATCAGAACATTCGTAATCGTATCCTGTTTCAGGAGGAAGAACTTTCAGCCGGGGATTATGTCATGGTGGTGAAGAACAATTATTTTTGGGTGAAAACCGATTCGGAAGCCGGTTTTATAGCAAACGGCGATATCGTGGAGGTATTGGAAATTTTTAGCTTTAAAGAACTATACGGTTTTCGTTTTGCTGAAGTATTGGTTCGAATGGTTGATTATCCCGGTATGGAACCCCTTGCAACCGTACTATTACTGGATACGCTTACTTCCGAAACCCCTTCGCTGCCTTACGAAGATTCCAATAAGCTTTATGAAGAGGTCAAAAAGGACTATGCAAATCTCAGTTCCAACTACAAAAAATTCCTTGCCATTAAGAACAACAAATACTTCAATGCTCTGCAGGTGAAGTTTTCCTACGCCATTACCTGTCACAAATCCCAGGGGGGACAGTGGAACACCGTATTTGTAGAGCAGCCTTATTTGCCCAACGGGATCGACAAGGATTACTTGCGTTGGCTCTACACTGCTGTAACCAGGGCTACGAAAAAGTTGTATCTACTAGGCTTTAAAAATGAATTTTTTGCGGAAGACGAGTAAACCTTTTTAAACATTTGACATCTACTTAATATATTCTCAAAGAAAACCTTAAGAATATAACTAAACTTACTATTTTTGAAACCTCATAAAATCAACCACAGTTTGAAGATAATTGCTATGATTCCCGCGCGTTACGGCGCGTCCAGATTTCCAGGAAAACTCATGCAGGACCTGGGCGGAAAAACGGTGATCCTCCGTACCTATGAGGCTACCAAAGAAACCGGTCTTTTCGATGAAGTATATGTCGTGACCGATAGTGAGGTGATATTCAAAGAAATCGAGCTCAATGGCGGTAAAGCGATAATGAGCAAAAAAGAACACGATTGCGGTTCCGATCGCATCGCCGAGGCCGTGGAAAACATGGACATCGACATTGTGGTCAACGTACAGGGCGACGAACCCTTTACCAGTAAATCTGGATTGGAACAGGTATTGAGTGTCTTTAGCGGACCCGATGCCGAAAAAATAGATCTAGCATCCCTCATGACCGAAATGTATGATTGGAAGGAAATTAGCGATCCCAATGCAGTGAAGGTAATTGTGGACAAGGACAATTTTGCGTTGTACTTTTCAAGGTCTCCCATTCCGTACCCGCGTGATAAAAATGCAGCGGTACAATATTATAAACACAAAGGGATCTACGCCTTCAGAAAAGAGGCGTTGATGGATTTTTACAAACTTCCCATGCGTTCCATGGAAGCTGCTGAGAAAATAGAGTGTATTCGTTATTTAGAATACGGAAAAAACATAAAAATGGCCATTTCAAACACCCAAGGAATAGAAATCGATACTCCTGAAGACCTTGTTAGAGCCAATAAGGTACTCAAAGAAGATAAAAATATTACGGTCAATAATAAATACCGAAACTTCCCCATGGTTCCAAAAGTGATCTTTGGGCAAGGGAGTTTTGATCAGTTATCGTCCATCCTGGCTCCAAAACGTAAGGATAAGGCACCTTTTATTTTCCTGGTGGATGACGTCTTTAAAAATGATGAGGATCTTATCAATAGAATGAATCTGCGCTTTAATGATAAGCTCATTTTTGTTTCTGCGGAAGAGGAGCCAAAGACCGAACAGGTAGACACCATCGTAAAGCATATCAAAGGAGAATTCACCTATAGCCCCTCCGGAATTATAGGAGTGGGTGGTGGAACAGTATTGGATCTTTCCAAAGCAGTTTCTATCCTGCTAACCAATAAAGGCAGCGCGGCAGACTACCAGGGATGGGATCTGGTTCGAAACAAAGCGATATATCATGTGGGCGTACCCACTATTTCAGGTACCGGTGCAGAAGTTTCCAGAACAACGGTTCTTACCGGCCCCGAGAAGAAATTGGGAATCAATAGTGATTTCACACCTTTCGATCAAGTGGTACTGGATCCCGACCTCACAATGGGCGTACCCAAAAATCAATGGTTCTACACCGGAATGGATTGCTTTATTCACTGCGTGGAATCTCTTAATGGAACCTTTCTGAATGAATTCAGTAAAAGTTATGGCGAAAAAGCCTACGATCTGTGTAAAGAAATATTCCTAAGTGAACAACTCACCGATATCGAATCCCGTGGTAAATTAATGATGGCTTCCTGGCATGGAGGAATGAGTATCGCTTATTCACAGGTAGGGGTGGCACATGCCATGAGCTACGGACTTGCCTACGTTCTCGGCACCAAACATGGAGTGGGAAACTGTATTGTCTTTGATCATTTGGAAGAGTACTACCCGGAAGGGGTACGCTTATTCAAACAAATGAAGGAATACCACAATATTGAGATTCCTAAAGGTCTTTGCAGCAATTTGACAGACCATCAAATGAACACCATGATCGATATCTCCTTAGGAATGGTTCCACTCTGGGAAAATGCGTTTGGAGACGATTGGGAACGCATCATGACCCGAGACAAATTGCGGGATCTCTATTTAAAAATGTAGTACCTTTCTCCCTTATATGGGTATTGCAAAATTCATTTTTCACAAAATTCTGGGCTGGAAAATAGCAGGTGGCTTTTTACCCGAAATCAAAAAAGCGGTCATTATCGTCGTGCCGCATACCAGCTGGCACGACTTCTACGTCGGGGTTTTTACCCGTAGAATCTCTAAAGTCAAAATAAATTGGGTAGGGAAGAAGGAACTGTTTAAATGGCCATTTGGATGGTACTTTAAATGGATGGGAGGTGCACCTCTGGACCGAACTTCCGGACAGAATAAGGTAGAAGCCATTGCGGCAATTTTCAACAGCAAGGAAGAATTTCGTTTGACCCTTGCACCCGAAGGAACTCGTAAAAAAGTGGCCGTCTGGAAGACGGGTTACTATTATATCGCTATGGCCGCCAAGGTTCCCATCATTCCTGTTTCCTTCGATTACGGAACCAAAACAGTAACCATCAACGCCCCGTTCTACCCTACGGGAGATATTGAGGCAGACACGGTCGTCCTGCGCTCCTATTACGATGGTGTTGTAGGGAAGAAGCCGCACTATACCTAAACTCCTTTATTGAATCTTCATTCTATACTTTTTTGTACATTTATCAAAACGACAATTGCTATGAAATTATCACTACTTTGTTTACTTACTTTAATCACGGGAAGCATTATTGCACAAACCCCCTGTATTGGTGGAGTGGCGGGTTCTTTTGAATGCAACGGATATGACCTTGTTTCACAAATTCCGCTCGCTACAATGAACTCGGTAAAGGCCAATGACTCCTGGGGATGGACCGACCCACAAGACGGTAAGGAATACGCCATCATTTGTCTCAATGAAGCCACCGCATTCATTGATATTTCCGATCCCATAAACCCGATCTATCTGGGCCAATTGCCAGGGGAGAGCCCTATCCACTCTACCTGGCGTGATGCAAAAACTTACAATAATCATGTGTTCATCGTGAGCGAAGACTCCGGACATGGAATGCAGGTATTCGACCTTACCCGTTTGCGAAACGTAACCAATCCCCCTGAAATATTCACTACCGACGCTGTTTACAACGACTTCGGAAGTGCGCATAACATTGCTATAAATGAAGCAACAGGCTATGCCTACATCGTTGGTTCGGGCACTTTTAACGGAGGCCCACATTTTGTAAATATCCAGGATCCCGTCAACCCTGTAGCTGCCGGAGGGCATACCGGTAATGGGTACACCCACGATGCACAAATCGTTATTTACAATGGTCCCGATTCCGATTATACCGGACAGGAAATTCTCTTCGGAAGCAATGAAAACGAAGCGGTGATCGTAGATGTAACCGATAAAAATAATCCCATAACCATTGCAACCGTGGGGTATAATAACATAAGCTACACCCACCAGGGATGGCTCACCGAAGACCATCGTTATTTTCTTTTGGGCGATGAGACCGATGAGATCAACCTGGGAATCAATTCCAGAACCATGATTTTTGATTTTGAAGATCTGGACGATCCACAATTGCATTTTGAGTACTCCGGACCTACGGGAGCCACCGATCATAATGGATACGTAAACGGTGATAAGTTCTATCTCTCCAACAATGCGGCAGGATTAAGAGTGATCGATATCTCCGATGTTGCCAATATGAACATGACCGAAATAGGCTTCTTCGATAGCTATGCTCCCAATAACAGCGCAGGGTTTAACGGATCCTGGAATGTCTATCCTTTTTTTGAGAGTGGACACATTGTTATCAGTGATCGGGCGGAGGGATTTTTATTGGTGAAAGCACCGGAGCTGGAAGTAAATGATTTCACGGTTGCCGGAGCATTTAAGATGTTTCCAAATCCTACATCCGGTTTTTTGACAATTTCTTCGGAAGGAACAACCATCGATTCAGTTTCTGTGACCGATATTTTAGGGAAGATCATTTATTCAGAAAAAAGTAACTCAGGACGAAATAAGGTCATCGATATGTCCAATTTCGCCAGCGGAATGTATTTTATAAGAATCAATAAGGGTACGAGTAATAAAATTATTAAAGAGTAACGCAAACCCTATCACCCAAAACTAAAAAAGCTGTCCTCGCGAAAGGCAGCTTTTTTAGTTTTTATTCGATGCTATTATTCTTCCGAAGACCCCTCATCCATGGTATGATAGACGTTCTGTACATCATCGTCTTCTTCTATCTTCTCGAGTAACTTTTCAACATCGGCGGCTTCTTCCGCACTTATTTTTTTGGTGACCTGTGGTATACGTTCAAAACCGGAGGATAATATTTCAATATTGTTTTCTTCCAAATAAGACTGAATTGCACCAAAACTCTCAAAAGGCGCATAGATCAAGACACCATCTTCATCTTCAAAGATCTCTTCAACACCAAAATCGATGAGCTCCAATTCCAATTCTTCCATGTCCATACCACTGGCATCCACCCGAAAGTTGCAAACATGATCAAACATAAACACCACCGATCCTGAAACGCCCAGATTTCCATCACATTTGTTAAAATAAGAACGCACATTCGCGACCGTACGTGTATTGTTATCGGTGGCGGTTTCCACCAAAATAGCGATCCCATGCTGTGCATAGCCTTCAAAAAGCACTTCCTTAAAATCACCCAGCCCTTTCTCACTCGCTCGTTTGATAGCCCGTTCAATATTGTCTTTGGGCATATTGGCACTCTTGGCATTCTGGATCACCGCTCGCAATCGGGAGTTGCCGTCCGGGTCGGGACCCCCTTCCTTAACGGCCATCACAATGTCTTTTCCAATACGAGTAAATGCTTTGGACATGGCAGACCACCGCTTCATTTTCCTTGCTTTTCTAAATTCGAAAGCTCTTCCCATTTCTTATAATTTTGAATACAAATTTAACAAATTGATACACTTGACAAAGTGCAAATAATGAAAGCCAAAAAATTCAATTTCAAAACTCCTCAAAATTCAGTTTTAAAAAAATAGGCGCATTTATTTCATTAAATAAAAAAGACCTAGCCCACCAACTCATTGATGATGCGGGCCAGTTCCATGTCTTTTTCTGTCACACCTCCTGCGTCATGTGTGGATAAACTTATTTGTAAGGTGTTGTAAACATTGGTCCAATCGGGGTGGTGGTTCAATTTTTCAACCTCAAAAGCAATGCGCGTCATCACGGCAAAAGCGTCCTTGAAATCGTCAAACTCAAAACTGGTATGGATGGCGTTTTCCTCATATTCCCAACCTTCAATGTCTTGGAGGGCGGAACGTATCTGTAATTCGGTGAATGGTTTCATAACCTATTTTTTAAAGGTGATTATTTCTTCTTTTAAGGTACTGTCGTCAATGACTTCGGAAACAGTGATACGATAAGTTTTCGGGAGTTTGTTTTTCTTCGGAAGTATAGCCAGATATGTATCCTCATTACTGCTAAAAGCACTTTTAAAGATAGGCGTTTTCTCGCTAATCTTTTCTGAAATCTCCCTGAAAAGATCCTCGTGATGCACCATGTCTTTGCTGGAGAGATGAAATATTCCGCAGGAATTCGAATTGATAATATAATGCACCTGCTGCGAGATCTTATCGGCGGTCGTCACACTCACGATCAAATTTGGGAACACTTCAAACGCCGCGTGATTTTTGATCGCGTGCTTCAGCTGAAAGAGTCGCGGTGAATTGACCCCAAGAACAAGTGGGAGCCTGAGAATTGCATAGTTTTTTTTCGGAAGTTTTTGTACCAGTTTCTCCAGTGAAATTTTAAATCGCCCGTACTCACTTTCGGCAAAGGGCAGATCATTTTCGTAGGAAGGAAATTCCCCTTTACCGTCGAATACATTCACAGAAGACAGTAACAGCAATCGGGCGTTCGTTCCCAAGGAATATTCCACCAGGGTCTTATGCGCCTCGTATTGTGCCTTAAAATCCCCGCGCAGAGACGAGATAATAACCGTTGGCTGAATTTTGGCCAGAATCACATCCAATCCACCGTTTTCGACCTGGTAGTTGTAAAAAACCTGATTCTCTCCAAACAATCCTTCCTGGCTCGAATAGGTCCCGTAAACGTCAAAATAGGAGAGGAGCTCCTTATAAAGGGCATTCCCGATAAAGCCACTGGCTCCCAGGATTAAAATTACATTTGATCTTCGTTCGGTTTGCTTCATTGGGGATATTAAAAAATGGATAATCCAGATTTGGTGGTTAAAAGTTCCAGGGCCTGCATACCAAGGTACGAATTGCCTTTTGGGTTTAATGCCGGTGCCCAGGTAGTTACTACAAAATTATCAGGTAATAAAGCTACAATTCCGCCACCAACACCACTTTTTCCGGGTAATCCCACTTCGAAAGCAAATTCGCCTGCCTCGTCGTAAAAACCACAGGTCAGCATCAGTGCATTGATTCGCTTTACCTGGCTTTCGGTCACATAGGAATGGTTGCGCTGACATTTTCCACGATTGGCCAAAAAATAGAAAGCGTTTGATAATTGGTGACAATTCATCTCAATGGAACATTGATGAAAATAGAAGTCCAGTACCTCGTCTACGTCATTCTTCAGGTTATCAAACGACTTTAACAAATTGGCCGCCGCATAATTTCGAAATCCGGTTTGTTTTTCTGAAAGTGCAACGTTCTCATTAAAATGGATATCAGGGTCATTTGTAAGATCCCTTACATATTTCAGAAAGTCTTCTTTCGGGTTTTTTAATTCTGAAATCAATACGTCCGCTATCACGATGGCGCCCGAATTGATCAACGGATTTCTGGGAATCCCGTTTTCCAATTCCAACAAAGAAAGGTAATTGAACGGATTGCCCGAAGGCTCCACATCGACGCGTTTCCAAAGGTCATCGCCTACCAGTGAAAAGGCCTGGGTCAACGAAAGTACCTTAGAAATACTCTGGATGGAAAATCGGGTATCCCAATCTCCCACGCCAAAGCTCTTCCCGTCAATGGAGTTCAAATAGATCCCGAATTTATCCTTGTCAATCCCTGCCAATTCGGGGATGTATGAAGCCACTTTTCCTTGATTCGGAACGGTTTTGAGGTGTGCGTGAATCTCCTCTATGATGTGCTGGAATTCTACCACCTTACCCTTTGTAGAATGGTAATTTTACCACGGTAGCAGGAATGGCGTTCTTCCTGATCTGAATGTTAATTTGGGTTCCCACATCCTTCATAACGCTGGGTACGTAGCCCATTCCAATACCCTTACCCAATGAGGGTGACATGGTTCCGCTGGTTACTGTGCCTATCGCCTTGCCGTTTCCGTCAACTATATCATAACCCTGGCGTGGGACCCCTCGTTCATTCAGTTCGAAGGCGATCAAACGGCGTTCGGGTCCGTGTTCTTTTATCTTCAGTAAATTTTCAGAATTGATAAAGTCCTTGGTAAATTTTGTGATCCAGCCCAAACCGGCTTCAATAGGCGAGGTCGTATCGTCAATATCGTTTCCGTATAAACAATACCCCATTTCCAATCGCAAGGTATCACGAGCCGCCAATCCAACAGGTTTGATCCCCCAGTCGGCTCCTGCTTCCATCACATTGTTCCATACCTGTTCCACTTCACTGTTCTTGCAGTAGATCTCAAATCCGCCACTTCCGGTATAACCCGTGGCACTTATAATGACATGTTCAATTCCGGCAAAGTCGCTTACTTTAAAAGTGTAAAATTTTATTTCATTCAAGTCTTCGCTGGTCAAGGATTGCATGGCATCAATGGCTTTTGGACCTTGAATGGCTAACAGGGAATATTTTTCAGACAGATCGCGCATCTCGGCACCCATGCTATTGTGGGAACTGATCCAGTTCCAGTCTTTTTCAATATTGGAAGCGTTGACCACCAATAACCATTGTTCGGCATCCAAACGGTATACGATCAAATCGTCTACAATCCCATTTTCGTTATTCGGAAAACAACTGTATTGTGCCTGGCCGTCCACCAATTTTGATGCATCATTGCTGGTCACCTTTTGGATCAATTCCAACGCCTTTGGCCCGGTAATTAAAAATTCACCCATGTGAGAGACATCAAAAACACCAACAGCAGTGCGAACCGTTTCATGTTCGGCATTGACTCCCTCATAGGAAACCGGCATATTATACCCGGCGAATGGAACCATCTTGGCACCCAGTGCCTCGTGTATTTTAGTGAGTGCGGTATTCTTCATAGCATAGATATCTAAATTGGATACAAATTTATAGAATCTGCAATTGGTAGCGCAGTATTTGTTTGATTGTTTTCAACATTTTCGGCCCATGAATTTGTGCAAATTTAAAGTTATCTTTACTCCTATAATTTTCAGAATTTATTAATTAGATGAACATATTCTCCGCAAAACAACTCTACGAAGCCGACAAGATTACGACCAAAAAGCAGGGAATCTCCTCCAGTGATCTTATGGAGCGGGCTGCCACTCAAATTTTCAATTGGTTGCATCAGCGTATGCAGGGTGCTCAGGTTCCCATTCATATTTTCTGCGGAATTGGAAACAACGGGGGAGATGGTCTGGCACTGGGGAGGTTGCTAATTGAAAGTGGCTATAATGTAACCGTGTATGTAGCCAATTTTACCGATAAGCGCTCCAAGTGTTTTTTGACCAATTACGGGCGAATAAAAAATGTGACAAAGAAGTGGCCTGTTTTAATGAAATCGGAAGCAGATTTTCCTGAAATTCATCCAGACGATATTATTGTCGACGCGCTCTTCGGAATAGGACTGAACCGGGCACCCGAAGGCTGGGTAAAAAAATTGATCCAGTATTTGAACAGTCTAAAATCTTTCAGGCTTGCCATTGATATTCCCAGCGGGCTGAGTGCCAACGAGCCGTTAATGGATCCCGATGCCGTACTATTGGCCAATCATACCTTGACCTTCCAAACGCCCAAGTTATCTTTTTTTCTTCCTGAAACCGGTAAATACGTTCCCTATTTTGAAGCTTTGGACATTGGCCTGGATCCCGAATATTTAGTGACCACTGCACCACTGGCTCGTTTGGTCATGAAACCTCAGGCACAATCGTTTTACAAACAACGCGAAAAATATGCACATAAGTCGAATTTTGGACATTCCCTGTTGGTTGGCGGCCATGAGGGTACTCTGGGAGCCATAGTACTAGCAACAAGGGCCGCATTAAGAGCAGGTAGTGGTCTCGTTACGGCCTGTGTTCCCAATGGTAGTGCCCATATCCTCCATACCGCGGTACCTGAAGCCATGGTGATATCCGCAACGAATAGCGATTACATTTCAGAAATAAGTCCCAATTTTGAACCAAACGCCATCGGTATAGGCCCGGGAATGGGGCAGGAATCGGAAACCCTGGAGGCATTTAAAAAATTACTTGCTCAAACCGAACGCCCCATGGTCATTGACGCCGATGCCATTAATCTGGTGGCAGCAAATCGTTCCGTTGTGAAAAACATACCAAAACAATCCATTTTTACTCCGCATCAGGGTGAATTATCCCGATTGGCGCCTGGGTGGAAAAATGACTATGAAAAACTGGACAAAACCAAGGCTTTCAGTAAGAAACATGAAATGATCGTTGTTATCAAAGGAGCCAACACGGTCACTGTGGTTGGCGATGAACTATATATCAATTCCACAGGAAATCCCGGGATGGCAACGGCGGGAAGCGGAGACGTGCTCACCGGAGTTATTACAGGGCTGCTTGCGCAAGGATACGAACCACATGTCGCTGCTATGTTTGGTGTTTATTTACACGGAAGTGCGGGAAACATTGTCGCGCAGGAGAATGGCTTTGAAGCCTTGATCGCGGGTGATATTATTGAAAATCTGGGACAAGCCTATTTGGAATTATTCAAACAAGAACCGCTACCACCGGAAGCAATCGAAGAACAACCTCAATAGATAAAAGTTTGCTTCGGAAAGATTCAAAAAAAACCGCCTATTTTTCAATAGGCGGTTTTGATTTTTTAAATAAGCTCTTCCAGCAGGGTTCGGAGTTTTGGATCTGAGGGACGCGGCGCATTGGGGCTAATGATGTTACCGTCGGGGTCGATCAGGATAAATCGAGGAATTCCCTTTATATAATAGTCTTTCACAAATTTTGATTCCCAGTTATTATCGGCATACAACTGAATCCCTCCCAATTCTTTTTCAGTAACCATACTGATCCATTTTGCATGATCTTTAGGTCGATCGATGGAAACACTTACAAACTCGATGTTCTTATCATGAAAATCGGCTTCTACCTTTTTTAAATGAGGAATCTCCACTTTACAAGGCCCGCACCACGTAGCCCATACATCGATATATACGTATTTTCCTTTCAAATCGGTAAGGCTGGTCGCACCACCGGCATGGTTTTCATAATTGCTAAAGACCGGAGAGGGAGCACCTTTGGGAAGATTGGTTCTCAATGCAATCAAATCACCCAAATAGCCACGATAGCTTTTGATGGATCTTGCTATTCCGACTTTGGCGTTGTTTACCACAGCCGTATCCAGAGAAACTTTGGAGTTTATAAAATCGTTTAATTCAGTCTCTACATTCGAGAGTTTTTGGTTCAACCCCGCCTGATCCATTTCGTCAATTTCAAAATCAAAGAGTGTTTCAGTAAGCAAGGCATTTTCAGCTAAAAAATTATTATCTGCGGCACCCTGTCCGGCATACTTGATGGATTCATCAAACTCAACGGTGTTTAGGGTCATTTGTAGATCAAAACCATTTTTAAGGAACAGGCTGGTTCCTTCACCACCATCATAAAACGAATACATTCCTGGTATCACGTTCAAAGTATCACTAAACGAACCGTCTTCATTAACCTGAATCACTTTCTTGAAACCGCTTTTTCTATGTGAAATTACAATAGAGTCACTGTTTTTGTTAGTGATGTTACCGGAAAAAGTCACATACTCTTTTTTTATTTCTTCATTGCATGCAACCATGAGTATGGCTGTAAATACAAATACTAATTTTTTCATTGCTAAGCTGTTTAGTTTTCGCAAAAGTAAAATAATATTTTGGTGATAAATAAAAATACTGAAAACCTTAACAGGAAATTGTATTTTTGTCGAAACAACCGCAATACCTATGAATTCCATTCATTATGTAAGTAGTGAAATTCTGTCCTTATCGACCCTGAAGGATATTATTAATGATCAAATGACGATTGACCTTTCTGAAGAAGCGGTGCTCAATATTAAAAAGTCCTACGATTATCTTCAGCACAAACTAAACGATGTAGACACACCAATTTACGGGATCAATACCGGGTTTGGGTCTCTCTACGACGTTAAGATATCTGCCAAAAACCTGTCCAAATTGCAAGAGAATCTGGTGATGTCACATGCCTGCGGAACGGGAGAATTAGTTCCAAAACCCATTGTGAAGCTGATGTTGTTCCTAAAAATTCAATCACTTAGTTATGGTTACAGTGGGGTGCAATTGAAGACGGTGAAACGCCTCATCGATTTTTACAATAGGGCCGTTCTGCCGGTGATTTATACCCAAGGTAGTTTGGGAGCTTCCGGAGATTTGGCTCCTTTGGCGCACATGGCATTACCTTTATTGGGCAAAGGAGAGGTCTATGAGGGAGATGCCATAATCCCTTCCGAAGAAATGTTGAAAAAGAACAACTGGCAACCCATTGTTTTAGAAGCTAAAGAAGGTTTGGCCTTGCTTAACGGCACACAATTCATGAGCGCGTACGGGGTGTATAATTTGCTTAAAAGTTATCGACTTTCTTATTTGGCCGATCTCATTGGCGCCGTTTCTATCGATGCTTTTGATTGCAATATGAGTCCGTTTAATGAATTGGTCCATCTGGTACGTCCCCACCGCGGGCAAGTACAAACGGCTCAGCACATTTTGGAATTTCTAAAAGACAGTGAAATAGGGGCTTCGGAACACAAAAAGGTACAGGATCCATATTCCTTTCGATGCATTCCGCAAGTACACGGTGCTTCTAAGGATACCTTGAATTTTGTAAATAGAACTTTTAAAACCGAAATAAACAGCGTTACGGACAACCCGAATATCTTTATGGAGGCAGACATGATTATTTCCGGTGGAAATTTTCATGGGCAGCCACTTGCACTGGGGATGGATTATTTAGGAATTGCAATGGCAGAATTGGGAAATATTTCAGAACGAAGGACTTTTCAATTGGTTTCCGGACTTCGGGAACTACCGCAGTTTTTGGTTAAAAACCCAGGATTAAACAGCGGTTATATGATTCCGCAGTACACGGCAGCTAGTATTGCGAGTGCCAATAAGCAACTGGCGACACCTGCTTCGGTCGATTCTATTGTTTCTTCCAATGGGCAGGAAGACCATGTGAGTATGGGAGCGAATGCGGCAACGCAGTGCCTTCGCATTATCAATAATGTGGAAACCATTTTGGCCATTGAATTAATGAATGCGTCACAGGCCATAACTTTCAGGGAACCCCATAAGTCTTCGCCCTTTATCGAAGCTTTTTTACAAAGCTATAGAGCAGTGGTTCCATTTGTAGATGAAGATCGTATTTTGGCCGTTGATATTCGCAATTCCATTGGTTTTCTCCAAAGTTTCTCTATCGAAAATGAACTGTTATTTGTATAACAAACCAGCATTCATGTTAATTAAGTTAACGATATGAAGATTTTAAAATTAGGCTTTAGGATAAAATATGCCTGCTTCACGGTGATGCTGGCACTTGCATTTTCTTCCTGCAAAACCTTAAACCGAAAGTTAAGCTATGACCAATTGGTCACCGCCGCTTCTCCGCAGGCCAAACTTCTCATGGAAAACCCCGATTTCAGCAATTGCGATATTCGATTCCATCCGGATTTTGAGAATGTGAAGTTAAAATGTAATCTGTGGGGAAAGGCAAAATTGAAGAATGGAGTGCCGGTCTTGTGTACCTTCAAACGTGAAAATGATTGGGGATGGCGATGGGAGTTACCAGACAATGCAAAAGGGGTTATTGGTTATCCTGCCTTGGAAGTGGGTCGAAGCCCCTGGGGGAAGGACAAAAAAGATGTTACGGTTGCGGGATTCCCGGTTCAGGTTTCCAAAGTAGCAAATTTAACGGTAGACTATGAAGTTGAAATGTATGTAAAACATCGTAAATATAATCTGGCCTTTGACCTGTGGCTCACCGACATTGAATTTGGCGATGGCAAGAATATTAAAACTGAGATTATGATCTGGGAGGATTATTTCGATTTCAGCTCGTTTGGTAAAGTGAAAGAGATTATAGACACTCCTTTCGGAGAATACAAGGTGCATGTAGGTCATCTTAAGAATGAAAAGTTCGCTCAGGACTGGATCTATGTTGCTTTTGTAAGAACATCCAAAAGGGACTCTGGAGCGGTTGATATCAAGTATTTGCTGAACTATTTGAGCGCTAACAAGATCATCTCAGAAGATAATTACCTTACATCTGTTGAGTTTGGTAATGAGATAGGGAACTCGAGTGGTTTAACGCTTGTTAAAAAGTTTGAATGGGATTTTGAAACCCATTAGTGTCTCTTTCCTTCAGAAAAAATAATACCCCGGAATTGCCAAATTTGTAAGAAATGGTCTCGGTCATATACCCTATATATGTTTCAATTAATTGTAGAAAGGTAAATGCTGGAAATTTACTGGGCGCAGTTCACACAGGTGATGGCCTGCGGAAGTAAAAAGATTCTGCCTAAAGGTATTGGGTTTTTACAGCGAATACAAATGCCAAAATCAGCGTCATCGATCTTACTAAGCGCGATTTGTAAATTGCTCAGTTTCAGCTCAGCTTTTTTAAAGGCAGCCTCATTAACACTTTTGTTATTGATGGCATCCATACGGGAAATCCTGCCAATGGCATTTTCGGGAGAAATAGGTTTGGAAAGTTCGCGATAGGTAATCACAAGTTCCCGCGTTGAAGCAATTTCCTCTTCAATTCTTTTTTTAATCTGAAGTTTTTCTTCCACTGGGCACAATTTCAACAAAATAATAGACAATAGTTCCTATTCCATTACCGAACAAAAAGACGAGAATCCAAATCAATTTCAGGGTGTTGTCGAATTTTTCATTTTTATAGGCGTGAAGAATATAATAAACAAGTAATCCAATATTTAAGAGTACCCCAAGAAAGAGACATAGAACCGCGATCCAAATTCCACTTACTAAGCTGCCTGCCCCGTTGTCATAGGTTCCTTCCATTTCAGAAAAACTATAAAATAGGGTTCCCAAAAACAGCAATATATAGAGGATCATAAAAAGGACGGGGAGGAAGGTAAGAACACCCAGCCATATTTTTCCACTTTTTGTCATGGCCCCTAATTTAAAAGGCTACGATTCCGTAGCCTTTTTGTGTTTTTTCACTTTAATGGTTAGCTCGTTGCTTTTCTCATCGAGATCCATGGTGATGGTATCTCCTTCCTTCAGATTGGAATTAATGATCTCTTCTGCCAGAGCATCTTCAATATACTTCTGAATAGCCCGTTTTAACGGCCTTGCTCCATATTCTTTATCAAATCCCTTATCGGCGATATAGTCCTTGGCCTTATTGCTAAGTTTCAACGTATATCCCAAGTCCGAAATGCGTTCAAACAACTTATCCAATTCAATGTCAATAATTTTATGAATATGTTCTCTTTCCAGGTTGTTGAACACCATAACATCGTCCACCCGATTCAAAAATTCGGGTGCAAAGGCTTTCTTGAGTGCATTTTCTATGATGCCCTTCGCATACGTATCAGCTTGATTTTCCTTGGCAGCGGTTCCAAAACCAACTCCTTGACCAAAGTCCTTCAGCTTACGCGCCCCTATATTTGAGGTCATAATAATAATCGTATTCCTGAAATCGATCTTTCGCCCCAGACTATCGGTCAAATAACCGTCATCAAGTACCTGCAACAGCATATTGAACACATCGGGGTGTGCTTTTTCAATTTCATCGAGCAATACCACAGCATACGGCTTACGACGTATTTTTTCAGTCAATTGACCACCTTCTTCATAGCCGACGTATCCCGGAGGTGCTCCCACCAAACGGGAAACCGCGAATTTCTCCATGTACTCACTCATATCAATTCGCACCAAAGCGGTATCGCTGTCAAATAGTTCGCGCGCTAAAACCTTGGCCAATTGCGTTTTTCCAACTCCGGTCTGCCCTAAAAATATAAAGGAACCAATTGGCTTGTTGGGATCTTTCAATCCGGCGCGGTTTCGCTGAATGGCTTTCACCACTTTGGCAACCGCCTCGTCTTGTCCCATAACTTTTCCTTTAATACGGTCGGGGAGTGCCGCCAGTTTATTACTTTCGGTCTGGGCAATTCGGTTCACCGGAATACCGGTCATCATGGAAACCACCTCAGCGACATTTTCTTCGTCTACTGTTTCCTTGTGGAGTTTGGATTCTTTTTCCCAGGATTCCTGTGCGGTTGCGAGTTCTTTCTCCAAATTCTTCTCATCATCCCGCAATTTTGCAGCCTCTTCGTATTTCTGTTTTTTTACTACTGAATTTTTCAACTCACGAACCTCTTCCAGCTTTCCTTCTATTTCCAGTATCTTATCAGGCACATTTATATTGGTAATATGCACCCGCGACCCGGCTTCATCCAGTGCATCAATGGCCTTATCGGGAAGGAAACGCTCGGTCATATAGCGGTTGGTCAATTTGACACAGGCCACCAAAGCTGCATCGGTATAGCTCACATTGTGATGTGCCTCGTATTTATCTTTGATATTCTGAAGGATCTCAATGGTTTCTTCCACCGTAGTAGGTTCCACCAATACCTTCTGAAATCGTCTTTCCAATGCTCCGTCCTTTTCAATATACTGTCGGTATTCATCAAGTGTGGTCGCCCCAATACATTGAATTTCTCCTCTTGCCAGTGCAGGTTTGAACATATTGGATGCATCCAGGGAACCGGTTGCTCCACCTGCTCCAACGATGGTATGAATTTCGTCGATAAATAGAATGATATCCTCATTTTTTTCCAATTCATTCATCACAGCTTTCATGCGTTCTTCAAATTGGCCACGGTATTTTGTTCCTGCTACCAGACTCGCCAAATCGAGCGTCACCACACGTTTATCGTACAGAATACGGGATACTTTGCGTTGTACGATCCTAAGTGCAAGGCCTTCGGCAATGGCAGCTTTTACCCACACCGGGTTCTCCAATGAGTAAGGGATTGTTCTTTCTTTCTTCGGCTTAAGACCTGAGAAACTCGTTGAATTTCGGCTTCACGACCCACTACTGGGTCCAGTTTACCATCTTCGGCTTGTTCGGTAAGATCTCTTCCGAAGTTATCCAAAACAGGAGTTTTCGATTTTTTATTACCCTTGGCTGTACTTGAACCTGAAAATAAATTCTCTTTATCACCGTCGCCGGTAGCTGCATCGTCATCATCATTGGGGAAGGAATCTGAAGCAGACGGTTCTATATAATCTTCATCGTTCGTAATCATAAGTTTAAATTGGTCTTTTACCCCGTCATAATCTACCTTCATTTTATTAAGTAGCTTGGTCGTTGGGTCATTTTCATTGCGTAAAATACAGAGCAATAAGTGTGCTGTATTAATGGAAGAGCTTTGAAACAATTTCGCTTCCAAAAAAGTAGTTTTTAAAGCACGTTCCGCCTGACGGGTAAGATGCAAATTCTTCTTATCGTTGGAACTCACCCCGGCATTTGGATTAGCCGGACTTAAAATCTCTACTTTTCTTCTCAAATGGTTCAGGTCAATATCCAGGGCGTTGAGTATATTAACTGCTTTGCCGTTGCCATCTCGCAAAAGCCCAAGCATCAAGTGTTCGGTACCAATAAAATCGTGTCCCAAACGCAAGGCTTCTTCTTTGCTGTAGGCAATAACATCTTTTACTCTTGGTGAAAAATTATCATCCATATATCGTTCTCCTAAGTGACTAAAATAATTAAATAAAATTAGTTAGAGGCAATAATTGTACCTCAATCGATCAGGTCGTCGTAAAAGGAACAAAAAAACTTTCTAAAATCAAAGCCTAAAGTACTATACTTATCAACGGTTTATGACTAAAGATTTGTTAATAAAATAGTGAATATTCCCCTTCCAGTTAACTTTCTAAACTTTCAAAATAGTGTATCTTGCTTTCTTAGATTTTAGTAACCCAATTAACAGAAAAAACACTATGGCTGAAGGTGAAAAATTAATCCCTATTAACATTGAAGATGAAATGAAATCGGCTTACATCGATTACTCGATGTCGGTCATTGTGTCACGTGCATTGCCAGATGTTCGGGACGGTATGAAACCCGTTCACAGACGTGTATTATTCGGGATGCACGAACTGGGATTACGCGCAACTGGCGCTCATAAAAAATCGGCCAGAATTGTTGGAGAAGTTCTGGGGAAATATCACCCACATGGGGACACTTCGGTCTACGATGCGATGGTTCGAATGGCTCAGGAATGGAGTCTGCGTTATATGTTGGTAGACGGACAAGGAAATTTTGGTTCGATTGATGGTGATAGTCCGGCAGCAATGCGATATACTGAAGCGCGTATGCAGAAGATTTCGGAGGACATGCTGGCCGATATTGACAAAGAGACAGTAGATCATCAATTGAACTTTGATGACACGCTAAAAGAGCCTACGGTGCTACCCACCAAGAGTTCCCGGACTTATTGATCAATGGAGCTTCCGGAATTGCCGTCGGAATGGCAACAAATATGCCTCCTCATAATTTATCTGAAGTAATAGACGGAACCATGGCTTACATCGAAGATAATGATATAGATATTGATGGCTTAATGCAGCACGTAAAAGCACCCGATTTTCCAACAGGAGGTGTAATCTACGGATATGAAGGCGTAAAAGAGGCCTTTCATACAGGGCAGAGGTCGTGTTGTGATGCGAGGGAAGGCGTGTTTTGAAGAGGTAGCCGGACGTGAATGTATTATTGTCTCGGAAATACCCTATCAGGTCAATAAGGCGGATATGATCAAGAAAACCGCCGATCTGGTCAATGACAAAAAGATCGAAGGTATTTCCAATATTCGAGATGAAAGCGACAGTAACGGAATGCGTATCGTATATATTCTGAAGAGTGATGCCATTCCGAATATCGTTCTCAATATGTTGTATAAATACACCGAGCTGCAATCCAGTTTTAGTGTGAATAACATTGCCTTGGTGAAAGGTACGACCACGAATGTTGAATCTGAAGGAAATGATTCATTATTTTGTGGAACATCGCCACGAAGTAGTCACCCGTCGCACACAGTACTTACTGCGCAAAGCCGAAGAACGAGCACATATCCTGGAAGGACTCATTATTGCTTCCGATAATATCGATGAAGTAATCAAATTCATTCGAGCTTCTGCCAATGCCGATGAAGCTCGTGAAACATTGATTAAAGCCTTTGAACTTTCAGAAATACAAGCCAAGGCGATTGTAGAAATGCGATTGCGTCAGTTAACAGGTCTGGAGCAGGATAAATTGCGTTCGGAATACGAAGAATTGATGAAAACCATCGATGATTATAAGGACATTCTTGCCAGTAAGGAGCTCAGAATGGACATCATTAAAGAAGAACTCGCTGAAATCAAGGAAAAATACGGAGACGAGCGTCGTTCGGTTATCGAATATGCCGGTGGAGATGTAAGTATTACCGATTTGATCGCGGACGAAAAAGTGGTCATCACCATTTCGCATGCAGGTTATATAAAACGTACCTCCCTTACCGAATACAAAAAGCAAAATAGAGGAGGAGTGGGCCAAAAAGCTTCCGCCACACGAAATGAAGACTTTCTGGAACATCTCTTTGTTGGGACCAACCACCAGTATATGTTATTCTTCACCCAAAAAGGAAAATGTTTCTGGATGCGGGTGTTCGAAATTCCCGAAGGTAGTAAAACATCCAAAGGTCGCGCGATCCAAAACTTGATAAACATTGAGCCTGATGATAAGGTTAAAGCCTTCATTTGCACACAGGATCTTAAGGATGAAGACTATATCAATAGCCATTATGTGATCATGGCAACGAAGAAAGGACAGGTAAAGAAAACTCCGCTCGAACAGTATTCCCGTCCCAGAACCAATGGTATCAATGCCATCACGATTAAGGAGGATGACATCTTACTTGAGGCCAAATTAACGACCGGCGATAGCCAGGTAATGCTGGCGGTCAAATCTGGAAAAGCCATACGCTTCGAAGAAGGAAAGACGCGACCCATGGGTCGAAATGCATCGGGAGTTCGAGGAATAAGACTACGAGATCAAGACGACGAAGTCATCGGTATGATCGCGGTGGATGATCCCGAGTCTAATATTTTGGTGGTTTCTGAAAATGGCTACGGAAAACGATCCAGCATCGAAGACTATCGCATCACGAACAGAGGTGGAAAAGGGGTAAAAACCATAAATGTTACCGAAAAAACCGGTAAATTAGTAGCCATAAAAAATGTAACCGATAGTGATGACCTTATGATTATCAACAAATCGGGGATTGCCATTCGGATGGCGGTGGAAGATTTACGTGTCATGGGAAGAGCAACTCAAGGGGTTCGTTTGATAAAAGTCCGGGAAGACGATTCGATCGCGGCAGTTGCAAAAGTGATGCACGACGATGATGAAGTGGAACTGGATGAAGATGGTAATGAAATCATCAGTGAAGAAAACGGCACAGCTATTGATAATGACGACTCACAAATAGAAAATGATGACTCACAAACAGAAAATAACGAATAAATTAAAATCTCTGATATGAAAAAACAAATACTGATGGTAGGACTCGTTTTGATTTCTACTCTAACATTTGCTCAGAAAAAAGAAATAAAAAAAGCGGAAAAAGCCGTAAAGGCGGGAGAAATAAGTGAGGCCCTTGGTTATATTAGTCAGGCCGAAGCACTGTTAGGTGCCGCAGACAATAAATTGAAAACGCAGTTTTATTTGATCAAAGGTGAAGCTTATCTGGCCGATGCCGGAACCAATAACTTCGATAAAATGAAGGCCGCAGCCGAAGCGTTCAATCAAGCCGAATCATTGGGGGCCAGTGGAGATCCTAGGCTAGACGTTGGAAGACAAAACCTTCGGGTGGCGCTTGTGAATAGTGCGATCAATGACCAAAACGCAAAAAATTACACGGGAGCCGCAGAAAAACTATACACTAGTTATATGGGGAGCAAAAAAGATACTTCCGACCTTTACTATGCGGCTGGAAATGCCGTGAATGGCAAAGACTATCCCACAGCCTTGAAGTACTACAAGCAATTGTTGGATTTGGGTTATACCGGTATTCGAACCGAGTATGTTGCCACCGATGTGGAAACCGGAAAGGTCGTCGCTTTTGGATCCAAAGGTGACCGCGATCTGGAGTTACTTACACAAAAATATACGGATCCCGATGACCGGGTCACTGAATCGGTCAAGGCCGATGTTCTTCAGAAAGTAACACTTATCTACATTAGCCAGGGGGAAAACGAAAAGGCAATGGCTTTGATGAAAGATGCCAGAGCCGCTAATCCCGATGATGTTAATTTGATTCGCTCGGAAGCAGATCTGGCTTATAAAATGGGCGATATGGAAAAGTATAAATCCTTGATGACCGAAGTGATCAAGTCGGATCCTAATAATCCGGAGCTTTATTTTAACCTGGGAGTAAGTGCCGGACAGTTGGATCAAAATGAAAAGGCCCTGGAATATTACAGGAAAGCACTGGAGTTGCAGCCTGGATATGCGTTGGCACAGATCAATATTGCCGCCTTATTATTAAAAGGTGAAGCTGCCATTGTAGAAGAGATGAACGGACTGGGTACCTCGGCCAAAGACGATCGAAGATATGAGGAATTGAAAGGGAAACGACGTGCACTGTACGAAGAAGTATTACCCTATCTGGAATCTGCCATAAAATCGAAATCGAGTAATGTGGAACTGGTACGAACCCTTATGAACATATACAGCCAGCTTGGGCAGGATGATAAGTTCAAAGCCATGAAGGCTAAACTTGAGACCATGGAAGGAGGCCAATAACTCCCGCTTTTTACAAATTATAACTTAGGCCGCTCGATATTTTCGGGCGGTTTTTTTATGTAATGGATGGGCGTACGGAAATCAATAATCTTTAGTCAACCTAAACGATTCTTTTGATCACTCGCAGCTTGTGGGTGTGTTTTCGCAGTTCATAATTGAAAATACCAGTGTGGTCCAGCCTGTCAACGCGCACCTGGCCGTGGGCGTGGATGATATAATGGTCTTCCATGATGATGCCCACATGGACGATGGTTCCTTCGTCATTGTCAAAAAACGCCAGATCGCCGGGTTCGCTTTCCTCAATAAAGCTGAGGGCTTCGCCTTGTCCCGATTGCTGACTCGCATCGCGCAGTAATTTGTGTCCGTTTAATTTATACACCATCTGGGTGAGTCCGCTGCAATCTATTCCGAAGGGAGTCTTGCCACCCCACAAATAAGGAGTGTTCATGTAAATAAGAGCAGTGTCAATGAGGTGTGCTTTTTTCAGTTTTCCGGTTATCTTCTTTCCTTCAAAAGTATGATTTAGGATTTCCAGCGCATTGAGAGAACTACCCAGAGGGATCGATAGCAGTTGTCCTTCCGAAGTAGTAATAAAATCGACCAAATCTGAGGAGAGTACCGGAGCTTGCGCATGAAGTACTTTATAGTTTTCTTCGGAAATAAAATCGAATTGCTTATTGTCGATCCAGCCTTCGTAACGATCGAATGTCAGGCGGACCCGGCTCCATTTCTTGCGACTTTCCAGAATTTTTAACGTCTCTCCATAGAGTAACTGTGTGACCAGTTCGCTGGTATCTGCTGCTTCTGCACGCAATGGAACTATGCTAAGGGAACAAATACCGTGTTTCATGTAAGTGGATACAATTTTGAAATATAGGTTTAGTTGAGTTCAACGACCATGGCCGATGCACCACCACCACCATTGCAAATAGCCGCAGCACCAATTTTAGCATTATTTTGTTGCAACACGTTTAGCAAAGTGATCAGGATACGAACACCGCTACATCCTAGGGGATGGCCCAAAGAAACAGCTCCACCGTTTACATTGACGTTGTGGTCGTTCAACCCTAATAATTTCATATTTGCCAATCCAACTACGGCAAAAGCCTCATTAAATTCGAAGAATTCCACTTCATCAATGCCAATTCCCGCTTTAGCCAACGCTTTCGGAAGAGCTTTCGAGGGAGCGGTCGTGAACCACTCTGGTTCCTGCGCGGCATCTGCATAACTTTTTATGGTTGCTATTGGAGTGAAACCAAGTTCCTCGGCCTTTTCGGCACTCATGAGTACCATTGCTCCAGCTCCGTCATTGATGGTGGATGCATTGGCAGCCGTTACAGTCCCGTCTTTGGTAAAAGCAGCACGTAAGGCAGGTATCTTCTCCATTTTTACGTTTTTGAATTCTTCATCTTCGGAAACGATCACTGGTTCGCCGCGTCTTTGCGGTACCGAGACCGGAACTACCTCATTCGCGAATTTGCCTTCGCTCCAGGCTTTGGCAGAACGCTGGTATGATTGGATGGCAAAGGCATCCTGATCTTCCCGTGAAAAATTATATTCTGTTGCACATGCATCGGCACATACTCCCATGGCATTCTTGTCGTAAGCATCCACCAAACCGTCTTTCTGCATACCATCTTCCATTTGAGCCGGGCCAAATTTATGGCCGTTACGTAAATGCAGATAATGAGGGATATTGCTCATGCTTTCCATTCCTCCAGCCACAACAATAGAAGTGTCGCCCAATGCTATAGATTGAGCTGCCAGCATGACGGCCTTCATACCCGAAGCACATACCTTATTCACGGTAGTACAGGGCACCGTATCGGGGATGCCGGCTCCTAAAGCCGACTGTCGTGCGGGAGCCTGACCAACGCCAGCCTGAACCACATTTCCCATGTACACTTCTTCTACCAAATTGGGATCCAATCCAATTTTATCCATCGCACCGGCGATCGCAACGCTTCCCAATTTGCTCGCACTCACAGAAGAAAGGGCGCCCATAAAGCTACCAATGGGTGTTCGGGCTGCGGCTACAATAACAACTTTCTTACTCATAAATTATCATTTTTTACTGTATGCAAAATTACATATTTAAAATGAAACCCTCCCAAACAAGTCCATTATTAAGACTGCATTTCAACGATTATTTTAATCCACAAAGCTTTTATAGTTCGATTGAAAAAACGAGTGCGTGGCCCATATATATTGTTTAAAGCAAACACACTTGGGATAAGTGTACTATATTTATACCTTTACCTTTCTAAGAGATTCTATGAAAAGATTTTTCATTTTCTTCACTAAGAACCAATCCTTCATTTATAAGGTGTTCTTGTACCTGGTTGCCACGGTTCTGGTGATCTATCTATTACCCAAAGGCGGGAAGTTCAAGGATTTTCAGAAAGGCAAGGTTTGGCAACATGAGAACGAATACGCCCCCTTTAATTTTGCCATCAAAAAAGATAAAGAGACCCTCGCCAGTGAGACTGAGGCGGCTCGCAACAATGCCATTCCTTTTTTTGATGTCGATGAGCAGATCGTGACCGAAGCAATTCAAAATTACGATGCGCTTTTCACCAATTCATTTATGGACAGTTTGTATCGGACCCCGCGATCGGTGGCCATGGATATTGGCAGGAATATAATTACTTCAGTATATAAAAACGGGGTGATAGGGGAGTTAGGTACTTATCGAGCCGACCAACTCATCTACTTAAAAAATGGAAACGAAGTGCAGGAGATCCTGTATTCACAATTGATATTGGAGGCAGACCTACCCAAAATCATTACCGATAGGACCGAAACCACTTCAGCAACCGATGTGGCCTCCATACTACAGCAATTGCTACGGCGTACGGTAAAGCCCAATGTTACCTACAATGCAACGCTGACGCAATCCGCCATCGCTTCTGAAATTGAAGCTATCAATCCCAATCGGGGAATCATAGAAAAAGGAGCGCGAATTATTGCCAAGGGGGAGGTAGTAGAAGGAGATACCTACCAGATTTTGAATTCGCTGCAGGCCCGTTATGAGTCGGAAGTTTGGGGCCAAAATAACTATTATTGGGTAGTACTGGGATATAGTATGCTCGTCTCTCTGGTTTTTATTATGTTGTTTTTATTTCTGAAGAAATACCGCAACGAGATCTACACCCATAACACCAAGGTGAGTTTTATCTTTTTCAACATCGTTTTAATGGTGTTCCTCACAACCCTGGTGGTCAAATACGACGCCACCTATGTCTACGTGATGCCCTTATGTATTCTTCCCATTATTCTGAAAAGTTTCTTCGATGCGCGATTGGGCTTATTTGTGCATGTACTCACGGTCCTGCTTTTGGGCTTTGTGGTGCCAAATAGTTTTGAATACCTGTTTTTACAGATCATTGCCGGGATTGTCACTATTTTAACGGTTTCAGAATTATCAAAAAGAGCCAATCTGTTTATTTCCATTAGCCAGATCACATTTATTTATATGGTGGGTTATTTTGCCTTTTTCATCATTCAGGAAGGTAATGTTCAAAGGATGGAATTGGAAAACTATCTCTATTTCCTGCTCTGCGGACTGGTGACCCTTTTCGCATTTCCACTCATCTATATTTATGAAAAGATCTTCGGATTGGTTTCTGAAGTATCCCTGCTTGAATTGAGTAACACCAACTCCAAATTATTAAAGGAGCTCTCGAACAAAGCACCGGGTACCTTTCACCATTCCCTGAATGTAGCAAATCTCGCAGAAGCCTCAGCCAATGAAATAGGAGCGAACTCCATGTTGGTACGGGTAGGGGCCTTATACCATGATGTGGGCAAGATCATTAATGCATCCCATTTTACCGAAAATCAACTAAATGCAGTCAATGTTCTTGAAGATCTATCCCCTAAAGAAAGTGCCGCGATCATTATCGATCATGTGATCAAAGGCATTGAGATCGCCCGCAAAAATAAGCTTCCGGATCGTGTGATCGATTTCATTCGAACCCATCATGGAACCAGTCTGGTGTATTATTTTTATAAAAAAGAGCAAGACACTCAGGGAGTTGCCACTGAAGATGATTTTCGTTATCCCGGGCCAACACCTTTTTCCAAGGAAACGGCCATCCTAATGATGGCGGACAGTGTAGAGGCGGCCAGTAAAAGTTTAAAAGAACCAACTTCTACCAAAATTGATAGTTTTGTAGAAAATATTATCAATAAACAAATGGACCAAGGGCAATTTATCAATGCCAATATCACCTTTAAGGAAATTGAAACCATCAAAAAAGTATTAAAGAAAAAACTCAAGAATATCTATCATTTGAGAGTTGAATATCCTGAATAAAAAAACTATGGAAGAGAATAAAAAAAGAGGAGGGGACGCCCCCATCCCATGCGATCTGAAAGAAGGAAAAAAATATTCCTGGTGTGCCTGTGGACACAGTGAGAATCAGCCGTTTTGCGACGGATCCCACAAGGAAGCCAATTCGGTTCCCAATTTGCGCTTTGAAGCAACTGAAACCAAGACGGCCTATTTATGTACTTGTAAAGAGACTAAAAACCCGCCGTATTGTGATGGTTCACATAATGGGTAAATTATTAGTTATTTGAATTTCTGAAAAGTTCCCACCCCTTGAGCCAGGGAATTTCCGAAGCGTAGAATCGGATGGATTCTTTTACGACTTTCGATGATTTATTTCTTGACGATCTCCGATTGCTTCTGGCTTTGGTGCCACTAAAATCGAGCGTATGTGTGTCATCGAGATCGGTTTCCGTATGTGTAGAGAAATAGATTTCGTTATTTTTCGATGTCCAGGATCCCTTTCCATATTGATTTTCTTCGGAACAGAGGACACAGGTCAATTTTCGGAAATTATGAAAGGAAAAGGCGCCATCGGGATGTAGCGAGAGCTTGTATTCGATCACGCCCCCGTCCTGCAACTCATAGCGATGATTGTAATTTCCGGCGAATGTTTCCCATTGGGCTGTTACGGATATGCTTGCGGACAAAGTGATAAGCAGTAGGAGGGGTTTCATTAAATTTTCGTTATGTTTTAATGCTATTGGATCGTTTATTCTAAGGATATAATTGTATCAAGTATTGCGCCAAAGAGTTAGGATAAGGTATTCGGGCAGGCATTGCAAAACTGGAACCATGGGCTGTCGCCCGGTTCTTTATTTTATTTCGAGCCTTTGAAGTGAGGATTAATTACATTGATCCTGAAAGTGTTCAATGTTGCAAAACTGGAACCTGGGGCTGTCGCCCGGTTCTTTATTTTATTTCGAGCCTTTGAAGCTAGGATTAATTTCATTGATCCTGAAAGTGTTCAATGTTGCAAAACTGGAACCATGGGCTGTCGCCCGGTTCTTTATTTTATTTCGAGCCTTTGAAGCTTTGCTTCAGGTTCTTCATAAAATAAAGAACCATGCCCTCCGGGCATGGTTCAAGTAGTGTCGTGATCGCGACAGGATTCGAACCTGTGACCGTCTGCTTAGAAGGCAGATGCTCTATCCAGCTGAGCTACGCGACCCTTTAGTAAAAAACCGAACGTTTTGACCGGTCTTTCTTTAGCGCTGCAAATATATAAATGTATTGGTTAGTAAAAAACTTAAATAGGTAGATATTTGGAGATCATTTCTGTTTTTCATTTCCAAACAATTCTTCCATCACTTTCGTTCGATAATCGAATATTTCATTCAATTTTCGATTGATAATTAACTTATTCGCGATCGAACCTAAGAAGCCCAGTGGCGGCTGATAACTCACAATATCGGTCATCAATGTACCGGTTGGCGTAGCTTCCACCCAATGTTGATGATGCCACATTTTATAAGGTCCAACCCGCTGTTCGTCTACAAAATAACGGTGTTCCTTAAGCTGGGTGATTTCTGTTACCCAAGTGGTTTTGATTCCAAATAGGGGAGTCACTTGATAACTAATGATCATTCCTTCGTACATTTTCGATGGAATGTTTTCTGAAGTAATTTCAAATCCCATTTCATCGGGGGTGATTTTTTTTAGGTTATTCGGACTCGAAATAAAATCCCATATTTCCTCCAGAGGTCGATCTATGGTTTGTGTTCTTCTAAATTGATAAAAACCCATGTTTGTTATTTTTGTTTTTGATGGCTACTGCCAGTTGTACACTTCCTATTATTAAATACACAGGAATCATCTCCATGGATGAGTCAAACGGTGATTTTCCATTCCCGCAGTTCGGTTTAGTTGTTTATTCCCTGGGCGTAGGCCTCCAGAGCCCGACTCCGGGCGAATTTATGTTCCACGATGGGTGTGAGGTATGCACTGTCGTCAAATTCCGGAATCCATTTTTTGATATATGTTTGTGAGGGATCGAACTTCTTTAGTTGTGTCATGGGATTGAAAATCCTGAAATAAGGCGCGGCGTCACAGCCGGTACCAGCTGCCCATTGCCAA
Source organism: uncultured Flavobacteriaceae bacterium (assembly GCA_963807685.1). GTDB lineage: Bacteria > Bacteroidota > Bacteroidia > Flavobacteriales > Flavobacteriaceae > Aureisphaera. Next base: position 110,542 of record CAWECU010000004.1, on the reverse strand, counting down.
TTGCCGTTATTTGATGACAATTCGTAGTCCAGTAATTTTTTGGCGAAATATGCCTCGCCCTTTCGCCAGTCAATTAAAAGGTGTTTGCACAAAAAGCCAGCGGTAATCATTCGTACACGATTGTGCATAAAGCCTGTTGCATTGAGTTCGCGCATTCCCGCATCTACCATTGCGTAGCCGGTTTCACCCTTGCACCACTTTTCAAAATTATCGGGATCATTCAGCCAAACAATACCGTCGTATTTGGATCTGAAATTTTGAGTGACCACATGTGGGAAATGAAACAGGATTTGCATGAAAAACTCCCGCCAGATCAGTTCGCTTAAGAATACGTGATCGGTCTTGCTCAATTGGGCAATTACCTGGCGGATACTAATAGTACCGAATCGCAGGTGTGGGCCCAAACGACTAGTCGCATTCATGCCTGGGAAATCACGGGTTTTTGCATAATTATTCAGGTTTTTGAGGTCAAAATCCTGAACAAGAATAGACGACGCTTCAAAACCCAGCTCTTCCATCGTGGGAAACTTAAGGGATTTATTGTGGAAATTTTCAAATTTCAGGGGCGGCTTAACCGCTTTCGCAACGTATTGCTCGAGCCATTTATTTTTGTAGGGAGTGTAAACCGTATAAGGAGTTCCATCCTTTTTAACCACTTCAAGTTCTTCATGAATAACCTGATCTTTGTAAACGAATACTTCGGCACCATTTTCCTGTAGTAGTTTTTTAATTTCTTCATCCCTTTTCCTTGCATACGGCTCATAATCCTTATTGATAAACACGCTGTCAATCTCATACTTTTGCATCAATTCTATCCAAATTTCCCTGGGTTTCCCCTTCAGAATTAATAGAGAAGAGTCATGTTTCCGAAGCTTTTGATCTATGGAATTCAGGGAATTGTAGATAAAATGGACGCGTGGGTCATCGGGCGGTAATTCATCCAATATTTCGTCATCAAAAATAAAGATGGGTAAAACGTTCTGCTTGTTGGAAACTGCGGCATATAGCGCCGTATTGTCCTCCAACCTTAAATCCCTTCGGAACCAAAAAATAGATACTTTCATAGTTAATTAAAAAATAAGATATAAGCGTTTAACGATGTTGCGATGAGTAACCACACCAGGTAGGGTGCTAAGAATAAAGTTTTGAATTTTAATTCCTTCCGGTAACGGAAAAACAAATACCCAACGACTAAGGTTAATAATGAAATATCTATCATTCCCAGCAATACCTCACGAAAATAGAAGAAAATAGGATTCCAGGAGACGTTTAGCACCCATTGAATTGAAAATAGCACGATTACTTTTTTTCGGTTGGACGAATTCTTGAAAAGATAAGCCATATAAACCGCAAAGCAAATCATAATGAGGGTCCATGCCGCCCCAAAGACCCACCCCGGCGGAGTCCATGGTGCTTTGTTCAAAAGGGCGTACCAGTCGGATGCGACTCCACTTCCGGTAAACAAGCCTCCAATAGCCAGGGCCGAAAAATTCAGAATTAGAAATAGGATAATCCGTTTAAGTAGTGCCACGTGTCAAACTTTTAAGCATTCCATTGAATATGAGACCGTGAAAGGGATACACCGTGTACCAGTAAAGTCTGCCCATCAATCCCAAGGGCCTGAAGGTTGCGGTTTGAACCAGTTCATCTTCCACAATCCTGAATTCGAGCCAGGCCTCACCGGGTAATTTCATTTCGGCCAATAATAACAAACGGCCTTCATCCTTGTTTGCGTATAACACCCTCCAGAAATCCAAAGCGTCTCCGGCATGCAATTCGTTAGGATTGGTTCGGCCCCTTCGCAATCCAACACCTCCCACCAGTTTATCCATATAACCTCTTATTTTCCAAAGCCAGTTCGCAGAATACCAGCCGGTTCGCCCGCCAATGCTCCATATTTTTTCGATACACTCATTACGATCTTCAAAGGCTCTTTTTCGCTTATCCGTGAAACATCCAAAGGTGGGAACGTCGATAAAATCGGAGATATTGATATCGATCCCACTACTGATGTAGGCATCTTTCCAACTGGAAACTATTTCGTTATTCGCAATTTTACTGAACGATCTCGTAAGCGCTTCTTTGTAAGTTATGGGGGTAATATCTAAAATTTTATTCAGGTCGGTGTTACGGCAAACCACTTCAACTTTCATGCTATGTACTAATGCTACCGCTAGCTTATATGAAGTAGAGGTGACAAAATATAACCAATAGGAGGAGAGTCGGGGCGTCATGACCGGAACAATATAGATCCTTCGATTTAATTTTCTAATGTCGCTAAAGACAAGAAGCATTTCCTTATAAGATAATATATCGGGCCCTCCGATATCAAAATTGCGATTATAGGTCTCGGGATTAAACAGGGTTTTTGACAAAAATGCTAGCACATCTGAAATACCAATGGGTTGGCATCGGGTATTCAACCATTTGGGAGTGATCATCACAGGAAGTTTTTCAACCAGATCTCGTATGATCTCAAAGGAAGCACTTCCGGATCCGATAATAATACCCGCTCTTAAGGCGGTAAAATTATACGCCCCTTTACCCAATTCATCTTCCACATTTTTTCTCGAATCCAGGTGCTCAGACAAGTTGGATTCATTTACGATACCGCTTAAATAGACCACATGCCGGACCTTTGTCCTCGCAAGTGCATTCCGAAAATTAACAGCAGACTGCTCTTCCAGGATTTTATAATCGGCAGATGCCGACATCGAATGAACCAAATAATAGGCGCCATCAATATCTTCCGGTATGCGCTCCAATGAGTCTTTTTCCAGCAAGTCAATTTCAATGGTCTCAATTCTTTTTTTGATAGATTCGGGTGGGCTAAACCGGTTTACGTCCCTAACGCAACAAATTACTTCGTGTCCGGCTTCCACCAAAATAGGAAGCAATCGCTTGCCAATATAACCTGTCGCACCTGTAAGTAATATCCTCATAAATTGTGTACCCTGCGTATAGTTAGCATATGTTTCTTCCTTTTGTTTAATTTGATTTTATAAGCGTTATCCTTTATGGAAGCTGACTTAATTCCTTTTTTAATATATTTTTAAATCGGGTTTGACTTATATAATGATCGGCCAATAACTTACCGTCATTGATTAAGGCAAACGTACCAAAACCAGCGGGAGCGTTTTGAGCTTGCCTTGGGGTGGTTAGCCGCTTGATGGTTAATTCAATACCTTGGTCAAGTGCCGTTTGTTTTAAATCGGTTACCGACTTCTGATGCCATGGACATTGATCGGAGTAGATCAAGTTCCAGCCTTTATAGGTTGCCTGCTTTTCCGTCCAGTCATTAAACTTGGGATCATTTGCAGTGTGGCTAAATTTTTTGCTCATTAATTCAAAACGCCCTTTTTGCTCTGTGATGGTGTAACCGTTCTTTTCAAAAATCGTTTTGTTTGCCATCCAGGCGCCACTACTGCTCATTACACACACCCCATTTTTATTTTTTTCCTTAGCTTCTTTTTCACACATTTTAATGAGTGTAGACCCTATGTTTTTTTGTCGGGAGTCCTTCGTAAATAGAGCAATACATTGAATAAAAAAATACTGGTCTGCTTGTATCGGCCTCCACGCCAATTCAGAGGGGGTATATTCAATAAAACCCAATTGTTTCCCCGCATCATCAACCGCAATTTTAATGCTAAGCCCTTGGTTAATTTTTGATTTGAACCATTCAACTTTGGCAGTATATCCGGGAGATTTTTTGTTCTTAATACAAAAAACGCCAACCTCAGACACATTTTCCACGCTAACGTCTATGATATTGATTTGCGTTTTCACTTTTGATTTTTTTTAAACACGGTTCTATTACTTTTGAATAAATAACGAGAGTTTCCAACAGAGTTCATTGCTGACTCTAGTTCAAATACACATTAGAGATCAAATTTGCAACCGTAGGATGGTCGTTCCCACCTGCGGGTTCGATGGTGATATTAAGAGATTCCGCATTTTCTATATAGGTCATGGCTATCATTTCAGAATTTCTGGGAATGACTCCCATATTGATCATTTCCCCCTTCACATCGGCCCATAATTGATAATCGTGCTCACGGTCCAGCTCAGGAAGACCTTTTGCATTCAATACCACAGATTTGGTTTCGTGGTTCACATAACTAACGGCCAACGCATTGGGCGAGTTGGCATTTCCCTGAAGGATCAACTTAATAGCTGCCGGATCGTTGACCGCCTCGTACCATTGGGCGGTCTCGGCCAGTTGGGTCTCCAGAAGTTGTACGTTATTATTTAATTCTGAATTTTCATCCTGTACCAAACGCAGATCATCTTCCATGGAGTTGATTTTAGTATACAACCAAAAGGAGGTGACACCGAACAACAAGGCCAGAGAAGCCGCGATGGCCAAATAAGCTTTAGTTTCTCCCGTTTCGTTAATAGGTATGACCGAAACCGAATCTTCACGGATCGAATCCATAAGTTTCAATTTGGAAGAAGCCGGCGGAGCAACCGCATTCTCAAATGCCATTTTTTCCAGGTCGTTTTCCATGATCCGGAAATATGCCATCAAATCGGGATCGCCGGCTAAAGCCCGCTCAACATGCAGGACTTCCGTGTGGGAGAGTTCTCCCAACAGATAACGTTCCAGCATTCCAGATTCTTTTATTGCACTTTGATCCATCATAAAATCCCGACAATTAATAAACATATAATGACCAACATGAGTTGGTATGACTCTCTTAGTTTTTTTAGCGCTTGTTGAATGTAAGACTTAAACGTTCCTAACGGTACGTCCATTTCCAAGTGGGCTTCCCGATGTGTGAGCCCCTGAAAGTAAACCAACTGCAATGCTTCCTGATGGTGGGCCTCCAATTTCTTTAAGGTGCCTTTCAAAGCTGTAACATCCACATCCATATCTTCTTCTACGGCTTTATTGGTATATACACTTAAATCATCACTTTGGATGAGCGGAGATTGATTTCTTATGGCATTTAAAGATGAATTACGTGCAATGCGATAGGCCCAGGTGTAAAATTTACCCTTTTCAGGATCGTAGCTTTTGGATTTTTCCCAGATTTTTAGAAATGTTTCCTGAAGGACATCCTGCGCCAACGCCTCATTTTTACAGATTCTAATAATCACGCCATACAATGCTCCCGAATACTTGTCGTATAAGGTCGACAAAGCCCGGTCATTCCCCTCCTGTAATTCCGATATAAGCGAGATTTCTTCCAGTCTTCAATTTTTTTGGAATGTTAAAGTTAAGCAAAAATTATGAGGCAACTCATCCAAAAGATCCAAACAAGGGTATATAAGAATGAACGCGCTCAAAAACGAATTAATCAAATTTTAAAAACAATCAAAATGAAAAAGTTACTATTTATTTTTACTACTATTTTACTATTCAGCGTAACACAAAACGCAAATGCTCAAAAGGAGACTATTGTAGACATTGCCGTTGGTAATGACAATTTCTCAACGCTGGTAACTGCCTTAAAAGCAGCCGATCTGGTTTCAGCCTTACAGGGTGACGGACCATTCACGGTTTTCGCACCAACCAACGCCGCTTTTGCCAAAGTAGACGCCAAAGCTCTGGCTTCTTTATTAGAGCCACAAAACAAAGGCACACTGGCTACAGTGTTAACATATCATGTAGTAAGCGGCAAATTAGCTGCAGCAGACGTGGTGGCCGCCTTAAAGAAAGGAAAAGGAACCGTCGAAGTAACTACTCTTGCAGGGCAAACCTTAACAGTAGTTCAGAAGGACGGAAAAATATGGTTGAAAGACCAGAATGGAAATTATAGTCAAATTTCCAGTACAGACATCATGGCGAGTAATGGTGTGATCCACGTGATTGATGACGTTGTAATGCCAAAATAATTCGGTTTAACGTCTCGCTATGAAAAAGAGGCCCCCTGTTCCATTAATTTGGGCAGGGGGTTAATTTTTGCTCCATGGTGACTAGAAATAACTAGTAATACTGCATGAAACGACCCGCCTTCAGCAGAGAAAAAACGGGTCGCATCGAGTCTTAAGCAAACGTAATTTTAATTATTCTGAAGGCTTACTTTCAGTTCTATTTTGGTATTGAGGAGTTTTGAAATGGGGCAAACCTCTTTGGCTTTCTGTGCTACCTGCTGAAATTTTTCTGCTTCTATCTCAGGGACATTGCCTTCCAAATTCAAAGTGATGAGAGAAATGCTACCTTCCTCAAAAGTCACTGTCGCACTAACATCCAGAGTTGTGGGAGTAAATCCCTCTTCACCCAATAAAAAACTTAGTTGCATAGCAAAACAGCCGGCATGAGCCGCCCCAACCAATTCTTCCGGGTTGGTTCCATTTCCGTCTTCAAACCGTGTGTGAAACGAATAGGGGGTAGCCTCCAGCACATTACTAGCCGTTGTTAACGTTCCTTTTCCAGCTTTGCCGCTGCCTTTCCATTGGGCCGATGCTTTTCTTGTAAATTTCATATTCTTATTATTTAAGTTATTAGTTATTTTAGATTTTGGTTACACATTTTGTTGCTCTGTGATTTTTTCATAATCCAGGTAACCTTCCCGCCCGGGCGTATAGAAAGTATCTTTGTCCCATTTAGCAAGTTCCAGATCATTCTTGAAACGCTCCACCAGGTCGGGATTAGAGACATAGGGTTTTCCAAAAGCGACTAAGTCGGCTTGACCGGCTTTGATCACCGCGTTGCCGGTTTCTTTGGTAAAACCAGAATTGATCATGAGCGTTCCCTTGTATAGTGGTCTGAAATGTTTAGCGATCTCGGTCACCGCATAGGGAATGTCTGATACATCGGTAAAGGGCTCCGATAGGTGTATATAGGCTAAATTGTAGTCATTCAATTTCTTAATGATGTATTCGAAGGTTGGAATCGTCTCTTCATCCATAGTCATTCCGAAAAACCCGTCCAGCGAGGGATTGAATCGGGCGCCAATTTTTTGTTCCGGAATCACTTCTTTCATGGCATCCAATACTTCGAAGAAGAATCGTGCTCTGTTTTCAATACTTCCTCCGTATTCATCGGTTCGGGTATTGGAAGTTCCATTGAAAAATTGATGAAACAAATAACCATTAGACGAGTGGATTTCAACGCCATCGAAACCAGCTACGACTGCATTTTTGGCAGCGTTCTTAAATTCCTGGATGGTTTCCTGAATTTCCGTTTTTGTCATCTCCTTCGGTGTGACGGTATCTTTAAATCCATCAGGTGTGTAAGATTGAGCATGGGGATTGATGTCCGATGGAGCTATTGGGAGATTTCCATTATGAAAATAAGGATGTGACATTCTACCTACATGCCAAAGTTGGATGAAGATCTTTCCACCTGCATCGTGCACTCTTTTGGTTACCATCTTCCATCCTTCGATCTGTGCTTCGGTATGTATTCCCGGGGTATTTACATAACCCACGGCTCTTTTGGAAACTTGAGATCCCTCCGTGATGATCAATCCGGCCGACGCACGTTGTTGGTAATAGACCCCTTGTAATTCATCGGTAGGCACTTTTCCGTCATTGGCAGCCCGACTCCGTGTCATGGGTGCCATGACCACTCGGTTGGCTAAATGTAGTTGATTTGTTTTATAAGATTGTAACAACGGGTGCTGACTCATATAATTTGATTTTAAGGTGAAACAATATTTTTATATGAATTCAAAGGTAAAGACAAATCAATACAATTTCATTGATCCAGGTCAATTTGCAAATAATTAACTTTTCAATTTACGTCGAATGCGACTCAAGCTTTCAGCCGAAGCGCCCAGATAGTTGGCGATCTGATAATTCGGTACACGATCGTCTATATTCGGATGCGTGGTGCAAAATTCAAGATACCGTTCTTTGGTGTTTTTGTGAAGGGAAGAGAGAATTCGCTTTCTTTGCGCGACAAAAGCATTGTTTACCAAAGTTCTAAAATAACCTCCAAAAAGAGTTGGTTTATCTTTAACATTGATTGTGAATAAGTCAGTTTTCAGAAAAAATAGCTTAAACGAGTAATTATAATTCTACTCGTTTAATTAGTGCTTCACATAAACCGTTTTACGATTCACGAACTCCATCATTCCATCTTTTGCCAATTCACGTCCATATCCAGATTTTTTGGTGCCTCCAAATGGCAATCTAGGATCAGATTTTACGAGTTCGTTAATAAAATAGGCGCCATCACTAATGCTGTTTGCATATTCTAACGCCTTCTCCACATTATTGGTGCATACCGTTACACCAAGTCCGTAATTAGAATTTTCTGAAAGTTCAAACGCATGCTGTATATCCTTAGCTTTAATCATAGCAGCTAATGGTCCAAAAGTTTCTTGATCAAATGCGGCCATACCAGGCATTACATCACCCAAAATGGTAGGATCGTGGTAGCAGCCATTTTGCTTTCCTCCGAGCAATAATTTTGCGCCTTGTGCGACAGACTCCTGTACTTGTTTGTTCAATTGATTGGCAAGATCAATCCTTGCCAGTGGGCCTATAGTTATGTTTTCATCCAATGGATCTCCCGATTTCAACTCTTTTACAGCTGTCGTAAATTTTTGAACAAATTCATCATAGATACCTTCAACTAAAATGAAACGCTTCGCCGCGATACAACTTTGCCCACAATTGAGCATACGCGCCGTAAGTGCTATTTTAACACTCTTATCAATATCTGCATCTTCCCAAACAATAAAAGCATTATTTCCACCAAGTTCCAGTACTGTTTTTTTTATGTGACGTCCTGCAATTTCTGCCACCGCAGAACCTGCCCTTTCACTTCCGGTAAGGGTTATGGCTTTTATGGCATCATTAGAAATGATTAATTCGGTTTGATCGTGATGTACAATCAAATTTTGGAAAACATAAGGAGGATATCCTGCTTTAATGAATACGTCCTCAATTTGTTGGGCACAACCAAAAACGTTCGGGGCATGCTTCAACAAACCAGTATTGCCTGCAGTGAGCGTTGGAGCGGCATATCTAAAAACTTGCCAAAAAGGGAAGTTCCAAGGCATAATTGCTAAAACCCCTCCAATAGGGTCATGCCGTACAAAACTTTTCTCAGCTTCTGTAGAAATGGATTGGTCTGCAAGGAATACTGCGGCATTTTCAGCATAATAATCACATACCCAGGCACATTTGTTCACTTCTGCCCTCGACTCCGCAATAGGCTTCCCCATTTCCAACGTAATCATTCTAGCATACTCTTCCACATTATCACGTAATACAATTCCTGCTTTTTTAAGTAATCTGCTGCGTTCAGAAAGAGGAACATTTTTCCAGGATTCAAAGGCAATCTTGCTTTTCGCAAGCCTTTCCTTCAATTCTTTTTGTGAAAGTGCGCTATATTCTCCTACAACTTGTCCGTTGAAGGGGTTGATACTCTTAAATTCCATATTATTTTGTAAGGCTTCCGCTTAGAGTGATGCTTTCACGCTTGTCCTCGATGATTTGAGCGGTATATTTTCCTCTAATAGCCTTTATCCAAGCTTTTGCACGAGCGTTGAGTTTAAAATCATCGGTCATCATGCGACCTCTTGACACTAAAATTCCCATATCAGCACCTTCATATAAATAATTCCCCTCCTTGGCAATATGAAGGAAAAAGGCCTCCTTTTCGGTCTCTACAGCTCTTCTATGGGTATCCATCCTGTCATATTGTATATGACCATTATCGAACATTTTATATATCCCGGATTTTGGTGCTTCCGATACTAACTCTATCGTATCCTCCGTATGTTTGATAATTAATTGACTCCATCCGTCTATATTCTCTTGTCTTGCCCATCGTTCATTTAACTCTTTGATGTTTAATTTATAGTCAACATCCATCCATTCCAGAATATGAAATACAAAAAGAGGCGCATCTGCTAAGGCAAAAACAGCGTGGTTGGTGATAGAACTTGCACCCGTAACTCTAGGGTTTAACTCACCTAAATAAACTTCGCCATTATCCTGATCGATTAGAAAATCCAATTCGAAATATCCCTTGTACCCTTCCTTTCTCAATTGATCACCGAATAGTTGTGTGTATTTTGAGGCTTTATTTCGAATTTCAGGGCTAAATGCATTAGGATAAATTTCGTTTCCACACCAACCTCCTTTGTAAGGTGTCATTTCTTTAAAACCAACAAGTTCAGTCATTAAAGGAGCAACTATGGTACCGTGTCTTGTTACACAGGCTTCAATAGCTGACCCTTTACAGTTGATGCGTTTCATTATTTTAACTTCTTTTTCTTTGACAATCTCCTCTTGATATTTTTCAAATTCTGCTTTATTGGTGATGAAAAATGTGGTGTGACCCGAATCGCCAAAAGGCGTTTGAATCACCAAATCGGTACCAAGAACTTTTGAAACTTTATTCAAGTGTTCATAATCAGAAACAGGGGAGAGCACATAGGGTACACAAGGCACACCAGCTTTTTCGGCAATTCGATTGGTATTAACCTTGTTGTCCATCAAAGTTCGCATCTTTGCAGGAGGAAACATGATTTGTAAACCTAATTTTTTGGCAAGCTTCTCAGTCTTTTCATCAAACATCAAAAACATAGCCTTTCCGGCAGACTTTCCTTTTTTTCTTGTGGTCAAATAATCTTGAACTTCCGGATGTTGAAGGAGGTAGTTATTAATGTCTTCAATACTTGTGAATTCATCATGAGGAATTTCCTCCTTGGGTGAAAATACATTTGGATGCAAGCCATCGAAACATTCGATATGACAAATAAATTTAAACCCTTTTATCCATTCATCGGCACCAAGCATATTGAAATTTGTGGCACTTATAAAATAAAGGGGCGTTTCATTTTTATAAAAGAATCGTCTTATATCGGGTACACCATTAAGTACTTCGGTTGTAGATACCTTTTTTACAGGGGTCTTTTTTATAGGGGCCTTCTTTCTGCTAATTGGTAAAGCGACTTTCTTTGTTACCGTTGTTTTTTTACTAATTGGTTTGGTGACTTTTTTCGTTACTGTTGTTTTTTTTGCTGTCATATAAATAATTTTCAATAATTATGTTAATTCTTTTTTACTTTTTCCAATAGACATGCCGCCCATTGAAGTAGTGATCTTATGTCTGTCCAACACCTTTTCTTTAAATACTCTTAGTCCCAAATCGGAGCGGTAGCCGTGTATTTCGCTTACATCCAGAGCCGTCATAAAATTGATGATTTCTTCGCTCACCACTTGTCCAGGAACTAATACTGGAAAACCTGGTGGATAAGGAATCACGAAGGTAGAAGCTACCAGTTTTCTGCCCGTGTCCATTATGGACAAACATTCATTTAGGGGTACATATTCATAATTTTCTTCATCATATGCCAAGAAATAAGCCTCTCGTAAATTTCCTCCTGGAACTCCTGGAACGGCCTGAAATGAATGATGGAAATAACTGAAATCTGGTAAAGGTGGCACCTCTTTAGTTAAAGAATGTATTCTTTTATCCCGGATTTCCCTTTCCTTATCATTCAAGGCTTTTATTTCATCGTCTAATTCATCTGAAATTTTTAAAAGAGCATTGATAAGATAAGTGATACTTCCTCTGGTTGTTCCAATATTCGTCATGAACAACACCGTGTTACGAGATGTTTTGTTAATTTGGATATTGAACTTATCCATCAGATATTTATTCTTGAAGGTGTCACCATCAACCCCGGTTTTACCAATATATAAGGTGATTTTAGTTGGGTCCAGAACAAATTCATCTTTTTCCCAAGCTTCATCCATACGGTTCCAACCTTCTAGTTTGGAGTAATATTCCTTGAGCCCCGTTTGACGAAATTTATCTGGAATAAAATCGTGTACGGTAAGGACATCAAAGTATTTACTCAATTGAGGATTGTCGTTTACCTTGGCACGAAGTACCATGGCCATTTCAATACTCTTTTCAACCAATTCAAATCCTTCCAATTGTACTTGTCGTCTGCCAACATCTAGTGATGCCAACATTTGATAGTTTGGTGAAGTCGAAGTGTGGGTCATGTAGGCTTCAAGAAAGGTGTTTTCAGTTTTTCTTCGGAAATCCTCATCCCAAATATGAATCATGGAGCCTTGTCTGAAACTACTTAAAGTTTTGTGAGTACTTTGGGTGGCATAGACTCGTATTCGAACTTTGTCGGGATCGGGTAACATGGATTGGTCTCCATTTTTCAATCCTTTGATATGGTCATTGTACTGCTTCCGATAACGGGTGCCATTATATTTTTTGTAAAGCTTTTTAGCGGTAAACATACCAGTACGCTGCTTGTAATTATATGCAAATCCTGCAAAAGCAAACCAGGCTTCATCCCATAAAAATACCATATCGGGTTTAATGGCAAGGACTTCCTCCATAACGCGTTCTACGTTATATACAAGACCGTCAAAAGTACAATTGGTCAATAGCAACATCTTCACATTGTCTAGTCTACCTGCTTCTTTTAACTGCAGTAATTTGGTTTTGATTTGCTCCAAAGGAACTGCCCCATACATGGAGTATTCTTCAATCGGGTAAGAATCCAAATAAACGGGATAAGCACCTGTCAACACCAAGCCATAATGATGAGATTTATGACAGTCTCGATCGATAAGCACAACATCTCTGAGGTTTCACCAAAGCCTGCATCACAATTTTATTAGCAGTCGAAGTTCCATTGGTCACAAAATAGGTGTATTGCGAACCATAAGCATCGCGTGCCATTTCTTGCGCTTTTTTTAAAGGCCCGGTGGGTTGTAACAAGGAGTCAAGTCCACCAGTTGTTGCCGATGTTTCTGCCAAAAACATATTGCGACCGTAAAAATCCCCAAAATCATTGATCCATCTCGATTTAAAAACCGAATTTCCACGAGAGATTGGCATCGCATGAAAGACCCCGGTAGGCTTTTGACTATATTCTTCCAAGGCCGAAAAGAATGGTGTATTATATCGTTCGGTGATACCACGTAAAATAGTCAAATGCAGTTCTTGAAGATCTTCTGATTGATAAAAAATGCGTCTAAAACCTTTAATGGTACTATCTTTTAGATGTCCTAGTGAAGTATCGGTAACATAATACGTATCCAACTCGGGGCGGTGTTGTTTGATTAACTCTCCAACGATAGGACCAAGATCGGTTTCTGATTTTGATGAAAAATCGAGTTTGGTAACTTCTTCGATATAGGGTTTTATAAGCGAGGTGATCTGCTTTGAATGGTAAGGTGGGGCATAACGCACCACGACCGCCTGTATATTGTGATTAAAAAGCAAAGTGATCATTACATCCTGAAAAGAACGTTGCACCACAACACCATAACTGAACTTATCTTTTGGAGTCTGTAGAACTCTTAAACTATGTTTCAGTTTAGTCTCATCTTGATCAGAAATATTGTCAACAAACAAAACCTCAAAATGATTTTTTTTAATATTATTATGCTGCTCATGTTCCTCTGCAGACTCCATACTGTGTTCCTCAAAATCAATGAAGTCGGGATTGCTTTTATAACTGTCTCCTAATAGTTGTCTGGTGGTTTCAGCCACCAAATGGGACAGGGAAGCATATTCATGACTGGAAAAGGCCTTTTCGAATTTTCGTAATCGCTCTTTTCCCGGGAATGCAAAAAAGCACTCCACACCATTTAAGTCTTTTAATAAGTCCTTGACTTTTAACTTATGTGCTTTTTCATTTGCGGATCCCTTATGGCAGCGGGTAAGTTCAGAGGTTTCAATTTTTAATTTGTTCCAATAATCAACCCGTAACTGGCCAATGTTATAGTAAGGTGCACTTTTTGGATTGTTTTTAATCACGTTTTAATTTTTTGAATGTAAAGCAAGTTTGTTTCCTTGAGAATCTATAAAAATGGCAAAATAACCATCATCTTCGCTAATAAGTGTTTTAGGCATTACAATGCGTCCACCTACTTCTTCTACTTTATTTAAAACATTAATCAGATCTTTACCTCCATTTAAATAGATCAATGGACCCGTATCAGTAGGAATTGATCCAGGACCTTGGATTACCGCACCACCAATACCCGATGTAACTGGAAAAAAGGCCATGGCATTGACATCTGTTATGTTTTGAGCCATATCAATTTCAAATATGTGGTTATAGAACTGTACCGCTTGTTGAAAATCAATTGCGGGTATTTCGAACCAACTTACATAATCTATTCTTTCTTCGGTTTTCTTATTTTTTTTATTTGATCGTACACCACCCATTTGTTTTATTGTTTAAATTGATTGATCTCCTTTGTAATGTGTGGGAGATACAGGATGCTCGAGCGCATCTTCTTTTATTATTAATTCCGTTAATTTATCAAGTCGGTTAGGTTTTATCAGCGGGCCTAGGGAATCGAGATAGGGGTGTGGAACATTGGGTTTATAAATACTAAATTGACCCAAATGATCTCTAAAACTTTTTAGTGGTTGGCCCAGACGTAATATGCCTAATTCACGGCTTCTTTTAACCCTTGGTATGTTCAGTTCTAAGGGGATAATTTCTTCGGTACCTTCAGACTGGTGCAGGATACGTCCATCTGGCCCACAGACTATGGATCGTCCCGTACCTCCGGTATCCAATCCATTGACGTCAAAGAAGAAGCACTGGTTTACCGAAGCCATGGCTCTGACAATCGACAATTCAATATCTCGGTCTATAGTTCCGAGTCAGGGTTGGATGCAGTATGACCTCGGCACCCATTGCCGCCAGTGTCCGTATGGTTTCCGGAAACCACATATCGTAACAAATAGATACTCCGAAACGACCGACATCCGGCACATCGAAAACACAAAATTCCTTTCCAGGTGTAACCCCTACTTCATAGGGATAAAAAGGAAACATTTTACGATAACGCGTTACAATTTCTCCTTTGGGATTGATAACCGTGGCGGTATTGTAAATGTTGTCCTCGCTTTTTTCAAATATCGAACCAGGTAACAGCCAGATTCCATATTTTTTGGCCATCGCTTGCATTTCAGCTTCAAAATTATTGGGAATGGGTTGTGCTGTATGAGTCAATGGCCCATAAGCACACAATTCACTAAACATGATCATTTCTATCCATGGATAAAGGTTCATGGTGATATCGATTTTCAACTTCATCATTTCCACATTGGAAGCGACGGCTGATACCTTCATCTGTATTCCTGCAATTGCGAATGGTCTCATAATTATTTTTTTGTAGCTTTAATAATTTCGCTTTCTAAAATTGACAATCCCTTATCCAATTGTTGTTCGGTTATCACTAAAGGGGATAGTATTCTAATAATATTTTTATGGGTTCCCGCACTCAAAAGGATCAAGCCATTTTCTGAACAGCCCTTGACGATTTGAGAACATACCTCTGCATTTGGTTGTGTGGGGTCCCCATTTTTTACAAATTCGATACCTATCATGGCTCCAATTCCCCTCACATCTCCCATTTCTGGCAAGTTTTTCATCAAGTTTTTCAGCCTATTCATAATAGTTGCACCCACTTCTTTAGCACGTTCATTAAGATTGATCTCCTTCATATATTTGATGGTTGCCAAAGCGGCAGCGCAACACACAGGACTTCCAATATAAGTACCGCCAATAGAACCTGGAGCTGCTGCATCCATTATTTCGGCACGGCCTAAGACTGCCGCTATAGGAAGGCCGGAACCCATAGATTTGGCGTAAGTGCTTAAATCGGGTTGTACACCATAATGTTGCCAACTGGCCCAATAACCCGTTCTGCCAAAACCGCTTTGCACTTCGTCCATGATAAGCATAATTCCATGCTCATCGCAAAAGTCTCGAAGTCCTTCCAAATATTTTTGAGGGATGGGGTTAAATCCACCTTCGCCTTGAATAGGCTCCAATATTATAGCCGCAACACTTTTAATATCCACCAAATTATGGGCACTCTCGTGCAATCGCTTGAGTTCATCTTTGACAAAGGTCGCTTCATCCCTATTTCCTTTGTAGCGGTAAAGGTTAGGGAAAGGAAGCCGATAAACCTCCGGCGCAAAAGGTCCGCAATCATGCTTATAACTTATTTTACTTGTCAAGGTCATCGCCATCATGGTACGCCCATGATAGGCTCCGGTATAGCAAAGCACAGCGGGTCTTTTTGTGGCTTGTCTTGCAATTTTAATGGCATTCTCAACCGCTTCTGCACCCGTGCTTACCAGCATTGCCTTGGTCTTTTTACCATGAGGCAAAATTTCAATCAATTCCTCACATAATTCAATATAGGGTTCATAGGTAACCACATTAAAACTGGTATGCAGATACTTTCCTGCCTGTTCCCGTATCGCCGCAACAACGGGTTCCGGGCAATGACCCGCATTAACCACTCCGATTCCTCCGGCAAAATCAATGAGTTCTCGCCCATCGGCATCAATAATTATAGCTCCTTTGGCTTCCTTTACTGTAGCAGTATTGAACACGCCCACACCATTGGCAACAGACTCCTTTCTTCGATTTAGGAGTTCCTGCGATTTAGTCACTTTTTCTATCATTCTAAAAATCTCTGATTTTCTATAAGGTAATTTAAACAATATACTTTTACAGGTATTTACCTTACAATTTATTGTTAATTTATTATAATATTACTCTGCTTACAATTTTTCCCGTACCGTCGTAATGGAGTTTAATCGCATAAATGCCATTGTGCCATTTCAATTCATATAGACTCTTATTTGGAGTTTGAATATGGTGCATTTGTAGAACGCCATCTCCGTTGAATGCTTCTTCAAATTCATGTTTTATGGGTTCAGGCGTTTTATCCAAAGTGACGAGCGAAACCGTTTCCATCCATTTCCCTTGGCTATTAAACAAAGCAGAATATTGGTTCTTTTTTAAAACAAAATTTACTTGCCATTGGAAAACATCGACTTGGTGCCATTGTACATGTTTTGCAATAGGGTATTTGGAATTAAATGAGCGGAGAGCCAGTGGACTAACATTAGATTTCTTTCTACTGAAAAAATTCTTTATTGATAAAGACATTGTTATTTAAATTTTCTTTTAGGATGTTACGATTTAATTTGATTATTTAACACTAAATCTCAATAGTACAACACATTAGCCACAGGCTTTATGCCTTGGTTATATTCAAAAATAATAAAGAAATGAATATCCGTGAAAGTTATGAGCAATAATGTAGCTTAATTTAGGAGCAGAATATAATTGATTATTAACGTTAGAACAGCTACCTAGGTACCACTTGTGTTAAATTAATTATAATAAGAGTAATAATTTTTAAAAATCAGGAGAGATAATTTTCTTCGGCAATCGATAGGAGTATTTTTAGATCCTTCACATTTATTTTTTTACGACTTACTGAGATGGCACCACAGCGTTTAAGTTCTTGGATATGCCTGCTAACAACAGATCGGGTAGTACCTATAAGGCTAGCAATTTCATCATTTGGCAAGTTGTTTATTAACTGTAATTCATGTGTTTCACCATTTATATTCTTAAGTAGTAAGGAGGCTAAACGTACTAAAGTGCTGTGTAAGGTAACGTCGGTAGCAACATCCATGAGCTGTTGCATACGCCCCCCCAAATAGTACATAATAGACTTGTGCATTATGGGGTATTTATTAATCCATACCCGCATTTGATCCATAGGAATTTTTAATACTTCCAATTGGTCTAAAGCTTCCCAATAAACGTCGTGTGGTTTGGAATCTAATAAGGACAGTACATCAAAAACATCTCCATGTGACAAAACAAATACGGTATGCTCCCTACCGGTTTCGGGATGGGATTTAAAAACTTTAAGCTTACCAGAAACTATAAAGTAAAAAGTAGATCCAACTTCTATACTACTTTTATAATTTCTTACTTTCCAATGCTCTGTCGTCATCTTATTTAAAAGCTGTTCCAGAGATTCGATAGAAGAATCTTTTAAGAAAGGAGACTGTGTAAGTGCTATTAAATATTTTTGGTAATGAATATCAGTAGGTGCCATCAAATTGAATAAAAACAAAGGTACTGAAATAGTTGTTTTCATTAGCTTTTGTTTTAAAAATTGAACTTTAAAAACAAAAGTCAAATCAATGCATTCGGCTACCTTTTTTATGGATTTTTATTAATGGTAACCGAATAGGTCACTTTTTTAAGTAAACCAATTCAAATTAAAAGATAGCTATAAAACGACAATCTTTTGATAATCAACCGTTTAATAAGCTTTTGTTATTAATTGATTTCTTAAAAAATCGGGTGGCAGAATTCGAACCTGCGACCTTCCCGCCTTAGGCGGGACGCGATCACCCATGCCGTTTTTAATGAAAATTAAAAAACCCGAGAACTTTCGTTCTCAGGCTTTTTGTCGGGGTGGCAGGATTCGAACCTGCGACCTCCTGCTCCCAAAGCAGGCGCGATAACCGGGCTACGCTACACCCCGTAGGTTGCGGAGAGACAGGGATTCGAACCCTGGCGACCGTTACCAGTCGACAGATTAGCAATCTGCTCCATTACCACTCTGGCACCTCTCCTAAAAGAATATCTCTTTCGCTACGGACCCGCGCTTAGAAGTAGTAACTTCTGTTTGCAGGCGGGTGCAAATGTAACTTTTTTCTATCATTTCCAACAAGAAAATAATTGGTTTTTTCTGCCTTTTTTTAAACTTTTAATATCTAGGGATTTATCTTACTGCAAACCAGTATTACTTTATCGTCCTCTCGGGTTGTCGTCGCAAATATAAAAGTGTCACCCCCATCTTCAATACTCCATTTTTTTCTAAAGTTCTTAACGGTTTCAGGGAAATTGCGAGTGGTGACATTCGCTTTCGATCCACTTAAATGCTTCCGCATCTCTTTTTTATTGTAAGCATACCTCTTTTCAATCCGGAACCGTCTTCCCGGAAACTCAACCAACTTATCCGAAGTGTACAAATGACTGTTGGGATGTAATTTTGGCAGGTTAAAAGCCTCTGAAATGGTGCTAAATGCACCTGCCTTCATAAGGGCTGCGTTGGGTTCGTATACATATTGCTTCGGAAGGGAATAGGAGGGAAGCGATTCTTTTCCGAAGGTAAAATCGAATACTTCCTTCCCTGTTTTCGAAAAATTCACCGTCGCTATCTTTATCTTTTCTGAAGTGTTTTTACCCACTAACCACAACAATTCCTTTACCTCATTACCCACTGCAACTACGTGAACTTCAGTTACCCCCTTCAGCTCATTCAATCCCACCGAAATATCCAGCATCGGGGAAGTTTTAACTACTAAGATTTCGCAACTTTCCTTAAGCAAAGCTTCATTTTCAATCACATTGGGCTCGCAGTCACTCAACACAAACACCTTACCCCTGGCCGCATGCCTTCGTGCAGGATCTGCATAAATAACGTCAAATTTTCGGTTTTTTATCTCTTTTAACCCGTCACCGAAAACGACCTGAATATTTTGAACACCCAATATCTTAAAATTGTGGGCGGCTATCTTCGACAATGCCTGATTTTGCTCAAAATGAAACACCTGCTCAAAATGTTTAGCAAAGTAAAAAGTATCCACACCCAATCCGCCCGTGATATCGGCCAGTGTTTTTCCCGAGATCAGGGATGCCTTATATGCTGCCGTAACCTCGGAAGATGTTTGCTCAATGTTTATTTTAGGTGGAAAATAGGTGCCTTCGGTCAAATGCCATAACGGAAGTTTCTTTTCTGTTTTTCTGAAACCTTCGATCTGCTGTATCAATTCCTGAACGGTGACCTCCTTAAACGGGCTACCCTTAAAAGCCAAAGTCGCAATTTCTTCAGTATAATTTCGAATGAATTCTTGTACCTCGGAATGTAATAACGCTTGATTCACAGCGTAAAAATAAGCTAACTTTTGGTCAACTCAAACAAGTCGGTCACAGTGTCCCGGGTAGCGTTCATACTGCCTGGTCATACTCGATACACTGTCACAAATATGGGTGATGAGGTTTTTTTCTGAAAAAGGAGTGGAGAGTAGGGAGTGCTGTTAATTCATTTACGCTATAGCCGTCCTAAGTAAGTGAAGTGAAGCCGTTTAGTTGTCAAAGGCGTATTTAACTATATTGGCGCCCATGCGAAGGGCTTTGAGTCTGACCTCTGCCGGGTCGTTATGGATCTCGGGATTTTCCCAACCGTCACCCAGGTCACTTTCAAAGGTATATAACAAAACCAATCTGCCTTCAACAGTAATCCCGAAGGCCTGCGGACGCGAATTGTCGTGCTCGTGAATCTTAGGCAAACCCTCCGGAAATTTAAAATGACAATTGAAAATAGGGTGGTCAGCGGGCAGTTCCTTCAATTCGGTATTAGGAAAAATCTTGACTAACTCCTTTCGCAAATACTGATCCATTCCATAATTATCGTCAATATGCAGGAAGCCACCGCTTAGCAGATAATCTCGGATATTCTTAGCTTCGTCATTGGAGAAAAAAACATTTCCGTGTCCAGTCATATGAATGAAGGGATAGTTGAAAAGATCGACATTATCGGGTGACACCGTCTCGGGTTTTTCCAGAAGCGTCGTATCTACGTTCTCATTACAGAATTTTATAAGATTAGGCAGGGCCGTTGGGTTACTGTACCAGTCGCCACCGCCACCGTATTGCAGCACGGCAATCTCCTGGGCATGGGAGGTACTTAAAAATAATAAAACGGTAAGAAAAAAAAGGGTTTGACGCATAGCGTCTCAAAAATACAAACTTTGGGGTGCTAATGAAATAATTTGGCTAGATTTTATCAAACATTTCCGAATATACCGAACCTGCAAATCGCTGCCAGTCTTTAGTAATTACGGTAACCATTTTTCGCTGGTTCTTTGAAAGCACTCTCAAGTGGGGCTCGAAAGTGGGGATAGCCACGATAGCTTCCTTTTTAACGTTCGCTTTGCTGGCGTGCATCATAGGTTTGTTTTTGGGGGTTAAAACAAGTTCATTATCATTAGGGACGGACAATATACAAATTATCGATTAAATACCAAATATATCGATTAAAAACACGTAAAAAACACCCAATTCGTTGAATTTTAACGTTTAAACCGTAATTTATCCTACAAATATTTTGAAGATTCTGGCATTTGCCTGAGGACGTTGCTGGTTGCAAAGCAGCTTAAAGGGGTCATTTACAAACTCGTTTACTATTTAGAATGTGGATGCTCAAGCACAACGGAAAGTTTCTTCCGTTGGGTCTTTTGCTTTAAAAGGTAAATTCTTATTTAAGGTAAATGTCAGATTGACGCCAATCCTTATCCACCACAAATCAACAAAGAAGCCGTTGATAAATCAATTTTTGTATCTGAAGTCTTTTTGAACCGAAGAAACTACCCGTTGATCAACGCGAGGGTATGACAAGCTACGATAGCGGCAGTCTCTGTACGTAATCGGCTTGTTCCCAGAGTTATTTCCGTAAAACCGTTTTCTGCCGCCAATACTATTTCATGGTGAGAAAAATCGCCTTCAGGCCCAATGAGCAGCAGCGCATCCTTCCCCGGGGCCAACACTTGCTGCAATGATTTTCGGGGCCGTTCCTCACAATGAGCGATACATTTTAGGGCGGGATCACTTTGGGTTTGTTTTATAAATTCTGAAAAAGAAATAGCTGGAGACAATGCAGGTTTGTAAGTGCGAAACGACTGTTTCATAGCACTTTCAATGATTTTCTCATAACGTTCCGGTTTAATGACCTTGCGCTCGCTGTGATCGCAAAAAACAGGGGTAATGGTATGGATTCCAATTTCGGTAGCTTTTTCCAAAAACCATTCAAAGCGATCGTTGTTTTTGGTGGGGGCAACCGCCATGTGCAATAGGTATGGAGCCGGGGCCTCTTTCTTAGTGGCTTCCACAAGAGCCAGGCATTTCTTGGGGGTCACCTGGGTGAGGCGAGCCTCAAATAAATCTCCACGACCATTGGTTATATGTAGGACATCACCCGTTTTGTTCCGTAGCACCTTGATGATATGCCGGCTCTCTTCTTTTTCAAAAATGATCTGTTGGTCGCCGGGTTCGCTATGTGGATGATAGAAGAGATTCAATTATTATTGAGTATTGACGATTGATTATTGTTTACTGATTACTATTAAGATCCTAAAACTTCATACGTGCGCTGGCGACCACATCATTTTTTGCGAACAGTTCTTGTTTATATTTTAATTCTCCCACCATCGCGATCATTGCGGCATTGTCTGTACAATATTCAAAATTGGGGATATGCGTTTTCCAGCCATAACGTTTTTGTGCATTCACCAAAGCCGCACGAATTCCACTATTAGCTGAAACACCTCCCCCTACGGCAATTTCTTTGATCCCTGTTTCCGAGACGGCGTTCTTCAACTTATCCATAAGATAGTCTACAATGGTGAATTGTATACTGGCACAGATATCATTTCGGTTTTCTTCTATAAAATTGGGGTTCTTCGCCGTTTCTCGTTCGATAAAATACAGTACCGCGGTTTTCAAGCCACTGAAACTAAAATCCAAGGGCCTTACTTTCGGCTTGGTAAACGGGTAGGCTTTCGGATTTCCACTTTGGGCATAAGCGTCAATCAATGGTCCACCGGGATAGGGCAGGCCAAGGATCTTGGCCGACTTATCAAAAGCTTCTCCTACCGCATCGTCGATGGTTTCTCCAATAATTTCCATATCAAAATACCCGGCCACTTTTACTATTTGAGTATGACCGCCACTTATAGTGAGCGCTAAAAACGGGAAATTAGGTTCTGTTTGCCCTTCGGCCTTAATGAAATGCGCGAGAATATGGGCCTGCATATGGTTCACATCGATGAGCGGAATCCCCAATCCCATTGCCAAAGACTTTGAAAAAGAGGTCCCAACCAGCAAAGAACCCATCAATCCGGGACCGCGTGTAAAGGCAATGGCTTTTAAGTCTTTTTTGTCGATATTTGCTTTGCGTAGCGCTTGGTGTACAACAGGGACAATATTTTTTTGATGTGCACGGGAAGCAAGTTCGGGGACAACACCTCCGTATGCTTCGTGAATTTTCTGTGTGGCGACAACATTGGATAAAACAATACCGTTGTTAATGACAGCGGCAGCCGTGTCATCACAGGAAGATTCTATACCAAGAATGTAACAATTTTGATCCATTAAATTAGGCACGTTTATTGGTTGTAAAATTAAAACTTTAAAAGCGTATCAAAAAACTTAGGAAAATAATATTCCGTACCCTGGCGATCATTCTTGCATTGCTACTACTTGTCGTGATTATTTTTTCCATTCCCGCAGTGCAAACCTATGTCGCTAAAAAGGTCACCAAAAATCTCAACGAAACCTATGGAACCGATATCAACATCCATCGAATAGGTCTCAACTGGAAAGGTGAGGTAGACTTGCGAGGTGTCTATATTGCAGACCATCACGGAGATACCTTGATCTATTCCGAAGAAATTCAAACCAATATTCTCAGTATAAAAAAATTGGCTGATGGCGAACCCGATTTTGGTTTTGTGGACCTGACACGGGCCAAATTGTATGTAAAAACATATCTGGAGGAAACCGATGACAATTTATTTGTTTTTACTGAAAAATTCAACACCGGTGAACCCCCGAGTGAAAGCATTTTTAAACTGCTGAGTAAGGAGGTAAGCATGATAGACAGCAAAGTGAAAATAACTGATGAGAACATAGAAAATCCTGAAATCATCAATTTTAGCCATGTAAACCTGGCCGCCGAAGATTTTAATATCACCGGGCCGGATGTGCTGGCACAAATTAAATCGCTATCGCTGGACGCTGCACAGGGCTATAGTATTCAGAATCTTGAAGCGGAATTCTCCTATACACTGGAAGCTATTACCTTCAAGGATCTCCTGTTGGAAACGGCCGACTCGTATATCAAAGGAGACCTTATTTTGAATGTTGGGGAAGAGGGTCTCAGCGATTTTAATAACAATGTGATCATAGATGCAAAACTTAGCGAAGCCAAAATTTCAACCAACGACCTGAATTCCTTTTACAATGAGTTTGGCGATAATTTAGGAATAAACGTGGAAGGCGAAATTTATGGGACGCTCAACAATTTGAAGTTTACAGGAGGAAGCTTAGCGTTTTCAAATACCCGGTTTTATGGTAATTATCAATTTCAGAATTTACTTTCACCCGATGAAACCTTAGTGATCACAGCGACCAATCATAGTATCTCATCAAATTACTACGATCTGCGAAGACTCATGCCTAAGGTTATTGGCAATTCACTCCCTTTGGAAATAAAGGTGTTTGAAAACTTCACCCTGAAGGGAAATACCAAACTTTTTGGTGATCTTTTGACTACCGATAGTAGTATTATGAGCGCGATTGGAAGCGCGGAAACCCGCCTGGAAATGGGGAATATTCAGGATTTTGACAATGCATTCTATAGAGGCAAGGTGGTGCTGAAGCGCTTTAACCTTGGTAAAATTGCAGGCACTATCTCCCTGGGGGCGGTTGACGCAGATCTTAGCTTCGACGGACGAGGGTTTACACCAAAAACCGTGAATACACGTATCAATGGTACCATTTCTTCCTTTAACTTCGAAGAGTATACCTATAAGAATATCAATGTCTCCGGAAACCTGAAATACCCCGTATTTAACGGAGAATTGAAAATCAATGACCCCAACATCAAAATGGATTTTAGTGGTTTGGTGGACATATCTAAAGAATTTAATCAATTCGACTTTGAGGCCAATATCGAATATGCCGAATTAAGCAAGCTCAACCTTTTTACCCGTGACAGCGTTGCTGTTTTCGCCGGAAGGATTGTAATGGATATGCAGGGAACGACGTTCAACGATGCCGTTGGTAATATCGAATTTGTGGAAACCTTCTATCAATCGGAAAATGACGATTTTTACTTTGACGATTTCCAGATAGCTTCATTTTTTACGGAAGATATACGTACCATCGAAATAAAATCTCCCGACATCATCAACGGCAAAATTAGCGGACGATTTTTAGTAGAAGATATTCCCAATCTATTTCATAATTCGGTGGGTAGTATTTATGCCAATTATATTCCGAATGAGGTAACTACAGACCAGTATATTGATTATGAATTTGAAGTCTACAATAAAATTGTTGAAGTATTTGTGCCTCAATTGCAACTGGGGGAGAACACCCGCATAAAGGGTTCCGTTTATTCAGACGAATCCAAATTTAAAATGGACTTTCGATCCCCCGAGTTATTGCTGTTTGGCAATTACTTTGGAAAGGTCAACCTTCAATTGGATAACGACAATCCGTTATTCAATGCCTTTATTTCGGTGGACTCGTTATATACCGGGACTTACAACCTTTCCGAAGTAAATATCATCAATAAAACGCTTAATGACACCCTTTATGTTCAGTCTGAATTTAAGGGCGGAGCAGACCAAAAGGACATTTTCAATATGAGACTCTACCACACCATAAATCCCCAGGGGAAATCGGTTGTGGGAATCAAACGGTCAAGAATCAACTATCAGAATAACGATTGGTTTTTGAACCGTGATAACAACTCTCATAATAAATTGACTTTCGATAATAATTTCAAGGATATTGTTCTTGATTCCCTAACCTTGCGACACAAAAGTGAGCTGATTAAAATGGCCGGGGTCATACGGGATTCAACCACTACCGATGTGCGATTGGACTTTACCAACGTGGATATTGGGAAGCTGTTGCCGCAGGTAGATAGTTTGAATCTGGCCGGAAATATCAATGGACGTCTCAATGTTTTAAAGAAAAAAGGGGCTTACTATCCCAATTCGAAAATTGTAGTTGAAAACCTTCGAATGAACGATGTGGCCTTCGGAAACCTTAATTTGAACATCACCGGGAACAGCGATCTCACCAAATACAATATCAAATCGAGTTTGGTAAACAACAATGTGAGTTCCTTCACAGCAGATGGAAGTTTGGATGTATCTGATGCGAATTCCTATATAGCTCTGGATGTTCGGTTTAAGGAATTTAATCTTGGCGGTTTCAGTCCGTTAGGAGGAGATGTGATCTCTAATATTCGGGGATTTGTAAGTGGGGATGCAAAAGTAATCGGCAATTTAAAATCACCTGATATTACTGGTAAGCTAAGCCTGAATAAAAGCGGTATGAAAATTCCGTATTTAAACGTAGACCTGGATATTGAAGACAATACTTCCATAGCAGTTCGAAAGGGAATATTTGCGCTCGCCCCCACAAAAGTGACCGACACCAAATACAACACTGATGCCACCCTGCGTGGTAATTTTACCCATGAAGACTTTGGAAATTGGGGGATGAATCTTGTGCTGGAAACGGAACGTTTCCTGGTACTTGACACCCCTCCGGACGAAGATGCACTTTATTATGGAACGGCTTTTATTAGTGGTGAATCGACCATGGCAGGGCCTTTGGATAATCTGGTCATTGATGTACTGGCCACTACTGAAAAAGGCACTTCCTTTAAAATACCCATTAGCGATGCTACCAGTATTAGTGACGATTCCTTCATACGGTTTATATCTCCTGAAGAGAAAAAGGCAAAGGTGGGTGGAATAGTTATTGTTCCGGAAGAGGTCAAAGGGCTTTCCCTCAACTTTGAACTCGATATTAACGAAAACGCCGAAATTGAGGTGCTCGTAGACAAAAGGAATAACTCTACACTGAAAGGAAGAGGATTTGGTAACCTGCTGCTCGAGATCAATACCAACGGAAAATTTAAGATGTGGGGAGATTTCCTGGTCTCAGAGGGGAAATACGACTTCCGTTATGGCGGGTTGGTAGATAAGACTATCGATGTTGTTAGCGGCGGGAACATCACCTGGGACGGGAATCCCACACGAGCCCGTTTGGACCTTACGGCAAAGTATACCACAGCAGCGAATCCATCCGTACTTTTGGACAATCCTTCTTTTAACCGAAAAATCCCTGTGGAAGTTTTGGTAGATCTAACCGGTGAGATCCTTCAACCGGAACTCGACTTTAGAATAGAATTCCCGGGTGTGAGTTCAACCGTTCGAAGTGAATTGGATTATCTGCTACAGGATAAGGACAAACGCCAGGCCCAAGCACTCTATCTGGTGTCTACCGGTGGCTTCCAAAGTGATGTGGCTCTCGGACAGAATGCCATTGCTTCAACGCTGGCGGAGCGTGTAAACAAGCTGGTCGCAGATATCTTTTCCGATAGTGATGCAAGATTTAAGGTGCTACCTTATTACAATCCGGCATCAAGGACGCTGGATCAGGAAACATCCGAAAGGTACGGACTTCAATTTTCAGGTAATTTTTCAGAAAGAATTCTAATTGATGGGAGTGTAGCAGTACCGGTGGGTGGATCCAACGACACTTCAGTAGCTGGTGATATTAGGGTGCAGTGGCTGGTCAATAAGGATGGAAGCTTGCGCATTAACTTTTTCAACCGACAAGCCGAACTTCAATTTTTCGGAGAAGACCAGATCTATGAGCAGGGAGGTGGGGTTTCCTATTCGGTTGACTTCGACACTTTTCAGGAATTGATGCAGAGACTCTTTAATAAAAAAGTGTCACTTGCCCCGGAAAACGAACTCCCGTCTGTCACTCCAGATGACAGCTCTTTCCCGGTTAATTTTAAAGCCCCCGACGGAACCGAAAAGAAAAACGATTAAGCGGGTTCTTTTAATGAGATGCTATCATTGAAATTTCCACGTTGACGTACTTAGGTAGGTTTGCCACTTCCACAGTTTCTCTTGCCGGCGCAGTTGCTTCATCAAAATATCTGGCATAAACCTCATTGATCTTAGAGAAATTTCCCATATCACTAATAAATATGGAGGTTTTGAGCACATGGGTAAAATCCATATCGGCGGCCGCCAAAACCGCTTTTAAGTTTTCCATGACTTGTTTGGTTTCTGAATGAATATCGTCCAAAACCAACTCACCGGTAGCTGGACTAAACGCTATTTGTCCTGAAGTATAAAGCATATCGCCCTTTAAAACTGCCTGATTGTAAGGTCCAATAGGGGCAGGGGCGTTTGAGGTGTTGATTATTTTTTTCATTGTCAATGGTGTTTATTGAATAATAGCCGATTCATTGTTTATAGCTTCCAATTTATTCAGAAAAAATTAAAGCCCTCTATCTCGTTCACGTCGCTTATCGTATTTAATATCACTAAGCACCGAACTTGAAATACCAATAAAGAAATTCCATGTGGTATTGGTCACGCCTATGGGTGTCCAGTTAAAGCGCATGGTCCAACTCTCCAGATCCCGCACAAAACGCAGTTGTGTGAGCGAAACCCCCTTATTTTTGAAATCGTATCCCGAAGAAATACCAACACTCCATCTGGGTGCGAGTTCAACCGTGGAACTAAACATTAAGGATTGAGAAGAGATTTCGTTTTGACGGGTGATGTTGTTGTAGGTAATTGTATATGCCAGTCTGAGATCCCAGGGGATATCGTATTGATACCAAGAACGGTCTTTTGCATCGTCCTTCTTGTCGTTCTTTCGTTTCACGCTATTATCTCCAATAGGTTGGGTGGAACCAAACAAGTCATCTGGCCTACCTCCATTACGAAAGGTGTCGTTATCAAAGTCATCTTCTTCTTCATCATCACTTTCAAAATCACGACTGCTAAAAGAATAATTGAAACTAATATTCCCCCGGGTAAGCCTGAAAAGACTACCCCCATTATTGATATTGAATTTATCGATTTTTTGATTGTTACTGTTAAGTGCGTAAGGGTCCAATTCACCATTGATATTCAGATCCAGTTTTTTTACAATGGGAATTCCTGCTGAAAACGAGACCGGATTCAACTTGAGAGAATCTCTTGAAAAACTATAACCACTGTTGAAATTGAGGTTGTTGATGAGGGAAATTTTCCGGGGTTCGGTGGCGGTGGTATCCTTGTCACGCACCTTAGCCTCCAGCAAATTGCTAATTCCAAAGCTTAAACTGCTGGAATAAGTCCTTCCAGGTGCTCCGTAAAGGGTATTTTCGAAGCGGGAATACTGGACAATCTCTTCGTTGATCAATGGGTCGGCCGTGACAGGAACCACATATTGATCATAAAATTGTTCGAAGCCAGGGTTGATGCTGTAGCCAATACTGGGGCGCATCGTATGTCGAATGGTCTGTATTTTTTTATCGGGTCCAAAATCGAATAAACCATAGATGGTGGTCCCCAATCCGGCATTAAAGCCATAGGTTCGATAGGCGTCAAATCCCGAAATAGTGTCTTGCACAACCCCTCCGGCTCCGTCATTCAACAAAGGATCGAAATCCCTTCTAAAGGTCTTACCAACCCAGACCTCCTGAAAAGTGGTTCCGGCAGTCACACTTAAATAATCCAATACCTTGAAATTGGTGCTAATGGGAATGCGATGTCGAGCTCCAATTTGTGCATTGTCGAACATCTCACTTTTAAAGAAGAGGGAATCGGTGGTGGCAATTCGATTTTCCCCGGTGACATCGTATTGGAAATTTATATTTTGAATGATTCCCTTTTTACTTCCGGTTTTCGGGGCAAATGGGAAAATACGGGAAACACTTCCGTTAAAATTGGGAAGCGACATATTAATAGCTTCGGTTTGGGTGTTTTGACTGTGAGTGGCGGCGATCGTAAAATTTATCTGAGGTTCCATATCGAAGGTTTTGGAATAGGAAACCGACGAACTCAAGGTATTCACTAACTGACTCGCATTGTTGGTCTGATTGATAGATTGCTGCAAAAACCGACTGCTTCCCAGATTCACCGATGCCGAAAATCTGGAACTTGGATTCGCCTTCTGGTCCTGAGTATGCGACCAGCGAATATTATACAGAGAGCTCTGGCTAAAATCGGGGAAACCACGTTCACTGTTAATCAAATTCTCATAGCGAACACTCACATTACCCCGAAACTTATATCGCCACGAATAATCGCTATCTCCACGAAGGCCATAACTCCCGTTGGTATAGTAATCTCCCACCATGGTGAGGTCTACATAATCATTGATGGCAAAATAATAACCCCCATTTTGAAAGGAGAACCCTCGGTTGTTGTTTTCTCCTATACTGGGTAGCAAAAAGCCTGAAGCACGTTCTTCAGATAAAGGGAAAAAGGAAAATGGTAATCCCAATGGGGTAGGGACATCGGCAATGTACATATTGGTGAGGCCGGTAACGATCTTGCGTCCGGGAACAAATTTTGCTTTTCGGGTATAGAAATAGTATTCGGGGTCTTCGATATTTTGAGAGGTGGTAAACTTCACATTCCGAAGAAAATATACCGAATCGTTGACTTTTTTGGTCACTTGTGCCCTCGTTCGGAAACCACTTTGATCTGTTACGGCATTATAAATGATCGCCTTTTTAGTGACTGAATTGAATTTAATGCTATCCGGTTCCACCTTATTGGCTCCCTGTACAAAAATAGGAGCTTGCTGATAGACCCCTGCACTGTCAATACCCTTGGCGAACACCTCATTCTTGTTATAGTCCAGAATGATCATTCCGGCATCGATTCGATAATCTTCATAAATGATAAATGCCTTATTGTACATATAAATCTTTCCGGCTTTCCGATCTATATAGACATAGTCCTCGCCATAGTATTCAATGATATCGGTAAGCAATGCTTCTTTCTTCGGAAGAACGGTATCATTTTTAACTGTATCGGTCACCCGCTCTCCCAATAAAATCTCATTGGTAAAGAGGGTGTCGATGACTTTGGTAGCCGAAGAGTCCGTTTTCGCCTCAATTACCACCGAACCGCGACTGGGTGGGTCTTGTGAATAAACAACAGGGCTGCAATGAAGCAGAAATAGGAGGGTAAGAATTAAAATTTGCCTGTTGAAATTCAATGCTGCGATTCTATATATTTGTCGATATCTTTTGTGATAAATAAAAAGTAAGGCTGAAAAACCAGCCCGTTCAATCGATATATTGGCTTAGTTTTTGACTAATCAAAACTAAGCATATTTTTTGGGCTGCAATTTGTTATAACAAAATTTTAAAATAACCCCTTTTATATCACGTTACTTGTTTATGCGTACCAAATATTTACTTCTTTTTATTTTAATTACGGGGATCGTACTTTCGTTTTCTTTCCAAAGCATCAACAACGATACCAACAAACCGTTTGTAGTGGTTTTGGACGCCGGACACGGAGGCAAGGATCCAGGGAACCGGGGTAATGGGTATCTGGAAAAGGACATTGCGCTGGATGTGACCCTTCAAATAGGGAAGATATTGGAAAAAGATCCTGCATTCAAGGTGATCTATACACGAAAAACCGATGTATTTATTGAGCTGGTGGATCGAGCACCGGTCGCCAATAGCGTGGATGCCGATATTTTTGTATCCATCCATTGTAACTCGCATCATACCCAGGCTTACGGGGCCGAAACCTTTGTGATGGGGCTTAATAAGAGTACCCAGAACCTAAATACAGCTAAAAAGGAGAACGAAGTAATATTTTTAGAGGATAACTATGAAGAAACCTACGCGGGTTTCGATCCCAATTCCCCGGAATCACTTATTGGTTTAACCCTCATGCAGGAAGAATATCTGGACCAGAGTATCATGCTGGCCGGATTGATTCAGAATAATATGGTAAACAACCTCAAACGCCGTGACCGCAGTGTTAAGCAAGATGTCTTTTGGGTATTACACCATTCATACATGCCCAGTGTACTTGTGGAATTAGGATTTTTAACCCATAAAAAGGAAGGACCTTATGTCAATTCGAAAAAGGGGCGCAAGGAAATGGCACGGGAAATTGCCAACGGCATTATTTCCTACCGAAAGAATCTGGCACTTGCCACTAGTGATTTCCAAAATCCGGTGATCACCGAAACCGAAGTGAATAAAGCCATCGAAACTACAGAAGAAAAGATCTACGAGGGTGTGATTTTCAAAGTACAATTGGCCGCAAGCAGTAAAAAAATGGACACCAAACCCTACAATTTTAAAGGCCTCAAGGAAATTTCGCGTAATAAGGAAGACTCACTTTATAAATACTATTACGGGGAAACTTCCGATTACAACAAAATTCAGTTAATGAAAACCTTCGCACGGGAAAAAGGCTTTACAAGTAGCTACGTAGTCGCTTTCAGGGATGACAAAAAAGTGCGCCTTTCCGAAGTATTGAAAACCGAAGACCGGCAATAATCGAGTGCCGGAAGTGGCAAAACAACAACATTTCAAGAGCCACAGACCTTTCAAGCCCTATAAAATCTTGTCAATTTTTCAGATAATCTAATTCGGGTACCATAATTATTTCTAAATTTGTGTCTTAACCAAAATCAAGCCTTTGAAACTTTCCAGAGAAGTTAAAACCGGTATTTTAGTCCTTTCAGGCATCCTGCTGTTCATTTTCGGATATAATTTTTTGAAAAACTCGAGCTTGTTGGAAACCGACAGAATATTTTATGTGAAATACGAAAACGTGGCCGGACTTAAACCCTCTGCGCCCGTTACGATCAATGGTCTCGAAGTGGGGCAGGTAAAAAGTATTGATTTTCTGAATAAAAAAGGAGGCCTACTTGTGAAGTTTTCAGTAGAAAAAGACTTTGAATTCTCAAAAAGCAGCGTGGTTCAAATATATAGCAGCGGACTTATTGGCGGTAATAATTTGGGTATTCTCCCTGTTATCGATGATGCCGCGAAAGCAAAATCTGGCGACACGTTAACCGGGGAGATCCAGACGGGGATGATTGCCGGGCTTATGGATAAATTCGTACCCCTCGAAACCAGCCTTAAACAGACCCTGGCTAAGTTAGACACTGTATTGATTGGCGTTAACGACATTATGGATGAGGAAACAAAAGCCAACCTTCGTTCGAGTATTTCAAACTTAAATGCAACCATGGCATCTTTCAATGGGGTTTCCCGTGATATGAAGTCATTATTGAGTACTAATAAGGACAAACTCAATAGCACCTTTGCCAATTTGGATATAACGGCTGAGAACTTTGCTAAACTATCCGATTCCCTGGCGCAGCTTGAAACAGGAGAGCTCATTCGGAATATGGAGGCGACCATTGGAAAATTAAATAACATTGCCGAAGGAATCGAGAATGGCGAAGGCAGCGTTGGCAAACTGCTCAAGGACGATAAATTGTATAATAATCTAACCGGCGCATCCAAGCAAATGGCACAACTGTTGGAAGATATGAAGTTGAATCCAAAGCGTTATGTGCATTTTTCTCTCTTCGGAAAAAGACCCAAACAATACACCGCTCCACAAGATACGATTCAGTAATGCAATACCTATCGAACATACTTTTTATGATAGCCCTTATCGTGGGCATAGGCTATTTCACCAGAAATATTCGAAAGATCGTGCGCAACATTAAGTTGGGGCGGGATGTAGCTGCCAGTGATCATAAAGGGCAACGTTGGAAAAACGTCCTGCGCATTGCTTTGGGGCAATCCAAAATGGTGGTACGTCCCGTCGCAGGGATCATGCATATATTTGTTTATGTAGGCTTTGTCATTATCAACATTGAGGTGCTTGAAATTATAATCGATGGGATTTTAGGAACGCATCGCATATTTTCGGCCGCCGGTGTCGTCTACGATTATTTAATCGCCTCATTTGAAGTATTGGCCTTTTTAGTATTGCTGGCGGTGGTCATTTTCTGGATCCGTCGGAATGTACAAAAACTCAAACGCTTCCTGAGCCCCGAGATGAAGGGATGGCCCAAGAATGACGGAAATATCATCCTTTATTTTGAAGTGTTTTTAATGGTACTTTTTCTTACGATGAATGGCGCCGATCATCAGTTGCAGGATATGGGTTCCGCCCATTATCACGAAGCGGGGATGTTTCCCATAAGCATTCACCTCCTGCCTTTGTTGCAAGGACTTTCCGAAAGCACCTTGATCCTCATTGAAAGAACAGCCTGGTGGCTTCATATCTTAGGGATATTGGTCTTTCTGAACTATCTGTATTTCAGTAAGCATTTACATATTATACTGGCGTTTCCGAATGTATACTTCGGAAAGTTGACCGCCAAGGGGAAATTTAATAATCTGGAGTCGGTAACCAATGAAGTAAAACTCATGATGGACCCAAGTGCAGATCCATACGCCGCTCCTCCCGAAGGAGCCGAAACGCCCGCAAAATTTGGCGCCAGTGATGTGATGGACCTAAACCGTATTCAACTGCTCAATGCCTATACCTGTACCGAATGTGGCCGATGCACAAGCGAATGCCCAGCCAATCAAACCGGCAAAAAATTATCGCCGCGAAAAATCATGATGGATACGCGGGACCGTCTTGAGGAAGTGGGAGCCAGCCTGGATAAAAAAGGACAATTTGAACCTGACGGCAAGCAATTGCTCGGAGATTATATTACCCATGAGGAATTATGGGCCTGTACAACCTGTAACGCCTGTGTAGAGGCTTGCCCCGTAAGCATTGATCCATTGTCCATAATTATGGACATGCGCCAATATTTGGTGATGGAGCAGTCCGCAGCGCCTTCCGAATTGAATGTTACCATGACCAATATTGAAAACAATGGTGCTCCCTGGCCTTTTAATCAAATGGACAGGGCCAACTGGATTAACGAATAAATAACCAAACTATAAATTAGATTCAAAATTTACCGCAATGAAAAAAGAAGAAGTAGAGAAGATGCTCCATGATAAAGTGGAAAAAGGCGAAACGGTGAGCCCTATACTGCCCAAGGGTATTACCAACTATCTTATCGATATAGATGGAACCATATGCGACGATATCCCCAATGAGGAACCAGAGCGTATGGCCACCGCAGCGGTATACCCCGACGCGCTGAAAACACTCAACAAATGGTACGACGAGGGACATATTATCTGTTTTTTTACCTCACGTACAGAAGCCCATCGTAAAGTGACCGAAGTCTGGCTTAATAAACATGGATTTAAATATCACTCCATGCTCATGGGAAAACCCCGTGGAGGTAACTATCACTGGGTAGACAACCATTTGGTGAAAGCAACGCGCTACAAGGGTAAGTTTACCGATTTGGTAGACAAGAAAGTAACCATTCAGGTCTTTGATGATTAAAAGCCAATAAAATGAGCGAAGCAATAAAAGTTCCCACAATGGCACAATATCTTGCTGAAGGCAAAACCCCGGAGGTTTTATTTTGGGTGGGCTGTGCCGGAAGTTTTGATGATCGCGCCAAAAAGATCAGCAAAGCGTTTGCAAAACTGCTCAATAACGCCGGCGTTGATTTTGCGGTTCTGGGAACGGAAGAAAGCTGTAGTGGAGACCCCGCCAAGCGTGCCGGAAATGAGTTTTTATTTCAGATGCAGGCGATGATGAACATTCAGGTGTTGAATGGATACGAGATAAAGAAGATCGTGACCACTTGTCCGCATTGCTTCAATACAATTAAGAATGAATATCCCGATCTGGGAGGCACCTATGAAGTGATGCACCACACCCAATTCCTGAAATCCTTACTGAATGAAGGAAGATTGAAAGTGGAGGGTGGGAAATATAAAGGCAAACGCATTACCTTTCATGACCCTTGCTACCTGGGAAGAGCCAATAATGAATATGAAGCCCCGCGTGAATTACTTCGGAAACTGGAAGTGGAATTGGTTGAGATGAAGCGCTGCAAAGCCCGTGGCCTGTGCTGTGGTGCCGGAGGAGCACAGATGTTCAAAGAAGCTGAAAAAGGTGATAAGGAGATCAATATAGAACGCACCGAAGAAGCCATAGAAACACAACCCGAAATTATTGCCGCCGGATGTCCATTCTGTAACACCATGATGACCGATGGTGTGAAGAGTAAGGAAAAAGAAGGCAGTATTGCCGTGATGGATATAGCCGAAATGATCGCGAATGCCGCCGATTTATAATCCTTGGATTGGCCTCCGGTTCCCGGAAGGTCATTTCTAAATCAATTTTAAGATAGAAAGAAAATGTTAGTAGATTTCAAAAACCTCCCGGATGATTCAAGAATTTGGATCTATCAATCCAATCGTAAATTCTCTCAGGAAGAAATAGCCACCATTACCCATAAAACGGAAGAATTCCTGCTAGCATGGACCGCTCATGGAGCGGCACTGGAAGCGGGCTTTGAAATAAAACACAGTCGCTTTATTGTATTTGGCCTCAATCAGGCCAATGCTTCAGCTTCAGGCTGTAGTATCGATGCCTCGGTGTACTTTATTCAATCGTTGGAAAAGGAATTGGGAGTCGATTTGTTAGATAAAATGAATGTAACTTTTTACAACGGTGAGTTTATCGCCCACAAATCGTTAGCCGATTTCAAAAAGATGGCGAAAAACCGTTCGGTATCTCCCAACACCGTGGTATTTAACAACCTGGTCAACACCAAAGCTGAATATTACGAGCATTGGGAAGTGCCTGCAAAAGATAGTTGGCACAGCAGATTTTTAGCATAGTTTTTGCTACTTTAGTTGAATGATGCGAATATTGACAACCTCACTTTTTATTTTAACTTTTTTCTTCAGTTTTTCACAACAAATTAATCCGTTGATGTTGGAGAACGACCTTGAGGGTCAGCAGCAATGGGTCGACAGTATCTACGGAAACATGAGCCTTCAGGAAAAAGTGGGGCAACTCTTTATGGTGGATGTTTATTCCAGCGACCCCAAAGAAAAAACAGATAAGGTAAAAGACCTGATTACTGATTATTATATAGGAGGAATTATTTTTTCTAAAGGAGGTCCCCATCGACAGGCAAAACTAAACAACGAGTTTCAGGCTAAGGCAAAGACCAAATTATTAATAGGAATGGATGCCGAATGGGGGCTGGCCATGCGACTGGATTCAACCTTCGCTTACCCATGGAATATGACGTTGGGTGCTATCAAAGACAATACGATTATCGAAAGGGTAGGAGAGCGCATTGGGGATCACTGTAAACGATTGGGAGTGCATTTCAACTTTGCTCCCGTGGTAGATATCAATATCAATCCCAAAAACCCTATCATTGGCAACCGCTCATTTGGAGAGGACCGGGAAAATGTAACACAAAAGGCCATCGCCTTTATGAAAGGGATGCAACGCGCCGGAATTTTGGCTAATGCCAAGCATTTTCCGGGACACGGTGACACCGATGTCGATTCGCACAAAAACCTTCCTACACTGTTGTTTGATAAAATGAGATTGGATACCATCGAATTATACCCCTATAAAAGAATTATTGGCGAAGGATTAAGTAGTGTTATGGTTGCCCACTTAAATATTCCATCCATAGTACCTGAAGCCGGATATCCCTCTTCCTTATCAAAAAATGTGATCACCAATATGCTGAAAGGAGAAATGGGTTTCAATGGCCTCATTTTTACCGATGCCTTGAATATGAAAGGCGCCGCCAATTTTAAAGAGCCGGGAGAGATCGATCTGGCAGCATTTTTAGCTGGAAATGATGTTCTCTTGATTTCTGAAGACGTTCCCAAGGCTCATGAAATACTAGTGCGGGCTTACCGGGAAGGCGTGGTTTCCGAGGAACGTTTGGCACATTCGGTTAAGAAAATATTGTTTGCCAAATACAAAGTTGGGTTGCATCAATTTGAACCGGTTCCCACAAAAAATCTTCTGAACGACCTCATTGCTCCGGTAGATCGAGTTTTATATGAAGAGGCTATGGAAAAAGCCCTCACGGTTATAAAGAACGACTCGGCTATTTTACCTATCCAAAACCTTCAGAAAAAGAAAATTGCATATGTAAATTTTGGAGATGACAGTGGCCGGGAGTTCTTACAATATCTTCGGAAGTACGATCGAATCGATTGGGTAAAGGCCAATAGTCTCGATAGCTATATCAAACGACTGAAACGGTACGACTACGTCATCATAGGTTTTCACAAATCGAATGAAAATCCCTGGAAGGACTATAAAATTGAGGAAAAAGAACTGGTATGGATGTATGAAATCGCACGCACCAACAAGGTGATACTGGATGTATTCGCGCGGCCTTATGCACTGTTGGATCTAAAAACCACTGCTAACTTTGAAGGTATTATCGTTTCGTATCAAAACAGTAACGTATCCCAGCAACTTTCGGCACAGCTTATTTTTGGTGCGCGTGAAGGAAAGGGAATGCTACCTGTTTCTATAGGAGAAGATTTTCCTTTGCATACCTCCATTGATACTCCCACCCTGGAACGTCTGCAATATGGAGTTGCCGAAAGTGTGGGTGTTGACAGCGAAAAATTAAAACGTATCGATACCTTGGCCCGAGGAGGCGTTTGGGCTGGAATGATGCCGGGAGCGCAGATTCTGGTGGCGCGCAAAGGAAAAGTTATTTATAATAAGAATTTTGGCCATCATACGCAGGATAAGAAAAATTCGGTGCGGGATGATGATATTTACGACCTAGCATCGCTTACCAAAATACTGGCTACCTTACCCATGATCATGGAATTGATAGATCGAGGGGTCATTACCCTGGATACTAAGCTTTCACAAATGCTACCGGAGTACAAGAATTCCAACAAAGCAAATATTACGTTAAAGGGATTATTAACCCATACCGCAAGGCTCAGAGCCTGGATTCCTTTCTACGGAAATACCATGGATACCATAACCCTATTACCCGACACCAAGTATTACGCTTCAGAAAAAAGTAAAAAATTCGCTATCAAGGTGGCTGACGAAATGTATATGCGCACCGATTATAAGGACAGTATTTTTGAACTTATTCGTGACAGCGAACTCAGGACAAGATCAGGTTATAAATACAGCGATCTGCCGTATTATCTCTTGATGAAATACCTGGAAGATTTCTATGGAACCTCTCTGGATAAATTGGTGCAACGCAATCTGTATGAATCTCTGGGAGCCAATTACACAACCTATAATCCGCTGGATAAATTTAAAAAAGATGATATTCCCCCCACCGAAGATGACAATTATTTCAGAATGAAGAAAGTACAAGGTTATGTACACGACCAAGGAGCTGCAATGTTAGGTGGAGTTTGCGGGCATGCCGGTTTATTCAGTAATGCGAATGATGTGGCCAAGATCATGCAAATGTATTTGTGGAAGGGAAGTTACGGAGGGAAGCGCTATTTAAAACCGGAAGTGATCGATGCCTTTAATACCTGCTATTTTTGTGAAGATGATGTACGAAGGGGAGTAGGCTTCGATAAGCCTCAATTGGGGGATGTTGGTCCTACCTGTGGTTGTGTATCTATGACGAGTTTTGGACATAGCGGATTTACCGGAACATTTACCTGGGCCGATCCTGAAGAGGAAATCGTCTATGTTTTTTTATCGAATAGAACCTACCCTACAGCAGATAATCGCAAAATAATTAGCAGTAATCTGCGTAGTAACATTCAGGAAGTTATCTATAACGCTATTATTAGGGTGGATCGGGAAGAATTAGTAAAGGTGACAGAGCAGGAATAATTAAAAAAATAAGAAGGGGAACAAAATTATGAGAATCGCCATTGTATGTTATCCCACCTGGGGTGGAAGCGGAGTTGTAGCCACAGAGTTAGGAATAGCTCTCGCCGAACACGGTCATGAAGTACATTTTATAACCTATAAGCAACCCGTGCGTCTGGAATTGATTTCCAGGAATATTCACTTCCATGAGGTCACGGTGCCGGAATATCCGCTTTTTCATTACCAACCTTACGAATTGGCCTTATCGAGTAAATTGGTGAATATGGTCAAGCTTTTTAAGATTGATCTGCTGCACGTACATTACGCTATTCCGCATGCATATGCGGGCTATATGGCAAAGAAAATGCTTCAGGCCGAGGGAATCTTCATTCCCATGGTGACTACCTTGCACGGAACAGACATTACTTTGGTGGGAAACCATCCCTTTTACAAGCCGGCCGTCACCTTCAGTATCAATGAAAGTGATGTGGTTACATCGGTATCACAAAGCTTGAAGGATGACACCCTCCGATTGTTCGATATCAAGAATGAAATTGATGTAGTTCCCAATTTCATCGATATGTCCAAATACAATCATGAATTTACAGATTGTCAGCGCGACATGATGGCCAATGAGAACGAAAAAATTATAACTCATATTAGTAATCTTCGACCGGTAAAGCGTATCATGGACGTTATAGAAGTCTTTGACCGAATTCAGAAGCAAATCCCGGCCAAGTTGATTCTGGTGGGAGCTGGCCCGGAAAAGGAAAAGGCCGAAGCACTTTGCCGGTCCAAGGGCTTGGAGGAAAAAGTGCTCTTTTTGGGAAATAGCAGTGAAATTGATAAAATTCTATGCTTTAGCGACCTGTTCTTATTGCCTTCTGAAAAAGAGAGTTTTGGTTTGGCCGCTCTAGAAGCCATGGCAAGTGGAGTACCGGTTATCTCAAGTAACACCGGTGGTTTGCCCGAAGTAAATTTGCACGGGGTTAGCGGTTATCTAAGTAATGTGGGTGATGTCGAAGATATGGCGACCAAAGCCCTTTCCATCTTAAGCTCAGACGAAACCCTACGTAAGTTCAAAAAGCAGGCTCGGGAAACGGCAGCGAAATTCGAAACCAAGAATATCGTACCACTTTACGAAGCTACCTATGAAAAGGCAATGCAAAAAGTATATTAAAGGAGCCCTTTGGGGTATCTTTTTTATGGTGATGAGCTGCAAGAGTCCAGTTCCCATGCCTAATGAGTCTCCGGGATTCCCTTCGCGTGTTGAAGTCCAGTTTGAAATAGTAGGACAAGGCATTCATGGAAATTTTACAAAAGCCAGAGAAATTCAAATTGCCTCCCAAAGCGATTTGAATGAAATTTATCACACCATAAATCGAAACCTCGCACCCAAGTTAGAGCCGCCGAAAATTGATTTTTCCAGCTATTGGGTCGGCTTTGTTACCCTGGGCGAGAAACCTACCGGGGGATATGCCGTAATGGTTAAAAATGTAGTTCGCAGCGGCTACCAAACGACGGTTGAATTGGAATCCACCGCTCCGGATGGAATGACAACTATGGCAGTCACCTCTCCCTATGTTATTTTCAAAATAGAGAAGCAGGCAAATGCGATGCAATTCACCTATATCCAAAAGTACTAGTAATAGCGCTTGATAAAATCCATTGCATTTTGGTGCAGTACTTTCTCAACGATCAATTCGGGAGTAATTCGATTGTGGGGTTTTAAGTTGTTTCGGTTTTTATCCAGATAAGCTCTGGCGTGATTCAGCAGCTCTTCACCCAGGTCTTTGATGTTTTCGGCCGTCCACAGGCCTTTGATGGGATTCACGATTCCATCGAAATCACTGCCAATCGACTGAATTTCCCAACAGATCAGTCCCTGCGCGTCCAATACTTCGGCGGTATGCTCTATTTGACGCCACACCAATAGCGATTTTTTTCGAAGTTGTTTTCGTTTATTCGGAAAGTATATCTTCGACTTTTTAATTGCCTTTTTACTGCCAATACGGCGTTCATCCAATTGTATACCAAATAAGCCGTTACTTTTTGCGATACGCACCAATTCGTCATCATAGAAATTGATGTCGATGTTATTGAAGAACTTAGCTCGATCGGGATAATCGGTTTGGTCCCATTGAGATATGGAACGCATTCCATTGGTGGCTCCATGACTTGCAACCACCGGAATATCTTCCTCGGCCAGCCCATTATCGAGCAGCTCATAATACATTTTACGGGAAGCCGTACTCATATGCTTGATGTCAATGGGAATACGCTTCCCGTCTGTGTTGTCAAGCAACAATTTCAGAACTTCCATTCCCAGATCGGTAATGCCACTATCCAGACCTCTGTTTTGATTGTCCCGCAGCGCACTAACACTGATGCTACGCGCATGTCCGCAGAGTTCATTGTAGAAATGATGTGCAAAGGTGATAAAAACGGGTAGATGATCCCATTGCTTCACTTTCTTTACATTGGCAATAACCTCTTCACGGGTACCGCTATCACGATTCATATCGAGGCCGGTATTGAAGGAATGTCCCCCTTCTATGGTTACAATAATGTTTATGATCTTCTTATTTTCGGTTTCGTGGGTGAAATTTTCTTCAATTTCAGCAAAACTTTTAACCAATCGATAGGTGTAAACTATGCCGTCAATACGCTGTACTTGATTGTGTAACTGGGCGTAAAAATCGTATTCAGAAATAAGATCTTCAAAATAATCGGTATGCCGTAAAACGTAATCGATTCGTTTCTGGCTCACACTCGCCACAAGGTTGACCATGGCATCTGTCAATCCTTTCCAGCCCATAACACGCTTTGAAGCAAAATGCTTTTCAAACGGATAGAGACTCACGATCATCACTTTGGAACCCGAACGCGCCACAGCAGTCATATCGGTTTGGGTGAACTTGGTGAGGGTGATCATTCTGTTGATAAATTTCTCAAAGGCCGTGGGTGGACTATAATGCCATATGGAGTTCTTTCGATTGGTGTCCAGAGCGTTTACCTTATTAGGCGGGTATTTAAAACTTTTACTATAAGGTTTTAGGGATGGGTGACAATGTACATCGACATAATGAGTTTTCATATTCGGTTAGATTATTGGCTTTCACAAAGTTGCGATAAATATTCAGCATAAAAAAAAGGAAAAACCCTACTTTTTACCCAGTAAAACCCCATATTTAAAACAGGGTTTGTAAGAATAAAAAAAACCCTCTGTTGCCAGAGGGTTCGTAAAATTTAATGCGATAGAGTGATTAGAATTGGTACCGTATTCCGAAGGCGATGTCAAAATCAACATCATCGTTTACATTCCCAAAACCAATCTCAGGTCTGAAATCTAGCGAAAGAAGCAACGGAATGTCAAAATCGTATTCGATTCCAATATCACCTGCGGCAAAAAAGAAGGTTTCGTCATCTGGGCTACCCACCAGATTCTTGTCGTAATTCACCTGTCCAACCCCGCCACCGGCACCCACATACCAGTTGAAATTGCCATCCAAATTGAAAACCCATTGATACAGGCCAGTCAGTTTGAAGGCGTCCACGTTATTACCACCGTTCCAACCCAGACCAAATTCTAGTCGGTTGTTTTCGTTTAAAGCCCGTTGGTAGTTAATTTCAGTCCCAAAACCATCGTTGTCACCTAGACGCAGACCGAGGGCATTATCGGATATTCCCTGGGCTTGAACACCCATTGTAACTGCAGTTAATGCCAGAAGTAATAAAAAAGTTTTTCTCATAATAAGGTTTGTTGTTTGTGATGTAAAACTAAAATGATTCATTTAAAAAAGTGTTAAGCAATTATTAAAGTATTTCTATTTCAAATTGGGTCGATAAGTGTTGGTAGTTTTCTATTTTTACGGTATCACAAATGAAAAAAGCGCTAACACATCTTACAACGTACTTCGAGGGCGATTTATTTTTCGACGATCTTCATAAAACTTTATATGCAACCGATGCCTCCGTCTATCGGAAGATGCCGTTGGCCGTGGCCTTTCCAAAAAATATACTGGGAATCACACAACTCATCCAATTTGCTACTGAGCATCAAGCCTCCCTGGTCCCAAGAACCGCGGGAACCTCGCTCGCAGGGCAATGCGTGGGAGAGGGGATCGTAGTAGATGTCTCCAAATATTTTACCAAGATCCTATCGGTC
Organism: uncultured Flavobacteriaceae bacterium; assembly: GCA_963807685.1. Lineage (GTDB taxonomy): Bacteria > Bacteroidota > Bacteroidia > Flavobacteriales > Flavobacteriaceae > Aureisphaera. The sequence goes on along the minus strand of CAWECU010000004.1, from coordinate 67,253 downwards.
GATACTCAAAAAAAGACGGTCACCGTGCAGCCGGGAGTGATTCGGGATGAATTGAATGCACATTTAAAAACCTTTGGCCTCTTTTTCGGCCCCAATACGTCTACCAGCAACCGCTGTATGATGGGAGGGATGGTAGGCAACAACAGCAGCGGGACCACTTCCATCCAGTATGGGGTGACACGAGATAAGGTGGTTTCCTTAAAAACCGTGTTATCGAATGGGGAAACGGTTGTTTTTTCTGAAATTTCTTCGGAAGCATACGAAGCCAAAACCCAACTGAACACGCTTGAAGGCCATATCTACAAAACTATTTTTTCTGAATTGTCTTCGGAAGAAGCGCAGGCGGAGATCAGAAAGGAATTTCCGAAACCCGAGATCCATCGCCGAAATACGGGGTATGCGGTGGATGCCCTGATCGACACATCGGTTTTTAATACTTCCGAAGAAAACATAAATTTGAGTAAACTTCTCTGCGGAAGTGAGGGTACGCTGGCCTTTACCACCGAGATCACGCTGCAATTGGACGATCTGCCACCACCGCTCAGTGCCATGGTGGTCGCTCAATATGAATCCCTCGAAAATTGCCTGAACGACGTCAATATTGCCATGCAGCACGATCTGTATGCCTGTGAAATGATGGATGATGTGATCCTCGACTGTACCCAACAGAACAAAAAATACGAACCCTACCGCTTTTTTGTGGAAGGGAACCCCAAAGCGATCCTTTTGCTGGAGCTAAAAGCAACTTCAGAGACTCATTTAGCCTCCCAAACCCAGGCCTTGCTGAATTCCCTTCAGAAATCGGGATTGAGCTATGCGGCACCTGTTTTAAAAGGCGATGAGATTGAAATGGCCGTTGAGCTGCGTAAGGCGGGTCTCGGACTATTGGGCAATATGGTGGGAGATCGAAAAGCCGTGGCCTGCATTGAAGATACCGCTGTGGCTCTTTCCGACCTGCCCGGGTATATCCTGGAATTCACCCAACTCATGAAAAGTTACGGCCAGCAAGCCGTCTATTACGCCCATGCAGGAGCCGGAGAATTGCATTTACGTCCCATTTTGAATTTGAAAACCGCGGAGGGAGTGGATTATTTCAGAAAGATCACTACTGCGGTGGCCAAACTCACGAAGAAGTACCGGGGTTCCTTTTCCGGGGAGCATGGCGACGGTATTGTACGCGCCGAGTTTTTGGAAATGCAGATCGGTACCAACAATTTCGAGCGCTTAAAGCGCATCAAACACTGTTTTGATCCGTTAAATATCTTCAATCCGGGCAAGATCACCGACGCCTGGCCTATGGACCAATCTCTTCGCAATGAAACCGAAGTCGTTACCCCGGTTGTGGAAACTCTGCTCGATTTCAGTGACTCTCAGGGGCTACTGCGACTTGCAGAAAAATGCAACGGTAGCGGAGATTGCCGGAAAACTGCCCAGGCATCAGGTACCATGTGTCCCAGTTATCACGCCACCAAAAATGAAACCGATACCACCCGGGGACGTGCTAATATGCTGCGGGAAGTACTTACAACCTCAGGTGCAGCAAATAAATTCAATTCTGAAGAACTCAAAAAGGTATTTGATCTGTGCCTGGGCTGTAAAGCCTGTGCCACCGAATGCCCCAGCAACGTGGACATAGCTACCGCAAAAGCCGAATTTTTATTCCAATACCAAAAATCTAACGGTGTTTCCCGAGCAGACAAGTTATTTGGGAGGAGTAGTATATATCATAAAAAGGCATCAAAATTTCCCCGACTTGCAAATTTCTTTTTAAGCAACCCTCTCACGGCCAAACTCATCAAATCCAGAAGCGGAGTGGCCACCGAACGGACACTGCCAAGTATTTCAAGTAAAAGTTTTGGTAAAATAGCCCAATCATTTACAAATAAGCAGGTTATTAATAAAAAAGAAGTTGTTTTGTTTGTTGATGAATTCAGTAATTATCTCGAATCACATATTGCCGAAGACGCCTATTATTTATTGACAGCCCTAGGCTATAAAGTCACGATTGTCGATCATTTGGACAGTGCCCGGGCGCTCATTAGTAAAGGTTTTTTGGAAGAGGCCAAAGCACATGCCATAACCAACGTCGCTTTCCTAAAAGCAATGATTTCTGAAGAAGTGCCTCTTTTGGGCATCGAACCCTCGGCCATACTGGGGTTTCGGGATGAATATCTGCGGTTGGTGGAGGACAGGGAATCGGCCAAACGTATTTCAGCAAATACCTTGCTCATTGAAGAGTTTCTCGCCCGTGAGATGGAGCAAGGATCGATAACCGCTTCACAATTCACTTCCGAAGAAAAACAGATCAAGATCCATGTGCACTGCCATCAAAAAGCCCTGAGCAATCAAAAGACGACCTTCGATATCCTAAACCTGCCCGTAAATTATAAACCTACGCTCATCACCTCCGGATGTTGCGGGATGGCCGGGAGTTTTGGGTATGAAAAGGAGCATTTTGATGTCAGCATGCAAATTGGAGAATTACGACTATTTCCAAGTGTGCGAAAAGCGCCTGCAACTACTGTAATAGCTGCCAATGGAACGAGTTGCCGCCATCAAATTAAGGACGGCACCCAACGGGAGGCGCTGCATCCGGTGACCATTTTAAGGCAGGCACTGGCTTGACAGAAGCCGTCGAAATATTGGGTATCCAGGTGTTTTTTGGATTCGATGGGAATGGTTACATTTGTTAAAAAGCATTCTATGGCGGGAAACACCTTCGGAACACTATTTAAACTCACCACTTTTGGAGAATCCCACGGGCCTGCGCTTGGCGGGATCATTGATGGTTGTCCGGCGGGTATCGAACTCGATTTCGAGGCCATTGAAGCCGAAATGCAACGTAGAAAACCCGGCCAATCGGCTATTGTCACCCAACGCAAAGAGCCCGACTCGGTAAAATTCCTATCGGGGATCTTTGAAGGAAAAACGACGGGCACTCCCATTGGATTTGTAATTGAAAACACCAACCAGAAATCTCAGGATTATTCCCATATAAAAGACACTTATCGTCCATCCCATGCAGATTTTACCTACGATCGTAAATACGGCATTCGGGACTATAGGGGAGGCGGACGCTCTTCGGCCCGCGAAACCGCCAGCAGGGTAGCGGCCGGTGCTATTGCCAAGCAGCTTTTGAAGGATATAAAAATTACCGCTTATGTGTCTGGAGTGGGTACCTTACAGCTGGAAAAGCCTTATCAGGAATTGGATTTTACACAGATCGAGAAGAATCCGGTGCGTACGGCAGACTCCCAAATGGCCGAACAAATGGAGGCATATATAAGAGACATCCGCAAACAAGGTGATACCGTGGGAGGAACCATTAGTTGCGTGGTCCAAAACATGCCGGTGGGCCTTGGAGAGCCCGTTTTTGATAAGCTGCATGCCAAGTTGGGTAAAGCGATGTTGTCGATCAACGCTGTAAAAGGTTTTGAATATGGTAGTGGATTCGAAGGAACCCGACTCAAAGGGAGCGAGCACAACGATATTTTTAATGCCGACGGTAGCACCCAAACCAATCATAGTGGAGGCGTACAAGGAGGAATAAGTAATGGGGAGGACGTATATTTCAAAGTCGCTTTCAAGCCCGTCGCCACCATCATGCAAACCCAGGAAACGATCAATAGCGAAGGCGAAAAAGTGGAAATACAGGGTAAAGGAAGACATGATCCCTGTGTGGTTCCAAGAGCGGTTCCCATTGTGGAGGCCATGGCTGCCCTGGTTTTAGCCGATTTTGTTTTATTGAACAGACTATCAAGAATATAATCATCGATATATGAAAAAATTAGAATTACACTGGAAAATTTTGATTGGGATGTTCCTGGGATTGGTCTTTGGGTTTGTCATGACCGGTTTGGATTGGGGTCCTCAATTTGTTTCCGACTGGATCAAGCCTTTTGGAACCATTTTCGTGAAGTTGTTAAAGCTAATTGCCATTCCTTTGATTCTGGCCTCCCTTATTAAAGGTATATCCGATCTAAAGGACATTTCAAAATTTCGTAGCATTGGATTACGTACCATTGCCACCTACATTTCCACTACGGTGATTGCGATCACTATTGGTTTGGTTTTAGTGAATGTACTGCAACCCGGTGAAGGAATTTCTGAAGATACAATTGCGAAACTCACCGAGACCTATGCCAACGATAGCGGGGTAACGGGGAAAATCGCCGAGGCGGGGGCACAAAAAAGTAGTGGCCCGCTCCAATTTCTGGAAGATATGGTGCCGGATAATGCCTTCACGGCCTTTGCAAACAACGGACTGATGTTGCAGGTAATCTTTTTCACCATCCTCTTCGGAATTTCGATGTTGCTCATTGGGGAAAAGAGGGCGAAACCCATGAAAAAAATCTTCGACTCCTTAAATTATGTTGTTTTAAAAATGGTCGATATTATAATGCTTTCAGCTCCCTATGCCGTTTTTGCACTTCTGGCAACAGTGGTAGTGTCCTCAGGCGATCCCGATATATTGTTGGCTCTGATTAAATATTCGGGAGTTGTGGTATTGGGATTATCGCTCATGGTAGTATTTTATCTCGTTATCGTTGGAACTTATGTAAAGAAAAATCCGTTTTGGTTTTTAAAAGAAATAAGTCCGGCCCAGTTACTGGCGTTTTCTACAAGTTCAAGTGCCGCAACGCTCCCGGTAACCATGGAGCGGGTTGAGGAGCACATTGGTGTTGACAAGGAAGTATCGAGTTTCGTATTACCTGTAGGTGCGACCATCAATATGGACGGCACCAGTTTGTATCAAGGAGTTGCTGCAGTGTTTATATCGCAAGCCCTGGGATTCGATTTGTCATTCGGGGATCAATTGACCATTGTATTAACGGCGCTGCTGGCGTCCATAGGTTCTGCGGCCGTGCCAGGTGCGGGAATGGTGATGCTGGTGATTGTTCTGGAATCCATTGGCTTCCCGGCCGATAAACTGGCCATTGGCCTGGCCCTGATCTTTGCTGTTGACCGGCCGTTGGACATGTGCCGTACGGTGATAAATGTCACGGGAGATGCCACCGTGGCTATGTTGGTGGCTAAATCGGTTGGAAAAATGGGCAAACCGCGTGTAGAGGATTGGGACGACCACCTTGATGAGGTCAGGTAATTCATTAATCACGACTTTACTTTCATGAATTGTAGGAATCCCGCCGACTTTCAGGTTGATCTACTAAACAATTTATGCTATTTTTAGAAAACCAATATCTATCGCTTAGCTACTCCCTCTAAAAATACTGCCTGCACTATGCCTTGGCTTTAAAAGTCACTGCCATGAGGAAATTATGTATTGTTTTTGTTTTGATAACCATGAGCCATGTTAAAGCGCAGGTGGGAATAGGTACTACCACCCCGGCCGTCAGTTCCATGTTGGACGTGAGCAGTTCCGCAGATGGAGGCTTGACTTTCAAAGGATTAATGCCTCCCAGGGTCCCCACTATTTTGAATAGAAATGCCATAAACCCAGGTCCGACAGACCGGGGTTTACTAGTTTTTGTGAGAGAAAATAGGTGTCTTCAAATTTGGAATGGGACTGCCTGGGAGGATATTCATTGCTTAAATACGGTGAGCCTGGTTGGTGTGTATCAAAACTTCGACCTGAGTACCAGCTGGGGCTATAACAGTGATGTTCCTTTTTTCGATAACGGCAGTGATGGATTCTTTGGAATTACCAACAGCACCAACGGTGGTTTTAGCAATATCACCACCCTTACGAACAACTTTCTGGGTATCCTGGATCTGGACGATGAAGGTGCCAACGGAACTGCAGGTTTTGCCACCATAACCTTCAATACTATCGATGTATCGGGGGCTTTGGGAGGAGCCACACTCTCCTTCGATTATGAATTCTTTGAATTCGATGCAGGCGATGATGCGTTTTATACAGTTACCATCGACGGTGTTGCCCAGCCGGAAATACAATTGATCAACGGAATGGCCGACCTGTCGCTAAACGGTTCTGTTTCAGTAAACATTCCGGCAGGGACTATGAATGTCGGACTCAGTCTCCGCATTAGTCAAAATGGAGCCAGTGACTATGCTGGTTTTGACAATTTCGCTCTGGTTCCCAATTAAAAAATTAGCCTTTCTGCAAATATCAACCGAATGCAGATAAGCTAGCACTATCCCCACCCCAAAGGAGGTGATCTCAATTTTCTGGTCGCCTCAATTTATAAAACGATTATTTCTTCATCGGGGTTATACAAAATTTCCAACCCCTAATTAATTAGAAATCCTATTTTTGCATGGATTAGAATTATTACTTTTATCATTCAATAAAAATCAATCCATATGAACGTCTGTTTCATTATGTACCCCTGGGACGAAATGGATCCCGAAAACGATTCAACCCTGGCTATGATTCAGGAATTTGCCAAGCGAGGGCATGGTATGGCGATCACCACTCCCGCCAATCTCACCATTAGAGACAGTGTTGCCTTTGCATTTTGCCGCTGCCTGCGCCGCGTGGAGAAGATTCCAGCCAATTTGAAATCTTTTCACAATAAGGCAGAGTTTTACGATGAAATGCTTCCCCTCGCCGGATTTGATGTGATTATTCTGCGTAGCAATCCGCCTCTGGATATGATCATGCTCAATTTCCTGGATAGTGTAAAGGATGATGTGTTTATCATGAATGATCTCGACGGAATTCGCCGCGCCAATAACAAATTGTATACAGCGGTATTTGAGGATGAAAAGAATGAGATCACTCCTAAGACTCATGTGACCAAAAACAAGGAATACCTCAAGAAAGTGATTAAAGAAGGGCCCGAGCGGATGATCTTAAAACCTTTGAACGGTTTTGGCGGCTCTGGGGTCATTTTAATTGAAAAGCGGGCAATGCTGAGTATCAATTCGTTATTGGACTTTTATATAGACAATTCAGATGGAACTTCGAACTATGTCATTTTACAAGATTACATACCGGGTGCAGACCAGGGGGATGTTCGAATTTTGATGCTGAACGGATTGCCTATAGGGGCGATGCGACGCGTTCCGGGGGAAGAAGATCATCGTTCCAATGTGAGCGCTGGCGGATCGGTTCAAAAACATACGTTAACCCAACAAGAAAAGGAACTTTGCCGGCGCATTGGTCCCAAATTGGTTAAAGACGGCCTGTACTTCGTGGGAATTGATGTCATTGGAGGCATGCTGGTAGAAGTAAATGTGCTGTCCCCCGGTGGCATTACTTACATCAATAAAGTTTATAAGACTCGTGTGCAGGAAAAGATTATCGATTTTGTTGAAGACAAGGTGCAGGAACGTGTGACGGCCTTTGAAAGAAGACAAAAGTTGCGCAAGCATGTTAAAGATGCCTAAAAGGTTTATTTCAGAAAAGAATTCCATAACCAAATGTTAGCTTGCATGAAACGATTACCGGTTTCAGAAATAATCAAAAAAATTAATAACGAAGAGATCTTTGAAGCTGTTTCAGAGGATTATTCGTTTACCCTAAAGATCGACCGCTACGTTCCATATGCCTGCGGTGCCGTACATGACGGACATCAATTCCGAAGAGAACTTTGGGACAATTGTCTGCATACCGAATACGATCGCTGGTTCGAAGAGGATCCCTGCACCAGTGAATTTGTTAAAACACATCCCATTGTGATCGCCGGATGTGACAGCCGTTTTGAATACGACCTGAACCGCGATCCCGACAATGCGATCTTTGAAGATGCCTGGGGTAAAAAACTCTGGAGAGCTCCTTTGTCCAAAGAGCAGCGAGAGAAAAGTCGTGCCAAGCATGCCACTTTTTTTACAGTAGTACACGCGCTCATCCGTAAATTGGAGGAACTGTTTGGTGTTTGTGTGGTGTATGATATGCATAGTTATAATTGGCGTCGCTGGGATAGAGAAGTTCCTTTAATTAATCTGGGGACTTCCAATATCAATAATGAGCGATTTGGGGAACAAGTGGAAAGCTGGCGATATTCCTTATCCCAATTGGCACTACCCAATGGAATAGCGCCAACTTCAAAAATCAACGACACCTTCTTCGGGAATGGATATTTCTTGAAATATATTACCAATAACTTCAAAAATACCCTAGTTTTGGCCACAGAATTCAAGAAGATCTATTGTGACGAACTTGGGCAAGTCATTTTCCTGAAGTAGTTTCGGCAATAGAACAACAACTTCAGCATAAAATTAAACAACACGCCAAATCCTTTTACACCGCCCACAAATTGTAGTATGACCTATCCCGAAGCCCTTGTAGAAACGAACCCCAATCTATTCAAGATCGACTCCAATCTGAATAAATTGGTTCAGAAAATTGAACTACTCAATTATATCAATCCTATCAATATTGAGCAGGAAAAACGCAATTTCTTTTCTTCAAAATACAACGTCAACCCCAACTTCAAATATCGTCGCATCGATTTTAATGCGCATATATTACAGCAGGAGCTCTTTTCACAAGACATCGATAGTATCAAGGATGATGAGGCCAGGGCGTTTTACAGAGACGTTATTTACGATTACTCGGGCTTAATACAATGTATTGAGACCATTGGAAAAGGTTCAAAATTCTATTATAATTCGTTAAAATCATTTGGAACTCCCACCGAGAAGGACGTTGAAAATGCAAAGTTCATTCTTCATTTCAAGGATGAACACGACGAGGAATTGTTTCCCGTTTTTCAATGCCGAGGAGGCTGCTGCCTATTTCGAGGAATTTAGAAAGCGATATGATTTCAATTTTAAGCTGAAGTTCTCCACACAAGATCTCAGCTGCGGCCATGGTTCAAAATAACACTCAAACGCTGTTTTTGAAGAAAAATCACCGTTTTAGCACCAACCAATTGAAAGTGCTGGCCAATCACGAAATTGGCGTACATATGGTGACCACCTACAACGGGATGGCGCAATCCCTTAAGATCTTTCACAATGGTTTTCCGATGAATCTGGAAACCCAGGAAGGCCTGGCGGTGTTTAGTGAATATATGAGCGGTTGTCTCACCTTATATCGTCTGAAAGAGCTTTCGTATCGGGTGCTGGCAGCCGATAGCCTGCGCAAAGGATTCGACTTCTCCGACACCTTCGATCTGCTTCACAATCAGTACAAACTGAATAGGGAAGAGGCCTATAACACCTCACTGAGGGCGCACCGCGGAGGAGGATTCACCAAGGATTATCTTTACCTCACGGGACTTAAAAAGGTCTATGAGCATTATCAAAATAATAAAGATCTCGATAATTTATTGACTGGCAAGGTCTCTCTTGAAGATCTTACCACTCATCGCCAAATGGCAAAAAGAAGGCCTTGGCCGATACCATCAAGTATAAAAATGTCGCTTTCGAAAAGAACAACAATGGTAACTCAAAGTTGGACTTTATCCTGCAGAATTTAAAGTAATCTATAAGAACTTAGCCTTAAGTTCAGGGGTGGGGATCATACAACTCTCTTTTTTTCCATACCACTTATAGCGGTTTTTGGCGATGTAATCGTATACCCAGTTACGCAAAAATTTAGGAACGATCATAAACCCGTAGAGCAGGGGGTGCGCACCTCCCAAATGACGGGCGATCCTAACGCTGCGGTGGACTTGACGTATACTTTTTCTCCATCCACTAAAATAACGGAATCAGTTTGGGAAGTGTCAATTCCATGGGTGGTGATAAGTTTTTGCCCTGCGGCTTCCTGCAAAGCGGCAAAACGGAATACATCCTTTTTATCTCGTTGGATCACATAGGTCACCGAACTATTGCAAAGATTACAAACTCCATCGAAAAGAATGATTTTTTTTCCTTGTTCCATTATTTACTGCTTAGTATTCCTTGGGTCATTTTTCGCCGCCAACAGTTGCCTGAGGCTTCGTCAAACCTTTTCGAGCTCTTCCATGCTCACATCTGCCGTAAACATCCCGTAATTCACGATAGCCTTCTTTTTTTCAATGCTGTCAATGGTTCCCACAGCTCGCCCATCGATCATTCGAACTTTGTCGCCTACCTTCAGGATAACTTTCGGTTTTAGAGGTGGTTCTTTTTTTGCCGCTTCTTTTTCCTTCTTTTTCTTTTTTCGGATTACGGCCACCTTTTGTTCCAACTCCTGCTTGATTTCGTGCTGTTTGACCTTTTCCTCTTTTTGTTTTTTCCTGGACGCGGGTGCCGGTTTTTTACGCTTGCTGTTTTCCACCATCACCAACTTCATAAGCTCATCCAGTAATTGTCGTTTTTGTTTGTTGTTGAAATATTTTTCCGAAAGCGTGTCGAACTTCCTTCCGAGCGAGATAAGCGCTGATTGGCATCAAAAAGTGCCTGATAACTCTCCAGTTTTAGCTGGATCCTGGCGTTGGTATCTTCCAGTTGTTTTCCTTCTTCCCGTGCTTTCTCTTCTTCGGTTTTTAATAATTCGGAAGTTTTACGCAACTTGCTGCGTTCTTTCTGAAGATTCGCAATGGTCTTATCAAACCGAATTTTACCCCGCTCGATCTTTTTCTTGGATCTGTTGATCAAACTATAGGGAATCCCGTTCTTTTGGGCTACTTCGAAGGTAAAAGAACTCCCGGCTTCGCCCAATTGAAGCTTATAAATCGGTTCCAAACTATAACTGTCAAACAGCATATTGGCATTGGTAGCATGAGGTAATTCGTTGGCCAGCAATTTTAAATTCGCATAATGGGTGGTAATAATACCGAAGGCCTCCCGCTCGTAAAAAACCTCGAGGAATGTCTCCGCCAGGGCACCCCCCAGCTCGGGATCACTACCGGTTCCAAATTCATCGATAAGAAAGAGGGTGTTTTGATTGCATTTTTTTAAAAACTGATTCATCTTCTTCAAGCGGTAACTGTATGTGCTCAAATGATTTTCAATGGACTGATTGTCTCCAATATCCGTCAGGATGCGATCAAACAGACAGAATTCACTATATGGATCCACCGGGATCAACATGCCGCTTTGAAGCATCACCTGTAGCAATCCCACCGTTTTGAGCGTGATACTTTTTCCTCCGGCATTGGGTCCCGAAATAACGATAATTCGATTTTCCGGATGCAGTTCAATGGTTTGCGGATATGTTTTTTCCCTGCGTTTTTTATTGGCCAACAACAAAATAGGATGAAAAGCATCCTTTAAAAAGAGTCGCTTCTTGTTGGGGTCGAAAGTCAGTAGTGGTAAAACCCCGTTGATCTCCAATGCGTATTTCGCTTTGGCATAGATCACGTCCACGGCGCTCAAATATTCCTGATAGGTCTCCAATAACTCGCGATAGGGACGAATATGCTCGGTCAGCTCTTTGATGATTAGCTTTACTTCTTCGCGCTCTTCATAGATCAAATTGCTTAGCTCATTGGCAAATTCCAGTGTTTCCTGAGGCTCCATGTAGACAATACTTCCAGTTTTGGACTGCCCCAACACGGCTCCTTTCACCTTTCGACGATACATGGCTTTTACAGCCAGCACCCTCCGGTTTTCGACCACAGTCTCCTTAATTTCATCCAGATATTCGGCCTGGGAGTAGCGGGTTAGAGCTTTGGCAAAGGATGAATTGATCTGTCCTTTGACCACGTTCAATCGCCTTCGGATCGCCGCAAGCTGGGGGGAAGCATCATCGCGAATTTGTCCGTAGCGATCGATCTTTTGTTTTATTTCTTCGGAAATGTCTTCCGAATAATTTACTTCGGAAGAAAAGGCCTGCAGATACACATAGAATTCTTCAAACTTCTGAAAGAATTTCAACAAAGCCTTAGTCGTTTCAGTAACCGAAAGAATACGTCGAAATCCGATGATTTCCAAACTGCTATTCTCAATTTCGAGCAGTCGTAATTCCTTTGAAATACTGTCGAAACCGTGATTAGGGATGGTGTTGTCATTCTCGAAGGAAGCCATAAACTCCCGGGTACGATGCAATTCAGGGGAGATCGCTTCTTCCGAAGAAAAAGGAACAATGGCGAGCACCGCTTCTTTACCCAGCTCGGTAATAGAGTATTCCGAAACATGAAGCAACACCGAAGGAAATTCGAGATCGGATAAGGTTTTATGGTCTATTCGTATCATATTCTCCCCACGAAGGCGGGAAACTTATTAATGGAAGCGCTTCCCATTAAACAGGGAAATGCTTTATTTTTACACCGACAAAAATACAAATAATGCCTGTAAAAATTGAACCAAGTTGGCAGAAGGAATTGGAGACGGAATTTCAAGAGCCCTACTTTAAAAGTCTTATTCATTTCGTCAAAGCCGAATATACTACTTTCACCTGCTATCCGCCGGGTAAGCAACTATTCGCCGCTTTTGATCACACCCCGTTTCAAAAGGTTCAAGTCGTGATTTTGGGACAGGATCCCTATCACGGACCAGGGCAAGCCAACGGATTGTGCTTCTCAGTGGCTGATGGCGTCACACTGCCGCCTTCACTGCAAAACATCTACAAGGAAATAAAGGAAGACTTGGGAACTGATGTCCCCGAAAATGGAAACCTGGAACGCTGGGCAGATCAGGGGTATTGCTCCTAAATGCCACCTTGAGTGTGCGAGCCCAACAGGCGGGGAGCCATCAAAATAAAGGTTGGGAACAATTTACAGATTCGGTGATTTCCCGACTTTCGGAACAAAGAACAGGTTTAGTCTTTTTATTATGGGGTGGCTACGCCAAGCAAAAAGGAGCAAAGATCGATGGCTCAAAACACCTGGTACTCACCAGTGGTCATCCGTCTCCCTTAAGTGCCAATAGAGGCTATTGGTTCGGGAACAAACATTTCAGTAAAACAAATGAGTATCTGCTTCAAAAAAATGGAACTGCGATAAAATGGTAGGATAGACAGCGGGGAGTGCTTATCTATTCGTCTTTTGGTGCTTCGTCTGTGGCGTCGTTACAACTGAACTGCAGCAGCAGATAATTTGTGACCAGCAAAGCCCCCAATACTATAAAAAAAGTGGTCATAATTTAGATTGTTATGTTCATAAGAGGCGGGGAGATGAAAAAGGTTGCGCAAAAATTTAAAAAATAATCGCTTTTTCAAACGGCCCTTTATCTTAGTAGCTCCGTCAACTTGATTTTAGCCTTTTCCCATGCTATTCAGAACTAAAAAGTATGTAGTAGATCACTCACCGCCACTTTCTTATGGATGAGTTCCAGCTGCAACAGTTTGTCTTGTACTATCTCAGCTTCCTCCGTGGTTAAATTCACCTGTGACCATTCGGTGAGGGAAAGCCATTGCCGGACATCTTCCGGTTTTTGGTTATATCTGCGCGAGATCATCGTTTCAATTTCTGGGATATCCTTGAATTTCAAGGTAGTGGCATTGATGATTTTTAATATTTTCTGAATGCTGTCGGCCTTATGTTCCAAAACATCATTGCGAACCGCTATGACAAAGCAGGGCCAGGGGGTAGGGCATTCCCCGGCCAAACGTAACGGGCCATGATCGACATAGGGTTTGGTGGTAAACTTTTCCCACATAAAATAATCTCCTACACCGTTCGGGAGATTTTCCAAAGCCCCTTCAAGGTTTCCAATCACCTCAAACTTAAGGTCGGCTTCGGGGTCCCACAACTGATTTTCAGCATTGACATACGCCATCAGGTGCGACCCTGAGCCGTATCTGCTAATGGCTGCTGCCGTACCTTTAAGGTCTTCCAATTCCCTGTAATCGGAATTTTTTGCCACGTGAATACCCCAAATAAGAGGTGACTTTACAAAAACCTGAACGATCTTACACTCATTGCCATTTATGATGTCGCGAATAATTCCTTCCGTAAGAATTACAGCCATGTCTATTTCCTTTCGCCGCAACGCTTTACACATCGCTCCCGTACCCCCGTGGAAATCCTTCCAGCGCAGGTTGATATCCTCCTGATGATAAGTTTTGTCACGCAGTGTTAAATACCAAGGCAGGTTAAAATGTTCGGGGACACCGCCAATTTGAAAGTTTTTCATAGTACCAATAAATCTAAGGTTCTTTTTATTAAACGATCCACTATTTTCCGGGGATTTTCACTAAAAGTCCCTGCCGAGCGATTGGCTATAATGGCATTGAGAGAAATTGCCCGATGTCCCAGGAGTTGGGCCAACCCATACATGGCCGAGGTTTCCATTTCCATATTGTCAATGGTTCTCCCGTCGTAACGGAAACTTTGCAATTTGGAATTCAAATTTTCATCTTCCAATACCATGCGGAGCTTTCTGCCCTGGGGGCCGTAAAATCCTACATTGGTTGCCGTGATCCCTTTTCTGAATGCTTCGGAAGTAAATAGTACCGCAAGTGCTTCACTACCGGATACGACATAGGGGGTAGATTTTTTTGAGTTCCATTGCAAATGTTGCACCAATGCTTCGGAAAAAGAAGTATCCAAAAAACGAGTATTTCCGTAGAAATAAAGCAGGCCGTCAAATCCGACCGCTTTTTCAGAAACTATAAAGCTGTCCACCGGTATGTCAGCCTGTATGGCGCCACTGGTTCCAATTCTAATGAAGTCAAGTGCGGTAAATTCCGATTTTAGCGTTCGGGTGTTGAAATCGATATTGACCAGGGCATCGAGTTCATTAAAGACGATGTCTATATTGTCGGTGCCAATCCCCGTGGAAATAACGGTGAGCGGTTTTCCTTTATAACTTCCGGTATGTGTTATGAATTCCCGCTTTTCAACACGGAGTTCAATCGAATCAAAATGTCGGGAAACGCGCTCTACGCGATCGGGATCCCCAACAGTGATAATAGTTTGGGCGATATCTCCGGGTTTTAAACGAAGGTGATACACACTGCCGTCCTGATTTAAAATAAGTTCCGATCTGGGAATTTGATCCATAATCACCGTTTCACGAATTTGTTATTCATTGCGTTGTGTCCCAATTAAGTATATGTAGTGATTTACCCACCTACGCGCTTGGTTTTAAACCCTTTTTCCTGAAGAAATTTCATAATACGATCCCTGTAATCGCCCTGAATAATAATCTGTTCGTTCTTAAAACTGCCTCCTACACTCAGCAATTGCTTGATCTCTTTTGCCAATTGTTTGAAATCGGCAGTGGCGCCGGTATACCCTTCAATAATAGTCGTTGGCTTCCCTTTACGCTTTTCATATTTGCAAATAAGCGGATCTTCCTGCAACCAAAGGGCAGATTCTTCCTTTTTATCAGGTTCCTCGGTAGGTTTGTGATCGGGGAAGAGGCTTTTTAATTGGTCTTGTATATCCACGGTTCAGAGTTTGTAGTTAATGGTCGATGCTGTCCAGCTAATTTGTCTCTATTTTTTAATGAGTCCGATTTCCACCAGGCGTTGGTGTAAAAATTCTCCGGCCGTAATATCGTCGAAGCCCTTTGGATGATCTGCATCTACACATTCGGGCATA
Source organism: uncultured Flavobacteriaceae bacterium (assembly GCA_963807685.1). Taxonomy (GTDB): domain Bacteria; phylum Bacteroidota; class Bacteroidia; order Flavobacteriales; family Flavobacteriaceae; genus Aureisphaera. The sequence goes on along the minus strand of CAWECU010000004.1, from coordinate 51,966 downwards.
CAGCTGAGATCCATATCGCTGCGGGGATGCATAAAGAAAGGAATGGAATACCTGGGTTTTCCCCATTGTTCCCGTGGCGGGTTGACAACGCGGTGAATCGTCGAGCGCAATTTATTATTGGTGTGTCGTTCCAGCATATCTCCAACATTGATTACCAGTTCATCTGCTTCGGGTATGGCATCCATCCAAACCCCGTCCTTCCGAAGTACTTGTAATCCCCCTGTGGAAGCACCCATCAATAAAGTGATCAGGTTAATGTCTCCATGAGCACCTGCCCGCACGGCTCCTTTGGGTTCTTCGGTGATGGGAGGGTAGTGGATAGGGCGTAAAATGCTGTTTCCGTTGGAAGCCCAATGATCGAAGTAAAGTTCGTCGACACCTATATACAATGCCAAAGCCCGCAGTACATAAATCCCGGTACGCTCAAGCATTCGATAGGCCTGCATACCTGTTTTATTAAAATACGGAAGTTCTTTGACCTGTACATTCTCAGGATATTCGTCGGGCAATTGGGCATTGGCTTCCGGTTCTTGTCCAAAGTGCCAGAACTCCTTCAAATCTCCCTGTTTCTTTCCCTTAGCGTGTTCTTTTCCGAAGGAAACATAACCTCGCTGCCCTCCTAAGCCTTCTATTTCATAGGCCTGCTTGACCTCAAGCGGTAATGCAAAAAAGGCTTTCACTTCCCCATACAAATGCTCGACCAAGGCATCGCTCAAAAAGTGATTTTTAAGGGATACAAAGCCAATTTCTTCGTAGGCACTACCTATTTCAGCTACGAATTTCTGCTTTCTACTGGCATCTCCAGAAAGAAAGTCCGCGAGATCAACACTAGGTATGTTATTCATAATATCCAACTTTATACTACTACAAATATACCAAATATAACGTTGTATAGCGCTTAAGTGTCGTGGAAAGCTCTTCCTGGTGAGGGCGCTAAAAAAACAGCCAAAACATAGTTCGGCTATGGTAATTTTTCTATTTTTGGTGCTATTAAACAAAACCGATGAGCTCCCAAACCACTCCTAAAATTCATTTCAATTATGACCGTTCCGGCCTTGATGAGGAGACCCTTATATTGCTGTATTCCCGAATGTTGAAGCCACGTCTCATTGAAGAGAAGATGCTTATTTTATTGCGACAGGGGAAAATTTCCAAATGGTTTGGCGGCATTGGCCAGGAAGCTATTTCGGTTGGGATCGCTTCCGTGTTAAAGCCCGAAGAATACGTCCTGCCCATGCATCGCAATCTGGGGATTTTTACTACCCGGGATATTCCGCTACATCGATTGTTTTCCCAATGGCAGGGAAAGGCCAACGGCTTTACCAAGGGGCGGGATCGTAGTTTTCATTTTGGCACGCAGGAATACAAGATCGTAGGAATGATTTCCCATCTCGGGCCTCAATTTGGTGTGGCAGACGGGATCGCACTTGGAAATTTACTGAAAGACAACAAACAGGTTTGTGCTGTTTTTACCGGAGAAGGCGGTACCAGCGAGGGAGATATACACGAGGCTTTGAATGTGGCTTCGGTTTGGCAATTGCCCGTGCTGTTTTGTATCGAAAACAACGGTTACGGATTGTCAACCCCGGTAAGTGAGCAATACAATTGCGAGCATTTGGCAGATCGCGGCATCGGTTATGGGATGGAATCCCACATCATAGAAGGAAATAATATCCTGGAGATATACAAGCGGGTTTCCGAAATAGTAGAGCGTATGCGGGAAAATCCGCAGCCGGTATTGTTGGAATTCAAAACCTTTCGAATGCGCGGACATGAAGAGGCCAGCGGAACCAAATACGTACCACAGGAATTAATCGATACCTGGGAAGCCAAAGATCCGATTACCAATTTTGAAAATTATTTGGTTTCTGAAGGGGTACTTTCCAAGACAAAAATTGAAACCTTAAAAGCCCAGATCAAGAAGGAGATCAATCAAGGCCTTGACATCGCATATGCCGAGCAGGATATTTCAAATAGCGAAAGTGAAGAATTAGATGATGTATTTGAACCCTTTGTATATCAAGAAGTTAAAGAAAATTCAGAAAAAGAAAATATTCGATTGATCGATGCGATCTCTCAGGGGTTGCGGCAAGCTATGGAACGCCATGAGAACTCGGTGATCATGGGCCAGGATATTGCCGAATACGGAGGTGTTTTTAAGATCACGGAAGGTTTTCTGGATGCCTTCGGAAAGGAACGCGTGCGGAATACACCTATTTGCGAAAGTGCCATCATTAGTGCTGCCATGGGGCTTTCGATCAATGGAATGAAGACTATTGTGGAAATGCAGTTTGCCGACTTCGTAAGCTCAGGTTTTAACCCCATTATCAATCACCTGGCAAAAAGCCGATACCGCTGGAATCAAAAGGCGGACGTGGTCATTCGAATGCCATGTGGTGCGGGAGTGGGTGCGGGACCCTTTCACAGCCAAACTAATGAAGCCTGGTTTACGCACACCCCGGGGCTCAAAGTAGTGTATCCGGCATTTCCTTACGACGCCAAAGGATTACTGGCTACGTCTATCGAGGATCCCAATCCTGTATTATTCTTTGAACACAAAGCACTGTATCGTCGCATACGTCAGGATGTTCCTACCGGTTATTACACCTTGCCGCTTGGAAAAGCCGCCTTATTGCAGGAAGGAAATGACATCACCATAATCACTTATGGCGCAGGGGTTCATTGGGCTTTGGACGAATTGGAGTTCAATACTATTTCGGCCGATCTTATAGACCTGCGTACACTGGTACCGTTGGACACCGAGGCCATATACGCCTCCGTTAAAAAGACAGGTAAAGTGATCATTCTTCAGGAAGATTCCATGTTTGGTGGGATGGCGAGTGATATTTCCGCCCTCATTGCTGAAAATTGTTTTGAACATTTGGATGCTCCCGTGAAACGGGTGGCCAGCCTGGATACTCCCGTACCCTTTGCAGCTAATCTGGAAGCCAATTACCTTCCAAAGGAACGCTTTAAAACTGCTCTCAGGGAGTTATTGAGCTACTAGAATAAACTAGCTTACCAGCCTGATTAAAACCAATAGGCGTTGCACTATGTAAATTCATCGAAAATACCAATACTTAAATCGGAGTTATCCAATTTTGTAGTATCTTTAAAAGTTGCATTGACACTAATAATTAACAATTTATATAAACCAATTTCAGATGAAAAAAATAGCAATCTTGGCGGTTTTAGCGGCTTTTGCCTTCTCTTGTGGTACGCCCAAAACTGTTGTTGAAACAAAAAAGGTAATAAAAGGATACTGGTCGCTGGACAAAATTGCCTATAGCGAAGCAGGTACATTTACGGTACAACTATTAAACGATACCTCCCGCGAATGTTTTGAGGGAAGTTCGTGGCGTTTTATTCCGAATAACAATACCGGAACCTATAACATCGACAATCCGAATTGTCCTTCTCACGAACGCAATTTTGTCTTCGCCATCCAGGAAATCGACCAAACAACAGGTCTGTACGATTTCCTTTTAAAACCAACGAATGCAAAGAACAAATCGGAAGATAACACCGGATTTCGATTACGCCTGGCGCAGTTGAACAATTCGACTATGAAATGGGAACAAACTGTGACTCTTGATGATAAACCCTTTACAATTACAATGAACTTTTCAAAAATAAATGATCAATAAGAACCTTTGTAACACCTTGTTATAGAAGTTCTATTTGACCGATAAATCAAATAAATAACAAAAAAAATGAAACAGATTATAAAACAATTAGGGACGGTGGTATTGAGCCTAACGCTAATCGTTGCCTTGAGCAGCTGCGAAGCCACTAAAAATGCCAACAACAAACAAAAAGGCGCTGTGATTGGTGCCGCCGGAGGTGCCGTAATAGGTGCCATTTTAGGAAATAACGTGGGTAAGGGTGGAAATGGTGAAATTGGTGCCGTCGTTGGAGGTGTCGTAGGAGGAGCCGCCGGAGTACTTATTGGAGCTAAAATGGATAAAAATGCTCAAAAAATAGAGCAGGAAGTTCCCGGAGCTAAGGTAGAACGAGTTGATGACGGTATTGTCATCACCTTTGACGGTGAAAATAGCGGAGTGAATTTTGGTACCAATAAATACGATATCAATGAGTCCTCCAAAACCACCTTAAACAAATTAACCGCAGTTTTACTCGAATATCCAGACACCAATGTACTGGTGGTAGGACATACGGATAGTGTTGGGGCGGAGGAGTACAATATGACCTTGTCGAAAAATAGAGCCCAATCGGTTACGAACTACTTTACCGTAACCAAGGGATTGAGTACAGCGCGTTTCAGTACCAATTGGTTTGGGGAGACCAGTCCAATTGCCACCAATGAAACTGCGGAAGGACGCGCCCAGAATCGTCGTGTGAATATTGTGATCGTGCCCAATGAGAAAATGAAGAAAGATGCAGAGAAAAAAGCGGAAGGCAACTAAATTCAAAGAAAATTAAGTTAAAATCCCGGGTAGTCTTGCCCGGGATTTTTTTTTATGAAATTTTCGTCGGTTCTTTAAAAGATGGATGCTACAGCAAGGTTCGATATGATCATAGTAGGGGGTGGGTTGGCTGGGCTCACGGCCGCTAATCATCTTTCGAATAAGGGGGTACGTATCTTACTTATCGAAAAATATGAGTATCCACATCACAAGGTGTGTGGGGAATACGTCTCCAACGAAGTCATGCCCTATCTTAAAAGTTTAGGTATCGATCCCTTCGGAAAAGGAGCTGTTGCCATCTCTAACTTCGAATTAAGCACCAAAGACGGTAAAAAAGTGGCTGTCAAACTTCCGTTGGGCGGATTTGGAATCTCGCGTTATGCCCTGGATCATTTGCTTTTCAATGCCGTAAATGAAAAAGTGACCATAGTTTTTGGAACCGTTGAAACCATCCAATTTGAAAAGAACCATTTTTCGGTTCGAACCATTGAGAGGGAAACCTACCAAGGAGATTTTGTGTTGGGTGCCTTTGGAAAAAGATCTCTTGTTGATACCACCATGAAACGGGCATTCATGCAACAAAAATCGCCCTGGTTGGCAGTCAAAGCTCATTATGAGTACGATTTTCCCAGCGATACGGTAGCTCTGCACAATTTCGAAGGAGGCTATTGCGGCCTCTCACAAATAGAAACCGGCGCGGTAAATGCTTGTTATCTCGCTACCTATAAATCGTTCAAACGCTTCGGAAATATTGAGGTCTTTCAAAATGAGGTCCTATCGCAAAATCCTCACTTGAGCACCTTTTTTGATCGTGCTAAACTGCTCTTTGAAAAACCCCTCACCATTAGTCAGATCTCATTTGAAAAAAAGCAGCCCGTCGAGGAACATATTTTTATGATCGGGGACAGCGCAGGATTGATCCATCCTTTGTGTGGCAACGGTATGGCCATGGCCATTCACAGTGCAAAACTCTTTTGTGAATTGTTTCTGAAAGCCCTTGAAACCCCACAAGTCGACAGGGAAACCCTCGAGATGGGATATCGCCTTGCCTGGGAGGAGACTTTTACCAAACGCTTGCAAATGGGACGAAGGATCCAAAATTTATTGTTGCATCCGGCTACTGCGAATCTGGGACTTAAGATCGCTCAAGCCTTCCCATCCCTGGTGCCCAAAATTATCAAGAAAACGCACGGAGATCTACTGGTATGATATCGTTTTCCTCTAAATATCGATCCTCCGAAAACGAAATCATGGACGATTTCGACCTGCAAGGTGAACCAATGAAGGCCTTGCTAACCGATCTCAAACGAGTTAACAAATGGCTGGGCGGAAACGCGGTTACACTCGGCGGACTTGACACTTTGCTGGTAAATCACACTAAAAATGAAGCTATTACCATTTTGGATGTTGGCTGCGGGGATGGAGAAATGCTTCGGCAATGTGCCCACTGGGCGGAGAAAAATAAGAGGAAGGTACGGCTCATAGGTCTCGATGGAAATGCACACATCTTGAAAGAGGCAGAAAACCGTTCCGAAGCCATAAAAAATATTACCTTTAAACAAATAGATGTTTTTTCTGAAAAAGAAGAATTACCTGAATTTGATATTGCGCTTTGCACCTTATTCCTGCACCACTTTAAAGAGTCTCAAATTGAAGCGCTTTTAAACCGGCTTAGTAAAAAGGCGACGTTTGGCATCGTGGTAAATGACCTGGAACGAAATTTTTGGGCATTTTGGCTGTTTAAGCTGTTTAGTCGTGTATTTATGAAAACGAAAATCGCCCGACATGACGGCTTGGTTTCTGTGGCAAGGGGATTTAAAAAGAAGGAACTCGAACAAATTTCAGAGAAGATCGATTCCGGGCACCAAATAAAATGGAAATGGGCATTCCGCTTCCAATGGGTGCTAACCAAACACAACTAGATGAGCGTAACCATTACGACTGTAGCGAAACAATTACCCCCATTTACCAGGGAGACCAGTGAGATAATTCCTTTTATTGAGACTTGGCTGCATGGGCATGAAACACGGTTCCAACGAAAAGTGGTTAAAATCTTTCAAGGGGCAGGAGTCGACCGTCGCTATTCCATCATGGATGCCCACCAAGTGTTTTTAAATTATTCCCTGGAAGAGCGCAATGCTATTTATGTGGAAGGCATGAAGGTTCTGGGGCGCCAATGTTTGGAAAAAGCCCTTAAAAAAGCGCGATGGAAACCTACAGATGTAGACTTTCTAATTACGGTAAGCTGTACCGGGATCATGATCCCATCGGTGGATGCGTATCTCATCAATGAACTGGATATGCGGCAAAACGTCGTACGGCTGCCTGTAACCGAAATGGGCTGTGCCGCTGGAGTTTCGGGGATCATTTATGCACGAAATTTTCTAAAAGCCAATCCCGGGAAAAGAGCTGCGGTGATTGCCCTGGAATCGCCAACCGCTACCTTCCAATTGGATGATTTCTCTATGGTGAATATTGTAAGTGCTGCTATTTTTGGTGATGGTGCCGCCTGTGTTTTACTCTCTTCGGAAGTAAATGCAACGGGTCCCAAAATCCTGGATGACGCCATGTACCATTTCTACGATGCCACGGCTATGATGGGATTTAAGCTGGTAAATTCGGGTTTGCAAATGGTGCTGGACAAAGAAGTTCCTGAAAAGATCGCCCACCATTTCCCGGAGATCATCCATCCTTTTTTGGCAGAAAACAACAAAACCATAGCAGATATTCAGCACCTCATCTTCCATCCGGGAGGGCGTAAGATAGTGGAAACCGTGGAGGAGCTCTTCGGAAGTTTGGGCAAGAATATTGACGATACCAAAGAAGTTCTTAAATTGTATGGAAATATGAGCAGCGCGACGGTTTTATATGTGTTGGAACGGTTTATGGACCGGGATATTCCCAAAGGGGAACTGGGATTGATGCTTAGTTTTGGGCCGGGGTTTTCGGCACAAAGAATCTTATTGGAATTCTAAAATGACAAATCAATTTATAAACGAATGGGCCCTCATCCTGGGTGGAAGCAGTGGTTTAGGACTGGCAAGTGCTAAAAAACTCGCCTCCCACGATATAAATATTTGTATCGTTCACAGAGACCGAAAAACCGATCTCGAAGTGTTTTCTTCGGAAGTAGCCGCGATGGAACTGCTGGGAGTAAAAGTAGTAACGTTCAACCTCGATGCCCTGAAACCCGAGACCATTTCTGAAGTGATTTCGGCCTTGCCCAAACATTCAGTAAAAGTTGTTTTACATAGCATTGCCAAAGGAACGGTTAAGCCTATGCTGGGGGTAGAGGCCAACCAACTTACGAAAGAAGATCTAGCTCTCACGATCAATGCCATGGCGCTTAGTTGGTTTGAATGGACCCAGGCCCTGATCGCGGCTCAACGGATGGCCCCGGAAGCACGAAATATTGGATTTACCAGTGAGGGAAACACCAAAGCCATCACTTATTACGGAGCCGTTTCAGCAGCTAAAGCGACGATGGAAGCTTTGATGCGGCAGATGGCCGTGGAATATGCGCCATTGGGAATGACCACCAACTGTATTCAAGCCGGAGTTACACAAACCAGATCGTTTGGGATGATTCCGGGGAGTGAACAGATCGCGAAACACGCTCAAAAAAGAAATCCCTTCCAACGCCTAACGACCGCTAAAGACGTGGCAAACGCTGTTTATCTGTTGTGCAAAGAGGAAGCACGCTGGATCAATGGTACCGTACTCAAGGTAGACGGGGGAGAAAGTTTGCGTTAACACCCCAATGGTCACAATTCCAAAGCATGAAAGACTTTCAAAGTATACTCGATCAATTGCCGTACACAAAGCCGTTTTTATTTGTGGACCAACTCACAGCCCTTACTGAAGATAGGGTGGAAGGGGAGTATACCTTTACCGAGGATGAATATTTCTATGCAGGACATTTTAAAGACAATCCGGTCACCCCGGGGGTGATCCTAACCGAATGCATGGCACAAATTGGCCTGGTGTGCCTCGGAATATCGCTACTGCCAAATAACTCATTGGAAGGAATGCAAATAGCGCTTAGCAGTCACGCGATCGATTTTTACAAACCTGTTTTTCCCGGAGAAACCGTTCGGGTAATCGGGGATAAGGAGTACTTCCGATTTAAAAAATTGAAATGCCGGGTGAAAATGCTGAATGACAAAGACGAAGTTGTATGTAAAGGGGTTATTAGCGGGATGATCTTTGGGGATTGATTACGTATTATTGATTATTGAGTATGGAGTATGGAGTATGGATATTAGAAAACTATAAATGAAATACTGATCACTGTATACTGATCACGGTATACTGATCACTGAACACTGAATACTGAAAAAAAGAGTCGTCATCACCGGTCTTGGAATTACTGCCCCGAATGGAGTTGGGATTCCCGCGTTTTTACAGGCCATCCGTGAAGGGGAATCGGGGGTGCGATGGTATTCCCAGCTCGCCGATCTTAATTTTTCCTGCCAGATAGGTGCCGCTCCCATTATTTCCGAAGAAATCAAAAGAACCTATTTCACCGAACTGGAACTGCGAAACTTCAACAGCAGCGGAATCCTCTACGGAGTCATGGCCGGAATGGACGCTCTGCAACATGCCGGGATCCAACCCAAAAACAGCACCGAAGCGCCCAACTGGGATTTGGGCATCATTTTCGGAACGGGGACCAGCGGAGTTGATAAATTCAGAGAGGCCATTTATAAGTTGGATGAAGGCCAGGTACGCCGACTGGGAAGCACCACGGTGGCGCAAACCATGGCGAGTGGTGTAAGTGCTTATTTGGGTGGTAAAATTGGAGCAGGGAACCGGGTAACCACAAACTCGTCTGCTTGTGCGACGGGAACGGAAGCGGTTTTGATGGGATATGAGCAGATCGCCTCCGGAGAAGCCCAACAAATGCTTTGCGGGAGTTGCAGCGACGACGGACCCTATCTCTGGGGCGGATTTGACGCCATGAAAGTGACCACATTCAAACACAACGAAACACCCACCTCGGGTTCCAGGCCCATGAGCGCATCGGCCAGCGGATTCGTTCCAGGAAGCGGGGCGGGAGCTGTTTTACTCGAATCCCTTGAAAGCGCCGAGGCTCGGGAAGCGACGATTTACGCCGAGGTTTTGGGTGGGCATATCAATAATGGCGGTCAACGGCAAGGAGGTAGTATGACGGCACCCAACAGTGTGGCGGTGCAACGATGCATTATAAAAGCTTTGAAAAATGCCGGAGTGAAAGCTTCGGAAATAGATTATATCAACGGGCATTTAACGGCGACCGTAAAAGATCCTGTTGAAATCGAGAATTGGTGTACGGCCCTGGGTCGTCGTGGCACCGATTTTCCATATATCAATTCGTTGAAATCCATGATCGGCCATGGGCTTGCAGCCAGTGGCAGTATGGAGGTGGTTTCATCGATTTTGCAGCTACATCACGGCTTTGTATTTCCCAATATCAATTGTGAAGACCTGCACCCCGATATTACCGAATGGATCGATTCAGAAAAAATTCCGCGGCAACGTATTGACCTTCCTTTAAAAACTATCGCAAAAGCTAGTTTTGGCTTTGGTGATGTCAACGCGTGTATTATCTTTAGAAAAATTTAAAGAATGACCCAGGAAGCTATCTACGACCAACTCAAAAGCATTATTACCATCTACCTTCCCGAAGACGTTTCCGCTGAAAATATAGGCCCTGACAGCCATTTGATCAACGAACTAAACATCAATTCGTCTCATTTGGTCGATGTCGTATTGGATGTGGAGGATCAATTCAACATCGAGATCAAAGACCTGGAATTGGAAGCCATGGACACGGTTTCGAGTGCCATCGCCATTATTCAGCAAAAAATAAACAACGCACCAAACTAGACCCATATGGAATCTATATTCGCCTTGGAAAATTTCGTTTCATTAGCATTGCTCATTTTGTTACAAGCCGTTTTGGGCCTGGATAATTTACTCTATATCTCTATCGAATCTAAACGGGCTCCGCTGAACCAGCAAAAGCGGGTGCGTACGCTGGGAATAGGAATGGCGATCGTATTGCGGATAGTACTCCTTTTTGTATTACTGAAGCTCATCGAACTGTTTCAAGAACCGTGGATCATAATTCCGCACAACGGTTATTTTGATGGTTCGTTCAATTTACACAGTCTGATCATCCTTTTTGGAGGTATTTTTATTATGTACACGGCCATGAAGGAAATTTGGCATATGATGTCCCTGCATTCCGACGATGAGACGATGAAAAAACCGAAGTCAGTGACCAATGTGATCATTTCCATCGTGCTCATGAACCTGGTATTTTCGTTCGACTCCATCCTGGGAGCCATTGCACTTACTGACGTATTTTGGGTGATGGCCACGGCGATTATCATTGGTGGTTTGATAATGATATGGCTTTCCGGCCATGTCACCGAATTCCTCAGAAAGAACCGAATGTACGAGGTGCTTGGCCTATTTATCCTATTGATCGTGGGCATCATGCTCCTTTCGGAAGGGGGGCATCTGGCCGAAATGGAACTATTTGGAAATGCCGTTACCGCCATGAGCAAAACCACCTTCTATTTTGTGATTGCCGTGCTGGTACTGATTGACATCGTGCAAAGCCGATATCAAAAAAAGCTGAATAAAGAACTGAATTAATATGTTCAACGTCCCCTTTCCCGAGATCAGCCCGAAAGCCCTGGCCGTAAAGCTGAGCGCGCAAGGGGAGCGAAGTGTACGCAACCACCATCCCTGGATTTTCTCGGAAAGTATCGAAAAGATCAATAAAGAAGGAGAGTCCGGAGATGTCGCGATCATCTTCAGTCACACTAAGAATAAGGCCATTGGGGTAGGTTTGTACGATCCTCATTCACCCATTCGTATCAAAATGCTGCACTTCGAAGGAGGAGCTACGATCAATGCCTCTTTTTTTTCAGAAAAAATTGAAAATGCCTTTGCGCTTCGGAAGGAATTACTGAAAACCAACACCAACAGTTATCGCCTTCTCTTCGGTGAGAACGACGGTTTTCCGGGACTCATTGCCGACTTGTATGCGGAAGTCTTGGTTCTCAAACTGTATTCGGCTATCTGGTTTCCCTATCTGGAAATGATCCTTAGATCGCTCATTGAAGTGACGCATTGCCAATGCATCGTGCTGCGCTTAAGCCGAAATCTTCAGGCTGCCGACACTTTCAAATTGGTGGACGGTACCGTGCTGTATGGCGATTTAAAAAATGAAATAGTCCCCTTCGTGGAGCATGGTATTCACTTTTCGGCCCATGTGATCAAAGGACATAAGACGGGCTATTTTCTGGACCACCGGCACAACCGGAAACAGGTAGGATTGCTGTCCAGGGGAATGAAGGTTTTGGACGTATTTTCCTATGCCGGCGGATTCTCGGTACACGCTTTGGCTCGTGGCGCCAGGGAAGTCACCAGTCTGGATATTAGCAAACAAGCGCTGGAGCTGGCCATTGAAAATGGAAAACTCAACCCTATTACCGGTACGCATACAACCTTGGCGGGTGACGCTTTTGTAGAAATGAAGCGACTCATTTCAGAAAACAAAAAATACAATGTGGTGGTGATCGATCCGCCCAGCTTTGCGAAAAGCGTCAAAGAAACGGAGATGGCCCGAAAAAAATATTACCAATTGGCACAGTTAGGCGTTGAATTGACGGCAGCAAACGGACTATTGGTGCTGGCTTCCTGTTCTTCGCGAATAGTAGCGGTTGATTTCTTCAGAATAAATACGGAAGCATTAAAAGCCTCTGGGCGAAAATTCAAACTGGAACAAAAGACGTATCACGATGTGGACCATCCCATCGCTTTTCCCGAAGGCGCTTATTTAAAATGTGGGTATTACCGAATTCAATAATTCGTTCGAAAGATAGGCTCTGTGTTTTGTTTTTCTGAATACCGATGCATTTCAGAATTTAGTTCTAAAACACTATCTTTAAATATTATAAGTCTCCCCGCAACCTTTCAACTAACCAATAACAATATCCATGACGGAAAAAACGATCTTCTTTAGTTACTCCAGAGATGATTCGGAATTTGTGCTGAATCTTGCTAAGGAGCTACGTGCAGCGGGTGGCGACGTTTGGCTCGATCAATTAGACATTAAACCCGGAACCCGATGGGATAAGTCCATCGAAACCGCATTGGACACCTCCAAAACGGTTTTAGTGATCCTTTCCAATAAATCGGTAGCTTCCCACAATGTGATGGACGAAGTTTCTTACGCATTGGAAGAAGGGAAGACGGTCATTCCTGTCTTGTTGGAGCAATGTGACGTGCCCTTCCGTTTGCGCCGATTCCAATTCGCCGATTTCACCGAATCCCATGTCAAGGGAATTGCAACTTTGAGCAAGGCATTAGGGCTGGATGCTGTGCCGGCATCCAAACCAAGCACCGAAACATTGCAGGAATCGGTCAAAGCGCCTATAAAGCCCAAAGAAAAGGTAATTCCACCACCGCCACCAAAAAAGGAAACAGTCATTGCATCACCGGCAACCCACTCAAAAAAACCTAAAAGGAAGCTTGTCCTTTACATCATTGTTGGGGCAGTGGTGATTTTGGGAGCTCTGGCTATTGGAGGAGTCTTTAGTTCAGATCCTGACCCAAAAGAAAAACGAAGGAAAATTGATTTGGTGGAAAAAGCAAAAGAGGAACCTGCCGTGATAGAGGCACAACCCGGCTTTGACGAGCTTAGAAAGGAATTAATAGTGATCGGTGCGGGAATCCAATTTGAATCTTCCAAGCCGAATATCAAGGAAAGCGAAAAAGAAATCAATGGGTTGGTTCAGATTTTAAATAAATTCCCCGAAATAAAAATTAGTATTGCCTGTCACACCGATAGTATGGGATCCGAACGAATTAATTTGGTACTCTCTCAAAAGCGAGCCGATTTTATTAAAAATACTTTGATAAAACACGGCATAGCGGCCAATCGGATTACAGCAAAGGGCTATGGCGAATCCAAACCCAAAGGCGATAATGCAACTGCCGCAGGAAGAGCGCAGAACAGACGGGTGGAAATAAGTATCGTAAAGTAAGATCCGGTCATTGGCCGGCCAAACAAAAATTTACATTTTATACCAACAGCGACAATAACCCAACGGTAGTGATCCCCACCAATGCTAAGATGGTCGTCATTACCGTCCAGCTTCGAAACGTTTGCTTTTCGTTCATTCCCAGGTACTTACTTACCAACCAGAATCCGCTGTCATTGACATGAGACAGGATGGAGGCACCAGAAGCAATGGCGATCACCAGCAAAGCGGTGTCCATAGCTCCTAACGGATTGGCTTTAAGGAAGGAAGCCACCACCCCCGCAGCCGTGATCATTGCCACGGTGGCCGATCCCTGAAGGATACGTACTAAAGCAGCTAATATAAAAGCAACCGCGAAAATTCCGAGTCCGAGTTCCTGAAAATAATTGGCCAGCATGGTTCCCGTTCCGGTTTCGATCAACATTTGTTTAAAAACTCCGCCGGCACCTGTAAGAAGAATGATGATTCCTGCCGGGCCCAGGGATTTTCCGGTAATGGTTTGCAATATTTTACTCGAGGTTCCACGCCCCAGGCCCAATACACTCCAGGCGATCAAGTTTGCCAGGATGAGCGCGAAAAAGGGGTGTCCGATCATTTTAAGCCAGCTTTTAACTGACTCCGAAACCCAACCTTCGGCCAGGGGGCTATTCAAGACGGTGTTGCACACGATAAGAAAAATAGGCAGGCCAATGATGGCAAAGATCATTCCCACGGAAGGGCGGGTTCGGTCTTCTGTGTTGATCTTTTCTATCAATTCAGGTGCGTCGATATGAATTCGCCTGGCAATATATCTTCCAAATAAAGGCCCACTCACAATGGCCGTGGGAATCCCGACAATAAATCCGAAGAGGATGACCCATCCCAGATCGGCATCCAGGATATCGGCTACGGCTACGGGGCCCGGAGTAGGAGGGATAAAGGAATGTGTGATCGCGAGTCCGGCCAATAAAGGGATTCCGTACAGCAGTAACGACTTTTTGGATCTTCGTTGCAGCGAGTAGATCATGGGCACCAAAATGATAAAGGCGACATCGAAGAATACCGGGATCGCGATAAAGAAGCCGGTAAGCATCAACGCCCAGGACGTTCCTTTTTCTTTAAAGTGTTTTAATAAAAAGGCTGCCACCGCTTCGGCACCTCCGGAGTGTTCCAGAATCGCGCCAAACATAGCTCCCAGGCCCACGACCACAGCCACAAAGCCCAAAGTACTCGCCATTCCTTTCTCTATGGTTTGAATGATGACAATGGGTTCCATTCCGGCAATGATCCCTACGACTATACTGGAAATAAGTAAGGCTAAGAAGGCCTGGATTCGAAATTTTAAGATGAGAATCAGTAACACGGCAATACCCGCACCGATGGCCATGAGTAAGGTACTATCCATTTTTGGTCCAGTTAGTGGTGAATTTTTCGGAAGGAGGTTTGTCGGTTCTTTGATACGTATGTGCCCCGAAATAATCCCGCTGCGCCTGGATGAGATTTGCCGGAGATTGTTCCGTAGTCATGGAGATCCAATATTGCAAACTATTTGACATGCAAGGTATTGCGATTCGCTGCTTCAATGCATAGTTTAGTATCTCAGTCAGGGTATTTTCACCATTTTTTACTTCGGAAATAAGGGTGGAATGCTGTAATAGATCGTCGTTTTCTTTCAATAATGTGACCAGCGAATTCATGAATTCCGACTTAATGATGCAGCCTTCGGTCCAGATTCGGGCGACTTCACTTAGGTCGATCTGCCAGTTATTCGCCAGCGAAGCAGCTTTAATGATGGCAAAACCCTGATAATGATTGAGAATTCGGGCGGCGGTGTAGGCTTTTTTAAGTTTTTCAGTATCGATGTCTATTACTGCAGGTGTGGATTCGACCTGAGTACTTAAGGCATTTCGGTGCTCCTTTAGCATGGAAATAAAACGAGCGGAAACGGCTGCATGGATCATTGTTGCGGGAACTCCCAATTCAAAGGCTGCCTGTGACGACCAGGTTCCGGTTCCTTTACTCGCTGCTGCATCGAGAATTTTAGCCAACAGATAATCGTCGCCTTCCTTTTGTTCCAGAATAGCCGCTGTGATCTCCAGCAAGTAGCTAGAAAGTTCTCCGCGATTCCATTCCTTAAACAGTGCCGCGATCTGCTCGTACGTTTGTGTGGGAGCGAGCAGGGCATAGCATTCGGCTAAAAGCTGCATTTCAACGTATTCGATGCCATTGTGAATGGTCTTTACAAAGTGTCCGCTGCCATCAGGCCCCAGGAGTGACACACAGTGCTCATTATCTTTACCGGTAGCTGAAATAGCCTCAAAAATGGGACGAACCGCCTCATACGCCTCGGCAGAACCCCCAGCCATCATGGAAGGGCCGTTCAAGGCGCCGAGTGCTCCCCCTGAGATTCCTACTCCCAGAAAATGGATATGGCGTTGGTTTAATTCTACAGATCTACGTTGGGTATCCCGATAGTTGGAGTTGCCACCGTCGATCACGATATCTCCCTCAGACAGTAAGGGTTGTAATTGCCCGATCACAGAATCCACAGCAGCTCCCGCATTGACCATGAGTAATATTTTTCGGGGTTGGGCGAGGGAATTTACAAAAGCCTCCATTTCGGTAAAACCCTGAATGTTCTCTAAGTTGGTATTTTTCAGAAAATTGGGTACTACGTCTTTTTCGGTGGGGGTGATTCGGTTGTAGACAGATAGGGAAAACCCCTTGTCGGCGATATTCCCAGCCAAATTGCGCCCCATCACGCCAAGACCTATAATTCCGAAGATTGCTTTATTCATTTCGATCCAATAAAGATACAATTCTTGAAACGGTTTCCTCGGGGGTACCGGATACGTCCAGATGAATTCCGTAGGAGGGAAGTTCCAGGGTGTCGAACTGCGATTGTAACAGATGGGGCTTCATAAAATGATCCCGTTTTTTCATGCGCTCATATATGGTCTCAAAGCTGGCCGTGAGACAGATCCAATCCGCTGGGGTGCGGGATGTTAGTATTCGTCGGTACTCTTCTTTTAAGGCCGAGCAAGCCAGTACCGCCCCGCCATCGCGACTCCATTGCTCCATTTCCATGGCAAGCTGCTCCAACCACGGATATCGATCCTGATCGGTTAACGGTGTGCCGCTTTTCATTTTTTCGATATTCTGAGCGGGATGAAAATCATCTGCATCGTAAAAAGGTAGTTTCAATCGGGCCGCCAGCCGTGTACCCACGAGGGTTTTTCCGCTTCCGCTAACGCCCATGATGATGATGGATTTTTTCAATGAATTAATGAGTTAATGAACTAATGATCTAATGAGACAATGAATTAATGAGTTAATGGCTTTTGGGTTCTGAGGCGAAAAATTTGCTTCTTACTCCTTTTACTCCCGGGCTGGCGACAAACAGTGATCCGGCCAGGGGATAGGTGGCCCTTTCCGCTTCGGTCATATCGACACTAGCTGTAGTAATATATAGTTTGTCCAGATTTTCTCCCCCGAAGGCACAGGAGGTAACGTTGTGAGCAGGAACTTCTATTTTGGAAAGCATTTCACCGGTTTTAGGATTGAAGCGCCCTACACCATTTCCATTCCACAATCCCACCCAGAGCATATCCTCCTCGTCGATGGCCATTCCGTCGGGAAAGCCCACTTCTTCGGAAATTGTAACTGCGATTCTTTTGTTGGAAATAGTCGCCGATGCCTTGTCATAATCATAAGCGCGTATTGTTCCGGTGGGGGTATCGATGTAATACAGGGTCTTAGCGTCTTTGGTCCATACGATTCCGTTGGAGATAGTGACGCTATCGATCATCTTCGTAGTCGATCCATTTGCCGAAATTTTATAGACACTTCCCATGGGCGCCGATTGTTCCAAATGCATGGAGCCTACCCACAAATTTCCATTGGGATCGCATTTCCCGTCGTTAAAGCGATTGATCGATATCTCTTTTTCTACTTCGGAAAGAACGCTGCTCTTACCGTTTTGGGTGTTCAGGAGGTAGATTCCATCTTCCAGGGCCACTACGGCCGTACTATCGGATTGCGGAACTACAGTGCCAATTCGGGACGGAGTGGGGAAGGAGCGGTTGGTCTGCGTTGCAGGGTCATAGATGTGTAGTTGCTTCCCCTCAATATCGACCCAATACAATTCCTGGCTCTTGTGATTCCAAAATGCACCTTCCCCCAATTGCGCATTGATTTTATATTCCAGTGTTGCCTTTGCCGGGGTTTCAGGAGTTTGTTCCACTGAAGTTTCTGCGATGGACTCTTTGGGTTTTTCGGAACAACCTGCTAAAAAAAACAGCGTTAAGGTCAAGACAAATAGGGAGTTGCGCGTCATTCTGAATATGTTAAATAATTGATTTTATCTTAATTTTTTTCTAAAATATTTTAAAATTAAGTCATAACTTATTAAATTGGTAAGAAATACGGAAAAGTTATGACCAAAGTTCCCGGCAAAAAGACACACGCCGATTTCCAGTCACGGTACCGGAGATCGTTCAATTTCCGAAGTGAATCAAAAAGCAATAAATTGGTACTTGATGAAAACGGAAAGTTGGTATTGATCCAACAAAACGAAGAGTAATACCTTATCAAATAAGATGTATACCACCAACGACGCTTTTGAGCGTCGTTTTATTTTTAGGCACTTTCGTAGAATTCCCTCGTACGGGCGTTCTTTTTTTTTGAGAATTTATTTATACGGAAGTACTACCGTAAGCGTCACCTTATTGCGAACCTTGTCGTCGTGAATGGAGATATCGTAATCACGGCTATTGATCGTGGTCGTTCCGGTAAGGCGTTTCCCGTCATTTTCAAACTTCCAGAGCACCATATTTTCGATACCTTTTATCATTAGAGTTCCGCTTACCTGAAAACGATCTTTGGTACCTGAGACAGCCGTGCTTGTAAAAGAGATCCTTGGAAAATCACTGGCATTGAAATACTTTCTGGCCCGCAAATGCCTGCTGCGGAGCCAATTGTTGGTATCGATGGTCCTGGTCTCCACTGAACCCGAAAACACAGCGTTTTGCAAGTCGTTCCAATCGATGGCTCCCGTAAACTGAAAATCTCCCAACGTACCATCCACATCGTCATCAATAAAAAGGAACGATATCTCGGCCTCGGCCTCATTTACAGTGATAACCTGAGCCGAAAGCGAGGGTGCAGCGAGTATAAGTAGAAGGAAAAGGAAATTCTTCATAAATAGCAAGTTACGAAACCTGTGGTGATTGATTATTGATTATTGATTATTGATTTTAAAATGTTTAATCGTTGATTTGTTAAATCGTTTAGATGTTTCAAAAAAGAATATCGTACTTCTGATGATTGAAAATTATTAACTTTATCCGAAACAACAAACTATGGTCTTTTTTCTTTGTTCTTTTTTCTTGAATCTTGAACACTGAACACTGAACACTGAACACTGCCAACTAAATACTGCTACTGCTTACTGAAAACCAAAACCGCCGCTCTGTGGGGTCGCGTTGTGATCTATGACAGCGTGAATTTATTGGAATAAGCGTAGACACTTCCGAAGAAATAAAACTATAAAATTCAAATGAAACAGCAAACACAAAGTCTATATACTATACTCTAAACTCTATATTCTTTGTTCTTGAATCCTGAATCTTGAACACTGCCAACTGAATACTGCCTACTGCCTACTGCCTACTAATTGGTGCTCGAGAAAATAGTTTTCCTTGATGTGCACCAGGCTATTGGCGATGGATCCCAATTCGATCTGCAGCAGTTTTTCGGTCTTTTTACTCAGTCGCACAATTTGTTGTTCGTAAATGGTGTGCTGTTGGTCCTTGAGTTTGATCACGTAAGTATCCAATTCAGAATCGAGGTTGATCAAACAGTGATAGTTGGTTTCCAGCCGGAACCAATAACAAAGACTATTGATCTGGTTGAATAAAGACATATTAGTATCCATAAAATTTATTTAAGGTCGCAGTAATTCCTAACGCTAAAAGTGAGTGCCTAAGTATATGCGACAGAGCCATTTATGTTAAGTTTTACACAAAATTTGCAAAAGGGCAGGGGGGAATGGCTTAGGGTTCTTCGGAAACAATTGGAATGGTTTTTCTGGTGGTCTTTTTTAAATACAGCAGGGTCAGCATCGAGATCATACCACACACCAAAAAGCCCATAAATAGGGGTAGGGCGGTGTCCGACACATAGCGCCCAATGAGTGTACTAATGGGCACCGCCATCATCGTGGAAATAAATCCGGTGATGGCTGCGGCGATTCCGGCGATATGACCGACGGGTTCCATGGCCAGGGCGCGAAGATTTCCGAAGAGAAATCCGATCGCGAAAAATTGTACTGCAAAAAACGCCAATAGCACCTCGACACTGGGGTTTGCACGACCGTAATACAAGATCACATAGAGGATGGAAATACTGAAAAAGGCGATCAGGGAGATGGTGACCAATTTCTCCATTCCGAAGCGCAGGACCAGGGTTCCGTTGAGGAATATCGCCAATCCGATAGCGATCGCGAGGCCTGCGAAGATGTAGGGGAATTCATCTTTAAGGTCGAATTGTATCTGAAATATTTGTTGTGAACTACTCAAATACACCAAAAACGAACCCACCACAAAGCCGGAGATAAGCGTATACCCCATAGTCGTTTTATTCCGAAGTACTTCTTTAAAACCGTTGAGAAAAACGCCGTGTGAAAAGCGAACCCGTTCGGGAGGCGCGAGTGTTTCCGGTTGTCGTCTCCAAAACCAGAAGGAAACCAAAACACTAAAGAGCACCTGCACATAGAAGATCGTTTGCCAGTCGAAGTGATCCAGCACCAATTTCCCCATGGCGGGCGCGATAATGGGTATGAGCAGAAAAACGACGGTCACAAACGACATGATACGCGCCATATAATCCCCGCTGTACATATCCCGGATAATGGCAATGGCAATGGTGCGGGGCGCTGAGAGTCCGATGCCCTGAAGGATTCGGCCGGCGATCATCACCTCCAGGCTGGTAGCTGCGACACACATAAAACTGGCGAGAATAAAGATAGCAAAACCCATATACACTATGGGTTTTCTTCCCATGCTGTCGGACATGGGTCCGAAGATGAGCGGCCCTACGCCGAGGCCCAGAAAGATCATGGTAATGAGCAGCTGATTATCGACCAATTGGGTGGTTCCTATCGCGATCCCGATGATGTCCAAAGCCGGTAACAGCGCATCTATAGCCAGGGCCACGACCGACATTAACGAGGCCATGAGGGCTACAAATTCGAACTGAGATGTTTGCTTTGGGTTAGGCATTTTGCAAAAGTAGTTCATTTAGCGAAGAGAGGAATTGGTTGGGGCTGAAAAGAGTAAAAAGTTTGCTGTGTAAAAAAAGTGAAGTTCTTTGGTTTGAAAAAATTGTCATTTTCAAAATTATAACGTATTTTAGTTTCCACCCAGTTAAACAGTTGCGAACCCTTAAACTCGATTACCCTATGCAGACAAAAATGATGTACCTAAGTGACTTGAAATTTAATTTAGAAACATGGAGAAGAGAGTTGCGATTTCATTACGATGAGATGGACAATTTTCAACAAAAACTTGAAGAAGTAAGTGCCAGTGAGTTTAGTAAAGATGCCCGAATAGGCCTGGAACAATTCCAGAACCGGATCATGATCGAAAAGGCGAACATCTCAAAACTGAAACACCGTTGTAAATCGAAAATAAGGAACCTGAACGCTGTGGATTATAACGAAAAAATAGATGGCCGACTTCGAAACGAACAAAGCACCTTGCGTGACGATATGCGCACCTATATTAAATTGCATTACGACCTCAAAGAGGAAATGATGGATTATTTTTTGGAGTATCTGCCGCAAAAAAATTAGGCTGGCCGAATTACAGGCCATATTCTTTTGGGAAATACCCATTCAGTGTATATAAAAAAAACCACATCCGCTAAGCGGTGTGGTTTTTTTTGTAAATAAGTTTCCTTAGTAGTTTCTTAATTTCTCTTTGTATTTCCGCAATTGCTTTTGCAGATCATCCACCGTATCGGATATAGCAGCATCAAAGTTTGCGGCAGAGGACTCTGCAAATAAGGTGTTTCGGGGTACGTTGAGGCGAATACCGACTTTCCTTCGGTCATTCTCCGCGGAAGTTTTTACAGTCTTAAAGTAGACATCGGCGGCAACGATCTCATCGTGATGTGCTACTAGTTTATCGATCTTCTTTGTTGTAAAAGCCTCCAGACGTTCGCTGGCGCTTACGGCGTCATATTCAAAATTTATAGTCATGTGAATTATTTTTATTAAGGTACACAATATAAAAACTACGGACAAAAATTTATTATCTCTTTAAGGAAATTCGTTAGGGAATTATTTCCAAAAAATATGCTAAACCTGATTTTAATCATTGGATATTGTTTTGATAATAAGTAGCTTAAAGCTCTGGTATACAGATATGTTCGTCATCGTGGCGGACTATTAATCAAAACAATCTGATCATGAGAACATTAATTAATTTTACGTTAGCGATAGCGTTACTGTTCTTCATAGGTTGTACAGTTGAAAGCCTTGAAGACAGTGCGTTAGAAGAGAGAAATTTGACCACTGAGGCGATTAGAAATATGCCGTTTGTTATCGAGGGATATGGAGAATTAATTGTAAGCCCGGCACAGTCCGATTACAATGTCGAATGTGAAGGGTACACCCTCATTATGACCGAAGGTATAAGCTCTGAACAAACCCTTGGAAGGTTTACGACCACCACCCGTATTTGTACCGATCGGGACGATTATTATAGAGTACGCGGTGTCCACAGATTCCCAAATGGGGAAGAACTTTATTTCCATGCTGTTATAGAGGTAGAAACTAACGGCAGCAAGGAAGTGATGTGTGTATTCGACGGAGGAACGGGACGCTTTGAAGGCGCCACCGGTATGGTGAATCTAGTTGAGGAAATGATATTCCACGATGCCAACGAAGGCACCTATACCAATCATGGAGAAGGAACCATTATGATGGGAAAATAACAGTAAGTTTCCCATTTGATGAACATAACTTAAATATACTGAAATGAAAACCTATTTTAATTTTACGTTAGTTCTGGCTATGCTGTTGTTTGTAGGTTGTTCAGTTGAACCTTTAGAAGACAGCTCGCTTGACGAGAGACAATTGACCACAGAAACGACAAAGACCCAAGCCTTTGTAATCCAGGGGTATGGAGACTTGTTACTTACTCCTGCACACATTGTAGACAATCCCGAATGTAAAGACCTTACACTCATTGAAACCCAAGGATGGAGCACTGAAGCCACCCTGGGACACTTTACGACCAGCACCCGAATTTGTACGGATCGTGTCGGCTACTATAAAGTAAGAGGCGTACACAGCTTCCCAAGCGGGGAAGAACTATATTTTGAATCCATAGATTATGTGGATCATGCCGGGGAAATGCAGATGCTGTTGATGTTTAACGGCGGAACCGGGATCTTTATGAATGCCACCGGTACGGTGGATATGAATGAGACCACCGATTACCACAGTGTACGAGAAGGCACCTATGTGAATGCCGGTGAAGGCATCCTAATGATAGGTAGAGGGATATAAATTGTGCGTATTTGGAAAAGAAAGAGAAGAACCCGGACACTCCGGGTTCTTTTTTTGAAAGTATGTGTGATTTTTCCAGGCATTTCCTATCTTTAGGACGATAAAACTGTGAATGCTATGGAATACTTTGTGATCGCTCTTAAACTTGTTGTGGCTCTTAGTTTATTGAACGTATGGTTGCTTCAATATAATAAACCCACCCGATGGCGCGGAGGGGAGGCCCAAACGATATTGGAAGAATTTGCTGTGTACGGATTGCCAAAGTGGCTCTGTTATGTGGTTGGATTTCTTAAGGTGACGCTCGCCTTAGGGCTCATTCTATCCATATGGTTTCCGGTGTATGAGGATTATATGGCACTCAGCCTTGCGGTGTTGCTTCTAGGGTCGGTGGTCATGCACCTGAAAATAGGAGATCCCTTAATGAAATCGTTTCCGGCCTTTTTGTTCCTGGTTTGCTGTGTAGCCATTTACTTTCTGTAATTTAAATGAATTCCAGGAGCTGTGCGAAATGAAATGCCAGATAGGCATTAAGGAGCATCAGGCTGAAGGAGGGCATGGCCTGGAGTATACTATCCTTTATTTTTAGTCTGACTCCAAAACCCAGCATCATCAACACACAAAGCCCTGCGGCTGCCACCAAACCAATTTCGGGAATTAGCAGTCCCAGAAACAATCCGCCAGCGCCCAGTAATTGAAATGCACCGGTGATGATGCGCTGTCGACCAGTGAGTCCAAAGCGATTGAACTCCACGATCATTTTAGTGTTTCTAAAACAGTTGTAACCATAAACAGCAAAGGCTGCCGCGATGAAGGAAACAAGAATAATAAAAAAGAGGCTCACACGGCAAAGATACGACTCCCGGAAGGAAAATGGAGCAAAGAAGACACCCTATAGGGCGGAGGATTGAATTATTCTATTTTACATAATATAAATTATGATACAAATATGTTATTTGATTATAGATGCTGTATTTCCATTTGTAAGTCATAATTAGCCGTTATGTAAAATTGCCGCGCCCAACCGCTAGTCCCGATAGCTATCGGGATTGCCAACGCCAAAATAAAAGCTAACCATTTTGCTATTATTAAAAATCGCGTACCTGCCTGCCGGCAGGCAGGTTCGATAAAATGTACGTCATAAAAAATTTTACGAGATTCTCGTAAGCTTGCCACAAGAGTATAAAATTTATGAAATCGACTTTTTAGGAGATTCACGAACACCTTTAAAATTCAACAATAAATTAAGCTGTGAGTAAAAATAAAATTCTATGCACTTGTTATATTTACAACTTCAATTAATTTTTTTTTCGTGTTTCATTATTAGTATTTCAAAAATTGATACTTAATCAATTCTTTAAAATAGTGTCTTGAAACAAAAGAAACAACCTGACCGCCTCATTATTTTAAATTATAGTGGCAGGCGGGAAAAATCAAGGCTGCACACTCACGCACGTTAAGAAAAGATCTGGTAGATTATAATTCAGATTTAAAAATTATACTCAGACATTATATAAAATGGCTTTGAAACATTAAAAACGATAGTTTTATTGTAACTCTATAAAAAAATCCTTTTATAATTGATCGTTTGATTTAGCACACCAATAGGAATAGCTTAATCCAACGCAATCACATCGCTCTTTAAGACCCACTTTCCATTGACTTGTGCACTAGACGTTACAGTAATTTTATTGGGGCCTGTTTTTTTAAAAACGTCAATAAGGCTAAGGTTTTTGTGGACGGTGGTATTAATTACAATAGGCTCGGTAAGCAACCTACCATTTGATGCATTAAAAACATAGAGGCTCTTGGTTGTGGGTTTAATATCCCAAAAACCAATCTCGTCTGCACCATCGCTATTAAGGTCTTTAAGATTTTCTAATTGTGATTTGTATACATCTTTGACAGTGATGGCTTTTAAGTCATTATTGCTAAAAATGATGACGCTGTTGCATCCTCCTTTGCATTGTACCTCATTACTATTTTGGGCATTCGTATTGGTAGCGGAGATTATTTCTGGAGAGATCACAGATACATAGTCTGATAGACCGTCACCATTAAAATCGCCATACAATTGCCTGTTACCGGAGATGATCGTATTGATTTCGCGAGCACTGGGAAAAATGGGCGCATCAAGATCTTTAGAATTTTCAGCAACGCCTTCTCGGAGTATTTTGAAAGCACCGTTTTTAGACATCACCGATAGATAAGAGGTATAATCTGCTTCTATTCCGTTATAATTGACATGTTTGGTGAACGTCACTAAATAGCTTCCTGCCTCTTTCGTAATGGCCAATTGGTCATTTAAACTACGCTGTGTATAGTCTGGGAATTGTTGAAACAGTAAATTCTTATCTTGCTGCACTTGGTCTTTGGTTCGCTCTTTTCCGTAATAGTTTACTACATCCATATAGTAGCGTTTTAGGTACGGTGCCTTTATTTGCGTATGGGCATCGTTCCATTGTTTCACAAACTCACGCACCTCTTTTTCACCCATAGGATTAACCTCATTACAACTAAGGAATAGTAGGATAAGCATGCAGGATATAAGTGGGAGATATTTCATAAATGGAATGTAATTTTAGCTTTAAAAATGAACCATAAAGATACACGATTTTTTGATGAATTTAGGTTCCATTCCTGTACTCATTGAAGAACAAAAGTCTCCTGCCAGAATGCATACTTCTTAGAAAAAAAATATCTCATCTAATAGTAGTAGTTGTAACGAATGAAAATAATGATGTAGTTGAAGAAAGAACGAATTATCTTCTTAATTAAGCAATGACTTTGATGATGGTAAATCAATTTAATTCTTGATTTATAAATAGTTTTCATAATCCCATACCACACATATTACACTCCCCTCCTCCTGTTGGCAAGCATAAAAAACACAGGGTAAACCCCCTATTAAATTAAGGTAATCACCCCTACTCCAATTATGATCTACAGCGTACATTGCATTGATAACTAACCCCTTAACACCTATTCCAATGCATACTCGTAACAATTCTTTTCGTTTCACACTGATGCCCCCTAATTTTTTATCCTGCTGCATGATCCTACTACTGGGCGTTGCCTTGGTAGGATGCGGAAGTACCCGAGTGAAGTACATCCAGCATCAGGCCAGTAAGAAATTAAAACTAACGGATAACACCGTACTCACGGCACCTTCCGGGAAACATTATATGTTGTACCTGGTCAACTGCATCGATAACTCTAAACGCAATGAAGGCTTCTTTTTTACTGCAAACCGTTTAAGAGGTGGCGATGGCGAGGATGCACGAGTCACTGAGGTACCATTGATCACCAAATTGGTAGGCACAGGAGCCATAGAAACCGAATTAGGCCAAGTGGTCTTTGAGGTCACCGGACCCGTGGAAGCAGCATTTTACAACCTGAACTATGCCTCCTTCGGTTCGGAAAAAGTGTTTATGATCAACCAGACCACTTCCGGCCCCACCATTGGTCCCGCCTATTGGTTGGTCGATATGATCGATCTTAACGATTCGGCCACTGAAGCTTCTCCCTATATCGGTGATGATTATTGTACCGATAAGGGTTCCTATCATAATTAAGTACCGCGCAGATATTGCTTAGGCGAATGGCTAACACCAGCGAGGACCCTGGTAATGGTGGCGAAATGGAACAAAAGGCAATACATTATACTGAAACCTCGCTTGTTTGAAATTGCCCGACCCGTCTTACAATGGGTTCAATGCTGGATTTGTCCATATAATCAAAGCCTTCACGCTCATCTTTGCTGGCCTCCGGATCAGGATTGATAAGGGAACCAATCCATAGCATCAGCCTAATCCACCACCTTACTTTTGAATGGTCTAATCTGCCATGAAGGGCCACATGCTCCTCCTGCGACAATAGCCGGGAAGGAAAGGATTTGGCAACGCATCTGTGTTCAATTAATTAGTAGAGAAACTTTTAAGAATACAGATTTTCAAGAAATTGTAGAATGCCAACGCGCCAGCTGGTTATTCGTCTATTTTATCTTGTAATACCGCTAGGTTTTCTTTGGCATTGGTAAAGTTAGGATCTAGCTCCAACGCCTTTTTGTAAAATCTCTTTGCCCTATCAAAATCGTTATTTTGGGCACAGTTTACCGCAGCATTATAATATAGGTTGGGGTCATTAGGTGCTACTTTAATCAATTGATCTAACACCGCATTGTATTTAGCATGTGCCTCTAATTCTTTGTACAAATGAGAAGCTTGATTGAGTAGCATCTTGTTTTCAGGCATTTGAGCTACTGCTTTATCAATAATAGCCACCGCTTCGTATTTTTTGTTTATCTGTATGGCTGCTACCGTGATACCTCGTAATATTTCCGGTAGTTTGCTATTGGTGGTAATAATTTCAGGGTTTTTGTAGGAACCTTCGGCTATGGCTTCATCTCGTGTCCGCTCTGAAGAAAACAGCGTTTTCTTATTCGTGCTTACATGGGTCGCTATATATTGAGTCTTGGCATTGGTATATCCCAATTTGAACAGATAGCTATAGGCCTTGTATGCCTCACTGTACTCTTCGGCTAGTAAATGACATCGTGCCGCGATGAGCAAATGACTATGATCCTGGGAAGTTTGATAGGCTGTTTTGTAGAGCGCAGCAGCATTCGAATAATTTTTATTTTTAAGCTCATTGGCTGCAATGGTTGCAGACGATCCTTTAATCTTTAATTGAATTTGTGAGATTCTAGTTTGAAGTGCCGAAGATACCTCATAGCTATTGGCAAGTCGTATGGATTGAGAAATTAACTCTATTTGTTTTGCGTCTAATTGCTTTTCAGCCAGTCTCATTTCGGCTTCCACCACATAATATTCTGAACGTGTTTTTGCATCCGCAGCGGCAAAAATTCGTTTCGCCTGATTTAAATAAGAAGCAGCATTCGCTAAATTTCCAGCTCTCACCTCCTTATGGGCTTTTTTAATTTCTTTTTTTTGCGCCTTCAGACCGGGGATGGCTAATACCAATACGACTATCAAGATATTTCTTTTCATAAGGATATTTTAAATGGAAACCTCTAATGCACTCATTAGAGGCAATTTAGAAAAAAAATATTTGTTTGTAGGCTTTTTCTTGCTTAAATATGTATTTTATCTGATATAATTACCGTTTATCGACTATTTTAACGTTTTAGAAAAATTATAGGTGGGAAAACTAGTTGAAATTAAGTAAACAGTTATCCATTCCACACATTATTCACACCTAGTTATTTTATAATTGGGAATTCATGAATCTCGCAAGCTCGATTTCCCCTACCCTCCTATCCTCCTTCGCGAAAAAGCTTGCGCCTGCGCTAAAATCCAACGTCAAATCACTTCAAAATTAAAACCTTCTTAGCCCTCTAAAATAGTTGTCCAAATGTAAAATGGGGCACACAATTTGATACTATTATATGGCTTAAAATTAAAAATTTAACTAAGCTTTAGAAATTATGAAAACAAAAATTGTTACCATAGCGCTTATTGCTATGACAAGTAGTTCAAGTTACTTGGTTGCTCAGGAAGCAGCCACCAACTCGGTTGGCTATGACCTAAAGAAAAATGTTACGTGCCGGGTAAGTCCGACAGAAACGGGATTTTCAATTGTATTTGAACATAACGTTAAAACACCATTAAATGAGGTGGACAATAGATCCTTAGAAACGAAAGGACGCGAATACGCTCATGGAATTTCAGAGTACAGTGTTCATCTTGCAGACAATACGATCACTGAAGTAACAAGCCCAAGAGATGCAGCAAGCGGACTGGCTACTGGGAAAAGACAGCATAAACCATATACCATTACATCAACCATAGACAAAAGCACGCCTATCTTGTACAAATCGGTATCTGGGAATGAAACCACCGCCGATGGATCGTTAGCAAGCCGTTCTGGCGGAGGCGCTGGAAAAGTGAATATTCAAGATATTAGTTTTACGAAAAGATGTGCCGGGACTACCATGGTTTTGTCGGTGGTTGATAATGAATGTGTCATCCCTACTGGGGATTGTCCCAATGGGGTGTGTATTTTGACAATGGATTGGATACGCAATGATGCTTCAGCCAGCACAGAAATAGGTTCTTCAGGCATGGATGGGGTAACACGGAGTTCTGTTAGTTTTCTATTAGAAATAGAAGACGGAGTGTGCACCGCCATGGCTATTAATGAAAAAGGGTTGCCCGGAGAGAAAAAACCTAAAAAAACCAAATCTAAGAACTAAAATGAGTTAGGAAGTCGAAATTCGCTTCCCACAATCACCCCGGATCGGGGCAACTAAACTTTAGGTCGGTAAATAAAACCATTGCTTTTCTTTTGCAGTTGTTTCGTTTGCTGACCTTTATTTTGGATATCCCTAGCTGAGGATTCAAATTGTTACACCTCTCGTCGTAAAACCTCTAACGGCGAACTGCTAAGCACGGTCCGAATATTACTTAAACCAATCGCCAACACCAGCAGAGTGACCCCGGGTAAGAACACCACAAACGGCATGAAGGATGGACTAAAAGATTCATTAAAGACAAAAAGTGCCAGGCAGAGACTGCTCACCAGGGCCAGTAAGATCCCGACCAAACTACCCAGCAGCCCTAAAAACAGGTATTCCAGAGCTGCGATTCGTACCAATTGTCGATTCTTGGCACCAAGTGTACGAAGCAGTACACTCTCCTTAATGCGTTGATATTTGCTGGTTCGTACAGAACCAATGAGTACGATAAGCCCGGTGATAATACTAAAAAAGGCCATAAAATTGATCACCAGGGATACCTTATCCAGGATATCCTCGATAATCGTATAGACCTGCCGCAGGTCCAGGATGGAAACATTGGGAAAGTTTGCTACCAGTTCACGCTGTAAATTGGCTGAGCTTTGCTCATCGGGGGCTGCAGTGGTAATTACATTGAACTGCGGTGCATCCTCCAAAACACCTTCAGGAAAAACAATGGAAAAATTAAGTTGCAATCGGCCCCAATCCACCTTTCGGATACTGCCCACCGTGGTTTCCATTAGCACGCCCTGTACATTAAAAACTATGGTATCACCTACGGTAACCCGGGCATCTTCGGCCAGATTATCGGAAATGGAGATCAGCACAGGATCCTCCTTTTCCAGAGCGGGGATCCACTCTCCTTCTATTAATTCTTCGGAATCAATTAATGCATCTCGATAGGTCGTCCTGAATTCGTGATTCAGTATCCAACCCCGCACCAGCCGTGTGGTGTCCTGCCGAAGTTCGTTGACCAATTCTCCTCTAATGCTGTGCATGCGCATCGTCACCAATGGAATATTGTCCAGGACAGGTAGATCGTTTTGCTCCAATTGGGCTACCACCGCATCCCGCTGCGCAGATTGCACATCCAGAATGATGATATTCGCGTTTTCGGGAGTCTCACCTACTTCTGTTTTAGCCAGTAGAATATCCTTGGTAAAATAGAGCGTGCTAATTAAAAAGGTCCCCAACCCGATTGCCAGTACCAGGACAACGGTTTGATTATTGGGACGGTACAAGTTCAACAAGCCCTGCCGTGCCGTATAGCTCCAGTTTGTTGGGAAAAACCGGCGTACCATTTTCATCCCGAAATTGGCCACCGCAGCCAAAACCGCAAAGGTAGCAACGGTACCGGCCACAAAGGCTATCGCATAGGTAGCATCCCTGAGCAACCAGAACGAAAATAAGAACAGAAACAATAAAATAACGATAAATACAAGGGTTCGCACTTTCCTGGGTCGCTTCGCCTCTTCATCGATACGAAGCACTTTCAACGGGGATACATACCAGGTGTATAACAGGGGTAGCAGGGCGAACAACACCGACATAAACAAGCCTAACAATATTCCTATCACAATGGGTTGGGCCGAAATAGTGATCTCCAGGTCGAACGGCAGAAAGTCACTTAGAATGTAGGGAAACAGTCCCTGCAATCCAACGCCTATGGCCGAGCCAAAGAGTCCGCCAATGATCCCAATGCCCGAGATCTGGATGAGGAAGATCAGGAAACTTTGCCGCCTGGAAGCCCCCAGGCACTTTAATATGGCAATGGCGCTTAATTTTTCCTTAATGTAGATATGTACCGAGCTGGCGATACCAATACAACCCAGTAACAAGGCGATAAAAGCGGCCAGGTTGAGGAACTTACCTACGTTTTCATACCTTCTTCCCAGCCGCCTGCTCGTACTGGTATGGGTGTCCAGGTCGGCGTTCTCCAGATCCAGTTGCGGACCTATTTTGTCCTCGAAGGCCTCCAGGTCCAGCGTATCGGATACTTTGTAGAAATACTGGTACTCCTTCCGACTCCCGAATTGCAGCAGTTCGGTGTCGGCTATAAATCGGTACGGGATGATGACCGGAGGTGCCACCGAAGTCGAAATCGCCGAACTCCCGGGAATGGCTTTTAGTGCTGCCGCTATGGGGAGATTGATCTCCCCTACTTTGATGGAATCTCCCGGTTGCACGTTGAACTGCAACATCAAAGTTGCATCCACCAATGCTCCGCCCGAGTCCTGGTAACTGACCGCAGCCTGTGCGGGTTCGGTGGTAATGCTGCCGTAAAAAGGAAAGGCGCCCTCGAGTCCGCGTACGTTCACCAATTTGGTGCCTCCATTTTTTGGGAATGCGATCATGGACACAAAATTGACCTCTTTGGCATCGGGCCCCAGGGAATCTATGATGGCCTGAGCGCGTTCGGTGGGTTCCTGGCGGGAGTCGATGATATAATCGGCACCCATTAAGTTTTTCGATTGCAGTTTTATGGTATCCGTGAGATTAGCACTGAATAGCTGTATTGCTACCACAGCCGAGATACCCAGTATGATGGAGGCCATAAAGAGCAGTAGCCGTACCCGGCTCGCCTTAGCGTCACGCCAGGCCATTTTGAATAACCAGGAGGATTTTGCCGTCATTTTTTCTGAAGCTGATCTCACGCGACGGCAGTAGGTTGATTCGTGTGTATTTGTCCGCCTTTTAGTCGCAATATCTGCTGGGTGCGATTTGCCAGCTCCAGGTCGTGGGAAATAATGACCAGGGTAGTACCGGCTTCCTTATTAAGGTCGAAAAGCAACTGAACCACCTTCTCCCCTGTCTCCTCATCCAGGTTGCCGGTGGGTTCATCGGCAAAAAGTATGGAAGGCGTATTGGAAAAGGCCCGTGCCAGGGCGACCCGTTGCTGTTCCCCTCCGGACAATTGGGAAGGATAATGGTGTACCCGGTCACCCAGACCCACCTTTTCCAGCAGTTCCCTGCTTTTTTTCAGGGCATCCTTCGCCCCTTGCAGTTCCAGGGGCACACTCACGTTTTCCAGAGCAGTAAGGGTAGGTAATAGTTGAAAATTCTGAAAAATAAATCCCACTTCCTTATTCCGTAGGGCGGCCCTTTCGTCTTCATTCAGGGTTTCCAGGTCGAAACCACATAATTCCACGCTGCCGGCATCGGGGCGATCCAGTCCTGCGCATAAGCCGAGCAAGGTGGTCTTACCACTTCCCGAGGGGCCTACGATGGCAAAGGTCTGCCCCTCCTCCACTTCGAAAGAAATGTTCTTCAGTACTGTTAATTGTTTCTGACCACTGGTATAGTGCTTCTCCAGACCATTAATCTTTAATATCTTTGACATATATCCCTAATTTCGAAAATCGTTACAAACTATGCCTCAAAATAAACATTTGGATTTTAATTTAGTCGCTTCTTTCAGCCCTAAAATCATAAAGTTTTGTTATTTCCTATTTGTCCTACTGCTGTTGGGCTGTGGGAATGAAAAAAGTTCAAAAAAAACCGAAGAAAGCCTTCCTGATACGAAGGAATCAACAGCGGTTTCTGAAGCGGGGACGGCCAAAACCATTCTTTGTTTTGGCGACAGTATTACCGCGGGTTATGGCCTTGATGACAGCAACGAGGCCTACCCTGCCCTCCTTCAGAATAAAATAGACAGTTTGGGACTCGACTACACCGTGATCAATTCGGGGCTGAGTGGAGAAACCACCGCCGGAGGCAGGAGTCGCCTGAATTGGGTCATGAAGCAGAAGGTCGATATCTTTTTGTTGGAATTAGGGGGTAACGATGGCCTGCGGGGCATTCCGCTTACCGAAACACTGGCCAATTTAAAGGCGATCATTGAGAGCATACAGGAACAGAGTCCCGAAACCCGGATCATCCTGGCCGGCATGGAATTACCTCCCAATATGGGGCAGGATTACACTTCCAAATTCCGTGAACTTTTCGCCGATCTAGCCGCACAATACGATGTTGAATTCATTCCCTTTATACTGAAGGACGTAGGTGGCATAAAAGCACTCAATCAGAATGATGGCATCCACCCTACTGCTGAAGGTCATCAAATTGTCGCCAATACGGTTTGGGAAGTCCTGGAACCCTTGCTCGGTACGTGATCTGAAAAGGCCAGACTCCCTGAAGTACGGTAGTAATGCCTTTGTTTACAATATTGTATGTACATTTATATATAATTTGCATCACTCTAAAAACGTCGATATGAAACATATAATTTCAACATTGCTAATAATAGCCCTGCTGGTTTCGTGTAATTCTGAAAATAAAAAGGATACAACCAATAGCGAATCAACAACTAGTGAGACCACCGTGACCGAGAAAGGATCTGAGAAAGCCAGTGCCGAATTAAAGGAGATCAATACCGATGAAGCCTTGCTGGCAACAGCACTACTGGCGGCACCCGCCGAAAGCAGAGATGGCTGCACTGTGATTGGTTACAACATGGCCGGGGAATTCGTCACTTTCAAAGAAGGAGACAATGACTTTATTTGTTTGGTGGATGATCCCAACAACGTAGGATTTAATGCAGCTTGTTACCATAAAAGCCTCGAACCCTTTATGGCAAGAGGTCGGGAATTGAGATCGCAAGGAAAGAACCGAAATGAAATATTCGATATTCGGGAAGAAGAGATCAAATCGGGGAAGCTTAAAATGGGAGATCCCGGATCGACCTTACACATTTATTTTGGCGCAAAATCCCAATACGATCCGGAAACATCGAAAGTTGACGGAGCACAGTGGAGGTATGTAGTTTATTTGCCATTTGCCACTGCCGAATCCACGGGATTGCCTTTAGA
Source organism: uncultured Flavobacteriaceae bacterium (assembly GCA_963807685.1). Taxonomy (GTDB): domain Bacteria; phylum Bacteroidota; class Bacteroidia; order Flavobacteriales; family Flavobacteriaceae; genus Aureisphaera. The sequence continues at coordinate 17,884 of CAWECU010000004.1, read as the reverse complement.
TCCTATAGCGCGCAATCATCCCTGGATCATGGATCCCGGAACACATCGGGCACATATCATGATCTCTCCGGTGGCTGAAATTGAAGATGAGTAGATTTTGAGTTGCTATTAATCATACAGTGATTAGCCAACCGAAGACTTCAACCGCTTTTTATCAAATCTGTAAATGATAAAACCTATCAATAAATTTAACAACCCTAAACTCGATTCCATCGGTTGCGCAATGAATAAATAGACCAGCACCCAAGCACTAAAAATAAGGAAGATCAATTGGGGAACAGGATACAGCGGACTCTTAAACCCACGGACCAAACCCTGGTCTTTGCTTCGTATCACAAAGACCCCGGCAACGGCTATGGCGGCAAACAGCTGTAAAACAAAACCGCTGTAGATCAACACCTGTTCAAAAGTGCCGGTAAATACCAAAAACAAGGTGATCCCTGTTTGCAACCAAATGGCACGCAACGGAATTTGATTGCTTGTTTTTTTGGAAAACCATCGCCAAAGGGTATAATCCTCTGCCATCACCTGGGTGACTCGGGGACCCGCCCAGACCATGGCGCTTACACTGGAGATAAGCATGAGAGCGATCGCAAAACTAATGAACTCCCCTCCTGCTGCTCCAAAAATAGAATTGGCGGTAATCTGACCAATTTCCAATTCACCCTGAATGGCCTCCAAAGGATTCTGATAAAGAAATACAAAGTTTAGCAACAGGTAAAGCACGCTCACGATGATCGTTCCAACCAATAAGGCTAACGGTAAATTTTTTCGCGAATCCCTTATTTCATCCACAATATAAGCAGCCGCATTCCATCCGGAATAGGAGAAGGTCACGTAGACAAATGAAACCGCAAAGGCCGGTACTAAGATCTCGTTCTTCCAACCGGCATCCCATACGAACGCACTTGATTCGGGAGCTGTTGTGAGTCCGACCACAATAAAGGCAAGGATGAGTACTACTTTGAGTGTAGTGGTTAGGTTCTGCAGCATACCACTCTTCCTGAGGCTTATGGAATGAAGTAAAGAAATAACTAGAATTGCGGAGATGGCCAACACCATTTTGGTGATACCCATATAAGGCCCTATATAGGCTGCCAGTGCCATGGCCGATAGGGCGACCGGAGCAGAAAACCCAATGGTCAATGAAACCCATCCCGATAAATAACCGAGCAGCGGACTAAATGCCTGGGTGATAAAATGGTATTCTCCCCCGGATCGTTTCCAATGTGTTCCCAATTCGGCATAACTCAAGGCTCCGCATAAGGCCATCAAAGCACCCAGCACCCATAATATGGCTATGGACCAGCTATTGACAGTATCGACCAATTGAAAACCCAGACTAGTAAAGATTCCGGCGCCAATCATGTTGGCTACCACAATGGCGGTAGCCGTAAACACGCCTATGGAATTTTTCTTTTTCACAAGGTGAACGTGATATTAATTTTGATAAAGCTTTTAAAACGGATGGGGTTCAGTCTTCGTTTTTTTCCCTGGTAAAAGGCACAAACACCACCGGGATCAGCTTTTCAGATTTAATTTTTCCCTTCTTCTTCCTGGCAAGGATCAGATTTCGATGAAATCGTGTTTGGCCCACGGGAATGATCATTCTTCCGCCTTCTGCTAATTGTTCCAACAATTTGGGAGGAATCTCCTCAACAGCCGCAGTCACAATGATGGCATCGAATGGCGCTTGCTCCGGCCAACCGTGATACCCATCCCCTATTCGGGTATGAATAGTTGTGTATCCCAAACGTTTCAACCTTTTATCGGCTTCAATCCCCAAAGGTTCCACGATCTCAATGGTATAGACCGAATCCACTATCTCGGCCAGTACTGCGGCCTGATACCCCGATCCTGTACCGATTTCCAATACCTTATCGGAAGGCTTTAATTGCAGTGCCTGTGTCATATACGCCACTATATAAGGCTGGGAAATAGTTTGTCCATCACCAATAGGCATAGCACGATCTGAATACGCCTTATGCTCGATCTTTTTCGGCACGAATAAATGCCTGGGAACCGTACGCATGGCCTTAAGGGTGGCAGGATCATTGATATCCCTGGCTTCCAACTGAAACTTAACCATTTGGTCTCGTTTAGTGGTAAAATCTTCCTGAGCGAAACCCATCATAAAAACAAAATATGCTATTGCAATAAAACTAATTTTCATGATAACAATAATTTAATTTAATAAGGTATATCAATATTCATAAGGGCGCAATGACCTATATCATAACGAAGAAGATGTTGGAGGGCCATTGTCTTACTGACATATATCATTGGCTGTTAGCCGTATAACCTATAATTTATAATCTTATAAAATTGCTTGATATGAAATTTAGAATTTTCACCGGGCCCGTTCTACTTGCCTACTTGTTTCTATTTGTTTTGGCCTGTAACAAAAACAACGATCCCGTACCCATCACCAAAAATAGTGAGCACTTTATTCTAATCACCGACACCAAACTAAGCAGTGAAGCTGAGATCAATGCGGTGTTGGCTAAAGCAGAAGTCCTGTATGAACGCATCCTTACCGTATTGGGAGAAGATCACAGGCCTCAAAATAAGATCACCATACGATTGGAAGGCGACTTTAAAGAAAAAGGTCCCTATTTTGACAACTTAGGCGTTCATTTATTTCGATATTCCCCGGGCGAAAATGGTTACCTGTCCCTCCTCGCCCACGAATTGGTTCATGCTTTTCACGAGGACTATTACATTGAGTACGATCCCTATCGCTGGGAGAACTATCCGTATATAGACGAAGGTATTGCCGAATACATCGCACAATTGGTCGATCCTTCTAAGACTGGTTTTCCCTGGTACGGCTTTAATGAATATGCAGTTATTGGTGATCTAGTGCTTTCCGAAAATTATATTCCTCACCACATCCTAAGAGAGCAACATAATGAAATTAATGATCCGTGTAATATTCAGGCCTATACTCAACGAAGTTCCTGGATGCGTTATATCGATGAAACCTATGGCAGGAATGCATTACTGATGCTATATTTTGCAGAAACTGCACCTACCGATGAATTCTTTGTGGAGACTTTGGGCGTGGATTTGGCTACCGTAGATGCAGCTTGGGAATCCTGGGTGATCGAAAATTACAATAACACTCCCATGGCAGGTGATATCGCAGCCGCTTTCCGGGAACGCACTAGCTGGTATTCGTATTGTTACTACTAATTGAAAAATAAACTCTTGAGATTACATTTTTCAGGAAACTGCAGTATGCCAATGCGCCTGCTGGCCCGTTCGTCAAATAGTTCCACAGGGCTTATTCTTAACGTGTCGTACCTCATTGTATTGATAAAGATTTATGAGGCCAAGTTAAGTTTCTGAGTCTATTCTAGCTATTAGCCTTGGTAAAATCCGTTGTCTTACTTTCTCTTTCCATTTTGGATCATCATTATCATACTTGAATTTTATACCAACTATATCATTTCTAATTTCTGGAAATATTGTATCATCTAAAAAAATGAGAATAAAAGCCTTAGCAATGAATCCTTAGCCAGTGAACTCACAGCGATGCTCTTGGAAGGAGACACTGTAGCTATTGAAATACAAGATCGAAACTCCGGTACTGCTTTAAGAGCTTTGCGAAAACTAGATATTGACTACGAAATTATAGAATGAATTCACAGGATACATCCCATAAAATAGCCTACAACACCGTAACCCGTACTTTTTTCTTTTTTAACCGCGAATTATTCAATTTCTCTACCAATTCATTGGCAATGGATAAAGGAACAGCCACAAAGGCACAATCTTGTTTTAACTCGATGTTTCCCAATTGGTCTTTGGTAATGTTGCCTTGTTTGAAGAATAGGCCCGCAATATCGCCTTTGGAAATTTTATCTTTTCTACCCCCGGAAATAAACAAGGTTTCCCAGAATTGTGGCTTACGTACCGCCTTTTTGGAGATGTTTTGAACTTTAGCATTTTTAATAAACTCCGGTAAGGATTCTTTTTCCCATTTCAGCACATAGGCCGTGCCTTTAGATTCTACTCTGGCGGTTCTACCATTTCTATGGATAAACTCTCCTTCCGCATGCGGCAGCTCATAATGAATGATGAATTTTAATTCGGGAATATCAATACCTCTTCCGGCGAGATCGGTTGAGATCAACAACTGGCTCGTTCCGTTTCTAAATTTTATCAACGAACGCTCTCTGTCTTTTTGCTCCATTCCGCCGGAAAAACAACTGTGGCTTATATTATTTTTTTCTAAAAAACGACTCACATGGTCAATACTATCTCTTAAATTACAAAATACAATGCCTTGTTGATTTCCAATATGTTCTATTAAATCCACCAGCGTTTGTGTTTTATTTTTTGCGGTCGATACCACCGTTTTCACCTCCAATTTAGACGTCACCTCTTCTTTTAAATAGTTGACGGTGGTTGGTTTATCCAAACGCACAAAACCAGGAACCACAACGCTATGAGTTGCCGATGTGAACACCCGTTTATTAAGATGTGGTAACTCACTGATGATCTTTCTCATTTCAGACTCAAAACCAACTTCCAACGACTTATCAAACTCATCCAGAATCAAGGTTTTAATGCTATCTCTGGAAAAACGATCGTTACTAAAATGATCGGCAATTCTACCGGGGGTTCCTATTAAAATAGCGGGCAGATGCTTTAGTTCTATTTTATCCTTAGACATAGGTCGGCCACCATACACCGCATTTACTTTAAAGCCGGAGCCCATACTGCGCATCACCTGCTCAATTTGTATGGCCAATTCTCGTGAAGGCACTAAAATTAATGCCTGCACCTCTTTACAATCGGGATCTAAGGTTTTTATGATGGGCAATAAAAAAGCCAGTGTTTTTCCGGTGCCGGTAGGGGAAAGCAGAATGGTATTGGTGGTGGTTTCAATAACTGAAATAGCCTCCTCCTGCATGGGGTTTAACGTATGGATATTTAATTTTGTTAAAATATCCTGCTGATCTTTGATCGTATTTGCCATACTGTGCTACTGTTTGCCCTTTTTTGAATCGGCTGTTTTTGATTGACTCGTTTTTGTTTGCGCCAAATAATTAGCCAGTACTTTTTCTATCAACTCTTCTTTCGTTAAATGATGAAATATCGTTCTCACCTTCTTTCTGAATTCTTCGGAAATGGTACGATCGGGTTTGGTTTTAAATATTTTTTTCGCCCATAATAAACCATTGTTTTCTTCGATACTCTGAGCGTCTGCTTTTTTAAATACATGGAAGGAAATGCCCAATTCTCGTTCGAAATCGGCTATCTCTTTCACTTCTTCCTGTTGTAATACCGTTAATGAAAGCCCCTTTGCTCCTGCCCTCGCGGTACGTCCGCTTCTATGCACATAGGTATCGTAGGTATCCGGCAAATGATAATTCACCACATAGGCAGATCTCTTTCACATCAATACCCCGGGCGGCCAGATCGGTTGCCACCAAAATATCAATATAGCCCTCTCTGAACTGTCCCATAATACGGTCACGAATGCCTTGAGACATACTCCCATGAATGGCACCGGACGAGAATTTATTAATGGCCAGGTTTTTTGCCAGTTTATTAACCGCCGCTTTGGTTCTGCAAAAAATAATACCTCTTTGGCCTTCTTTGGTATTTAAAAAATGAAGTAATACGTCTAGTTTTTCTATAGGTGCCACCACTACGTATTGATGATCGATCCCCTGATGCCCTACGGTAGCCATGTCTGCTTCGATCTGTACCACCTGTTTTGACATATAATTCTGAACCAATTGCTTGATAGCTCCGGGCATGGTGGCTGTAAACAATAAGGTGCGTCTGGATTTCGGAATTTCTTTGATGATCGTATCCAGATCGTCTTTTAAAGCGCTCACCATTTCATCGGCTTCATCCAGCACTAAATACTTTATCTTTTTAACGTCAATGGCGTCCCGTTTTATTAGATCGACCAAACGCCCTGGTGTTGCTACCACGATATGCGTAGGAGTCTTTAAGCGTTCTATTTGAGGTTTTATAGGAATTCCGCCGCACACCGCAGCCACAGAAATAGCAGGGCTATGAGCAGCATAAGCCGTTAAATTGGCCTTAATTTGGTGCCCTAATTCTCTGGTAGGCGCCAATATGAGTGCTTGCACCGAGCTGTCTTTCGTATCAATGAGCTGCAACAAGGGCAATCCGAATGCAACAGTTTTACCCGTTCCGGTCTTTGCTAAAGCGACCAGATCTTCTTTTTGCTGAAGTACCACAGGAATGGTTTTTTCCTGAATATCTGTTGGAACAAAAATTTCCAACTGGGCTAAACTTTGTTGTAATGACCGATTGACACCTAAATCAGAAAATAGTTTTGACATAACATAATTTTGTGCAAAGATAACCACACTTAAGGCGGGAATCACGTCAATTTGGTTTGTTCTTCTTTTTATTCATTTGCTGTATAAAAACACTGGTTAAACTAGCAAGTGTTATGATTACATTCCCATTACACACACCATGCCTAATCCAGGACCCTGCCGGTAGGTTGGCAGGTTCGCCGGCAAGCAGGCATGCTATTAATTTATAATATATAGCAACCGTGCATCCATATGATCTGTATCCGTACCATGCATACTAATGGAGCCACCCAGCGTCCAGCGTCTGGATCTTCCAACACCGTACCAAAAGGAATACCGCTGATAGTTCCATCTAGGTTCTATGTTTCGAGGTCGGGTTATGTATGCACCAAACTGTTGCAGAAAATAAAAATTCCCCAAGGCAAAATGATGCCCCAGCGTCGCAGCCGAGGATAATGCCGAATCATCCAACCCATCGCGTTCTGCGATCTTCGCATCGGAATAGTCGTACCAAAGTTCTACGCCCCCATTGATCCCATTGATACCGGATAGGGGTTGTAAGGCTCCGCCCATGAGTCCGATCAACAGATGGCTGGTCGATTCGGTATCATTACCGGAAGATCGCAAACTAAAAAAAGAACCCACATAATAGTGGGTAGACCTGTCCGCATCACGTAGTTCTCCTGGTTTCCGCTGTAAGCCTTCATAATTGATCACTCGGTCAACACCAATCGATACGGTAGGGAAGTTCATTCCTTTATTAGGCTGCTTCTGACTCCCGTTGGAAATATGATTGTAATTCGCCGATAGGTTGATGGCATAGTTTTCATTCAAATGATAGTTGAGCGTAAGAGAGAATGCCAAATAAAAACTGAAATTTGAACTGAACAGCACATTATCGGGATTGGTGGTGGCATCAAATTTTTTATCCAGATAGGTGGCTCCGATGGATCCCCTCAATGAGAATTTTAATGGCCCAAAATAAGTGAGATACGGTTCCACGAAGTAGAGCAAGTTGTAAGAACTCCCCAAAACCCGCGGATTGGCAAAATTAAAATACGCAAAGGAAACCCCAGAACGACCATAGCAATAACAGCTTTGCCAGGCCCTATCACTTGTTTTGAGTCGGCTGTATTCGAATTGGATCCCAAAGGGATTGGATTGGGATATGGGTTTTACTTCTTCTGAATGCGAAATGATAAAGCCATAGTGTGCTTTCAGACTATAAAAATTGGGATCTATCTGCCCAAAAGTGAGATGGAATGTTAGAAGAAATAGTACAATTGCAATATACTTTTTCATGTCAAGCAAAGTACAAAAAAGCAGCAAATAATGAATGGAACCATAGTCAAAATGCAAAAGAAACAATCACTTTTAGCCTCCTAATTCATTGATATTAAATCTTAAGAGAAAACAATCCCCAAATTTTATTCTATCTTTAATAAAACAACTCGCTCACTCGCTATGGCCATCACCAAACATTCTAAAGCTCCTCATAAGTTTGGCACCTTTTTGGGTGTATACACCCCGAGTATACTTACCATCCTTGGACTTATCATGTTCCTGCGTTTTGGCTGGGTGGTTGGAAACGTTGGCTTATTCAAGACCATCTTTATCGTCCTGATGGCCAGTTCGATCACTTTTATTACCGGACTCAGTGCCTCGGCGATTGCTACTAATATTAAGGTGGGTGTGGGTGGAGAATACTTCATGATCTCCCGTAGCCTCGGATTGGAGCCCGGAGGCGCTATTGGCATTCCCTTGTATTTGTGCAGAACCCTGAGTGTGACCTTCTACTGTTACGGACTATCGGAAGCCATCCTTGTGCTCTGGCCGGAGGCGGGTGCTTCGCTTCCCCCCTATAGCCTTCAGATATTAACGGTGGTGTTTATCATTCTCGTCACGGCCCTTTCCGGAAAAAGCGCCAAGTTGGTGCTTAGATCCCAAATTCCCATTATGATCATCGTAGGTGCCAGCATCATTGCCTTGATCATTGGTGTACTCAGTCAGGATATGCACGCGCCCATTACTGAAGCGACCTATTCTACCGCCCCTGAAGGATTTTGGTATGTTTTTGCCGTATTCTTTCCGGCGGTCACCGGATTTACGGCGGGCATCGGACTTAGTGGTGACTTAAAAGACCCTCAAAAGTCTATTCCCAAAGGTACCCTGGGTGCGGTGGTGAGCGGAGCCGTTATTTATCTCATTATTCCACTGGCCCTGGCTGTTACCGGGGCACTCACCCTGGAACAATTGGCCGATCCCGATGCCGGGGTGACTATTTGGACCCGAGTTGCCCTCTTCGGACCCTGGCTGGTATACCCTGCCGTTTGGGGAGCTGTTTTGTCTTCTGCATTCGGGAGTATTTTAGGCGGTCCGCGTATTCTTCAGGCCTTGTCGACCGATGGATTGATGCCTAAATTTTTAGGGAAATTATCCAAATCCGGGCAACCTACCATAGCAACCTGGATCAGCGGTATTATCGCCATCGCCGCCGTATTTTTGGGTGGATTGAACACCCTCGCCCAGTATGTTTCAGTATTGTTCTTAACGCTCTATGTGGCTGTAAATGTAAGCGCGGCAGTGGAGCAATTGATCAAAGAGCCTTCATACCGGCCTAAGATCCACGTCCCCTGGTTTGTATCTTTAACCGGAGCTTTGGCTGCGATGGTGGTGATGTGGCTTATTAATCCGATGGCCTTTGCCTTTGCCCTCGGGCTTGAAGCACTTATACTTGTGTATTTACTGAATAAGAAGCTCGAACAACAATGGGGTGATGCTTCTACGGGAATTTGGATGCATCTTAGCAGATATGCCCTATTGCGTTTGAGTTCTAAAAAAATGCATACCCGAAACTGGAGGCCTTTGATCATCTTATTTATCCCTGATATCAAAGGGCATTTACCCATCGTTAAATTTACGGAGATGTTGGGTCAGAATAGTGGCTTGCTCACCATATCAAAGCTTGTAACCCCTGAAGACAAGGAGGATCTGAACAGACGCAATGAGATCGCTTTTGAACTGCAGAAAGACCTTGAAGCCGAGGGGCTGCAAGCCCTTACCGAAGTAAATATAGTGAGCGATCTAAAGCAAGGCATGAATGTGATCGCTGCCTCCCACGGCAATGCCGGCATTAAAACGAATACGGTGGTATTTGGCTGGTCCAAAACACCCCATGGGAAAATTCAGGAGCTGCAGATCATCAATGATCTGGCTGCTTCGGGTAAAAACATCCTTATTGCGAATATCGTAAAACCCTTCAGTAAAAAAACAAATAAGCGAATCGACATTTGGTGGCGCGGACAGGATAGTAATGGCGACTTGATGCTCTTGCTCTCCTACCTGCTCACCCTCAATCGAAAATGGCGCAAAACCTATATCAATATTTTTTCGGTGACAGAGACCGAAGAAGATAAGACGCTAATGGAACGTCATATCCACTATTCTATAAAAGAAGCCCGCATTCATGCAACCATAGAGGTGATCACTCATGATCCCAAAAATGTATTGGAATTGTTATTGAAAAAAAGCAAAGGAGCCGATCTGGTTTTCTCAGGGCTGGCAAGAGGAGGCGAAAATTATAAAGAACGAGTGAAAATTATCGATCACATTGTGACCACCCTTGGAGCCGTGGTATTTGTTCAGAACAACGGAATGAAGAACGTGATTCCGGTTATTTTTAAGAATACAGAATAAAATCCTGAGCTGACCTCCGCCAAAGCTTCGACTCACGCTATATTTCCGCTACTGCGCCGCCCGAATGGCCTGTAAACGTTGGAAACAACACTCCGCCATTCGTTGTTCGACTATTTTGTTAATAATTATTTTCGCCTGAGTCTGATCACGTCTTAAGGCATCGTATCCCGGTTTCACGACATATTCGTTGTAGGCCCATTCCTTTATCTTGGCCAGCTCGTCATTATTACTGCGGCAAACCTTCATCAATTGATCGCAATTCATTCTATTTCTCACATCGCTCAGCAGCTGTTGATACTGTTTCCGAATAGCGTCATTGGCGCCTTTCATAATTGCACCGTATGATTCTGTGATAAAGGTAAAATAGGCTGTAAATACTTTCAGAATAGGAAATTTATCGGCCAGGGCAGACAATGCTTCATTCATAAACTTTAATCCTTCCCCAAAGGCTTCGGCGTTTTGTGTGGGACTCCCATCTGAACCAATTAACTTGCCAATTCGATCAGCATATTCCTGAACCTTGGCTGCAAGATCTTTATACTTCTCCAGTTTGGCCAATCTTTTAGAAATGTTACCCAATCGTTGCTGGGTTTTACTCACCCATTTTTTTGCATCGCCCGCATCCAATCCGTGTTTTTCTCCAAATTCTACGGCTTTTCTTAAATTGTCCATAGCTGCTTTAGCTTCGTCGGCTGCCTTCTTTAGATCCTGTGATATTTCGTAGAGATCGATCACATCCACAATCGAAGTCGCTCCATACCCCAGTTCCTTCATGATATCGAGACATTTCTGCTGATCTTTGGCTAATGCAGCAGCAGCAGCTTTGGCCTCAGCTTTCTGAAGTGCCACCAAAGCTATTTGCGCATTTCTTATTTTTACTTCCTCTGCTTCTATCTTACCGTCCAATTCGGCGAGTTTCGCTTTTGCATTGTTCATATCGCGCCTTGCATTGGCCGTCTTGCCTTCAAATCCTTTTTCCAGTATCTTTTTTCTGTTGATCACCCCGTTTATTTGCACCCAAATATTTTCTCCACATTGTACATTATTTATTTGATTTAAAAGATTGGGATCATTGACTGTTGCCCAAGCTTTAAGTCGGGTGAGTAATGCCTGTATTTTTGCGCAAACGGCATCTATCTTATTATTCCAGAACTGATCTTCAGCGTTGATCGCATCGTTTTTAGTTTTGGCCGCTTCGGCATCCTTGACCTTTTGCGCCAGGATGTCGCAGGCTGCATTTTTGGCATTGATCTCGGCTGGAAGACTATTAAGCCGTTCGTTAATTGCATTGAGTCGATCGGTAACCAGCTTCATTTGTTTTTCGAGCGCAACAACTTCGGAAAATATTTGTACCGGTAAACTCCCTTTGTGGAAGGTTGCGGTTCTGCCACCAGAAACAGTTACGACTCCATACTGATAATGAAATTTTCCGTTTTTATCCCGGCGTGTGCTGCCGGCAAAATCCATTCCTGTGGTTCTGAACAGCGCCATAATATCTCGATGAATTTGCTTTTGCTGTTCTTTGAGTACCTGCATCTCGTTGTTAAGATCGGTTTGTTCCTGTTGTAGCCTTTTTAATTGATCCAGACAATCCTGATGCGCTTTTTTAGCATCGCGTACATTGTCGTCTATTTTTTTGGTATTTGCCTTGGAGCGCACACCGCCGGTTCGCTTTTTGAACGCCTTCAGACTATCTATCAAAACTTTAAGGGAATCGGCGAAAACCGGCCTTGCTTTTTCAAGACTTTGGTCGATATGCCATAAGTACCAAAATTGGCTATGGTTTTTTCTGAATATATCTCTTGCTTGCACATATCGATCACGAGTTGCATTGCGTTCGCCTTTCAGTCGGTTTTTATTGCCTTTTGCGGTTCTAAGTTCGTTTTTAATATTGTTTTGCCCTCTCCTGATCTCAGTTAACTCTTCACTTTGAGCAATGCTGAAAAACGGATTCCCCGAAAAATTCACTTCGGTATTGATGGTTTGCGAGTTCCCGTTCGAATACAATAAGGTAGTTTCAATGGTAGCCGCAGCAGGGGTTCCGAAGCTTGGATTCGTAAAGCTTACCGCATACGATTGTTGAGAGGAAGTTAAAAAGGTAACTGCGGCTTGTATTTCAGGATCCAAAGGTTTACAAACCGATACGACCATCTCAGGGATATCCCCACCCGGGATATCAATCTGTACTTCGATTTCATTACTGTCCAGCGCTGTGCTTATGGCTACTTCACTTAGTTCCATAACATCTTCGGCTTCCTCCACCGTTACTGTATACACGCCATCATTAACAGTCCCTCCCAACCCCAAACACTCGGCTCTGGTAACATCAAAACTTTGGTTATACAAACGACAATCTATATTTTCCTGGGTTGCAGGCGAAGATTCTTCAGAAACAACACTACCCGTCGTTGAGCTTATATTGGGATAAGGGGTATCCGGAATGACAAGATTGGTAGTAAGTGAGAAATTTCCGGTTTTCAGGCTCTTAATATCGAAATGACGAAACCAATTACCATTTTCACCGTCGCCGGGATTGATCGTAAAAGACTGGGAGTTCCCTCCTGCCAGACTAACCACAGCGGGAGTGATATTGACCACAGTATATGCAAGTGCTTCCTCAATAGTCCCTACCCCATGAATCGTAGCGTCAAAATAGGTGGACTGACCTCGTTTTAAGTCGGTTGGGCCCACCTTAAGGGTATAATAAATTGAATTACATTGCCCTGTATGGGTATTTGCTCCATCTGTTATTTCCAGTTTGGAGGATGTACTTGTTAAGCTTTCCGGTCGTAAAGAAATCTGCACGGGTGACTCCGCCACAACATTTATTGGTTTTCCGTTTGCCTTAACTGTGGTGTTTTCAATATTTCCATCAAAAACCCCATAAAACGAAGTGTTCACACTGTTGGCAATATGCCCGGGAAGGCTCAGCGGTGTTTTCTGTGATAAGGGAGGTTTAAAATTGAATTTAAGCTGTTTGCTCCCTAGTTTTTTTCCTTCGGAATTTGTGAGTGAAATATCAGCACTATTGGAGGAGGCATTTAAGGAGAACGTCTTGGTACCCGCCAAAAATTCTCTGTCCAGCACCTTGATCTTATGGGTTTGTAATTTTTTGAGATTTTTGGATTTTTCTCGACTGGTAGTTCCTTTTGGATACAATGCAACGGTACCTGAAAACGCCTTTCCCTCCACTATATTTTCAGGAAGATATACGTAGACACTGCCATTGTCTAATTCGTAAGAGAGGGAATGGACACCGTTAACAGTTTGTAACGATTGACTATGAGCATTAAAAAAGAGAAGAACAACAACTAATACCAGGAACCTTTTCATCGTATCTAAAAGTTTAAAATAGACTTAAAGATAGTAACTTTTTTTGACTCGTATTTTGAATAACTAGCTGAATGCCAGTTTAGTATACTAGTATTACCGAACACAATAAAGACTCCTTTATCTCTATTCCATTTTTTAATCACCCTGTCATAGGGGCTATCCAAGTGCCCTGAGGCTCGAATACTATTGATAGCCGATACTCTTAACTTCGGGCCTAAATGCATAAGTATTATACTATTTTTTTTTCCACCGGCACGCCACTTCTTCCTATATTTAAAAAATCATTGCTAAACCTCCTTATTTGTATGAAAAATCACAGCACACGCTTCTTTCTTGCTTTTTTATTCGTTGCCACCTTCAGTTTTGGACAAACCCAATTGTCTGGAACGGTCTCCAACAGTAAAAACAAACCCATCGCCAAAGCCTTGATCTATCTGGATTCCATCAATTCCAACGTAAAAACCAACAACAAAGGTTACTTCGAAGTGCTGGTTCCTAAAAGCGTCAAAGACATTAATGTGTTTTCCAGCAAATACGGTTTATTATCTTCTCCCTACAACGGAGAACGCAGCATGGATTTTATATTTATTGATGGCAAACTGACTTCAAAGGAGCGGATTCAAAACGGCGATGCGGTCTCCATTGGCTATGATGAGGTGGATCAAAAATATGTGGCCATTCGGGTGGAGCGTATTCAGGGAGAAGAAAACATTGATGCGTTACGATTTCAGACCATTTACCAACTAATTGCTAACCGATTGTCCGGAGTGAGAGTTACCAGCGATAACAAGATCTTTATTCGAGGAGTGAGCTCCATAATCTCTCCCCAGGATCCCTTGTTTGTGGTGGATGGCTCGGTGGTTTTCTCCATCGACCATATCCTGCCGGTAGATGTCAAATCGGTCGCTGTATTAAAAGGTTCGGACGCGGCTATTTATGGCTCCCGGGGTGCCAATGGGGTGATCCTTATTACGACTAAAAAATAATATACCACAGACCTCGGAAAGCATCTGTGGTATATCCTAAAAATAGCTCTAATTTCTTGTGTTAGCTTTTCAGCGAACTCATATCGATCACAAATCGATAATGGACGTCACTCTTTAGCATACGCTCATAAGCCTCATTGATCTCCTGTATGTTAATGACCTCTATTTCTGAAGTGATATTGTGTTTCCCGCAGAAATCCAGTAATTCCTGTGTTTCAGCGATACCACCAATCAACGATCCAGCCACGGCTTTACGTCCCATGATCATGGGTACCGTGAATAATGCAGGATCCAATGGTCCTAAATAACCTACAACTACCAAAGTACCGTTGGTCGCCAAGGTGTTGATGTACGGATTCAGATCGTGTGCATAAGGTACCGTATCGATAATGACATCGAATTCATTCTGAACGCTATCCATTTGTACCTCGTCGGTGGAGATAATTACCTGATTCGCTCCTAAATCCAAGGCATCGTGTACTTTCTTGGGAGATCTTGAGAACAAGGTGACATGCGCCCCTAAAGCATCGGCTAGTTTGATAGCCATATGACCCAGGCCACCCAGGCCAACCACAGCTACTTTGCTGCCTTTTCCAACGTTCCAGTGTCTTAAGGGCGACCAGGTGGTGATTCCCGCACAGAGTACCGGAGCAATACCCGCCAGATCGAGATTTTTAGGGACGGTTAAAACAAAATGTTCGTCCACCACTATGCTTTCAGAATACCCCCCAAAGGTGGGTTGGTCAAGGAGCGCATCATGTCCGCCATAGGTGCCTACCCATTCTCCGCAATATTGTTCCAAATCGTCTTTGCAATTGTTACAGCTGCGGCAGGATTCCACCAAACAACCCACGGCCACCATATCGCCTACTTTCACCTTGGAGACTCCCTCGCCCACCGAAACCACTTTACCAACGATCTCGTGACCCGGAACTACCGGATAGACACTAAAACCCCAATCGTTGCGTGCAAAATGCAAATCGGAGTGACAAACACCACAAAACAGAATATCAATTTCGACATCCTTTAAAGTAATTTCTCTACGCTTGATTTGTAATGGCATTATAGCCGCATCAGCTGCTTCAGTACCATAGGCTTTGATGTTTTTTGTTTTCATTTTTGAATTGTTTTTTTTACGAATTATATGAAGTGAATTCCCAATGCAGCAACGGTCTAAATTCCCAAATTATCTCTAATTGAAATAATTAAACAACAACATGCGGCAGGTACAATAAAGATACAAATCCTTCCTAATAAGGCTAATGAATTTCTGGTAAATAAGTGCGACGGTTAGCGTCGGCCACTTATCTATCTATCAGGTATTTAAAGCTTTTCTTTAAAAAATTCCATAGTCCGGCTCCAGGCAAGCTCGGCCGCAGCCTTGTCGTAACGAGGCGTCGTGTTGTTGTGAAAACCGTGATTGACCTCCGGATAGACATACGCCTGATATTCCTTGCCATTCATTTTTAAAGCCGCTTCATAGTCTGGCCAACCGGCGTTCACCCGTGTATCCAGCCCGGCAAACTGCAATAATAGTGGCGCATTGATCTTATCAATATCTTCTTTGGGCTGTCCCCCGTAAAAGGGCACAGCAGCTCCTAATTCAGGGATTCGAACGGCCATCATATTTGAGATCCATCCTCCGAAACAAAAACCAACAACTCCTATTTTCCCATTACAATCGGGATGGGCCTTTAGATATTCATAAGCCGCAATAAAATCTTCCAGCATTTCCATTCGGTCCCGTTGTCGTTGCAACGTCCTGCCATCATCGTCGTTTCCCGGATATCCTCCCAGAGGCGTTAAGGCGTCGGGAGCCAGGGTGATAAATCCTTCCAGGGCTGCCATTCGGGCGGTATCTTCAATATAGGGATTGAGTCCTCTGTTTTCATGAACGACAACAATTCCTCCTAATTTTTCAGTCGAATTGGACGGTTTGGACAGCAATCCTTTGATGGTTCCTCCTCCTTTGGGAGATTCGTAATTGATATAACCCGAATCCAAACGGGCATCATTGGCACCCACCATCAGGCTATCTATATAATTCGGCATCAAAAAGCTCATAAGGGAGGCAACGGTGATACCTCCTAAGGCGTACAGACTTAATTTCTCAACAAACTCCCGCCGAGATAATTTGTTGTGCGCATAGGCATCGTATAGTTCAAAAACCTCCTGTTTGATGTCTTCTTTTTTTAGTTTTTTCATCGCTGTAATTTTGGTCTCCTATAAAAATACGAAAATCCTTTGTCCAATTTTTATTCTATTCTGAAACAAAGTAAAAACCTGTATGCTAACCTCAATAAAGGAAAGATATGGCCAGAAGAAAAATACGGCCTCGCCCCTATTTTATACAGCGGCCCGTCGGAGCTAAAAATTTGAGGTAGTTACTAATCGCTTTTTTTTTCTCAATTCCCCCAATTCCAGGGCCTTTTGATAGTTGGCAGTAACCGAACGCCAGTGCCGGAAGAATTTCTTCCCGTCCACAGGCTGTAGTCGCACCTGGAAGCTCCCATCTTTTTGTTCTTTTACTTCAATGATTTCTACCGCTACCCCAAGTACGCTCTCTATCTTGTAGACGCCGGATCGTTTCAGAATGATATTTGGCTTCGGAAAATTAATATGAAAATAGTTGGAGCCTTCGGGCGCATCGATCACCAGAATATCCCCTACCTCGGGAGTGCCGGGAACGGAATCAGGCATATTGCTCGCCGATACGAATAAAGCGGGTACGAGTAAAAAGTAAATCCAAATGGTTTTAGTTAAGTTCTTCATAGCTCCAATATTTTGTTCTTATAAAAATACAAATTGAGAGGGAAAAATCAAACAAGTTGGCTTCCGTTCCTGAGAGAAGATGTGATCGACAAGCAGACTGGATTTGCGCAATTCGGTGGCCCGCATATTCTGAGCCTCGTGACGGAAGTCGCAACGCGGGCGCTCAAGGCGGTTCGGTATCAGAAGTACAACGTTCACCGTCGCTGTCGGCCGGAAGCAGTTGGGGGGCGCCTGCACAAACTCGCGACATCGGCGAATCCCGCTGTGAAGGCACGACTTGCAGTATTGCAACCAATGCTCAACCGTCTTTCGTCTGGCGCCGTGAATCTCGATGCCAGGCTCGGTGGCAACTGGCTGTTACCGATGGCCTTTCCGGAGGGTTCACCAACCCATCCCTCCTACGGTGCCGGACACGCAACCGTCGCTGCGGCGTGCTCGACCATCCTCAAGGCATGGTTGGACCATGGATGGAAACTACCGTTCGCGTTCGAGCCGAATGCAACCGGTTCGGCTCTCGTCGATGTGTCGGCGACGAACCCAGCGCTGACCGTCGAAGGCGAGCTAAACAAAATCGCGGCTAATATCGCCATCGGCCGTAATTGGGCCGGCGTTCACTACTACAGCGACTACATTGAGTCTTTCCGCATTGGGGAGCAGATAGCCCTCGGCATACTCGAGGAGCAGAAGATTTGCTACGGCGAAAGTTGGAACATGGCTGTGCCTCTGATGGACGGCACTGTCGTGCGCATTTGATCGAGACCAAAAAATAACGGCACTGTAGTCATG
>CAWECU010000003.1:0-100230 GCA_963807685.1 uncultured Flavobacteriaceae bacterium | reverse complement strand
AAGTTGGCCTTCAAATTGGGTGAAAAGGCCACTCCAATGGCGACGGTTTTAAAGGGATTTTTCGTCATGTGTATTGGCGGTAGTTCGTTTTGAAAGATAGGAATTTTTTAAGGACAATAAAGGGAATGGCTAGAAATTATAAACAACTTCAAAGTGATATGTTCATACATTTCATGTATTTTTAGAACTTAAAATTTTGCAGCAGGTGCTATGATCGAACTAGCAGGAATTATCATTTTGGGAATATTGGCACAATGGTTGGCGTGGCGCTTGAAAATACCGGCTATTTTACCCTTAATTTTAATTGGGTTACTGGTTGGCCCTTTCGCTGCGGAGTATTTAACCGAGGACGGATCAAAATGGATCGAACCCGTCTGGAATGGAGAAAATGGGCTTTTCGCTGGTGAGAGCCTGTTCTATTTCGTGTCCCTGGCCATTAGTATCATTTTGTTCGAAGGGGGATTGACGCTCAAGTTTTCAGAAATAAAAAATGTAGGCCCGGTGATCACCAAGCTCATCACGCTGGGAACCATGACCACTTTTTTCGGAGCGGCCGTTGCGGCTCATTATGTATTTAGCCTCAGCTGGGATATATCTTTTTTGTTTTCAGCATTGATAATTGTGACGGGACCCACTGTGATTACGCCTATTTTGCGAAATATCCCCTTAAAGAAGGACATTTCGGCCGTGCTTAAATGGGAAGGAATTCTAATCGACCCCATTGGAGCCTTGGTGGCAGTTTTGGTCTTTGAATTTATTAGTGTGGATGCCGGGGGTGAATTTACAAAAACAGCTTTTATTGAATTTGGGAAGATCGTTCTGTTCGGATCTACATTTGGCTTCACCTTTGCCCATACGCTCAATTTTTTGATCGTGCGAAAATGGATCCCACATTATTTACTCAATGTGTTTGCCCTGGCTTCTGTTTTGGGGGTCTTTGTATTATCTGATGCCTTTGCACACGAATCGGGTTTATTGGCGGTGGTGGTGATGGGAATGGTATTGGGCAATACCAATTCGGGATACCTCAAGGAGTTGCTCTATTTTAAAGAGTCGCTAAGCGTATTGTTAATTTCTATTTTGTTCATTTTGCTTTCGGCGAATATCAATATGGAAGATCTGTTGCTTATTTACAACTGGAAGACGGCGGCACTTTTTGCTATTGTCATATTTGCTATTCGCCCTTTAGGCGTCTTTTTGAGCACCTATAAGTCGAGCTTAAGGCTCAATGAAAAACTGTTTATTAGTTGGGTAGGGCCCCGTGGTATTGTGGCGGCAGGGATTGCTTCTCTCTTTGGAACCAAGCTCGTTATAAAAGGGGTTGCCGGGGCTGAATATATCACTCCGCTGGTCTTTGCGGTAGTTCTTACCACAGTGCTGTTGAATGCTACCACGGCGCGGTTTTTTGCCAAGGTAGTGGGTGTTTTTCTGAAGAAATCGGAAGGAATTCTCATTGTGGGAGCCTCTAAATTCCCTCGCTTGATAGGCGAATTCCTGAAAAACCAGGGAAGGCATGTTGTGTTGATCGACAGCAATGAAAGCAACATAAGTAAAGCCAAAGAGATGGGTATTGAAGCATTCGAGGCCAATATTTATGGAGATAATCTCGCTGATAATATTGAATTAAGCGATGTGGGATATTTAATGTCGCTTACCGGAAATTCAGAAATCAATAAATTCACCATTGATAAACTGGGAAAACAGTTTGGAGAAAACGGGGCTTATCGACTAATTACTTCCGAAGAAATGAAGGGCCCAAACAATAATCCTGAGGAAGGGGTGTTTTCACATATAGATGACTTTGCTTCTGTGAGTAAAGTGGCCAATCAATATCCGGCCATTTTAGAATTGGAGATCGAAGATAAAGATCAATATCGCCGTATCATGGATTATACCGAAACAAACAAGATGAGCGTCCCATTGTTTATAAAGGACTTGAATGGAGAGTTTCATATTATTTCGTCCAATAGCACAAAAGTCCCCGAGGTTATAAAGGGGTTTACATTGATATATCTTGGGAAAAGAATAGAATTGGAAGCCCTCAACACTGTTGATTAATCCTGAAAAATTTACGCCATTGAAACACATAATTTTCATTCTTTGCCTGCTTGCGATTGGGTTTGTTTCCTGTAAAAAAGACGACGCCCGAACCTGTACCACTTGTAGCAGCGACCAGACTCCGGCCTTTGAATTATGTCGTGAAAGCAATGGAAACGCTTCTGTCAATGGCCAGGACACCGGCACAGATTACGACCTGTACCTGGACGATTTGGAAACAGCCGGCACCAATTGCGGCGGCTAAGATTTTATGGAATTAATTGCTGATAATATGCAATTCAGTAAAATCTTTATCGATTAGCAGAGTGTTGTCACCATTTACTTTTGCTTGTTCAAACAGAATTGCTTCATTATCTATTTGAATCACCGCGATCTTAAACGGTATTCCTCTCAGATTCAATCTGAATTTGCTGTATTCGGTGTTGAATTTTCCCGACTTGTGTTGCTGGATAATGAGTTCATTGTCCTTGCCCGTCATTTTAAACGTTCTAAGGCTGTAACGGCCTTTGGTATAGTCGTAACCGTCATGTGCATCGTCAAACAAAATAGAGGACTCCTTCCCTTTTTTATAATACACTTCCAGGGTAATTTCGTCGAATTTTTTCTCATCCACATACTGCTGCACCGGATATTTTGGAATTATGGCACCTTCCTGAACAAATACCGGCATGCTGTCGATATCGGCATCGACCCATAATTCTTTGCCTCCCACCACTACCTCATCGGTCCAGTAATTGTACCATCTTCCTTTGGGTAAATAGAGACGCCTTCCTTTGGAATTGGGCTCATTGATGGGGCATACAAAAATTTTGTCTCCGAAAATAAATTCATCAGTTCGGTAATGGGTTTGAACATCTTCCTGATCGAAAAGCACCAGGGATTTCAGCATGGGGACACCATCGGTTAAATACTGCCAAAAAGAGGTGTACAGATAGGGCAATAGTTGATATCGAAGCTCAATGAATTTTTTTACAATGGCCGTTACCTCATCCCCAAACATCCATGGCTCCTGGTCTCCGTGATCTCCCGAGGAATGCGTTCGACAAAAGGGATGAAAAACTCCCAGCTGTATCCAGCGGGCGTAAAGTTCACCATTCGGCTGCTCTGCAAACCCTCCGATATCACTTCCTACAAATGAAAACCCCGACATGGCCATACGCTGTGCCTGCACGTTGGCGATCCAGAGGTGTTCCCATGTGGCAATATTATCTCCGGTCCAGGTGGAGGTATAGCGTTGTGTTCCCGAATAGGCCGCTCTTGTAATTACAAAAGGTCTTTTTGGGTAGGCAAATTTTTTCAACCCCTGATAGGTGGCTCGGGCCATTTGCATTCCGTAGATATTATGAGCCTTGCGGTGACTGCATCGGTTTCCATCGTAATCATGTCGTACGTCATCGGGGAATGTTTTATTGGGAACTTCCATCACGGCGGGTTCGTTCATATCGTTCCAAACACCTTTAACCCCAATATCTTCAATAAGTTCTTTGAACAGATCGCTCCACCAATCTCTTACTTCAGGGTTTGTAAAGTCCGGAAAATAACATTCTCCCGGCCATACTTTGCCTTTCATATAGGGTCCATCGGCACGTTTGCAGAAATAATCCTTATCCAGGGCTTCTTGAAATACCGAATAGTCTTTATCTATCTTAATTCCGGGGTCAATGATAACAACGGTTTTAAAGCCGTCGTCCATGAGCTCTTTCACCATAAGCTTTGGGTCTGGGAAGTAGTCTTTGTTCCAGGTAAAACAGCGAAAACCTTCCATATAATCAATGTCGAGATAAATGGCATCGCAGGGAATCTCTAACTCCCTGAATTTCGCTGCCACCTCTTTGACCTTGGTTTCGGGGTAATAGCTCCATTTGCATTGGTGATATCCCAGGGCCCACATAGGGGGGAGCTGATGGGGCTTTCCAGTTAAATCGGTATAATTTGCGACCACATCGGTCATTTCTGGACCGTAGATAAAATAGTAGTTCATTTCACCTCCCTGCGCCCAAAAGCTAGTTACATTTTTCCGTTCGTGAGCAAAATCGAAATAGGAACGAAAAGTGTTGTCGAAGAAAATTCCGTAGGACTTTTTGTGATACAAACCCGTATAGAAGGGGATGGACTTATAGATGGGATCGGTATTTCGGCCATAGGCGTAGGAGTCGGTCACCCAATTTTCAAATCGCTTTCCTTTCAAGTTTAAATGAACCGGCTTATCACCAAGGCCATAAAAACTCTCTCCATCCAGCGTAGTTTTACTCATTTTAACAACGTTTCCGCCGTATTCGTAACTTTCTTCCCAATGAAAACCCAGTTCGTCTTGATTGATGAGCGCCTTGTCGACGGCATCATAGAGTGCAACTCTAAGGTCTGCTTTAAAGACATAGCAAATCAACTTACTAGTGGTAATGATGTACTTTTTTTTGTCCTCATCAATTTCCAGAGTATTATATCCTGATCTGGCATATTTGGTGATCGCATACGAAAAATCGTTTTCGAAATTACCGGTTGTGGAGTATCTGAAACGAAGCACACTGTCCCTTAAAACGGTGAGCTGTAACACCACATCGTTTTCGGTTCGAAAGAGTAAAGTGTCTATATTTTTATGGTAGGAGATTATTTTGGAAGGAAACAAATTTCCTTTTTTTTCAAGCTCAGTGTTGGTGATCATATGAGATATAAATAAGAAAGTGCAAACGTATGAAAATATTGAACGTCATGTATTCATAATAATGCAAAATTCAATAATTACGCAGCAAATGATTAAAAATGTATGTTATTTAATTTGAAATAATGCGGCGCCCAGCGGAGGTAGCGTAAGTTGAGCCGAAAATGGCATGCCATCTCTGGGCGATTTAACAATCTTGATCGATTTCGCATTGTCGACCCCGCTTCCACCATAGTTGGCATGGTCGCTATTAAAGAGAGGTATTAATTTTCCTTTTCTGGGGAGGCCAATTTTGTATTTTTCACGAACCACAGAAGTAAAATTACAAACAACCACAATATCATTGGCCGCATCGTGGCCCTTCCGGATATAAGCAATCACCGAATTTTGACTATCCCCATAGTTGATCCATTGAAACCCTTCAAGACTAAAAGCCTTCTCATATAGCGCCGGTGTGTTTTTGTACAGGTGGTTGAGGTCTTTTACAAAGGCCAGCATGGTTTTGTGTGGCTTGTATTGCAGCAGGCTCCAATCCAATGAGGCATCAAAATTCCATTCACGGGACTGACCAAACTCACCCCCCATAAACAATAGTTTTGCCCCGGGGTGCGTAAACATATAGGCATACAGCAAGCGTAAATTTGCGAATTTCTGCCATTCATCCCCAGGCATTCTATTTAAAAGGGATTTTTTCCCATAAACCACTTCGTCGTGAGAAAGGGGAAGCATAAAGTTTTCGGAAAAGGCGTAGGCCAGACTAAAGGTAATGTCGTTTTGGTGGTGGTTTCTGTAAATTGGGTCTTTTGAAAAGTATTTCAAAGTATCGTGCATCCATCCCATCATCCACTTCATTCCAAAACCCAGACCTCCCTCGGAAACAGGCTTGGTCACATTGGGAAAGGCTGTAGATTCTTCTGCAATGGTCTGTACGCCATCAAAATTGGTATAAACCGCATCGTTAAATTCCTTTAAAAATGAGATTGCAGCCAGGTTTTCATTCCCGCCAAATTCATTTGGCTCCCATCCTCCGTCTTCTCGCGAATAATCCAAATAGATCATGGAAGCCACGGCATCTACCCGTAGTCCGTCGACATGATACTTTTCCAGCCAGAAAAGTGCATTACTTATCAGAAATGACCGCACTTCATTACGTTCGTAATTAAAAATAAGACTTTTCCAGTCGAGATGGTACCCTTTTTTCGGATCGGGATGCTCGTAGAGATGAGTGCCATCAAATTGTCCCAGGCCATGCGCGTCGTCGGGAAAATGTGAAGGCACCCAATCCAGGATCACTCCAATATCATTTTGATGAAAAACATCGATCAAATGCATAAATTCCTGAGGCGAACCAAAACGAGAGGTTGGGGCAAAATAACCCACCAACTGATATCCCCATGATGGATCGTAGGGGTATTCCATCACAGGCATAAACTCTACATGGGTAAAATTCATTTCCTTTATATAAGAAACCAGTTCCTCAGCTAGTTCCAGATAGGTAAGGGACATATTTTCCTGAGTTTTCTTCCAGGAACCCAAATGCAATTCATAAACGGAGTAGGGTCTGTCCAGCCCGTTTTTATCCTTTCTATACGACATCCAGGCGTCATCCTTCCAGGAATAATCTTCGATATCCCAAATAATGGAAGCCGTTCTGGGCGGTGTCTCAAAAAACAGTGCGTAGGGATCCACCTTTTCGGTAATCACTCCGTTATTGTTTGAGGTTATTCTGAATTTATAACGCATACCGTTTGCAGCTCCCGGGATAAAACCTTCCCAAATACCCGATGAATCCCAGCGAACATTAAGCATATGGCTATCACTGTTCCACGAATTGAAATCTCCAATTACCGTAACCTTGCTGGCCGAGGGAGCCCAAACTGAAAAATAGACCCCGTCAACTCCTTCCAGTGTTAGTGGATGTGCACCAAATTTTTCATACAATCTGAAGTGTTTTCCGGAGCGGAACAGGGAAATATCGAAATCGGTAAATAAACTATAGGTTTGTACCTGTGGCATAGAATCTTATATAACGAAACCGTTAGGAATGACTGCATTTTTTTTGATAACGACAATACCGTCTTTGATCAAATGAGTATCGGTTTCAACGTCCTCCAAATGGGTTCCGCCATCAATTTTTACATCATCGCCAACACAGCAGTTCTTGTCCAGAATCGCGTTTTTGATAAAACATCGACTCCCAATTCCCATGGGGATTTTGGTGTGTTTATTTACGACATCATCGAGTGATTGATGAAGATCTCCCCCCATCATATACGTATTGATTACCACTGAATCTTCACCAATTCGAGATCGGATCCCAATCACAGATCGCTCAATACTGGCCGCATTGATTAGACACCCTTCGGCAATGACCGCCTTAGTAAGAGACGTCCCCGATATTTTTGTGGTGGGGAGAATTCGGGCACGGGTGTAGATTCGTTTGTGATTGTCGTAAAGGTCAAATTTCGGAATATCGTCGGTCAATCCCAGATTCGCTTCAAAGAACGAATCGATATTCCCAATATCTGTCCAATACCCTTCAAACTGGTAGCTCAAGGTTTTGTGCTTTCCCATGGATTGAGGGATGATCTCTTTCCCAAAGTCAATGGTCGATGGGTCGTTCATAAGTTCGATCAACAAGTCCCGATTAAAAATATAGATTCCCATGGAGGCGAGATGATTTCGCCCCTCAGCTTTCATTTCATCACTCACTTTGGACGTCCAGTCGGGCAATAGGTCTGCGCTGGGTTTTTCTATAAAAGAGGTAATTACGTTGTCGTTATCGGTTTTTAAAATTCCGAAGGAAGTTGCTTCCTTTTCCAGAACAGGAATGGTAGCAATACTTATTTCAGCTTCTGCATTAATGTGGGCTTTAAGCATATCATTAAAATCCATTTGGTACAATTGATCTCCGGAAAGTATCAATGCATATTCAAATTCATGTCTCAAAAAATGATGCATACTTTGCCGCACAGCATCGGCGGTGCCTTGAAACCATTTTTGGTTTTGCATAGTTTGTTCGGCCGCCAGTACATCGACAAAAGCAGAGCTAAAAAAGCTAAAGTGAAAGGTGTTTTTTATGTGTCGATTCAAAGAGGCCGAGTTGAATTGCGTAAGCACAAACATTCTCTTAATATCTGAATTGATACAATTGGAAATGGGAATATCTACCAAACGATACTTTCCCGCAATGGGTACTGCCGGTTTTGAGCGGGATTCCGTTAAGGGATATAGTCGCGATCCTTGACCACCACCTAATATAATACCGAGAACATTGTCATTAATCATATGAAGTTTATATTATAGAATTGTATAATCGAATATATTCTTGAGCCGAAGCATTCCAGGAATGATCTATGGCCATAATAGTCTGTCGTATTTTTTTAAAATCAGCTACATTTTCATACAAAGAAACCCCTCTTTCAATTGCATGAACCACGGCCGGAATCGAAACGTTGTCATGTCGAATACCAAATCCGTCTTGAGCTACGTCGATAACCGTATCCTTTAACCCTCCAACACTCGAAACAATGGGGATGGTACCGTAACGTAAGGCGTACATTTGATTCAACCCACACGGTTCCACTCGGGACGGCATCAGCAAATAGTCGGCTCCGGCGTACATAATATGCGATAACTTTTCGCTATACCCAATATACGTATTATAGGTGCCTTGGTGTTTGTTTTTCAGGTCTTCTAATTGCTGCTCAACCACCTTGTTTCCTGATCCTAATAAAAGTACTGAAATTTTATGATAGGTCAAGGCGTTATCAAAAATTTCAGGGAAAAGATCAGCGCCTTTTTCGCCTACCAATCTCCCGATAAAGGCAAAAAGAGGCCGTTTTGGATCCAGGCCAAAGGTTTCACACAACCAAGCTTTGTTCTCCTTTTTACCGGAAATGACGTTTCTTTTTGAATAAGTTTTAACAATGAATTCGTCGGTTTCTGGATTCCAGACCTTGGTGTCAATCCCATTAAGGATCCCGGAGCACTTCCCGCTTTCCTGAGATAAAAGCGCTTCCAGGCCATTGGCGTTTTGCTTTAATTCTTCCATATAACTGGGAGAGACGGTGGTCACCCGCCAGGAGCATTTAATTGCCGCTGCCAACGGATTGATACTACGATCCCAATCCAACAATCCAACGTTTGCGTACGGAAACCTTGGAATTAAATACCCTCTGTCATGGGAAAACCAACCTTGATATTGAGCGTTGTGTATCGTTAACACCGTTGGGATTGGTTTGAGCCTTGCGAACACTTCGGAATGAGCCATCATGAATGGGGTCAATCCCGTATGATGGTCATGGCAATGCACTACCGAAGGCAACTCTTTCCGTTGGGTGATCCATTGCAAAGCGGCAATTTGAAAGGCCAAAAAGCGGTCTGTATCCCGATCAGAATACACATAATCTGTAAATAGTAATTCCGGAATATCAATTAAAAACAGCTCGAACCCCAAATTATTTCCGCTTAAAGAAAGTACGGTAAAGGAATGGGTGGCGTCCAACTCCATAGAACCACTGTATACCGCTTCAAATGTGTTTTCCCGGGTAAAGGCATTATTGTAATAAGGCATCACAACGCTGCTTTCGGCTCCCATTTCATTCTGATACTTGGGAAGAGCCCCTACAACATCGGCAAGGCCTCCCACTTTGGCAATAGGGTAACATTCTGCGGAAAGGTGTACAATTTTCATAAGCCGAAAAAACAGTTTTAAACCTACGAATTTATTAGGTCTGCTTCCTAAAAATTCGGTATTACTTTGTGAAAAAATTAATCATTCAGTTTCAAAACAGCCATAAACGCCTCCTGAGGGATCTCCACATTCCCAACCTGACGCATGCGCTTTTTCCCCTTTTTTTGTTTTTCGAGCAATTTGCGCTTTCGGGAGATATCACCCCCGTAACACTTGGCCGTCACATCTTTTCGCAAGGCCTTGACCGTTTCTCTTGAAATTATTTTTGCTCCAATCGCTGCCTGAATGGGGATGTCGAATTGTTGACGTGGAATCAATTGCCGCAGTTTTTCACACATTTTCTTGCCTATGTCGTAGGCATTGTCCTTGTGCAGTAAAGCTGAAAGGGCGTCGACGATATTTCCGTTTAACAAAACGTCTACCTTCACCAACTTCGATTCCCGCATCCCAATAGGAGAATAATCAAATGAAGCATATCCCCTGGAAACCGTTTTCAAACGGTCGTAAAAATCGAACACGATCTCTGCCAGAGGCATGTCAAAAGTCAACTCGACCCGCTCGGTAGTCAAATAGGTTTGATTGGTAATCTGCCCGCGCTTTTCAATACACAACGACATTACAGGACCAACAAAATCGGACTTTGTAATGATAGTGGCCTTGATATAGGGCTCCTCCATTCTATTGAGTTTCGACGGATCGGGCAGGTCACTTGGATTGTTCACCAAAATCAGCTCATCGGGCGCTGAATTGCTGTAGGCATGATATGATACGTTGGGCACCGTAGTGATCACCGTCATATCGAATTCACGCTCCAACCGCTCCTGAATGATCTCCAAATGGAGCATACCTAAAAATCCGCAGCGAAAACCAAATCCCAGTGCCATACTGCTCTCTGGTATAAATACCAGGGAAGCATCGTTCAATTGTAGCTTTTCCATCGAGGTGCGCAGTTCTTCATAATCGTCGGTATCCACAGGATAAATTCCGGCGAAAACCATGGGTTTTACATCCTCAAATCCTTCGATCATATTTGTCGTTGGTGATTTCGCATCGGTTATGGTATCTCCCACTTTTACTTCCTTCGCCTCTTTGATCCCCGTGATTAGATAGCCAACGTCTCCTGTTTTTATGACGGGCCTTGGCGTTTGGGTTAGATGCAGCGTACCCACTTCATCGGCATAATAGTTTTTCCCGGTCGCCATAAATTTGATGTGCTGGCCTTTCCTGATTTCCCCGTGCAATACTCTGAAATAAGTTTCTACCCCCCGAAAAGGATTGTAGACAGAATCAAAGATCAATGCCTGAAGGGACTCGTCGGGATTACCTTTCGGGGCTGGAATTCGTTCAATGATGGCCGCAAGGATTTCCTCGATCCCTATTCCGGTTTTTGCACTGGCGGGGATTACTTCTTCCGCAGTACAGCCCAGTAGGTCCACGATGTCGTCGGTCACCTGCTCAGGATTGGCGGAGGGAAGATCGACCTTATTTAAAATCGGGATGATCTCCAAATCGTTTTCCAGTGCCAGGTACAAGTTCGATATGGTTTGCGCCTGAATGCTTTGTGCGGCATCCACAACTAGCAATGCTCCTTCACAAGCAGCGATGGATCTGGAAACCTCATATGAGAAATCCACATGACCGGGAGTGTCGATGAGGTTCAGGATATAATCTTCGCCTTTATAGTTATACTCCATTTGGATGGCGTGACTTTTAATGGTAATCCCTCGTTCCCGTTCCAAGTCCATATTATCCAGTAACTGAGCCTGTTCTTGTCGTTCGGTCACAGAACCGGTGAAGCCTAAAAGACGATCAGCCAGGGTGCTTTTCCCATGGTCAATATGTGCAATAATGCAAAAATTGCGAATGTTCTTCATAGTATCTTTTCCGTCAAAATAGACTGCAAATATAGCTTAAATTCAAAGGGGATGCTTTATATATGGATGTTCATCGAAAAAACTTGGATTTTGCTTTATTTTATCCTGAGATTCATGACATTTGTCTAGAATGGTTATTAACCTGGCTGTTCGATTACATTAACCGCTGTTTTAATGAGTAGTATTCCCCTTTATAAATACCTCCTGTGGCTTTGTCTTTTATGGTGCTGCGCGCACTCCTATGCTCAAACCTATCAAATTTCAGGAACCGTAGTGGATGGTGATAACCAACCCATGTCGTTTGTGAATGTTGTCGCCAATAAGACCTTTAACGACGACAAAGGAGCCCCCGTATTTCAACTTCTGGGAGGATCCAGTACGGACGAATCGGGGAATTTTAGTATTGAAAACTTAGAAGAAGGCCAGTATCTGCTTACCTTTTTGTATTTGGGCTTTGCTTCAAAAGGTATTTCTGTTGACCTCTCCAAAGATTGGAATATAGGCGTGATTTCGTTGAATAAAGAGTCTGAATCTTTGGAAGAAACCCTCGTCGTCTCAAAAAGGCCTACCATTAGAAAGGAGTTAGGAAAACTAACGTTCACTGTAGAAGGGACTTCAATTGCCTTTGGAAATGCCATTCAGGTTTTATCGAAAACTCCGGGTGTGATGGTGCTTCAGGATCGTATCACAGTAAAAAATGCCACCCCCGTATTCTATATCAACCAAAAGAGGGTGTATTTGTCGATGGCTGAGGTATATTCCATGTTGAAAAATACAGATGCCTCCATCATAAAATCGGTCGAAGTAATAACCAATCCGGGGGCACAATACGATGCCGAAGGTGGAATCGTCCTCAATATCATTACGCTCAAGGCCATTTCGGTAGGGTATAAAGGAACGGTCAACACTACCTACGAGCAGGCCGTTTTTCCTAAATATGCCATTGGCACGACCCATTTCTATAAAAATAAATGGCTGAATCTTACAGCCAGCTATAGTATTAGTCCGCGGAAAGAGTACAAAGAACAGGTTGATGAGATTCGTTTTTTTGAGCCCGATGGAGCAGTAAATTCATTTTGGGATGTAGATTTTAATCGAACCACAAGGTCAAATGGTCACCAGGGAGAAATACATGCCGATTTTTTACTGAACGACAAAAACACCCTTAGCCTTTCGGCAAATATATTTGTTTCTCCCGACACCGAATTTAAAAATAATGTTGCCGCCGAAATACGAGATGTAGGCATGCGATTGGACTCCACCTTTCTCACTAAAAGTTTTTTGACGAATGACAAATCGAACCTAAGTTTTAACGGAACGCACGGCTTACAGTTGGGTGATGAGGACGGTTCGCTAAAAACTTCGGTCAATTATATTCTTTACGATGACGAACAGTTTCAGGAAGTGGCTACGTCGTATTTTTCGCCAACCGGAATGCCACTTCGCAACAATAGTTTTTTTACCAACGCGAGACAGGAAAGCGACATATTTACGGGCCAAACCGATCTTTCGGTTCCTATTGAAAACGGAGAACTGAATACCGGAATTAAATTTTCAAATATCGAAACAAAAAGCAAGTTGGATTTTTTCGACACTGCAGGAAACACTACCCAATTCAATGAGATGCTCTCCGATGACTTTCGATATTCAGAGTACATTTATGCCGGGTATCTCGAAGTAGCACTGCAATGGGACAACTGGGGACTCAACGCCGGGCTTCGAACCGAATATACAGACGTAACGGGTAATTCGATATCCCTGGGTATGCTCAATACCGACAATTATCTGGAATGGTTTCCGTCGGCAACCCTGGAGCACAAACTTAAGAATGGGAACACCCTGGGCTTGAGTTATACCAGAAGGATTTCAAGACCTCGTTATCAAAGCCTCAACCCTTTTAAATATTTTCTAAACGAGAATAATTTTAATGCAGGAAATCCAAATCTCATCCCCGCCATCGATCAAAAGATTACCCTAAGCTATAATTATAAGAATACCTGGTTCTTCGATCTTTATTATCATGGAACGAAAGATGTATTGAGTTTGCTAACTTTTCAGGATAATTTAAACCGCACCATACGAACTGTTGACGCCAATCTAATTAGGGATTTTCAATACAGTCTGGATATTGTTTATGCTACGTCATTGTCGCGCTGGTGGTATCTAAGCATGTATACCTCTTCCTTTTATTTTGAAAATGAGTTTTTTGCCGAAGAGAGCTCACAAGAAACTTATACGAACAGCACCTTTGGATTTTACGCTCAAATGTATAACGGAATCACACTTTCGTCCAAACAAGCGCTCACCATGGATGTCACTGCCGTTTATTTGTCCGATTTTATTTATGGTTCGTATACCTACGGAAACCAACTCAATGTTTCGCTAGCCCTTCAGAAAAAAATATGGAACAATCGCGCCAGCATTTCGGTGGGGGTAGACGATCTGTTTAACTCCTTTAATATTCCTATTACTTCCCGGTACTACAATCAGGATAACACCTATGCTGCCCAACCCGAATCGAGACTATTCAGGGCAAGCTTCAGATACTCGTTCGGGAATATCATTTTGAAGGACAATCAAAGATCCATTAAGACCCAGGAGGCAGAACGACTTCAAAAGCAGTAAGACTCATTTATTAGGAACCCGTATGCTTTTATAAATTGTGTATTTTTGCATCAATTATGGCAAAGATTGGAGAAATAGATGTGGGTGAATTCCCGTTGTTGCTCGCTCCCATGGAGGATGTGAGTGACCCGCCGTTTCGTGCGCTTTGTAAAGAACAAGGCGCCGATGTGGTCTATACCGAGTTTATCTCCAGCGAGGGCCTTATTCGCGATGCGGCTAAAAGCGTAATGAAACTCGATATCTATGAAAAAGAACGGCCTGTAGGGATTCAAATTTTTGGAGCGGTATTGGATTCTATGTTAAAAAGCGTTGAAATTGTGGAAGCCAGTGGCCCCGATATCATCGACATTAACTTTGGGTGTCCGGTTAAAAAGGTGGTTAGTAAAGGCGCCGGTGCCGGTATTTTGAAGGATATAGATCTTATGGTTTCCTTGACCGAAGCTATGGTAAAGCACACGAAACTTCCCGTCACTGTAAAAACCCGACTGGGATGGGATCACGACTCCATTAAAATCAAAGAAGTGGCAGAACGGCTTCAGGATGTGGGGTGTAAGGCAATCTCCATCCATGGGCGCACCCGTGCTCAAATGTATAAAGGAGATGCCGACTGGGCCCCCATAGCCGAAGTAAAGAACAATGCCCGAATGCACATCCCCGTATTTGGAAACGGCGATGTGAATACTCCCGAAAGAGCGATGGAAATGCGCGATAAGTATGGTTTGGATGGAGCTATGATAGGGCGGGCGAGTATTGGGTATCCTTGGTTTTTTAAGGAGGTAAAGCATTATTTTAAAACGGGAACGCACTGTCCACCTCCAACTATGAGCGAACGTGTGGAGGCAGCCCGGCGTCACTTACAAATGGCGATCGACTGGAAAGGGGAAAAATTAGGTGTTTTTGAAACCAGACGCCATTACACCAACTACTTTAAAGGCATACCCGACTTTAAACAATACCGTATGAAAATGGTGACCAGCGATGATTCGGCGGCGGTTTTTGCAGCTTTTGACGAAGTGATGGAAACCTTCGGGGATTTTCAGTTTGTTTGAGACTAGCTGTTTTTCTTCGGAATAAAAACTTTTTAAGATAATAACTTCTCCGTAACCCGTAGCGAGGCCATTTTTGAAGCAATCCAACCCAGCCCGCAAATAGTCACAAAAACGATCAATAGGTTAAGCAACTTGTATTTCATAGGGTACGGAAGGGAAGGAGTGATGGGGACAAAACCATACTGGATTTGTAAAAGTACGGTGATGGAGCCCAAAAGCAACCCGATGGAAACGCCTATCAAGGTCATGAGCATCCCATTGATGAAGAAGATCTTCCGAATTTGCGGCACCGTTAACCCCATAAAATAAAGGGTTCGAATGTTGCTTCTCTTTTCCAGAATGACCATGATAATGGTTCCGGCCAAATTAAAGATCGCAATGGCCGCAATGAGGCTTACGAATAGGTAGGTGAATAGATTTTCTGAATTCAGCATTTTATACAAAGCATCATTTTGCTGAATACGATTTTTTATAGTCAGTTCCTGCGTTGCGGTACCCGCCTGACCTGTAAATATGTCTCGAATCTGGCTAGTGACCGTTTCTTCCGAAGCATTGGGCAGTATTTTAAATTCCAGGGCTGAAACGGTGGTCGAATCGAGGCCCAGCAGATCGCGAGCCAGGGCTATTTCAGAAAAAATATACTTGCTATTTAATTCTTCATTGATCTCATACACCCCAGACACCACTACCCGGCGCTTGGTAAATACAGAACCCGGATCGAGCACATTGAGTTGACCCGTACCGGGTTTGGGCACATAAATCTCGAGCAGATTGCGATAATCCCGAGCGGGGAGGGATAGTTTATTTGAAATCCCAAAGCCGACGACCACCTCTTCCATCTCAGGCTGCATCCAGTCTCCGATGAAAAGCAAACTGTCAACCGGCGTCATTTTTTGGTAATTGCTATCTACACCTTTGATGTAAGCAATATTGCTCTTTCCTTGATACTGAAGAAAAACACGCTCCTCAATAACCTCTGAAAAAGCTTGAACGCCTTCCAGGTTTTGTAGCTTTTGGTATTGCCGGGGGGTTAGTGTAAGTGTTTTCCCATTGGCCGGGGTAATTTTGAGGTCACTGTCAATCACATTGGTGAATTGAAGGGCGAAATCCTTCAATCCGGCAAAGCCTGAGAGCACAATAAACAATGCCATGGCTCCTATGATCACAGCAATTACGGCGATTCGGGAAATAATGTTCACCGCATTTTTGTGGCTTTTGGAGAATAAATACCGCTTCGCGATGTAAAGAGGAGGCCTCACCCTACTTTTTTTTCCGTTTTGCCAACAGTTCGGGATTCTTCAACGGATCCTCTTCTCCTTTTACTGCTTTCACAATGCCGTCTATATACTCGAGGGAATCGTCGTTGTAGAACTGAAGATCCGGCATTTTTCGCAGCTGGTCTTTGGTAAGTAAAGCGATTTGGTGCTTGATACGCGGCTTTACCGCATTGAGCTCCTGTACAATTCCATTCGCTTTATCTGCCGGAAATATACTGGTATATACCTTTGCCACGGAAAGATCCACGGTCACCGATACTTTAGACACCGAAATGATGATCCCCGATTGCCCCGCTTCTCTAAGCATGCTTTGTAGAATTGATGCCAGGTCTTTTTGTAAAACACCGGCAATTTTCTTCTGTCTGTTGCTTTCTATCATAGTGCAAAAATACTACATTTAATAGTATTGAACTGAAAAGGATACGCTTCGATGTATTACTTTTGGAAAATAACCACCCGAGTCAATTTGGACTCGGGTTGATTTACAGAGAACATGAATAAAATTGAACATATAGGCATCGCCGTAAAAGATCTCGAGGCTGCAAATCAAGTATATCAAAGCTTGTTAGGGCAGGAACCTTATAAGACCGAAAGCGTTGAGAGTGAAGGGGTAAACACTTCCTTTTTTAAATGTGGGGGCAGTAAGATCGAGTTGCTGGAGGCTACCAACGAAAACAGCCCCATAGCAAGGTTTATTGCAAAAAAGGGAGAAGGTGTGCATCATGTCGCATTTGCCGTGGAGGATATCAAAGCCGAAATCCGGCGATTAAAGAAGGAAGGGTTTGTAGTCCTTAACGAAGAACCCAAGCGGGGAGCCGATAACAAATGGGTGGCTTTTTTGCATCCTAAATCGGCCAATGGGGTGCTGATAGAGCTATGTCAGGAGATTAATGATAAATAGTTTTGTCACAAAAGCAAAGTATTATACCTTTGCAAACTGTTTTTGGTCCCATAGCTCAGCTGGTTAGAGCATCTGACTCATAATCAGAGGGTCCTTGGTTCGAGCCCAAGTGGGACCACTGAATTGAAATGATGAAATGCGATTAAAACAGAAGTTGCGTTCTGTAAAATTTAAAAAATTGATTGACCTATCGGTAATTGTGGAAACTTTTGTTGAAGCAAATGGAGACAATTTTTAACATACAAAAAACAATTTTTAAGGAAAAATAGAGTTAATAGTTTTTTGATAACTTCTTTTTTTCTTGCTTGTTTAAAAAAAATTATTACTTTAGCCCTTGTCTATGCGACCCCAAATCGTGACTATATTAACCTTTGCGCTTTCTATATTGAACGGCGCCATTATGCTTGGTCAGTCCACTTCGGCTGATTCAGGTCCACCCCCTCCACCCCAAAGAACACCCCCGGAATTGTTCATTGATGGCAACATTTTATGGTTGGTTTTTGCCGGTTTACTCTATGGCGGCTACATTTTAGTGCGGAAAAACAGGATTAAAAATATCCTTGACTAATTCTTTTTAGGTATTTTCCAACGACATCAAATTCCAGATTAACGATCGATCCCTTTTTCAAGTTGTGAAAATTTGTATGCTCATAGGTATAGGGAATTATCGCAACACTAAACTCCTCTTTTTTCGAATTCACGACCGTTAGGCTCACCCCGTTAATCGTAATTGATCCTTTTTCGATGGTGACATTTCCAAAGGAATCATTATAACTAAAAGTATAAAGCCAGCTACCTTCGGTTTCTTTAACTGCGGTACAGATTCCGGTTTGATCTATATGCCCCTGTACCATATGCCCGTCCAAGCGTTCGCCCAGTTTCATCGCCCGTTCCAGGTTTACCTCATCGCCAATAGCTAGCGCACCCAGATTTGTTTTATCCAGTGTTTCCTGGATGGCAGTAACCGTGAAATTTCCTTCGTCAATAGCAACCACTGTGAGACATACTCCATTATGGGCAACGCTTTGATCGATTTTCAATTCCTGTGCAAGACCGCTTTTGATCTTTAAATGTAGATTTTTTTGTTCCCGTTGCAGGGCCTCAATTTCCCCAATAGTCTCTATAATTCCTGTAAACATGAATTCAATTAGTTACATTTGTAGAACAAAAGTAGCAATAATAAAAGCAGTAATTGGCAGATGCAAAAAAATGAAACTTTGGTAGTTGGGATTTCCATTGGAGACTTGAACGGAATAGGAAGTGAAGTTGTTTTAAAAACATTTCAGGATGTGAGAATGCTTGAGTTTTGCACCCCTGTGATTTTTGCTTCAGTAAAAACGATGTCTTTTTTAAAAAAGGCCTACGAACTGGAACTAAACCTTCACGGAATTGATAGCCTAAACGATATTGTTCAAAAAAAGATCAATGTCCTGAATGTTTGGAAAGAGCCGGTTGATATTTCCTTCGGAAAAGAGGATCCAAAAATAGGCGCCTACGCAGTAAAATCGCTGGAGGCCGCCGTAGCTGCCTTAAAAGATTCTAAAATTGACGTTCTGGTGACGGCACCCATCAACAAAAGCAATGTACAATCTGAAAGCTTTAACTTCCCGGGACATACAGATTATCTGGCCAAGGAACTTGAAGGGGATAGCTTGATGTTCATGATTTCCGATGAACTGAAAGTAGGTTTACTTACAGATCACGTGGCTGTAAAAGATGTTTCCAGTACAATCACCCGCGAACTTATTGAAAGGAAGATTAAGATCATCCATAATACCTTGATTGAGGATTTTGGAATCGTAAGGCCAAAAATAGCCGTTCTGGGAATTAATCCTCACACCGGAGACAAAGGGGTGATTGGCGATGAAGATGACACGGTTTTGCGTCCGGCCCTGGATAACATTCGAAACAACGGCAAAGTAGTACTGGGCCCATACGCCGCCGACAGCTTTTTTGGTTCGGGGAATTATAAAAATTTTGATGCCATTATTGCCTCGTATCACGACCAGGGATTAATACCTTTTAAAACACTGGCATTTGGCAGCGGAGTGAACTATACGGCAGGACTTAATAAAATACGAACCTCTCCGGATCATGGAACCGCATATGATATTGCCGGAAAGAATGTTGCAAATGTTGACTCATTTAAAGAAGCCGTTTTTCGGGCCATCAACATTTATAAGAAACGCAAGGAATATCAGGAATTTTCACAGAATCCACTGAAGGTGAACCGCAAGAAATTGGCCACTAAAAAGAATTCGTAAATCGAATTGGATATTAAAATATTTTTTATCTTTGCACCCGCCTTATTCGTAAGGCCATAGCATTAATTTTGGTGGGATTATGAAGGAACAGAAAGAATTTACCATTCCTTTTGTAGGATTGAAAATTGGAGAACACACCTTTAATTTTGATATTGAGAAAACGTTCTTTGAGCATTTTGAGTACGACGAATTTAATGAAGCAAACATTCAACTCGACGTATTACTGAATAAGAAAAGCACTTTGCTTGAGTTTACCCTAGCATTTCACGGTGACGTCAATGTTAATTGTGATATTACCAACGAGCCTTATAATCAGGAGGTTGAGGGAGATTATCATTTTGTGGTAAACTTTGGGGAGGAATTTAATAACGAAAACGAAGACCTTTTGATCTTGCCTCACGGCAGTTATCAAGTGAACATTCAGCAATACATATATGAGTCCATAGTACTGGCTATGCCCACACGAAGGATTCATCCCGGAGTGGAAGACGGTAGCCTGAAAAGTGAAATACTCGAAAAACTTGAAGAATTAAGCCCACAAAGCGAAAACGACTCCGAAGAGGAGTCCACAGATCCGCGATGGGACGATTTAAAAAAATTATTAACGGACAAATAATATAAGTAATGGCACATCCTAAGAGAAAAATCTCAAGAACCAGAAGAGATAAACGAAGAACGCATTACAAAGCCACGGCACCTCAAATTGCAACAGATCCAACTACCGGAGAATCGCATCTATATCACAGAGCGCACTGGCACGAAGGAAAACTGTACTACAGAGGCCAAGTTGTAATTGACGCGACCGAAGAGGTAGAAGCTTAAGCTTCCAAACATAAAATGTAAGAACTCTCACCGTCCCGAAATAAGGGAGTGAGAGTTTTTTATTAGAATTTTTTAG
Source organism: uncultured Flavobacteriaceae bacterium (assembly GCA_963807685.1). Classification (GTDB taxonomy): domain Bacteria; phylum Bacteroidota; class Bacteroidia; order Flavobacteriales; family Flavobacteriaceae; genus Aureisphaera. The sequence continues at coordinate 79,929 of CAWECU010000003.1, read as the reverse complement.
GAATCAAAAAAAGTTAATTTCAACGCTTTTTTGATTAAAAATTAGTAATTTTCACTCCTTTTTAGTGAATTTTGGCCTTTTTTAGTGAATTTTAATTCAATTTTATGAGTAAAATCACAGCGGCAATTACAGCTGTAGGGGGATACGTCCCCGACTATGTTCTCACCAACCAGATTTTGGAAACCATGGTGGACACCAACGACGAATGGATTACCTCTCGTACGGGTATCAAAGAACGTAGAATATTAAAGGACGCAGACAAGGGCACTTCCTATCTTGCCATTCAGGCAGCGAAGGATCTTCTTAAGAAAAGCAATACCGACCCAAAGGACATCGATATGGTGATTATGGCAACCGCCACACCCGATATGCCTGTTGCAGTCACTGGCGTTTACGTAGCCACACAAATAGGTGCTGTAAACGCATTTTCATTTGATCTTGTTGCGGCCTGTTCCAGTTTTTTATTCGGAATGTCAACGGCTGCTAAATACATTGAATCGGGAGCTTACAAAAAAGTGCTGCTCCTGGGAGCCGATAAAATGTCTTCCATTATTGATTATGAGGACCGAGCTACCTGTATTATTTTTGGTGACGGCGGCGGTGCGGTTCTATTTGAACCCAATGAAGAAGGATTGGGCCTGCAGGATGAGATTCTGCGCACCGACGGCTCCGGAAGACCCCACCTCAAAATAGACGCCGGAGGCTCCATCCTGCCGGCTTCTGCTGAGACAGTGGCCAACAAGCAACATTATGTATTTCAGGATGGAAAAACGGTGTTTAAATTTGCCGTTTCAAATATGGCCGATGTGAGCGAACAGATCATGAAGCGTAATGGACTCACCGGCGAGGATGTCGATTGGTTAGTGCCCCATCAGGCCAATAAGCGAATCATTGACGCCACCTCAAGAAGGATGAATCTTCCCGACGAAAAAGTAATGATCAATATTCATAAATACGGAAATACAACTTCTGCCACCTTACCTTTGTGTTTGAACGACTATGAAAAACAATTAAAAAAAGGAGACAATCTTGTTTTTGCTGCTTTTGGCGGCGGATTTACCTGGGGCGCCGTTTATTTGAAATGGGCCTATAACTCGAATTAATTTGACCAATCAACAATAACAATATGGAACTTAAAGACATTCAAAACCTCATCAAGTTCGTGGCAAAATCCGGAGCCAGCGAAGTGAAACTCGAAATGGAAGATATAAAAATCACCATAAGAACCGGAGATGGTGGTAAAACGGAAACAGCTTATTATCAAGCACTTCCTACTATGGCACAACCGCAACCTGTACAAGCACCTCCGGCAGAAACAGTCGTAGTTCCGGCTCAGACAGCTCCCGTTGCCGATGAAGATTCAAAATTGGTTACCATTAAATCTCCTATTATTGGTACTTTTTACCGTAAACCATCACCAGACAAACCGGTATTTGTAGAAGTTGGTGATACCATAGGTGTAGGTGACGTACTTTGTGTGATAGAAGCTATGAAGCTTTTCAACGAAATTGAAAGTGAAATCTCCGGTAAGATCGTAAAAGTTTTAGTAGACGATTCTTCTCCGGTTGAATTTGACCAGCCTTTATTTTTAGTAGACCCATCCTAATATAAATCCCAAGTCCCCGATTTTGAATCCCACAGTCGGATTTGGAATCTGGAATTTGATATTTCAGAAGACTATGTTTAAAAAGATACTAATTGCCAATAGGGGAGAAATAGCGTTACGCATTATTCGCACCTGTAAGGAGATGGGCATCAAAACGGTGGCAGTCTACTCTAAGGCCGATGAAGAAAGCCTCCACGTTCGATTTGCCGATGAAGCAGTATGTATTGGCCCTCCACCCAGTTCGGAGAGTTATTTGAAAATTTCGAATATCATTGCAGCGGCTGAAATCACGAATGCCGATGCCATTCATCCGGGCTATGGTTTCCTTTCAGAAAACGCCAAATTTTCCAAGATATGTGAGGAGCACAACATTAAATTTATAGGTGCCTCTCCCGAAATGATCAATAGAATGGGAGACAAAGCTATGGCCAAAACGACAATGATCGAAGCTGGAGTACCCTGTGTTCCGGGAAGTGAAGGTGTGATACCCGATTTTAAAACCTGTCTGAAGGTAGCCAAAGCGACCGGATATCCTGTAATGCTTAAAGCCAGTGCAGGAGGCGGTGGTAAAGGAATGCGGGCCGTATGGAAGCAAGAGGAACTTGAGGATGCCTGGGAATCGGCACGCCAGGAAAGCAAAGCCGCTTTTGGGAATGACGATATGTACATGGAAAAGCTTATCGAAGAACCTCGACATATCGAGATTCAAATCGTTGGGGATAGTAATGGCAAGGCTTGTCATTTAAGCGAAAGAGATTGTTCTATTCAACGACGCCACCAAAAGCTTACCGAAGAAACCCCAAGTCCATTCATGACCGATAAATTGCGGGAAGATATGGGAATGGCAGCCGTTAAAGCGGCCGAATATATTAAATATGAAGGCGCGGGTACCGTTGAGTTTTTAGTGGATAAGGATCGCAACTTCTATTTTATGGAAATGAATACCCGTATACAGGTGGAGCATCCTATTACGGAGCAAGTAGTGGATCACGATCTCATTCGGGAACAAATAAAAGTGGCGGCTGGAATCCCTATTTCAGGAAAAAATTATTATCCATCGTTACATTCCATTGAATGTCGTATCAATGCGGAAGACCCTTACAACGGCTTTAGACCTTCTCCGGGAAGAATTACAACCCTGCATGCGCCAGGAGGACATGGAGTGCGTCTGGACACCCATGTATACGCGGGTTATGTCATACCTCCGAATTACGATTCGATGATCGCAAAACTCATTGTAACGGCGCAAACCCGGGAAGAAGCTATAAGCAAGATGAAACGGGCCCTGGATGAGTTCGTTATTGAAGGAATCAAGACAACGATTCCCTTCCATCGACAATTGATGGAAGATCCGTCCTACGTGAGCGGTAACTATACCACCGCGTTTATGAATACCTGGCAAATGAAACCGCCCGAGGAAGAATAAGCGGGTTGAAATGGCTCGATAAAGATTAAAAACCCAAGGGATATGCTTTGGGTTTTTTTATTTTATCTTCGGTTCTGGAATTTGGTTTGCACTAGCTGTAGCACGGCTATCACTTATTTTTCTAATGCTATTTAGCAAAGGCAACCAAATGTAAAATAAGGGGTTTTCTTCCCCAATAGCGAATCATTTAGTGAATTAGTATATTTAACAAAGTAATTAAATATCCCATGAACTTCTCTTATTGGGAATATAAAACCTGGCTTTCCAACATTGATTTTGCCATCATTGGCAGTGGCATCGTTGGTCTTAGCTGTGCTTTAGAGCTTCGGAAAAAATATCCGAAAGGAAAAATAGTCGTATTCGAAAGAGGAATGCTACCCAGCGGCGCCAGTACCAAGAATGCGGGTTTTGCCTGCTTCGGAAGTGTATCCGAAATATTGGACGACCTCACAAATCATTCCGAAGAAGAAGTGGTTCAATTGGTAAAACATCGGGTAGCAGGATTGAAATTGCTTCGCCAGTCTCTGGGGGATGCTGCCATCGATTTTCAGCAAAACGGAGGGTATGAAATATTTAGCCGAGAAGACGCAACCCTATATGAGAAATGCCTTGCTCAAGTTCCGTACATCAATGAGTTGTTAAAAAGTGTATTTGCTTCGGAAAATGACGTCTTTTCGGTAAAAAACGACCCTTTTTCATTCAAAAACACTCAAAAACAGCTAATTTTTAATGAATTTGAAGGGCAATTAGATACAGGTAAAATGATGCACGCTTTTCTTCAAAAATGCACAAAAAATGACATTTTTATACTGAATTCTGCCGAAATTACATCATTTTCACCCCAAAATGGCCAAATAACACTTATTATCAACGATTCTATAGAAATTGCAGTTAAACAACTTTTTATCGCCACCAATGGTTTTGCCAAACAGCTTTTGGGGGAGGAAGTTAAACCGGCCAGAGCACAGGTTTTAATTACCAAACCTATTGAGAATTTAAAGATTAAAGGAACGTTTCACCTGGAAAAGGGCTATTATTATTTTAGAAATATTGACAACCGGATTCTCTTTGGCGGCGGACGCAATCTTGACCTCAAAACCGAGGAAACTTCTCGAATGGGACTTACCCAACTCATTCAGAATCGATTGGAGGAACTGCTGCACACAACAATTTTACCCGAAACAACGTTTGAAATAGATACCCGTTGGAGCGGTATCATGGGGGTAGGAGTTCAAAAGAAGGCCATCGTAAAGGAACTTAAACCCCATGTATATTGTGGGGTACGTCTGGGCGGCATGGGGGTCGCCATAGGTAGTTCCATTGGGAAGCAGCTTGCTGAATTGGCACAAAAGTGAACCAATCACCCCATTTCTTCCCTTTCAACGGACACATGCAATATTGATTTTAAAAATGGTCAGAAGACTAGTCAAGTTTATCTTTAAGGTCCTTCTCTGGTTTGTCGCGCTATCCGTGGCATGGGTACTGCTATATAAATATGTACCGGTACCGTATACTCCTCTAATGGCCATTCGATGGTATGAGGCAGATTCAGAATATGAACTTCAACACGAATGGGTGCCGATACGAGCTATTTCCGAAGATATGCAACTTGCTGTAATTTGCGCAGAAGACCAGCAGTTCCTGAATCATAACGGCTTTGACTACGAAGCGATCGAAAAGGCGTATAACAGCAATAAAAGAGGACATAGATTGCGGGGTGGAAGTACCATTTCCCAGCAAACGGCAAAGAATGTGTTTTTATGGCCAGGGAGGAGTTGGCTGCGCAAAGGGCTGGAAACCTACTTCACCTTCCTCATAGAGACATTTTGGAGCAAGGAACGCATCTTGGAGGTATACCTCAACAGCATTGAAATGGGAGATGGGGTTTACGGTGCCGAAGCTGCAGCCGGGTATTGGTTCGAAACGACGGCTCAGGATCTTACGCGTCATGATGCAGCGGCCATAGCGGCGATACTTCCCAATCCCCGAAGATTTAAGGCTTCGCCAAGGACCAAATATATGGAAAGAAGAAAGCAGTGGGTCATACGACAAATGAATAATTTCGGAAATTTTAATCTATTTGAAAAATGACCCCAACCGAATTGAAGGAAGCGTTATTATTGATGTGTTTTAAGCATGTTAAGGACCGCAAAGGGAAGATTCTTGCCTCGATTGCACAAATTGAGAGCTCGCTGTTCGAGGAGGGTAAAAGTACGGCAGGCGACAAGCACCATACGGGCAGAGCTATGTTGCAGATCGAGCGGGAAAACACGGGGATGCAATTAATGGCTGTGGAAAACACAGAAACAGTTTTACATAAGATCTCGGTGTATTCGAAAACAGAGACGGTGCGAATGGGAAGTCTGGTGATCACTAAGAATGCCAATTATTTTTTAAGTATTTCGGCTGGAATGGTGGCTGTAAATGGCGCAAATTATATTTGTATATCGGTAGGATCACCTATCGGGCAACTCTTACTTGGCAAAAAGAAAGGGGATTCTTTTTCCTTTAGTGGGAAGCTAGTGTTGATCGAAGCGGTGTTATAATTGCTACGGGTTAAAAAAAACGAGAATCCTTCAGGTTAAATCAAACTACTCATCTGGCAAGTATATATCCGGAATGGGATGATCCGGGGTTTCCTGAGTCCAATAGATATTCACGATCCACCATCTATCCCCATCATTCAATAGCTGAATACTGTTAATTCCACGCATGAAAGGCTCGGTGTCTTTTTTACTATGAAACGATTCATAGGTACTAAAAACATGCGTTATGTTGCCAAAAGTTTGAACCGTTCGGTGCATTTCATTTTCGAAGAAGCCATTTTCAACCAACCAGGCACCTGAGGATTCAATGTAGTCACCGGGTGTCATATAGCGTAGCCCAATGGCTCCCTCTTTGTTTTTTCCGGAAGGGATGAGCTTGGCTTGAGGTTTGAATAGAAATTGAAATAGTTCCCAATCGCGAACTTCTCCCTTTTCTCCTGAAATGACTCCATAAAGTGTTTCCAGGGTACTGTCCAGTGATTGTACGTTGCTTAGGTACTTAGTTGTTTCGTTTTGTCCATGAACTGCGCAGGCAGTTGCACATATCAGCGCCGTGAGTAATAATCTTTTCATATGAAAAACCTTTGAGGTACTAAGATACTTTTATTCTCATAATGAAAAAAAATGGGGTTTCACAAAGTGTGAAACCCCATACAACTAATCCTAAAAAATATTAAACTGAGAAAATTTACTTTTTGATTAGTTTCACTGTTTTCTGTCCGGTTGCCGTCGAAACTGTAGCTAAATAAATTCCAGCTGTGAGTGCAGACATATTTACCGAATAGGTAGTATTATTTGGCGTGTCAAACAATACTTTCTGACCCAAGACATTGTATATGGCAACCTGAGTAATAGTTTCGTTAGCCTGCACTGTCCATTGCGAAGTCACAGGATTAGGATACGAGCTCACATTGATCGCGTTTAAGTCGTTAACCCCAAGGACTGGCGCTGTCACTACAACACTACCTAAGGTGCCTTCGTCTGCAGGATCCGCATTGAGTCCAGTTACTTTAAATCCGTATTGGATTGTAGTATCTGTACCTTCAACATTTGTGTAAGTAAGAGAAAAATTGGTGCCGGCAGTAAGGCCGGTAGTCTCTTCTTTTAACACAGAGAAATCGGCATTAAAAACTTTGATAAAGGCAACCACATCGTATCCTGAGTCAATGGTATTTGATTCCACATGACCTATAAACGTAAGTTCCGAACCTATTAAAGTATTGTCTTCCACATAGGTGTTTCCTTCAAAGACCTTGTTGCCTTCACCGGTTACTGGATCTACCCAAAAAGGATCTCCTGCATCCCAGGTGTTAAAATTGGGTTGTAAGGTGATCGATCCTCCGGATGGGTCGACTACGGTTTTAAGATCTGCTACTTCCCAGGCCGATCCGAATACAAAACCACTTCCGTTAGCAGGAGTCTCAAAGACATTTGCGAAGCCAAAAAATGTGGCGGTTGCATCAACTTCTACTGTATTTTGTGCCTCCACTGTAAATGAAAAAGCAACCAGCATTGCGAATAAAAAATAAATTTGTTTCATGATTTTTTAATTTTAATTATTAAATTATTTTAAAACTCAGTTTATTGTGATCGCTCACAATCTTTTTGGAAGTTTGGGTCGCCAACATAGGGTGACGACCCAAATTTCTCTATATGTTATTATCTCTTGATAATCTTATACGTTCCTATCTCTCCGTTGACAGATACTTTCATTATGTAAGCACCTACGGCCAATTTAGAAACATCCAAAGCAGTACTGGTAGCTTCCACATTCTCGTTCAACACTTGTTGTCCCAGGATGTTGTAGATCGCTACATTGTCTATGCTATCGATAGAGTTCAGATTAAGAACCCCAGCGGTTGGGTTTGGATAGTAAGTAAACCCTTGGATCGCATTCTCATTGGTACCCAAATTGTTTCCGTCGATCACAATGTCGGTAATGGCACCGTTGTTCAACACAAACACATAGTACGCCTGTCCTGCAGCTGTTGGAATGATCGCAGAGGTTCCGGGTACACACTGGTTACCGTTAAAGTCAACCAAAGTAAGATCGGTCTCTGTTGCATTCTCATCGTCAGCGGTATAGAAAGTTACAGAACTAGCTCCTCCGGGAGTAATGATCTCTGCTGTTGCAAAGCCATCTCCATCGGGAACAAAGTTGTACCATACTCCATTGGCACCGTCGATATTACATCCAACCGGATTTCCTCCTTCGGTCGTTGCAGCTGGCATAGCCACTGCTGGGTCTGTATAAGGGAATCCTATTTCATCCACATCGATAGAGTTCGCGATCATATCGTTTGGTGGAGGTACAGGAGCACACGTAAGTGCCATAGAGAAGTTACCCGTATTGGCTCCAAATCCATGTACTAAGATGTAATAGGTCGTTAGACCATCTCCTTGCCAGCTAACCTCAGACTGAAGACCACAAGTGTCATCGTTGTCTACTACACAAGCCAAAGCACCACAGTCTCCAGAGTATACAGTGATCTTACTGTCATAGTCTGTTCCACCGTCACACATAGAAAGGGTATAGTTGGTTACTAGTCCGGTAGTGTCGGTAAATTCATACCATACTCCCGGCGCAGTAATTCCTGTTACACAAACAGGAGCCGTTGCATCGAAGGTAGCCGTGTCGGTCTCACCAACAACAGTTTCACCACAACTCATAGAGATAGCACCTGTACAAAAGTCGTTCGGTGGCGCATCCACACAAGTTACTTCCAAGGAGAAGTTACCAGCGTTAGCGGCAAATCCTTCTACCATGATATAGTAAGTAGAAGTGCCATCGGAAGCGAATGACAATTCAGACTGTAATCCACAAGAGTCATCATTGGCAGCGATCTCTGTGCCACCACAGGCATCAAACACTCTTAATAAAGAATCGTAATCGGTTCCTCCATCACAAAGCGATAAAGTTACTACTTGAGAGATTCCAGTTCCTGTGAAGGCGTACCACACGTCTGGAGCAGGGTTTCCACCTGAATCAGTAAACGTAATTGTCTCGCCTACCACTACATCACCACAAGCAACTGGGAAGGCATCTACGCACTCATCGTTTGTAGGAGGCTCTGGTCGACAAATTGAGATCGAAAAGGCATCTACCGTTCCTGTATCTCCTCCAAAGTTATCACAGATCTTCAATTGCCAGTCACCCAAAATAGATTCTCCATCAAAGGCAGCAGCAAAAGTACCACCGTCTGGTTCGAAGGTTCCTGTATAAGGAGGCGCTCCTCCGGAAAGAGGTCCTGCACCATCCATAAAGACGGTATCGATGAAATTATCTCCACCTCCACCATTTCCTCCTGAAAGAAGAAGTTCGGCTCCAGATGGTGCCACCAATGAAATATCAAGGTCACCATCAAAAGTGTGGGTAATTGTAAGAGCTACATTGTCAATATTTGAATCTACTCCAATGGTTCCGGGGTCACCCACGGTCACAGGATATAGGTTAGGAGCACCAGCACAATCACCTGTTTGTGTTCCTCCCGGATCGATCTCTGCAGGCAAGTTGTCTGCTACAAAAAGGGTGATGTCGCATGCAGGTGAGTACAATTCAAGATTATCCCAAAAATACGTTTGAGTATTCGGATCTATTACATTAAAGTTCATAAATACCGTCACCGAATCGTAGGTTAATGCACCTTCCGAGCTAAAGTCAAATACGATTTCTTCCCATGCCCCAATGGTGGTTAAATTAGCCTGTCGCTCAATAGGTGCGTTCGGCCCACCTTCCAACTTTAGTAAAACGGGTGTTCCAGCCAAAGGAGACCAAACATCCATTCTAAAGTACTTATCAGTTGTGATATCCACAGGAACCACGATGTTTACACCCGCGAAAGCCGCATTGGCAGGCACGGTATTTTCAGCAACATTCGCTGAAGTGTTTACTCCCGTTGCATCTGGATTAGCAATCACTTGCGTAAATGATCCGTTAAAGTCATTAAAAGGAGGTACAACAACTTCAAAGTCTAATGGTAGTGCAACTACAGGAGGCACAAATGGGCCAAATGTGATATTGTCGAAATAAACAATATTGTCTTGTGTTCTGGCATCAAAATCGGGGAAAATCACGATTTGATCCAACCCAATAGTTTCCGGGTTACCGATAACTCCCGAAAAATCAAATACTAATTCTTCCCATTGGTTGATAAGTGTATTAGGAACCAGTATCTCTCCGGTAGAACCACCAGGAGGTGTCACTAATTTTATTCCTACATTACTGATCACCGGCTTCCAAACCATTATTTTAATCGTAGAATTGGTTGCATCAAGCGTCCAGGTTCCGATGTCGGCGCCGTGCATACTTTCAACACCTGCGAAGGGCATTCCAGCTTGCAAAGCCGTGAACTTGGCAACGGTTGCGGATGTATTGGGTGCCGTTGGATCTGGATTCGCTATAATTTCCAGGGGGGGATTGGTATCATTTTCAAAAACGGTCCATGTCCATGTGGCTCCGTTTCCTCCTGCCTCAAAGTCGATTGGGACATTCGGTCCACCAGAAGCACTTGCTTGTTCCAGGTTATCCCAATAGTAGGTTTGAGTATTGGGATCGACCATATTAAAGTTCATGAATACTGTTACTGAATCGTAGGTCAAAGCACCTTCAGAACTAAAATCAAAAACGATTTCTTCCCACGCTCCTGTTGTGGTTAGATTCGCCTGTCGCTCAATAGGTGCGTTAGGCCCACCTTCCAACTTCAGTAGAACAGGAGTGCCGGCCAAAGGAGACCAAACGTCCATTGTGAAAATCTTATCGGTGGTGATGTCTATGGGTACCACGATGTTCACCCCTGCGAAAGCCGCATTGGCTGGAACCGTATTTTCAGCCACATTGGGTGAAGTGTTCACACCTGTAGCATCCGGATTGGCAATCACCTGAGTGAAGGACCCGTTAAAATCGTTAAAAGTGGGAAGCGCCCCTTCAAAATCTAAAGGAAGTGTCAATGGCGGTGCGTACGTTTCAAGGTTGTCCCAATAATAGGTTTGTGTATTGGGGTCGACCATGTTGAAATTCATGAATACCGTAATGGAATCATAGGTTAACGCGCCTTCCGAACTAAAATCAAAAACGATTTCTTCCCAGGCCCCGGTAGTGGTTAAATTGGCCTGTCGCTCAATAGGTGCGTTCGGTCCGCCTTCCAGTTTCAGTAAAACAGGAGTGCCGGCCAAAGGAGACCAGACGTCCATTCTGAAGAACTTGTCGATAGTAATATCTACGGGAATTACAATGTTCACCCCTGCAAAAGCCGCATTGGCGGGAACTGTATTTTCGGCCACATTGGGCGAAGTGTTCACTCCGGTGGCATCAGGATTTGCAATCACTTGAGTGAAGGATCCGTTAAAATCGTTAAATACTGGAAGTGTTCCTTCGAAGTCCAGTGGAAAAGCAACTGGATTTGGAGGTACTGCACTAAAGGTTATTTCATCGAAATAGACAATATTATCCTGTGTTCTGGCATCAAAGTCAGGAAAAACAACTATTTGATCAAGGTTGATCGTATCGGGATTTCCTATCACTCCTGAAAAGTCGAAGGTTAATTCTTCCCATTGGTTGATTACCGTATTTGGAACCAAAATTTCACCAGTAGAGCCTCCCGGCCCCGTTACGAGTTTGATACCTACATTACTAATGACGGGTTTCCAAACCATTATTTTGACAATGGCGTTGGTGGCATCAAGCGTAAATGTCCCGATATCGGCACCGTGAAGGGATTCGACACCTGCAAAAGGTTGACCGGCCTGTAAAGCTGTGAATTTTGCGACAGTCGCCGAGGTGTTAATCCCAGTGGCATCCGGATTTGCAATGACTTCTAGCGGAGGATTTGTAGAATTTTCAAATACGGTCCACGTCCAGGCCGCGCCATTGCCGCCCGCCTCGAAATTAATTGGATTATTTTGTGAAAACCCAATTGCGGTAATCAGAAAAATAAAAATTGCAGTAATTTTTTTCATAGTGTTTTTTGTTTGTATTAATTTTTAATAAGCGTTATTGACTTTTCACCAGAAGCTGTCGCAACCGTCGCGAAATAAATTCCTGAGGGCAGCTCTGATACATTCATATTATAATTTGTTAGAATTGGAAATTTTTATATAATCGATTATAAACTCTCTTGGAAAAATAGTATCATCCACTTCCGGACCACCAAAGTTTCCGCCGATGGCCAAATTTAGGATCACATAAAATGGCTTATCGAACGGCCATGTTTTTTCATTCTTTATTTCGGGCGAAAACGTATAAACGAGCATGTCATCTATGTAAAACTGAATGGATTCTTTGCTCCAAGAGGCTTTATATTTATGAAAGTCATTCTCAATACCTGTGAGCGTTGTTCTCTTCGTATTCACCGAATTCCCAAAACTATCGGGAGTGTGCAGGGTCGTATGAATAACTCCCGGCTCTTTGCCAACGTATTCCATGATATCAATTTCGCCGCATCCGGGCCAGGTATTGGCATCAATATCGTTCCCAAGCATCCAGATAGCTGGCCAGAGTCCGCTACCTTGAGGAAGTTTCGCACGAACTTCGATAGTTCCATATTGAAACTCAACTTTCTGCTTTGTTGTAATTCTACCAGATTCGTATAAACTGCCATTTTTGGTGGCCGTTATCACCAGATTTCCATCGCGTAGGCTTACATTTTTTTTGGTGTAGATCTGCCTTTCATTATTACCCCATCCACAGAGATTGGGACAACCATCGCCTAACTTATAATTCCAATGGGTTTCGTTTAATTGTGAGCCATCAAAATTTTCTTCAAATAACAACTGGGCTCCGCTTTGGCAATACCAGAGCATGAGAGGAAGCAGTATGTAAAGAATTTTTTTCACAGTTTATTTTAATTCAAATGCGGCTTTATTAGCGGCGGTGGAACTTCCTCCTACATAGACTTCAAAACCTCCTTTTTCAACAATGAACGCTCCCTCGTTGTCGTAGAAGCCTAGTTCTTTATCGGTAAGTGTGAATTGTATAGTTTTGGATTCTCCCGGAGATAACTCGACGAGTTCGAATCCTTTGAGCTCCCTCACCGGTCGCGTAATGCTTGCAAACAAGTCTTTTATATACAATTGAACGACTTCCTTCCCTTGAACACTTCCGGTATTGGTAAGTTTCACTGAAACATTAATTTCTCCTGAGCCAGCATAATTGTCTTCCACCTTGAGAGTATCGTAACCGAAAGAAGTGTAGCTTAAACCATATCCAAAAGGATATAAGGGAGTGTTGCTTTCATCGCTGAAATGAGACCAGAAAACCACGTCGGGACCGGGCAATGTAGGTCTTCCTGTATTTTTGTAATTATAGTAGATGGGCACTTGTCCAACATTTCTGGGTACCGACATTGGCAGTTTTCCACTGGGGTTATAATCACCATAGAGCACCTGGGCAATCGCATGTCCGCTTTGGCTTCCTAAATGCCAGGCTTCCACAATAGCGGGAATATTTTCTTCGGCCCAAACCAATGATAAGGGTCTACCATTGTTGAGTACTAAAATGATGTTTTGATTTACTTTATAGATTTCTTCAAGTAATTCCTGTTGCACCCCGGGAAGGTCAAGATGGGTTCTGCTACGTGCCTCACCCGATTGAAATCCAACTTCCCCTAACACCATCACCACTTTATCTACTTGTTTTGCCAGACGGATGGCTTCCGCAAAATCACTTTTGTCCGTAGTATTAATTTTGACCTCAAATACGAAGTCGGTTTTGCCAACAGATACGTCGGCTCCCTTGGCATAGCTCAATTGATTCCCATCATATTGTTGCATGCCTTCCAATACTGAAACAGCCGTGTTGTCGTCTGCTGCAATTCTCCAACTTCCTAAGGGGCTGTTTTTATCTGCGGCAAGTGCTCCAATAAGGCCAATTTTCAATCCTGTTTTTTGCAACGGCAGCATCTTGTTCTCATTTTTGAGAAGAACGATGGATTTCTTAGCCATGTCCAAAACGGTCGCGTGGTTTTCTTCGGAATTAATGACTGCTTTTTCCCGCTCTTCATTGCAATATTTATAGGGATCATCAAAAAGACCGAGTTCATATTTTACTTTTAAAATCCTGCGAGCCGAATCAGTAATTAAAGCTTCATCTACCTTATTCTCACGTACTAAATTGGCCAATTCTTCCACGTACAAATAAGACTCCATATCCATATCGGATCCGGCGTTAACAGCGATTTCAGCGGCTTGTTTGCCGTCTTTAGCGTATCCATGGGCGATCATTTCGGTGATGGATCCCCAATCGGAGACTACAAAGCCATCAAAAGCCCACTTTTCCTTCAGAATATCACGTTGCAGGTATTTGTTACCGGTTGCGGGAATCCCGTTCAATTCGTTGAAAGAATTCATAAAGGTTCTCACCCCCGCTTCCTTTGCTGCGATAAAAGGAGGAAAAATAATATTGTTTAAGGTGGAAGTTCCCACATCCACCGTATTGTAATCTCTTCCCGATTCAGAAAAACCATAACCGGCAAAATGCTTGGCGCAAGCCGCGATCGTATGTACGGCAGACAGATCGTCTCCCTGAAAACCTTTGACTCTTGCTACACCAATTTTGCTTCCTAAATAAGGGTCTTCACCAGCGCCTTCCATCACTCTTCCCCAACGGGCATCTCTTGAAATGTCCAGCATGGGAGCAAATGTCCAGTTAATTCCTGACGCTGCTGCTTCAGCGGCCGCCACTTCAGCAGAAGCTCGAATGGCTTCCATATCCCAACTAGCCGATTCGGCCAATGGAATAGGGCTCATAGTTTTGTAACCATGGATCACATCAAAACCGATGATTAGCGGAATGCCCAGGCGGGTTTCCTCCACCGCTATTTTTTGCACGGCCATGACTTCCTTTACTCCTCTTACATTGAGCATGGAACCCACATATCCTTTTCGCAAGTGCTCGTATTTTTTGGCGGCATCTCCTTCTGCCGGAACAGGTCCGGTGACGTTCCAGAATCCATTGTATTGATTCATTTGCCCAATCTTTTCTTCCAGGGTCATGAGCGATAACAAGGAATCTACTTTTTTGTCAATTTGTGAGATATCAGTTCTCATAGAAGCGGTATTCGCATCTTTTTCACCACATTGGGTAAAAAGAAATAAAAAGGAACCGATACATAATAGCGTTAAATACTTCATTTGTTTGGTCTTCAATTATTGATAAACTCTTATATAATCCACTTCCATTGTCGATTCGACAAAGTTTGGATCGATTGCACCTCCAAAGTTGCCTCCCATTGCCACATTCATTATGATAAAGAAGTTATGATCAAATGGCAGGTTGACGGAGTTAGGTCTGCTGTGGTATTCGTTTCCGTCTACGGAGAAAACAATCTCCTCCGGAGTCCAGTCAATGGTGTAGATGTGAAAGTCATTTGACACTCCGGGAACGTCTATAAAATCGGTTTGGGCGTTGCCGCCGAAATTTCCCGGGGAATGAAGTGAGGAAAAAATACGGTCTTGTTCATTGCCCACATGCTCCATAAAATCCATTTCTCCGCAAGCGGGCCATGGATTCTGAATGAAATCGGCTCCTAACAACCATAAAGCTGGCCAGGTTCCTCCTCCAGTGGGTAATTTGGCTCTTGCTTCCACTCTTCCATATTCAAACTCAAATTTTTGATACGTAATCATTCTTGCTGAAGTATACTCACTGCCTTGAAAAGACTCGGCTTTCGCGGTGATTTTTAACGTCCCGTCGCTAACAGTAACATTTTCTTCGCGATCGGTATAGTATTGGGCTTCTCCATTTCCCCATCCGTTATTACCAGTTCCAAGATCAAAAGACCAGTCTTCAAAACAAGGCGCACCGTCTTCATTAAATTCATCGGCCCAAACCAAGACATCGTTATTTCCAGATCCAACATCTCCTGTAACTCCCGAGCAACTGGGGGGTGGGGGATTGCCATCTTCAGGCACAAAAGTGTGATACCAGGCTAATTTGTCTCCCGGGGGATCGAAAGGATCCTGAATACCCCGAATGATCAACTTGTCTGCTGTGAGCTCTAATATTTGATATTCCATAGCACCCGACCAATACGACATGGTACTGTTTGTTACTGTTAGTAGTTGGTTGCCGGAAATAGGGTCATCCACGATCACAAAATCGGTGTCCAATTCAATTTGATCATCAATATTCCTGCATTCATCCACAAAAACAACGGGTTCGGCATCGGGGAAGAACCTTTTTATCTCGGCCCAATTAACAAAAGTAGCATCCAGTGTCGCCAGTTGGAAACTATAATTACCCGCTCCGTCGTGAGAGAAGGTTAGTACGTCGTCATACAGACAAGGATCCAGTTGATTGGCACCGGCAACGAAAAAGTTAGGAAAAGTTTCGGCGGGATCGCCTACTCCAAAATGTCCTGCATTGGTAGAATCCCAGATCCAGTTTTTTCCTTCATTTGCTGGTCCGGCGATGTTTAAAAGCACGCCTTCCTCAATTACGAGTCGTACATCCAGATCGATCAGCAGAGCTTCGCTACTTGATGCTCCACCGGTTCCAAAAGCAGTGACCACGATCTCCTGAGTATATTGCCCGGATTGGGTATATCTAAACGCGGCTTGCTCTCCATTCGAAATGACAACAGGATCACTATCCGTCAGGAAAAAGACATGAAAAAATATCGCATTTTCCGCGGAAGGCGAAATAGTAACGTTTCCAGATTGATCGCTTGCCACAGTGACATTGACAACTAAATTGGTAGGGACTAAAACATCCCCGAATGTTTTGTCGTCTTCCTGACAGCTATAAGCGAGAAAAACAATCGTTATTAAGCTAAGTATTTTATAAACATTTTTCATAGGTATGCAACTTTTAATTGGCCAATTGGACATCATCAAAATAATAAGTAGAACCATCACCGGGAAGGTCTACAACAAATTCGAAAAAGATTACGACTTGGGTAAACTCTATGCCACCGGTCATCCCGGTAAAGTCCCAAACCAGTTCTTCCCATTCATTCGTGGTGGTCGTATTGACATCGAGTTCCACAAAGTCGCCGCTTGAGTTTTCCAATTTTAGCCGTATTGGAATTCCTAACTTAGGTGACCATGTTTTGACTGAAATACTTTCGGTTGTTGAAAAATCGATGGGTACGTCCAGCGGGATCGCGGTACCGGCAAAGAATTGTGCTCCCACTGTTTTTATGGATTGCAATACATTGTCACTTGTATTGATGCCAGACGGGTCGGGATTGGGCTCGATACTCGATTCGGCCCCTTCAAAACCTATAATGACGTATTCGACATCGGGGTTTTCAAAGTCCAGAGGAAGTTCAACAGGATCGCCTCCACCGCCTCCGCCACCTGCGGCGGCCAGCTCAATATTGTCGTAATAAAAGGTGGTTCCTGTACCGGGATTTCCGAAGTCAAAAAAGACAATGACCTTTGAATATTCTGGACTTAGGTCTTCTTCAGAAAAATCGAATGACAAGGTTTCCCAGGAATTGGCTACTGTAGTGGTCGCATCGATTTCTACTGAAATATCGGGATCATCGGCGTTTTCCAGCTTCAGTTTAACCGTAAGTCCAGCTTCAGGTGACCAGGTAGCGATGTTAAAGGCCTGAAACTCGCTAAAATCAATAGGACTGCCTAATCCAATAGCTGTTCCGGCAAATATTTCGGCTCCATCTTCTTTGAAAAACTCGGCTACTTTACTGCTCGTATTGATTCCAGACGGATCGGGATTATCGATAACAGCACTATTGGCGCCACCAAAGTCGGAGAAAAAATAATTAATAGTTTCCGACTCAAAATCTATGGGAAGTGCTATGGGATCTTCGATCACCACGGTTTCAGTCACTTGAATGGTTTGCGATCCACCGCTTAATGCAATAACGGTGAGTTCGTAGGTTCCCACGGCGGGATACGTATGTTGAATAGTCTCATCCAGCATGAGAGGCGTGGGCTCCTCATTGGTAACATCTCCGAAGAATACCTCAAAACCAACAGCGAGATCTGCTTCCGCCGAGACGTTAATAGAAAAATTGTCTCCACTCACCGGGGTGATGGTAACCACTAAATTTAGCGGTGGTAGAAAAGAAACAACGACCTCCTGAGAGAATTCGGCAGTCTCGCCATTCAAATTGATTGCCGTAAGGATCGCTGTAAATGCACCTTCTATGTATTGATGCGTCGCACTATTTCCGGGGACAACTTCTTCAATTTCGGAACCGTCGCCAAAATCAATTTTGAATAAAGCTGAAGAATCACCGCCGGGGGTCAATGTGACCGTTCCCGAGTTATCCTGCGATAGCTGTACCTGCAGGCTTAGGTTCGAGGGAACACTTATATTTTGGATGAATCCAAGGTCTCTATCCTCTTCCGTACAAGCTTGAAGGATCAAAATAATTGAAAAGAAACCAATGATGTATGTAATGTTTTTAAATTTCATAGTAGCCGTCTTTTAGTAGCCTGGATTTTGTTCCCAACGATTCCCGGTAAGTTGAATTTCAATTTCGGGAATGGGAAATAACTCATGTTTGCCTGTTACGAAGCCCTCAATTTGCCCTGCTGCCCGATTGGTTCGGACCAAATCGAAGAAATGGTGTCCTTCTCCAACTAGTTCCAGGCGTCTTTCAAGGTAAATGGCTTGTGTAAGCTCGTTCCCACCAAGGGCTAAATTATCCAGTCCCGCTCTGTTTCTTACCCTATTAACATATTGAAGCGCCCTAGAGTCACTACCGTTTCCTCGATTGTGGGCTTCAGCGGCCATTAGCAGCACGTCGGCAAATCGAATGGCCCGGTAATTATTAGGGTTGGTAAGGTTTTGGTCTCCAATATTTGAATCTCCCTGACGCGGAATGTACTTCCTATTAAAAAAGCCAGTATGTTCGAATCCTTCGGTCCAACTTACCCCCGCACCGTTGTTGTAATCTTGATTTTCAATAGCAAATGCCTCAATATTAAGAATAGAAAAATCTCTTCGAAGATCGGTTTCATCAAAGGCATCATAAGTTTCCTGGGTTGGGACATTAAAGCTAAAACCCGACTCGAAAAGTGGGCCGTTAAAATTTCGAGGGCCGTTAAAACCAACAGCAACATTTCCTTCGCTACACTGTAGGCAGCCAAATCCGGCTCCTTCCAGATCGGTATATTGAATTTCAAAAACGGCTTCCATAGTGTTTTCGTTATCATTTTCAAAAAGCGTTGAAAAATCTGAAACGAGGTTGTGCGGGCCGTTGTTAATGAGATCATCCAAAACGGCGGCAGCTTCATCAAATTTACCCTGGTAGAGGTATACCTTTCCGAGCAATCCCTGGGCAGAACCTTTGGTGGCTCTTCCGACATCGGTTTGTACGTAGGGCATGTTGTTTGCGGCATACAGCAGATCTTCCTCAATTTGAGCATATACCTCTGCTTTGGGTGTTCGTTCTATAGTACTTTGGTCACCGAAGAAAATACGAGTGTCCACGGCCAGGGGAACATCTCCGAACCATTTGACCAATTCAAAATAATAATAAGCTCTTAGAAAACGGGTTTGTCCAAGAACGTTTGGCTTGTTGGAAAACTCGGTTTTGTCTTGAAATTCCATAATATAATTGGCCCGATTTATTCCTCCGTACATCCAGCTCCAGATATCCCGTAATTGTTGGTTTTCAGGGGTATGAATCATATTATCTATCTGCTGAATACCCAATACATCGGTGGCACTTTCTCCACCAGCCAGCGTGTTGTTTGAGGCAATTTCACCTACCAGAACATTGAGGTAGGAGGATTGCAGTAAGTCATAAGCGCCTATAAGAGCACTTTGGTAATCTGCTTCGGAATTAAAGAAGTTTTCCGAATTCTGATCCTTTGATTCTACATCGACAAAGTCATCGCTACAAGAAGCAAATGAAATGGCACATATGGCTAAAATGATTTTTAATTTCATGGCTTTCTTTTTTATAATTTCATATTAACACCCAGTAAATAGGTTCTTGGATTGGGGTAAAGACCCTGGTCAAAACCTCCTCCTATCGGGGCTCCTACAGAAACTGTTGGATCGTATCCCTGGTATTTGGTGAGCGTAAAAACATTACTAACAGAGACATACACTCTTAGCTTACTGATGCCTAAGTCACTGAGAAATTTATCACTTGCGGTATACCCCAATTGCATATTCTGAGCTCTCACAAACGAACCGTCTTCTACATAGAAATCGGAGAAGACCAAATTTGAGGTCGCACCTGTGGTAACCCTCGGAAACGAATTGGATGTTCCCGGTCCTGTCCAGCGATCTAAATAGGATACGGTACGGTTGGTGAAACGATCGTTACGCTCGTAATTTCGAACAATATCATTACCAATGGAGGCAAAGAAATAGGTTTGAAAATCGAATCCTTTATAATCAAAGGATAGGTTGATCCCCATAGTGATGTCTGGAATGGGATCTCCAATGTTGGTTTTATCGTCCGGATCGATCACACCGTCACCATTTAGGTCGACATATCTTATATCACCAGCTTGTGCGTTGGCCCCTAGGGCAATTTGACTGGGAGCGTTGTTAGCTTCGTCTTGAGTTTGGAACAGGCCATTGGTTTGGTATCCATAGAAATATCCAATGGGAAATCCTTCTTCCATTCGGGCCGGAAAGGCCTGGCCAATACTAAAGCCTCCTCCTTGTTCGAAACCAATTCCATTATTTACTTCCAGGACTTCATTATCAAGAATGGTAAAGTTATAACTGGCACCGAAAGAGAAATCGTCTGAAGACCTATCTCGATACCCTATGGCAAATTCAAGCCCCTGATTTCGCACAGTCCCGGCATTTGCAATGGGATTAGCCGAACCGGGTGCGGTAGATCCTGTGATTCCGGAAGTTTGTACCACCAGCAGAAGATCTTTGGTTTCGCGATTGAAGTAATCCACTTCAACACTTAGTTTATTGTTTAAGAACTTGGTATCTATTCCCACATCGAAGGTTTTTTGCTCCTCCCATTTAATGTCGGGGTTTGAAATAGCACCGATGGCTGTTCCGAAATCCAATTCATCATTGATCACATAAACACCTTCACCATTCAGTAGTGACACAAATCCGAAGGCACCAATACGGTCATTTCCTATGATCCCGTAGGAAGCTCTTAGTTTTAGGAAATCGATGAAATTACTGTCCTCCAGAAAGCTTTCGTCCGATGCGACCCAACCAATAGATCCCGAAGGAAAGATTCCGAATTTATTATTGGGAGCGAAACTGGTAGAACCATCTCTTCGTATAACTCCTGAAATCAAATATTTTCCTTTATAGTTGTATTGTACCCTTCCGAAGTAGGACAACAATCGAGAATCGAATACGCGATTACTTCGATTGATAAAATTATTGGTGATGGTTTCTGCATTATCCACACTTAATTCAGCA
This sequence comes from uncultured Flavobacteriaceae bacterium, assembly GCA_963807685.1. Lineage (GTDB taxonomy): Bacteria > Bacteroidota > Bacteroidia > Flavobacteriales > Flavobacteriaceae > Aureisphaera. Next base: position 59,023 of record CAWECU010000003.1, on the reverse strand, counting down.
AAAGGCAGATCGGGTAAATTAATCCCGGTAGTACTGTAAAAATCTCCAGTCGACTTAAATACAGACGTTCCCACTGTTACGGATAAGTTATGGATGTCGGCAAAACTCTTGTCATAGGTCACAAAAGCATCAAACGTGTAATCCCGAAACAATTGTTCATTTTCGACGATAGAATTAACATCAAGTCTATCAAACACTTTGTCGGCGATTCCTTCCACCCCGAAATCGGCAATGGGTGAATAGAACCTTCCGTTGACTTCGGCGTAATTCCATTGGTAGTTGACTTCGGCCGTTAGATTTTCGGTGGGTTTATAGCTTATCCCGAAAACACCACTAATTTTATCCACCTTAGTATTATTAAAGGTAGATGCAATTTGCGCCAGGGGATTGATCACTTCAATTGGGAGATTTTCGGCTCGCGAAAATCCATTATTGGTTCCGCGTAATCCCAGAGTAGGATCCATATTTAAGGCGTTGTACAGAACAGAACCGATTCCATTCTCCTGAAGGGTTTTTCGTTTGGTTCCTGTGTAAATAAGACTGGATTTGAATTTAAATTTTTTCAGGAACTCAGTGTTAAAATTGAGTCGGGAGGTGTATCGGGTAAAATTAGCTTTATCACCCCCTATGATTCCGTCCTGAGTTAAAACGGACGCTCCTCCTGAATAGGTAGATTTTTCAGTTCCTCCTTTAAGTGTAACGCTGGAACTTACAATAGGCGCTTTGGAGAACACCTTGTTTTGCCAGTTGGTGCCATTTCCAAGGGAGTTGATATTATTAAATACAATGGGATCTCCATTGGCTGAAAAAGCCTCATTAATTAATAAGCCATATTCGGTGGCATTTAAGACCGGAAGGCTCCTAGTTGTCTCCTGAAAACCGCCGTAGGCTTCGTATTCGAAAGATAATGGAGTTGACTTTCTACCTGTTTTGGTTGTAATTAAAATAACTCCGTTGGCGGCGCGCACTCCATAGATACCAGCGGTCGCATCCTTTAATACGTTAATACTTTCGATATCACTTGGATTCACAACACTTAGATCTTCGATTACGTTTCCGTCAACCAGAATGAGAGGCCTGTTGTCGCCGTTGGTAGAAATTCCTCGAATTCGAATGTCCAATGCACTTCCGGGAGAACCGGATTGTGAGGTGATTTGAACTCCGGAAACCTGCCCTTGGAGGGCTTGCTCAATTCGCACAGGCTTTAGTTCTTCGATAGTTTCTGCGGTTATCACAGCAACTGCTCCTGTTATTTCTTTTTTCTTTTGAGTTCCGTATCCAATCACGAGCACGGCTTCTAATGTGGCAATGTCTTCCTCGAGGCTAACGGTTATAGTTTGAGCTGAATTAACGGTTATTTCTTTAGTAATAAACCCAATATATGAGAAAACGAGTTTGTCTCCAGGCACAAGTTTGTCGATACTGAAATTCCCGTCAAAATCCGCTGTGACACCATTCGAAGTTCCTTTTTGAACCACCGAAGCGCTGGCTAAAGGTAATCCGGAACCATCTTCCAGAACCACTCCACTCACGGTGAACGTTTGAGAATAACTAACACTAAAAAATAAAAGTGTAAAGACTAAGAGATAGAATTGCTTCATTGCGCTTTTCGTTTGATGCAATGTAAAATTCTATGTTAAAGATTTGTAATTAGTGCCCCATACAAAAAGTATACATGGCAAAAAATAGCGCCGGCTTGTATCAAATTCCTAACAAAATGGCTGTTATATTAGGGATTTCGCAGTATACGCAGTGAGGTAATTATTGTGCTTTGAGGCATTTAGATGGCCTGGGAGGCGTGAATGTTGTAGTAATGTTGTAGTAAAAAAACGAATTGTTGTAGTGCTAAAGATCGATAAAGTAGTTGTTTAGGCCAACTTCCCGGTCTAGCTTGATTTTTTTGCGGAGCCTGTAACGCTTAATTTCTACGCTACGTGGCGAGATATTTAATAATGGAGCGATTTCTTTTGAGGACAAATTGAGTCGTAAATAAACACAAAGTCGCAGATCGTTGGCTGTGAGTTCGGGATGTAATTTCTTTACCTTTTTGAAAAAGTCCTTGTCGGCATGATTGAACGCCTCTTCAAAGAATTGCCATTCCTCTTTGTTGTTTATACTTCGGTCAATCAATTTGATCACTGGCATTAATTCGTTTACATCTTTACATCTTTTGATTTCCTCTTTGATATTGTTCAAGGCGGTATTTTTACTGATCATATTCATTGTAGAGATAGCTAATTCCCGGTTTCTGGCGGCGATATCCTGGTTTAAACCTTCGTTTTTAAGCTGAATGATTTGTTTTTGTGAAGCGAGTTCCTTCATTTTTAACTCGTTGGTAGTTTTTTCCATGATTCGGGCTCTTTGCTTTCGGTAATACCTTTTATAGAACCAGTGTATGGAAAGAAACAAGATTAACATTAATAATGCATAGCACGCAATGGCTATGTTGGATAAAAACCACGGTTTGTGAATTACAAAGTCGTAGACAGCGATATTTCGGGTTTTCTCATTATTTACCTTAGCCTGGACCTGGAATTGATAGTTGCCGTGCTTTAAATTCTTAAAAGCGACACTCGATGCAAGGATCCAGGGGCTCCATTCCTCACTGGATCCCTGAAGATTGTATTGATATTCTGTAATAAGATACTTTTCGTATTGAGGCACACTAAATTGAAAAATAAAGTTGTTTTCATTCGATTTAAAGTCACCTGTTCCCTGGGTAGATAGTTGTGTTCTATTTCCGGAGAAAGAAGTAGAAAAAACGTGATCAATTGTGATATCGTACTCTTTATTAACCCTCTTCTCAGGATCAATGAGGAAGTATCCATTCGAAGTTCCCAGTATGGAGTGTCCGTCTTGATCGAACGATATATTCTCAAAGCCTTCCATGTCATTTCTCAATTGCTGTGGGAAGCTAATTTTTTCAAGCCTCAGCGAACTTCCAAGCTTTTCCTGAGTCATATTATAAAGATAGCTCTTGGTAAAGGCCCATAAATAATGGTCGCCATGGGCCACCAGTTTCCCGGAAACGTATTCGTCGTTCTCGAAAATAACACTTAGTTTTTCGTCTTTTTCAAGTTGATGATCTTCGGTATTGTATTTGAATATCCCCATTTTACCTGCATAATAAATGTCATCATTGAACCTGGCCAAACTGGAGTTAGTACTTTTTTCCATGGCGTCCAATTTTGAAAACGAAATAACCTGAGTTAGAAGTGAATCTGTATTCAGTTCAAAAACACCCTTATATTCGTGATTGACCAAAATCCTATTGGGTGTTATAAATTCGAATTGTCGGGAAGAGATATCAAAACCTTTGAGTTTCGAGCGAATTTGCCAATTACCATTAGTATTCTCCAAAATGTATAAGCCATCATAGTTTCCCTGAATAAGAAGCTGTGAGGACGGCGACAACTTTTTTATATCCCAGGTCCCTTCAACCTTTGAGATTCGTTTTACGGTTCCACCATTTACTAGAAAAGTTCCAGTATTATGACCGCAAAACAGTTGGCCATCAATGACCCTTAAATTCCATACCTGTCCAGCTGTCCCTTCAATGAGTTCAAATTCTACATCCTTTCCAAAAGGCCTGTAGAACAGACCCTGATTGGAACCCAAATAGAGATAATCCTGGTAAATAGCAGAAGCATAGGTGGTCCCGATGCGCCCTTTTGGATCGATATAACTTTGTGCCGGAGATTTGGTGTTTACACAATCGACACCATTGTCGAGGCCTAACCAAAGATTGGAATCAATGTCTTCAAACAAACTTAAAGCCGTATTGTTGGCCAGGCCGTTGAATTGATTCAAATTGTGCAAAAGAGCTCCTTGTTCATTGAGGTGAAATATCCCATTGGAAATACTTCCCAAAATGATACTCTTATCAGAGGCTTGAATGCCGCTGTAAATGTTCAAATTGCTAAGTAACGGGTCGATTGGGCTGTTCCATTTTTGAAGATTGGAATCCAAAAGCTTATAAAAACCGTTCTTTTCAGTAATAAAGGTAAGTTCACTGCCTAAAACAAATAGGCTTATCATTCGGCTGTTTTTCGCAATATCAGAATCGTTTACCAAGACCTTCAAGCCATTTTCGATGGTGTAGAGACCTTCATTCTGAACTTGAAAATAGATTTCATCTTCAGCTTTAAATATTTTGGTGAGGGTGTTATTGGCTTCTATGCTCTTGAGCTCGTTATTGGTTGTATTTAAAATTAGAATTCGATCCAGAGATTGAAAAATTAACCACTCATTGTGCTCCAGTATATTCCAAAACTGCTCATCTTCATACAATTCCACCTCGAGTAGGTCACTTAACGAAGTATAGTCCAATCCACCCATGTCATTTCGCATCCAGTATCCAAAGTTCCGATAGCAGCCGGTATAGATCTTGTCATCGATCGCTTTTACAGAACGAATGATGGTTTCATTGGGAGAAGGATATAAGGTCCAATAGGCACCATTATATTCAAGCAAGCCTTTGTTATTGGCAATAAAAATGTGACGATCATTGGATTGTGAGATCATCCAATTTTGATTGTCGGCGCCATAGATCTCCGGCGTAAAATTTACTATTGGAGGCAATTCCTGAGCCGTTACCTGACCATGGGCGAGAATACCTATCAGGAACAATAAGGATATTTTTCTAATCAAATCACAAATTTTATACTGCGAAAGTACAATGTAACGCTTATTTTTAAATGCTATTTCGATCCAGATAAATTATTTGACCCTTGTTCAGGCAGGACGTATGATTTACAAAAAACTCCATGGAATTCGCTTCACAGCTGATCAGGTAATAACTCCCTTTGAAGTAAGCCTTCTTAACAACTACTTTAAGCTCGGTTTTATTTTCTGAAACCTTCAATTGATGGGGTAGCAGGATGATTTCCTTTTCATCCTTTACAACTTTAGCCAACCTTACTTCGGAAGAAAATAAGCTGGCGGGTAAGATGTTCACCTCTCCAAAAAATCCGGCTTGATAGGGGGTGGCAATGGCGCCATAAACGGCTTCAGGTGTTCCCAATAATTGGGTTGTGCCGTTCTTCAGCATTAATACATGATCGGAAAAGGCAAGGGCTTCTTCACTGTCATGCGTTGCCGTGATGCAACTTATGTTCTTTTCCTTCAAATACTCAAAAAGATTTCTTCGAAGTTTATTCTTGCGGAAGGTATCGATATTGCTAAAGGGTTCGTCCAGTAACAAAAGTTCCGGTTCTTTTGCCAGAGCTTTTGCCAAAGCCACTCGCTGTTTTTGGCCTCCACTTAGGGTCCTGACCAACACATCTCCGAAGAGCTCCATGTCGACCACTCGAAGCAACTCCTGGACCCGTTGATGATCCTTCTCCAAATCCCGGCGTGAAAGGTGGGTAGCGATATTTTCGGCCGCCGTGGTGAAGGGCATCAGGTCAAATTCCTGGGACACCAGTTTTATAAAAGGCTCTCCGGGAATGAGATTGTGGGTGGGCCCCAATAACTTTTTCCCCTTCCAGGATACACTGCCTTCTTCCAGATGCAGTAAACCATAGATTATATGCAGCAAGGTAGATTTACCCGAACCACTTTCACCCAAAATGGCAAGTTGTTCTCCCGGCTGCAGTTCAAAAGAAACGTCCTTTAAAATTTCTTTTTCTTTGTATGCAAATGAAGATATGTCTAGCGCAAGCATCGATATGGGTTACTGGTAAGGGATTTCTCCGCCAGAAGGGATGTACATTCCGAACAAACACCCCGGGTTATCCGGGAATCTTTATTGTTTTACCTCATTGTTCACCTTTTCCGGTAATACTTCATATCCCATATTATAGAGGGTAAATCCATAGATATCGGCATATTGCTCGATCGTCTTTGTGACCGGGGTTCCGGCTCCGTGCCCTGCATCGGTTTCGATACGGATAAGTACGGGATTTGATCCGGTATGTTTTTCCTGCAACTCGGCAGCAAACTTAAAGCTATGGGCAGGTACCACACGGTCATCATGATCTCCTGTTGTAATAAGTGTCGCGGGATAGCTGGTTCCCGGTTTGACGTTATGCACCGGAGAATACCCCTTAAGGTATTCAAACATTTCCTTGCTCTGCTCTGCGGTACCATAGTCATACGACCAGCCGGCTCCGGCAGTGAAGGTATGGTAGCGAAGCATATCGAGTACGCCAACGGCAGGTAGGGCCACTTTCATCAAATCGGGTCGTTGGGTCATCGTGGCACCCACCAACAATCCTCCGTTGGAACCTCCCCGAATTGCCAAATAATCGCTGGAGGTGTATTTGTTTTCAATTAAATACTCGGCCGCAGCAATAAAGTCGTCAAAGACATTTTGTTTTTTCATTTGAGTTCCTGCGTCGTGCCATTTTTTCCCGTATTCTCCTCCTCCACGAAGATTGGGAACCGCATACACACCTCCTTGTTCCATCCACACCGCATTAGCGATGCTAAATGCGGGGGTTATGCTAATGTTGAACCCTCCGTATCCATAAAGAATGGTAGGATTCTTCCCGTTGAGTTTCAAACCTTTTTTGTGAGTGATGATCATGGGGATTTTGGTGCCATCCTTTGAGGCATAGAATACCTGATTGCTCTCGTAATCTTCCGGATTGAAATCTATTTTGGGTTTGCGATACAATTCGCTGGTCCCTTTTTCAACATCATATTTATAGATGTTACCAGGCGTTGTATAATTTGTAAACGAATAATATATTTCCTTTTCTTCTTTTTTGGTACTGAAACCACCGGCACTCCCAACGCCAGGAAGGGTCACTTCCCGAACCAATTTTCCGTCGTAGTCATATTGAAATACTTTGGAGACAGCATCTACCATATACCTGGCGAAAATATATCCTCCCCCTGTGCTGGGGCTGAGAACATTTTCGGTTTCCGGCAATAGATCCACCCAATTTTCCGGTTCGGGATTTGCCGCATCCACGGTTACGATCTTTTTATTCGGAGCCCCCATATTGGTTACGATAAAGAGTTTAGACCCAACGTTTTCGAGCACATAGGAATCGCTCTCGGTATCGTTTAAAATTGGAACGAATTTGCTGTTGGGTTTTTTTAAATCTTTTATAAATAGCTTATTACCCGAAGTTGAAGTGCTGGCCGACAGGACGAGGTACCTGTTATCCTCGGTTGGGCCGGCATAGCAATAGCGATGCTTTTCGGCGGGGGTTCCGCCAAAGATCAATTTATCGTCTTTTTGGGAGGTGCCTAATTTGTGATAATAGACCTTGTGTTGATCGGTTTTGGCAGATAGTTCACTGCCTTTTGGCTTATCGTAGCTGGAATAATAAAAGCCCTCATCGGCCAACCAGGAGGTGCCACTAAATTTTATATCCTTAATGGTATCTTCAATAATCTCTTTGGTTTCCGCATTCATGACCAATACTTTTCTCCAGTCACTACCGCCTTCCGAAATAGAGTACGAGGCTAATTTTCCATTTTCGGAAAAACTGAGACCTCCCAGTGAGATAGTGCCATCTTCCGAAAATGTATTGGGATCCAGAAAAACAGTTGCCGTGCCCGGATCTTCCGAGGTTTTATAGCGATAGATAACAAATTGATTTTGCAGGCCGTCATTCTTGTAAAAGTAGGAGTAATCTCCTTCCTTAAAGGGCGGGCCTACTTTTTCATAGTTCCACAAACTCGTCAAACGTTCTTTCAACTCCTCGCGGAAAGGAATGGTGTCCAGATAGCCAAATGTAACTTCGTTTTGAGCCTTTACCCATTTGCCCGTTTCTTCACTCATGTCATCTTCCAGCCAGCGGTAAGGGTCACTAACCTCGATTCCAAAATAGGTATTCACAGTATCTACTTTTTTAGTTTTGTGGTAGGTCACAGCGATAGGTTCTTTAAGGGTTTCTTCCTTGCAGGCGATTACAGTTAAGGCGCACAAAACGGGAATGATTATTTTTTTCATATTCTAAATTATTAATCGTGGTAAATGTACTAAAAAAAGGAAAAGTTAAAACGGTATAACTATGTTAGTGTCTTTTGCTTTTATTCATTCTGAAACAAAGGGCTAAAGGCACGTCGGTGCTTATAAATTAATATGGCGTTGAGGACAAAGAGTGTCACGGCTATCAAAATATCTGAAATACCCAAAAACCAGTGAAATAATAAAGCGTTGAGCGATAACGGAGCCAGGACGATAAGGGCGAAAGGAACCCATTTGTTGCGCAACAGTAATAAGGCCATGGCAATTTCAAGAATAGCGACGAAATAAAAGCCATAACCTGTGGTTTGTAACGATTCCATAAAATTGGCAGTTGCTGCAGGCATCTCAAACAAAGGCATGAATCCAATGAGTTTGTTTAGTCCAAAGACAATGAGCCCAAGCGCGAGTAAGACACGAAGAATGGCCGAAAACGAAGACTTCATAAATTGGTAATTTGGTTGATTTTTTAAATGTACTAAAAAAACGCCGCTCCAAATATGGGGAGCGGCGTTATCATTTTCGATCGTTTCCGGAAACCCTTCAGAAAAACTGAATTATTTCTTAATGAAACGTTGTGTTTTAATGGATGAGTTGTCAAATATCCGCAGTATGTAAGTTCCTTGAGCCAGATTTGAAACGTCCACAGAACTAGTGGTCAATCTAGCGTTCATGACGCGTTTGCCGGTCACATCAAAAACTGTATAAATAGGATTGACAAAATCGGTTGTATTTCCCAGGTTCAAAATATCTGAAGTAGGATTGGGATACAGGATCAAATTGTTCACCAAGGTATCGTCAAATCCCAAAACCGTAGAGCCTTCCAATATATTGATGGTTTGGTTTACCGCCACATCCTCAAGAACATCGATTATTCCCGATGGCCAGTATACAGTAACCGATTGGATTTCCGAATCGGTACCCACGCCAAAATGAGTATTTAAGCTACTCATCAATGAAAACCCTTCTCCGCTTCTCACATCTCTAATTTGAGTTCCTGAAGCAGTTACGATCTCTACACGCGCGCCAATTCCATTGATATTGCTCTGAACACCAACGGTATTTAGCTTCAACCAGTTGTTCGAATTGGCATCATTATAATAGATGGTTCCACTGGAAAAAGAGTCGATAAATCCGTCATTATTTAAATCTCCCAAACATCCATTGTTTCCGGGCAAGACACCGGGTAAAATTGAAAAAGTCATATTCCCATTTCCAAAAAGGATATGTCCGTTGGACAAAATATCAGCATTCCCGTCGTTGTTTATGTCATGAGTCGCATTTTCAATTCCCGTATTGTTAAAAGCGGTGAGTCCCGAACTGGCAATCACATCGGTAAAGGTGCCATCTCCATTATTTTCCATCAATCTATGGAATCCGTCACCCAAACTACTGGCTCCAATCCATGCATCCATGTCGCCGTCGTTGTCAAAATCTGCCCAGGCAGAGGACCAGGTTTGCATATCGTCTTCAAGACCGGCGGCATTCCCAATTTCAGTAAAGGTTCCGTCACCGTTATTTTCATGTAATTCGTTTTGACGTCTTTCGACTCCACCTCCACATTTCGCTTGAAACATATCAATGTCTCTGTCATTATCATAATCGATCCAAACGCTTCCGTAATGCCCTCCACTGGGGTAATCACCTATCCCACCCTGGAAGAAAGTTAGGTTTCCACTTCCGTCGTTCAGGTAATAAACGTTGGGTTCCACATCATGGCACACAAAGGCGTCGAGGTGACCGTCATTGTTAATATCCACAAAGTTAGAGCGTTGAGAGAAAACGTATTCCGGTCCGGAGACTTCTGTAAATTGTGTTCCGTTCGAATTGGCTCTCATAAAAGTAACGCCGTTTCCTCCTCCGTAAAGCAAATCGGTATATCCGTTACGATCGTAATCTGCTGCTGCCAAACTCCATGAAGGGGTATTGTCTGCTGGAGTAGTAATAATGTTCACCTCAACAAGTGACCCATCTGGCTGCTGCTGGTAAATTTGAATATTGGTTCCGGTAACCGACACTATATCGTCAAGAAAATCGCCATTCATGTCAACTACGGCTCGATTGGATCCGGTGGTCGGAATACTTTGCGAAGTAAATGTCACCTGACCAAAAACCAGCTGTGAGCCGGTTAAGAGTAATCCAAGTAAGATAATTTTTTTCATAATAATTTAATTTTTAGTTTAGTTGCAGGTTTGGGTCAATGAATTGATCCATTCCTCGATTAATGCAACACCTTCTTCGTGCTGCAGGGTTCTGCCAAGAAGTGGCATTCTATATTGTTCTTCTACCGAACTCATTCTGAAAAATAGCACCGATTGGTCCGGATCTCCCGGCTCGATGATTTTTGCGCCCTCCAATCCCGGAATGGGAGTGTCTGAAGTAACACAAATTCCCAGGTTAGCGGGATCTTCGGTTCGTTCGAAGCTAAACCGCGGTGCTCTATAATTACAGTGTCCCGTATCGGAATGACAGCTGTTACAGTTGATATCAAGATAGGAACGAACTCTTAAATCCAACGATTGACTGGGGTCGTCCCATTTGACTACCGTGACAATGTCCTGGGGAACATTGCTAAGAAGATAGCCTTGTTCGATCCATTTGGTCAATTGATTTTCGGTACCATCGGCATAGTTGTAATTCGAATTCAAACTCTGAGGTTTCATACCAATAGGGGCAATTTCGAAATCGGCTTTGTGGCAGGTAAAACATTCCGAACTTGCCGGTATTCGATAATTTACGTTCTTGGTCACTCCATTTTCTATAAATTGTAAGGGCACAAAACCTCCGTCACCCGTGGTATCCAACAAGGCTTCATCCTGATTTTCATTCCATATATAATCTGCCAAAACCCAGCCTTCTGCTTTTTTTATGAGGATGCGTGTTTCTATAATTTTAGTCACATTGGCGGGTTGCACATTTTCATAGAAAAAAGTTTTGATAAGGACGGTCCCAATCGGCATATTTAAAAGATCGCTATCTCCCACATATTCCGCTTTTACGCCATTAGGCATCCAGACAAAACGTTTTTTGTGTGCGTAATCTGAAAATAATGGGGTGATAGGCTCATAGGGTAACACCCCATAAACCGGATCCTGATCGGCCAGATCATTTGCGAAAAAATTGTAATCGGTTAATTTCGGATAGGGAACCTGATCAATGTCAAAAATCACAGGAGAAAAAGGTAGCACCGTGATGGTGACCAGGCCACTTGCACAACTTTCTCCTACAGCATCGCAAACGGTATATTGGAAGGTGTCATCTCCGGTAAAACTTATACTGGGCGTATATCGCACGCTATCGTCCAAGAGGCTGGAGGTTCCATTGTCGATAATTTGAACCGATCCCGTTTGAGGACTGCTTAGGGTTAAGGTGCCATCTGAGGGGACATTCGAATCGTTGGCAAAAATGGCTATATCGATGGTGGCATTTTGAAATACTTCACCGGTGTCAGCAGTGGTATTGATTACCAACGGAACATAACCACCGCTCCCATCGTCCTTATTACAGGCAACAATAATAAAAAGGAGGGGTATGAGATAGATGAATTTCAAGCAGGAATTATTCATTTCAACGTATTCTTTAGCAATTTTTTTATAATAAGGGAATTTCTACCGAAGTAAAAATCCCCTAAATGTACTAAAAACTTTGTATTTGCCGCCTTTTAACCCCTTGTTTATGGGATTTTTATGAGAAAAGCGCAGCGTAGTTATCTCTATATCTATACATAAGATATGCATTTGCAATTGCCACAAAAAGTGCGGGTCCGATATTGGGGAGATTTACAAAGGCATGGAATAGGACAATATGCACCGAAATAGGTACCAGAACTACCAGAGCAAAAGGCACCCATTTTTTTAGGATGAGCAATAGGCCAACGACTGCTTCCGTAAGGCCTACCAAGCCCATAATATATCCTTTACCGGCAACGGCCTCATGGCTCGAAAATCGAAGGGTATTGAATAAATGCTCGGCTTCCGGGAAGCCTGTAAAATTAAAATCGGGCATGAACCAAAAGAATTTGTTCAGTCCGAAGGTAAGTAGCATCAGTCCCAAACCGATGCGTAAAATAAGGTTGAAAATTTTCATGAGTTTTTTCTGAATGGTTATCCACCTTTAGACGCCCGGCTTCAGAAACACTTACAATTTCGGCTTTGATACCAACCCGTGGTTCATCAAGTACTCCGCAATTTGAATCGCATTCGTGGCGGCGCCTTTCCGAAGGTTATCACTCACAATCCACATATTTAGCGTATTGGGCTGGGTTTCATCCCTGCGAATACGCCCCACAAAAACTTCGTCTTTATTTTGGGCATAGATGGGCATGGGGTACGTATTTGTCTCAGGGTTGTCCTGTATCGTAACACCCGGTGTGCCATGTAGTGTTTTACGAACATCAGCGATGGAAAAATCCTTAATAAATTCGACATTTACCGACTCACTATGTCCCCCAGATGTTGGAATACGAACTGCTGTGGCCGATATCGAAAAAGTTCGGTCGTCCAATATTTTTTGAGGTTCTCTGGCCAGTTTCATTTCCTCTTTGGTATAGCCATTTTCTTCAAAAACATCGCAATGCGGTATGGCATTTCTATGAATAGGATAGGGATAGGCCATTTCACCTCTTTTTCCTGCGATCTCATTTTCCAGCTGTTGTACAGCTTTTACGCCCGTGCCGGAAACCGATTGATAGGTCGAAACTATCACCCGTTTCATTTGGTATTTCTTATGAAGTGGCGCCAACGCCATGACCAGTTGAATGGTGGAACAATTGGGATTTGCAATGATTTTATCCTCCTTGCTTAAAATATTGGCATTGATCTCAGGTACGATCAATTTCTTTGTTGGGTCCATGCGCCAGGCTGAAGAGTTGTCGATGACGGTCGTACCCACCTCTGCGAATTTAGGTGCCCATTCCAGGGAAATACTTCCTCCGGCTGAAAAGATCGCAATGTCGGGCTTTGCATCTACCGCTTGCTGTAGTCCAATGATCTTGTGCAGCTTACCTTTAAAAAGCAATTCACGCCCCACCGATTGCGTCGAGGCCACCGGCAATAATTCCTTAATCGGGAAGTTGCGCTCTTCGAGTAACTTCAACATCACGGTGCCTACCATTCCGGTGGCACCAACTACGGCTATTTTCATAGGGGCAAGTATTTGTATCAAATGTAGGCGATTAAAATTCTGAGCTTTAAAATTACGACGAAAAAAAAGACCATCCTGTCGAAAACAGGATGGTTTTGTTAAAAATATGCAGTGTAGCGGTCGCTACTTATTTAATCTTTTTTCAAAAGATCGCGAATCTCTCCAAGCAATTGATTATCTGAAGGTCCTGCTGGCGCAGCTTCAACAGGTGGTTTCTTCGTTTTATTGTATGCCTTCACGATCATGAACAAAACAAATCCAACAATAATCAGGTTGATAATGGTGTTTACCCAGGCACCCCATCGAATGGCGTTTTCTGGAGTTGTGACCTTACCTTCTGCGTCGGTAACTGCTTCGGACAAAACAACTTTTAAACTTGCAAAGTCCATTCCGCCGGCAAAATGACCAACAATAGGCATTACAATGTCATTAACAAATCCGTTTACCATTAGGCCAACGGCTCCGGCTAATATGACAGCAACGGCAAATTCAATGACGTTGCCAGTCATTATAAAATTCTTAAATTCTTTAAGCATGTTGAATAGGTTTTTATGTTAATAAGCGCCCAATGTACTGAAATGGAAGGGCTTTAACAAAAAATTTATGGGGAAGTGATTGGTTTTCGACCAACCACACGTTTTACTCGCTGTGAAATAGCGGTGAGCAACTCGTACGATATACTATCCATCGCTTCGGCCAGATGTACCGCCGATTGCCCTTCTCCAATTAGGATTACCTCATCGCCTTCCATACAATCTATTCCTGTTATATTTACCATCAGCATATCCATGCATACATTCCCAATGATCGGAGCCCTTTTACCATGGATAAGAACGGCACCTTTTTCATTGCCTAACTCACGTGAAATTCCATCGGCATGCCCAATGGGCACTGTGGCCGTTTTTTCGTAACCTTTAGCAGTGTACCCTCGGTTATACCCCACCGATTCTCCCGGTTCGATCTTATGGATTTGTGAGATCACCGATTTTAAAGTGGCCACCGGTCGCAATTGTTTATCTTCTTCTTCGGAATTACCGTAGCCATATAAACCTATGCCAGTTCGAATCATGTCGAAATTTGCTTCCGGGTAATTGATAATCGCGGAAGTGTTGCTTTGGTGCAGGAGGGGCGCATACCCCAGTTTTTGGATCATTTCTTCGGAAATGAGTTTGAAACTCTTAATTTGATCCAGGGTAAACTTACGTTCGGAAGCATCTTCGCTGGCGGCCAGGTGGGAAAATATGGATTTCACCTTCAAAGCCTTGGTTTTGTTCAGGTTTTCAATGATCCAATCGACGTCCTTCTCCCCAAATCCCAGTCGGTTGAGCCCCGTATTGAATTTAATATGCACGGGATATTCGGTTTGCGCTTTCTCTTCCGCAGTACTTATAAATGCCCTGAAGACTCTTGCGCTGTAGAGAGCAGGCTCCAAACATCGATCGATAAGGATTCCAAAATTATGGGGTTGTGGATGCAATACCAAAATAGGCGTTTCGACCCCCGCATCCCTTAGCGCCACACCTTCTTTGACGTAGGCTACGGCAAAATAATCCACCCCCAGTGAGATCAATTCGCGGGCAACTTCAATGGCATCACTTCCATAGCCAAAAGCTTTGACGATACCCATCACTTTGGTGCCCGGTTTTATTTTGGAGGTAAGATATTGGTAATTATGGACCAGAGCGCTGAGGTCAATTTCAAGAACCGTTTCGGCGGTGTTGCTCTTCGGAACTGTCATTACTTCGCTTGTTTTTTGGTGGGAAGTTGCTCCGGATCTTTTACTTCCATCTTCCGGACTTTTTCCCGCAGCATGGCCTTGAAAAAGGCGGCTCTGCTTAAGGGTTCGTACTCGTCGGTTTCCCCCAGCAAGACGAGATCTTCACTTTGTGCTTTGCGGTAACTGTAGTTGGCCAAATTTCCGGTGCGCGTACAAACGGCATGTACTTTGGTCACATATTCTGCGGTAGCCATTAGAGCCGGCATGGGTCCAAATGGGTTGCCTTTGTAATCCATGTCCAAACCGGCAACGATCACGCGCATCCCTTGATTGGCCAGGTCATTACACACTTTTACAATTTCATCATCAAAAAACTGGGCTTCGTCAATACCAATGACATCACAGCCGTCGGCAAGAATGGGAATGTTGGCCGCAGCAGGGACGGGAGTCGAACGAATTTCATTGCTATCGTGAGAAATTACCTTGTCCTCATCGAAACGGATGTCCACGGTAGGTTTAAAGATCTCCACCTTTTGACGGGCGATCTTGGCGCGCTTGAGCCTTCGGATCAACTCTTCCGTTTTTCCTGAAAACATAGAGCCCGAAATCACTTCGATCCAGCCAAATTGCTCTTTTTGATTTACCGTATTTTCGAGAAACATAACTTACATTCAGAATAAAAAGGAATTCTTTGACGTTTACATAAAGGATGCGTAAATTTAACAAAACAAAAAATAGGAAGGCACTTTAATTTTAAAAGTTATGAAGAAGCAATTGCAGTCTCGAATTAAAGATCTGGCAGAAGAAATTCTTTCAGACAATGACGGCAACAGTACCACAAAAATGAAAGAAACCGCCCGACAACTCTACGAACAGTTATCGGTTTTGGAATACCTGGAAGTACAGATTTTGGGCAAAGAAGGGAAGTCAAGCGATAAAGAGTCACTGGATTCCAAGAGCTATCGAGAGAACAATTGGTTTAAAGAACCCGAACCCGTTCCCCAACCCGAAGACCGGGAGGAGTTGATCGAACCGGTGATGGAAAAAATCAAAGATCTGGTCGCCCAAATGCCCGAGGAATCTCAAAAAGTAGACGCCCTTTTGGAAGAAGTTTTACCCAGAAAACAATACCATAAAAACGATCTGGAGGAATTCGCTTCCAATTTTCAGGAAATGCCTGTTTTTGAACGCAAGGAAGATGGGGCAACTTCTGTAAAAACCGAAAAGAGTCCTGCAGCCGAAATTCAAACCAAACCCGAAGTCAAGCTTGCCTCCGAGGTGACTGAAAACGGGACCCATAACGACGTAGAAAAACCCAAATCATTGAACGATTCATTGGGAAGAGGCATCAACATTGGCCTTAACGACCGCCTCGCGTTTATCAAGCACTTGTTTGACGGTAAAACCGAAGATTATACCCGCGTACTTTCCCAGATCAATACACAACCTACTTACGAGGAGGCCGCAGATTTTATCAAGGGAAAAGTGAAGCCCAGTTATAACTACTGGCTGAACAAAGACGAATACACCAAACGTTTTATGAAGATCATCGAGAAGAGTTTTGATTAACTCCTTCTGAAGAAAGGCTCGAAATTGATTTATGGGAAAACTCTATCTGGTGCCCACACCTATTGGCAACTTAAAAGACATCACACTTCGGGCCATCGAAGTCCTGCAGGAGGTTGATCTTATACTTGCCGAAGATACCCGAACCAGTGGTAAACTCTTAAAACACTACAACATTACCACGCATATGCAATCCCACCATATGCATAACGAACATCAAACCACTCAAAGCATTGTACACCGTATTCAGACAGGTGAAAATGTGGCCTTGATCAGTGATGCCGGAACTCCCGCAATTAGCGATCCCGGATTTTTGCTTACACGAGCCTGTGTGGAAGCGGGGATCGAGGTGGATTGCCTGCCCGGAGCTACTGCTTTTGTGCCTGCCCTGGTGAATAGCGGCCTGCCCAATGACCGCTTTGTTTTTGAGGGATTTTTACCGGTAAAAAAAGGTCGTCAAACCCGACTAAAGATGTTACAGCAGGAGACCCGAACCATGATCTTCTATGAATCCCCTCACAAGCTGGTAAAAACGCTGACTCAATTCACCACTTATTTCGAAGCGGGTAGAATGATATCGGTTTCGAGAGAACTTTCCAAATTACACGAAGAAACGATTCGTGGAACGATAGCCGAGGTGCTGGAGCATTTTGAAAATAAACCCCCCAAGGGAGAACTGGTGATCGTGGTAGCCGGAAAAAAATGAAACAACTCCTCACCGACATACGAAACTGTGAGATCTGCAAAAAACACCTTCCGTTAGGTCCCAGGCCCATTGTGAGTGGGCATCCCAGGGCAAAAATTGTAATTATCGGACAAGCACCCGGAACCAAAGTACACGCTTCGGGAATTCCATGGGATGATGCAAGTGGTAAAGAATTGAGGAAGTGGCTCAATATTTCTTCGGAAGTATTTTATGATGAATCGAAGATCTCGATCATTCCCATGGGCTTTTGCTATCCGGGCAAAGGAAAAAGCGGGGATTTGCCGCCTCGTCCCGAATGCGCCCCACAATGGCACGAATCCCTGCTCAGGAAAATGCCCAATATCGAGTTGGTGTTGTTGATTGGAATGTATGCCCAAAAACATTATTTGAAAGGATCGGCTAAGAAAACTCTCACTGAAACAGTTGAAAATTATAAGGAATATCTTCCGAAGTATCTCCCCTTGCCGCATCCATCACCAAGAAATCGGTTTTGGCTGACCAAGAATCCGTGGTTTGGGGAGGAAGTTATTCCCCAGCTTCAGAAAAAAGTTCAGAAGCTCTTATAAGTAATTATAAACCTCGTTACTCCTAACTCCTAAATCGTACATTGTATACCGTACATCTAAAGGTGCTTCCCTCTATTCCAACCGTGCTTGCCGAGATACTGATCTCCACTTTCAACTGCGCCGTCTTCAGCAACAGGGACGCAAAGTTTTAAAATATTATGAAAGGGAAAAGTTTTTAATTTTTTAAAACAACCACCATGGTCAATGGGTACAAGAAAATACGTTTAAATCGTATATCGTACATCTACACGTGTTTCCCCATGTTCCAGCCATGCTTACCGAGATACTGATTCCCACTTTCCACAGCGCCCTCTTCGATCGAAGTTCCCATGGAATCATTCCAGCGGTTGAGGTAGCCAAATAAGGAGATCACCCCTAACATTTCTACAATTTCACCTTCATCCCAGTGTTCGTAGAGTCTTTTTTTAATGGTTTCATTCACCCCGTTGGGAACTTGGGATGCCAGCAAGGAAAAATCCAGCGCAGCCCTTTCGGCTTCATTAAAAGCCGGGTGGGTTCGGTATTCCCAAATATTGTCCAGTTGTTCTTGCTCGGCACCGTAGCGCTCGGCAGCACGAATCGCGTGTGCCTGACAATAACGACAACCGGTGGAGTTACTGCTCACCCAGGCGATCATTCTCTTTAATGCTGAAGTAACCCGACCTTCGTTGGCCATGACCGCTTTATTGAGATTGATAAAGGCTTTGCTTATGGCAGGCCTGCGCTGCATGGTCAATACGCTGTTGGGGCAAAAGCCCAGAGTTTCGTTAAAAAAGGCAGCCAATTCTTTGGTTTCCGGATCGTGTTCTGCTGAAAGAGGAGTCACTAAGGGCATAAAGCTTCGTATTAAAAATTTTAAGGACTCCGAAAGTACGACTTACGAGAAGTAAATGCCAAACTAAAAAGCAAAGAATTATTCTTTGACCAGACGAAGCGCAGTATTGCCTGCCTTCAGAAAATACAATCCACTTTGAACTGACGTCAGATCTATGGTCGTGTGATTGTTGTTGAGCACACCTTGTTGTAACACTTTTCCGGTCATCTCGATAATCTGATACGAAATGATTCCTGTCAAACCATCACTTTTTATAGTGAAATGGCCTTGCGATGGATTCGGGAACACAGTAAATTCTTGATAAGCATTAACGGGGATTTCCAATATCCCATTTCGAATGCGAACCACTACAAAATCTACAGGCCCGGAATGCCAAAAGGTGCCCCCGGTAATCAATATTCTGCCATCGTTTTGAAGAAGTAGGGAATGACTTTCAAACCCTAAGTCGGTAATGCCGTTTGAGCCAAAGCTCGAATCCAAAGATCCATTTGTGTCATATCTCGAGATGTAAAAGGTATCTATTTCGAAACCAAAGTTGTTTCCACTTGCTAAAATATTTTCGTCCTGATCCAGCAAAACATTCGCAGGAATTACAATGGGAGCATCCACACTGGTTATTCCATTTGTTCCGAACGATGTATCCGTACTCCCATCCGCCAAAAATTGCGCTAGGATCAAATTAGAATTGCCTACGCTCATATAAGCAACGATATTTCCATTTTCTTTAACCGCTATAGAGCCGTAGAGCAAACCGGATACGACGCTCGTTTCCTGCACGCCATTAGTGCCGAATGTTGGATCCAACGTACCATTAGCCAGATATCGGTGTAGGGTTAAAACACCCGCAGTTCCTCTAAATGCCACCAGGATCTTACCATCTTCCAGTACCACGAACGGGAATACGATCGTGGATTGATAATTTATATTGGTAGCAACGATCCCATCTACACCAAAGGATGGATCCAGATCTCCATTGGGTAAATATTTTACGAGCAAAACATGATCTGAACTACCGAGCTCCGACCATCCTCCGGCGATGATTTTTCCATCCGGAAGTATTGAGATACCGGACAAAATATCAAATCCGTAATGAGTCATTACAATCCCGTTGTCTCCAAAGGAAGGATCCAGATCGCCATTGGTTAGATATCTCGCAAGGAAAAAGTCGGTATTACTACCCGGCAGGCTATGAGTAGCTCCGGTGATTAGCTTTTGATCGGCTTGCTGAACGATAGAACCATACCACAGGAAACCGGGATCGTTATTAAAATCGTTGATAACCTTGCCATCAATGCCGAAGCTAGGGTCTAAACTACCATCGGGAAAATATCGCGCCAGGGATTGATAATTTCCATAATCTGAAAAACCAAAAGCTACAATTTTTCCGTCCGTTTGCTCTAACAGGGAATAAGCTTGATCCTCCTGCCCGGAAAAATCGGTTGTTACAAATCCATTCCCGCCAAATGACGGATCCAAAGTTCCCTCCTGCGAGAAAGCAACCGATGAAAATATCAGACAAAATAACCAGAAAATATGTAGTTCTTTTTTCACTTAGGCTTCTTTTTCAGTAGAAACTAAGGTACAAAATTTCATGCTGAGTTTAAACCTCGTTTCATATTCGCTGTGAGAAATTTCATAATCGCCCTAAGGTGTGATGAAAGTGAATCAAATAATTTCAAAAATTAGCATTATATTTACCTACTACTACCTTCCCACTTTAATATAGTCCTGATATCCAAAATAAGTTGCGCGCTGAACTTGTTTTATTTTACTCAGGTATTCTTTTACATATGCGTTGGACCCTTAAACCAAAACCTTCCGAAGAAAAATTAAAGAAGCTAAGCGAAGCATTGGACGTAGATCTTATGGTCGCTTCCCTTTTACTGCAACGAGGCATCGAAACTTTTGAAGCTGCCAGGCAATTCTTCCGTCCGAATTTGGACGATCTGCACGATCCTTTTTTAATGCAGGACATGCAGAAAGCCGTCACTCGAATTGAGGAGGCCATTCAGAAGGAAGAAAACATTTTAATTTACGGAGATTACGATGTTGATGGCACCACCAGTGTCGCCTTGCTGTCATCGTATTTGAAAACCTATTACCCCAACATTGCCACCTATATTCCCGATCGCTATGAGGAAGGATATGGCGTTTCGTACAAAGGAATTGATTTTGCTGAAGACAACGGTTTCAGTTTGATCATTGCCCTGGATTGTGGGGTAAAGGCGGTTGAGAAAGTAGCCTATGCGGCTGTGAAAAACATCGACTTTATCATTTGTGATCACCATCGTCCCGGACCCCAACTTCCCGATGCGGTGGCAGTTCTGGATCCAAAAAGAGAAGATTGCGCCTATCCCTTCAAAGAGTTATGCGGTTGTGGCGTGGGGTTTAAACTCATTCAGGCATTGGCCTCAAAGCGAGGTCAGGACATCAACGACCTGTTGTTATACCTCGATCTGGTTGCCACTGCCATTGGGGCCGATATCGTTCCCATCACCGGGGAGAATCGGATTTTGGCACATTTTGGCTTGAAAGTGATCAATTCAAATCCGCGTACCGGCTTTAAGGCGATTCTGAAACAAGTAAAAAAAGACACCTTAACCATTACCGATGTGGTATTTATCATCGCACCCCGAATCAACGCCGCCGGCCGCATGAAGCATGGAAATCACGCTGTCACGCTACTGATCGAAACCGATATCAATAAAGCTGCTGTTTGGGCTTCTGAGATCGAACAATTTAATACGGACCGCCGTGACGCAGATAAAAAGATCACTCGGGAGGCGCTGGATCAAATTTCAGAATTGAAAGAAGAAGAGCGCATGACCACCGTGGTCTATCGGGAAGATTGGCACAAAGGCGTCATTGGTATCGTCGCCTCCCGCCTTACCGAAACCTATTACCGGCCTACCCTGGTCTTTACCAAAAGCGGCGAAAAATTGGCGGCATCGGCCCGCTCGGTGAAGGGTTTCGACGTCTACAATGCCCTGGAGGAATGTGCCGAGCATATTGAGCAGTTTGGGGGGCATAAGTATGCCGCCGGACTTACGTTGCTGGAAGGTGATTATGAAAAATTTAAAGAAGCTTTCGAGAAGGTGGTTGCGGAAACCATTGACCCGAAACTCCTGCATCCTGAATTAAAGATCGACGCGGAAATAAATCTGAGTGATATCACCCCAAAATTCTATCGCATCTTAAAACTTTTTGCACCCTTTGGGCCGGGGAATATGGCCCCCGTTTTTATGACTCAAAATGTTAAGGACATTGGAAAGGGAAAAAGAGTGGGGGCAGACCAAAGTCATTTACGGGTCGTAGTGACCCAGGGAACCTCGCCACCTTTTACGGGCATTGGTTTTGGCCTCGGAGATAAACACCCGATCGCTTGCGAAGGAATCCCTTTCAAAGCGGCCTATGTCATTGATGAGAACGAATGGCAGGGCACCGTGAGTTTGCAACTAAGGCTGAAAGACATTAAGGTGTAAGCTAAAATTCGTTATTTTTAAAGTGTCTAACCAATTTTTGAAAAATGAAGCAGATCATTATCTTTTTGTTGCTTATCGTAATTGGGATCATGGGATATAATGTGTATCAAAGGTACCAACGTTTCCATCCACCCAATTATGAGTATAAATCTTCGGAAACCGTGGATGCCAGTCATCCCGACAAAGCCCTCCTATTGAATTATTATGAAGCGGTGGAAGCCCTGAACGGCGTCGTCATTACGCAATGGAGTGCCAATGACATTGATGTTCGAAATCCAAAAGACGATAATAAACAAACGCTTGCGGCTGTTTCGGATTACAATAAGAAATTAGGTTTCGTAAAATACTTCGAGTCTCAATTGCTTAATGCACCTGCCAAAGAACCTGTAAGAAGGGAACATTCCGAGGAAGAAACAAAGAAAATGCTCCTTGCCGAAATGTTCCATGCCAATCCTGCGGCCAATTCCTTGCGTTTGGGAGATAAAGGCGCTTTGGTTTATGAAATTCAACGGGTTTTAATTCAAAAAGGGGATTCGATCAGGCATGATGGGGTGTTTAGTACCGAAACTTTCAATGCCTTAAAGTCGTTTGAAGAAAAGCACGGTTTATTAGCGGATGGGAAGTTAGATGCCATTACCCTGCAATATTTATTGAATTGATCATTTCAGAAAATCCAGAATAAATTGGGCAATTTCCAACGGTTTTTCCTCTTGTATAAAATGTTTGCCTTCGATCCTATGAATATGTGCTTCGGAAATATTCAGATCCCATATCACCCGGTCTTTTTGAGGCTCCCATAATAAAAAATCGTCATGTTTCCCCCAAATAACCGTGGCGGGAAACTGACTGTTTTGAAGAATTGCCGAATGATCCGGCAGGGCGCTACAGGTTCGCGTAAAGAAATAATACATCGCTCTTGTTTTACCTTCGAGTAGCGGAGTTTTATAGCCTTCGATATCGCTTTTATCCATTGTGTTTTCAACCAATCCGGCTTTGAACAGGCCATAGATCATCGCATTGGTCGTGATCCCATTGCGGTAGCCCCACATTGCTGCGCGAGCCATGAGCCCTTTATTAAAACGAATGGGCGGTTTGAAACCTTCCTCGTAAATAAGGGTGTTCAGGATCACCAATTTGGACACGCAGTTTGGTTTTTGACGCAGTAATTCCCAGGTCCACAATCCACCGGCATCGTGCATCACGTGGTTCCATCGTTCAATCTGAAGGAATTCCATGAGCGACCACAGCCTTTTGGCGTGATTTTCTTCGGAATAAATGTCGTAGCCTTTGGGAGAATCGCTGCTTCCGAAGCCCAGCATATCTGGGGCAATCACCCTGTGTGTTTTGGCCAATTGGGGGATCATATGACGATACAACCATCCGGAAGTGGGCACCCCGTGCAAAAGCAATATCACTTCTCCCTTGCCGGTATCGATATACTTTAGCTGGCCTTCCGAAGAAAGAAAGGATTTTTGTTGAATTCTGAAGTCTTGATAGGTCATTTGGCTGGGGTTTTTAAGTGCTAAGCAATAGGTCAGTCTATCGTGCTTTCAAAGAATTCCCATACAGCATCACAAGCGTTGAAATCCCGAGACACCTGGCCAATCATTCTTTTAGGCAGGTACTGGGTGCCTCCCGGCCAGGTATGCCCGCCTCCTTTTACGCGAATCAATTCTATTTTCAGGTGAGGGTTGGTTGGATTGGGATAGACGATCTGTTCTGCGGTACAGCCATCTTCTGTATTCGTGTTGGGGAGTTCCCGGCCCACGCCATTGGGGTTATTGCCATTGATTTCGCAGAGTAATTGGATGCTTTTTTTAACACCCAGCACCTTCCCCCGGCTCTTCTTAAAAACAGTGATCTCGGCTTCTTCGTAAGGGAAAATGACATCTTGATCGCCGTGGATCATGATCAAGGAAAATTGCGATTCACTGGTCATTTCCTTCGACTGTTCTTCACTGAAATTGGAAGCCACCATCCCGATCGCTTTGATCTTTTCCGGAAGTTCCACGGCTAGGGTGAGCGACATCAGCCCGCCGTTTGATATCCCGCACGCAAAGATATTTTCGGAGTCTATGGGGTAGTCATTCTCCAATTTTTGAATCATTTTCCGAATAAATCCAACGTCATCTACATTCCATCGTCGCGCATACCCGAGGGTATCTCTTTTGCTGTTATCGTTCCATGATTTGTTCACCCCCTGCGGATAGACCAAAATAAAGTTTTCTTCATCGGCCAATTGGCTGAAGCGACTACGGGTGCTTCGGTTAAAGTGTTTGGCTTTTCCGCCACCCCCATGCATGGCGATGACCAATGGATGCTTTTTTTCCACGGAATAGTTTTTTGGAAGATGCACGATATACGACCGTTCTCTGCCTTCGTGCTGTACATAATACGATTTATCTTTGAAGTCCTCCGCAGCTATTTCCGAAGTAAAGGAGGGTACCAACATTAGAAAAGCGACACCTAAAATGGGATGAAATATATTCATAACCGATGGGTTTATTCAAAGGTTTTTAATTCAAAGGTTGTACCATCAAAGACGCCATAGGTATAATGAGTGATCCAATCCCCCAAATTATAATAGGTCGAATTTTCACCCACCCGAATTTCCATGGGTAAATGGCGGTGGCCAAAAATAAAGAAATCGTAGTGTTTGGTCTCCAGTTTTCGTTTGGCATATAGGGCCAGCCATTCCTGTTCTTCTCCAAGAAATTTCTTGTCGTGCTCCCCCGAGATGAGCTTGTTTTTTACTGAAAGATACTGGGCCAATCGCATGCCCAACTCCGGATGGAACCAGCGAAACAACCAATTGAACACAGAGTTGTTAAACACCTTCTTCATTCTTTTGTAACCCTTATCCCCCGGGCCTTTTCCATCTCCGTGACCCATTAGAAACAATTTCCCGTTGAGGGTAAATTCCTTTGTATCCCGGTAAGTAGGAATATGAAGTTCCTTTTCAAAATAATCACGCATCCAAAGATCGTGATTCCCCACAAAGAAGTGGATGGGGATACCGCTGTCACTAATTTCAGCTAGCTTCCCCAGAACGCGAACAAAGCCTTTTGGGACGACCGTTTTATATTCAAACCAAAAGTCGAAGAGATCGCCAAGAAGGAAAATGGCCGCCGCATCATGCTTCACGGCATCCAACCATCGAACAAATTTCTTTTCACGCGGAAGGCTTTCTTCAGGGGTAGGTGCACCTAAGTGATTGTCGCTGGAAAAGTATATTTTTTTACCGTGAGGTATTTGCATGGGATAAAGATAACGAAAAGCATTTCTCTTTTTAAATGAACTATTTTTTATATCCTATTCTTTTTCTGGGTCTTTTTAAGTCCTTTTTTTCTATAAGTTGGTCCAGATAGCGAAATACCAATTCAAGGTTTTTACTATTCTTGGATATCGTTTTCTTAAGATCGATGAGCTCAATTTTGGCATTTAATTTTTCTGAAACAGAAGCCCTAATTTTGATAAATACCCGAATAATTTGAATATTCATAACAATAGCGATTGGACTATTGATCACTCCGGCAAGCATGGCTACCCCCTGTTCTGTAAATACCATAGGAGCATAACGGGTGCCACCCCAACTTGAGGAGCCAAATTGGCGCCTCAAGATTTCAAATTCTTTCGAATTCAATTCGAACATAAAATCTATTGGAAATCGCTCCTTATTTCTTCGTACTTGTCGTTTCAAATACTTGTTCTCAACACCATATAAGCTCGCTAAATCTCTGTCCTGCATGACCTTTTGGTTTCGAATAAGGAATATTTTGTGGGCGATTACTTCGTCGGGAATGGCCACTACTTCGCTCATATTTTATCAAAATTTATAAAATAAAGTAGGGGAGAAAGTGTTTGCAAGTTAATCAATTTTCCGAAGCAAACCATTCGGCATAACTGGTAGCGGTTTCCTGTAATTTCAAGGAATGAAGCTGAATGTTTTTCGGCAGACGGGTTTTAATTTTTTCGGCAAAATCGATCACCATCATTTCGCTGGTAGGCTGATAATTCACCAAAAGTACGTTGTGATCCCTATCCATGAGTTCTTTGGCCAACTCTACATGTGGGGTGTTTTTATTGAACACAGTAGCGTGGTCGAACACATCTACGATTTCTTCTTTTACAATCTTTTTAAGATCTCCAAAATCGATCACCATTCCAAATTTTACATGGCTGTTATCACTAATGGGAGTTCCGATAACCGTAACTGAAAGTTTATAACTATGGCCATGAACATTGCGGCATTTGCCATCATACCCATATAAGGCGTGACCCGTTTCAAATGAAAATTGCTTGGTGATGCGAATTTTACTCATGTCGTTTCTTCTTTTTTGATGAAGAATGATGATACTTGCGGACTTTTAGTTTCTTATAAAGCAGCACAAGGACCACAAACAAACCAAGGATCATAAAAAATTTCTGCCCTCCTAAAAAGTCCAGGATTTCCATGTGTTGTTCTTTTCGGTAAAGTTATTTATTTTCAATCAAAGGAATGTACTTTCTTTTGAATTTAATAATAAGCGCAATGGCCCGATATGCCACCCAAACGACCATGGCCGCCCAAATTCCTTCCAGGCCCCAACCCATATATTTTGAAAAATAAAGTATCGGGATAAAACCCAATATTGTCGCCCCCAACAAGACGTTTCGCAGGTAGCGCATCTCTCCCAACCCCTTGAATATGGCATCCAGGGTAAATGCCAGGGAGTTAAACGGAAGGGTGATCAAAACCACATAAAACATAGAGTAATACACGGCAAGTACCTCCGGATCTTTGTTGAACAGTAGTCCCAGGGGTTTGTACAGTAACAATCCAAGGATCAACAAAATGGCGGCAACGCCCATATTGTACAGATTAACCCGCTTGGTCAATTTCCAAAGGGAGTTGTAATTTTTTTCTCCCAGTAATTTTCCGCTGAGAATATTTCCTGCGGCACCGTAACCATCCAGAAAGAAGGCGGCAAATATCCAAAGATTAAAGGCGATGGTATGGGCTGCGATATATTCTTTTCCCATGGCCGTTGCTTCGCGGGTTGCCAGTATCAAAGCCGTGTTTAAGGCAATGGCTCGAACGATCAAGTTGGCACTCATATAGAATAGTCGTATTATTTCGGGATGCAGGTTGAAACTCAATCGCAATGAAACATGGGTTTTCTTCAGTAATAAAACAAGTGCCAATAGGGCCATTACTGTTTGAGAAATAAGACTCGCCCACGCAGCACCTTCCACGTGCATGGGAGTGATAAAACCTTCAATACCATAGACCAGGGCAAAGTCCAGACCAATATTGAGTCCGGCACCAATACCCGCAATAATCATGGGCCAAAAAGTGTTTTGAAGTCCTCGGAATAGCCCAAAGACTGCAAAGGTAAAAAGCGTCAACGGAAACCCCCAAACGCGTATGTTGTAATAATCAATGCTCAGGTCGAGGATCATTCCTTTTGCATTGAGTAGCACAAAAATCTCTTCCACTATAAAATAGGTTGAGAACAATAAAATAATGCTCAGGGTAATATTGAAAAGTATGGCCTGGGCAGGAAAGCTTTTAAGGCTTTCGATATTTCCCGCACCCAAATTTTGCGACACAATAGCGGTGATCGCGCTTCGGGTTTGTCCCAGAATCCAGATTAATGCCGACAGGAATGCCCCAACGATGCCCACGGCGGCAAGCGATTCGGTGCCATAATTTGCCATATTTCCAACAACCGCAGCATCGGTGCTGGACAATACCGGCTCGGCGATTCCGGCAATGATAGCGGGAATAGCGAGCTGTTGGATACGTTTGAATGAAATATCTGTCGTAGGCTTTGTCATAGAACGCACAAAGCTACAAAATCAAAATTAGCTTCCGTTGATTTAGCCTGCTGTTAAAATGGCCCCTAGCGTCATAAAAATGAGTATCTTTCGTTTAAAATTGGGCCATTGCCGTGCTTTTCTATTCGTTTTATGGCAAAAAGTTTACACAAAAACGGCTCGCCAGTGACAAATTCGATGAATTCTTTCGGGATTATACATAGAAGCACAATGAGTTTTATCGGTTAAATATTGGAAATATGCGTGGATGGATACTTCACCTATGTTGTTATTTGGTAGCTTCGGTTGCCCTGGCACAGGAGTGTCCCGACTTGCTGAATCCACTGCCTAATGCCAACAATGTCCCGGTTGATACCTCAATAAGTTGGGAAGAAGTGCAAGGCATTGCCGGTTATATTATATCGATTGGAACGACCTTTGGTGGCGGCGAAATAGTAAATGAACAGAATGTAGGGGGAGATACCACTTTCGCACCACCTTTAGGACTGCCCGAATCCACTCTGGTCTATGTAACCATTACGCTGTTCTTTTTCGACCAGTCAAACATTGTATGTCCGAGCCAGTCCTTTACCACCGAAGATGTTACCACCGTCCCCAATTGTACTCAATTAACCAACCCGGTAAACGGAGAAGTAGATGTAAACGTTGGGGTTAACCTTAACTGGAGCTATGCGCCAACGGCCACCGGCTATCGAGTTACTATTGGCACGGCTCCCGGATTGGGCGACATTATCAATAATCTGGATGTTGGAAATGCGCTATCGTTCAACCCTCCGGTTAATTTCCCCCCCGGCACGCTTATTTTTGCGCGTATCGTTCCGTACAATGAAAATGGTACTGCCTCTGCCTGTCCCGAAGAAAGTTTTACTACAGGGGAGCTGGGCGACCCACCGGGTTGCACCCAACTCATCTCCCCTATGGATGGAGAGACCAATGTAGGCTTGTCGCCTTTGATAGAATGGGAAGCCGTTCCCGCTGCACTGGGCTATATTGTGAATTTGGGGAGATCCCCTTTTGTCAATGATGTTTTGGATGAAGCTGTGTTCACCACCAATTCGACTTTTGTTCTAAACTTTGAACCCAATACCACCTATTTTATCCGAATTTTTCCTTTTAATGAGGCCGGAAGGGCGCAAGACTGTGGGCAGGAATCTTTTTCGACTATTTTGGGGTGCGGCCCCTTTATCGATATCAATACCGGTGAGCTAACAAGTCTGAATCCCGTCATCAACTTCCCCGATCAAGTGGGGATTTGTGAAAATGATCTCCCCACGCGAATCACCTCTCAGGATCAGGCCGATGGGTTTCGATGGTATCAACTTATTTCCAGCGGAGGGGAATTGCTTATTTCGGAAGAGCGCTTTGTGGATCTGGACGAAACTGGTGCCTATCGTTACGAGGCCTATAATCTTCTGAATCAGGGAGAAGTCACCATCGAATGTTCCAGCACCCAGGAATTCACTGTGGTATCCTCTTCCATTGCTACGATAGTGGATATTACAATAACCGAAAGCGGCAATCTTTTCACCATTACCGTTGAAGTTACAGGCAGCGGAGAATATGAATATGCCTTAAATGATATCGATGGTCCGT
Organism: uncultured Flavobacteriaceae bacterium; assembly: GCA_963807685.1. GTDB lineage: Bacteria > Bacteroidota > Bacteroidia > Flavobacteriales > Flavobacteriaceae > Aureisphaera. Next base: position 29,672 of record CAWECU010000003.1, on the reverse strand, counting down.
ATAGCGATGACAATACATTTTCAGGGCTTGGGGAGGGCACGTATACCGTGTATGTGCGGGATAAGAATGGCTGTGGGATAAAAGAACGGCCGGTTGTTATTGCGCCGCCTCCCACTGGCTTTCCCACGTACTTTTCACCCAATGGTGACGGAATTCATGAATACTGGCAGTATGTAGCTCCCAGTGAAGATCCTTTGCCACTCACCCGTGTATTTATTTATGACCGATATGGCAGGGTTTTAGCCAATTTTAGCGCAAATAGCAGGGGTTGGGACGGGCGTTTCAAAGGTGAGCTCATGCCCTCATCCAATTATTGGTATCAGGCCTTTACCGGAGACAATCGAGTTTTTACCGGGCATTTTACGCTGGTACGCAGAAGGCAATAAGGGGTCTTTATGTAAATACCAATTCATAACAATAAAAACAAAGATCACTTTGCCTGGGGAAGTAAATATCGCCCAGGCGTTGATAACCCCGCGCTTCGTAAAATCGTTGATTGCGTTTATTTGCACTGAAGGTATCCAGCCGAATGGAAACGGCATGCTGCTGTTTGGCATAGGTTTCGGCGAAATCCATGAACTGTTTGGCGTAGCCGTTATGCTGAAAGCTGGGATGAATAGCGAGGCGATGGATGTAGTAATGCTGTGAATCTTCAGTGAGCCAATCGATATCGTTGTATTCGATGTCTTTTTCCGAAGAAATGGTAATACAGCCTACCATCTGTTCCGAAGCAACCAAAACATATAATTCGTTCCGGGCGATGTCATTTTCAAAGGCTAAGGCATTGGGATAGTGTTCGTTCCATTGAAATATACCTTCGGAGATCATTTTTGCCGCACAAGCCTTTGTAATTGTTAGTATTTCCTCAATTTCTGAAAGTTTTGCCAGCCGAATCATATTTATGAACTAATTTTGCATCAAATTAAAGATACCACTTTTTATGAAAAATATATTGGTACCGATAGGTTCTATAGAGGGAGGTGTGAACACCCTTCGATACGCGGTTAATTTTGCTGCCATGACGGGCGCGCGTATTTATCTCGTTAATATATATAAGGAGTTTTCTCACGTTGCCGGTTTGACTAAGGTCAATCAATTGATGATGGAAGACAGTGAGGCCCTGCTCGACAACCTTTTAAAAGAGGTGGATACTCAAGGCATTGAAGTGATCGCCAGACCTATCAAAGGAGATCCTTTTGAGGCGGTGAGCCGACTTTCAAAACTTTTGGATATTGATCTTGTGATTTTATCCCCGCAAAGTGTGGATAAAAAAGCCGAATTGTACCTGGGAAGTGTCACCGGAAAGATCGTAAAGCAAACCGATATTCCTGTACTTGTGGTTCCAAAGGATTACTCTTTTAAGAAACCGGAAATCATTTTACTGGCCTTTAAACGGGGACAGTTTGAAAAGGAGAACGTTTTAACACCGTTAAAAGATATGGCGGCATTGTTCCATGCACAAATCCATCTATTGCACGTGAAAACGCCAGACGTGGTGGACGACAACACCCCCTTGGACAAGGCACTGTTAGCATTGAATTCGACGGTTACCGAAACCGAGAATGCCACTATTTTCCAGGGTGTTTTGGAGCATTTCCAATCGCACAATCCCGATATGCTGTGTGTACTGCGACGCAAGCGAGGTTTTTTTCAGAAATTATGGGAAAAGAATTCAATTTTAAAGAAAGAGTTCCATACCAGTAAACCTTTGTTGATTTTAAGAGGGCAGTCGTAAAACCCAATTCGCTCTCCCAAACCTCCAAGAACTTAAAATAAACATCAATTCCCAGCCTTAATAGGGGAATCAAAAAAGAGAAGCCTTCAACAGACTTCGCTTTTCAATTATTGTGGAGAAGATGGGAGTCCCTTCGTCATGCTCAGGATAAACTTCTCCTCCCATCAACGGAATGATTCAAATAAAAAAGCAACACCCTAATGGCATTGCTTTTTAACTAATGTGGAGAAGATGGGAGTCGAACCCACGACCTCTTGACTGCCAGTCAAGCGCTCTAGCCAGCTGAGCTACATCCCCAAATTGTAGTTGCGAAAATACTAAAATTTTTAATAGTACACGCGCTATTCCAAAAATTCAACCGTCAGTTTTACCACCCGTTCCAAATCCTCCGGCAACGTTGCTTCCGACCAAGGATGCTTCGCCCCAAAAACATGATCCCCACCTGCAATAACTTCCAATTGGCTACCGGGGTTCCAGCTTTGAAGGGCGTGGGCTTCTTCGATCAAAACCGTAGGATCTGCATCGCCGTGAATGATGAGCTGCGGTTTGTTTATTGCAGTCACAGCTCTGCGAATGGTCAGGCGTGGTTCATGGGTGATAAAATCTTCGTAAAACTGCCAAAAGTGGGGGAGTTGTTGCTTGGTTCGGGAGTTTTCGATATGGGTAACGCCAGTTTCTTTCCATTGCTGAAAAGCTTCGGAGCCTTCGTGGAAACGGGCTTTGTAGTCGCTTACTCCGGCCCATGTAATCACTTTGTCCACGCGCGGGTCCTCTTCAGCTTTAATGAGTACGATGCCGGAGCCACGGCTGTGGCCAATGAGGGAAACCTGTGAACGGTTGAGGTAATTGAGTACGCGTTCGAGATCGTCTAGTTCAGTAGTGAAATTATTGTGGGCGAAGGCTTCGAGATCGGGGAAATCGATGGGGTTCTCGACGGTGCCACCGTTGTGCGAAAAATTGAATTTTACGAAACAAAATCCGGCCTCCGAGAAGGCTTCAGCTACCAGATGCCAGGCTCCCCAGTCCTTAAAACCTTTGTACCCATGGCAGAAAACAACCGTGGGTTTATTCGTTTGATCTCCCTTATAATAGAAGTCTAAGAGGATGGGCTTTTTGCCGGGAGTACTGAGTATTTGGTTTTTTTCAATGATCATTTTACAATTTCTTTTTCGGTGAAGGGCAGATCGGGGTTACAGATCTCCAAAATTAACTTTTTAAGCTGAAGGGTAAACGCATTCAGAATCTCTTCAGTAATAAAAGTCTCCTTACTGCCTCCTCTTGGTTTCTCTCTTTTGGCAAACTTTAGAAATTTGCCTCCCAGGTTTTTAAACGAAATAATCCCGGCTTCCACGGAGTCTAAGGACAGTTCATTTCGAATTAAAAGCGCATAGGATAACACCTGAAACGCCTTGCTGTATTTATAATCGGAGCCAATTAGGTCCCAATCGGTGAGTTCCAATTCGCCTTGTCTTACATTACCCGTTTTATAATCGATGATCCGGGCCTGGCCGTTATACAGGTCGATGCGGTCCACTTTTCCTCCCAGAAACACTGGAAAGTCGAGTTCCGGGATGGGGAGGGCCATTTTTAAATGGGCTTCCACTTGTAATATTTTAAGTGTATTTCCAGCCTTGATCTCTTCCATGTCGAGGTCGATAAGATTGCTCACATAGCGTTTTGCCACTTCAAAAATGATCAAATTTTTGCCCCGGCTAATGTCTCCTTCCCTGAAGTTTTCGTGAAACTGAGCCGCTACCTCTTCAGCGATCTGTCCTTTGATCTTTTGTAACTTTTCAATCTCCAACAAGCTGCCTTCAAAAGGTTTGTACAAATTTTCCAGGGCGTTATGGACAATTGTTCCCAGGGTGTTGAAGGCCACGGTTTCTTCTATTTCCAGAGTTTCGTTTATCTTCAGTATTTTTTGGTAATAGAAATCCATAGGATTGCGCACATAATTCGTCAATGCCGAAGGCGAAAAATAATTACCCGCGATTTCCTTCAGGCGCTGCATGACGGCTTCGGCCTTTTCAATTTGTTTGGGTTCTTTTTTCAGAATAGAAACGGAAGAAGCAACCGCCTCGAAGCGAAGCGTATGCGCTGGCAGCTTTTCAATTTCCAGTTGCAATAAATACCGGCTCTTTTCGCCCGAGCTCAAACCTTTGGAGAAGCTATTGTACACCAAAGTTGCACTTTCAACACGTTGCAACAGGCGGTAAAAGTGATAGGTATAGACAGCATCCTTTTCGGTATACAGCGGAAGCCCGAATTGTTGTTTCAAATCGTATGTGATAAAGGAGGAATTCGATTTTCCCGCCGGAAGTATGCCTTCATTGACCGAAAGCAGGATCACATTTTCAAAATCCAATCCGCGTGTTTCCAGTACGCCCATGATTTGCAAACCGCTATAGGCGTCTCCTTCAAAATCGAGGGTCGTGGTCGGGGCCAGTTCGGCAAATAAGCTGCTAACTGTGCTTACTTCTTCCAGATACGTATAGGTATCTGCAAGTAATGCGATACGCCGGAACACCTCATCCAACTTAAGCCAAACCAATTTTTCGATCGCCTTACTTTCCGTATTCATTTTTAATTTCTGAAGAAGAACCCGGCAGTTTTTGATCGCAATCTGGCCGTTTGTATCCCAATTTCCGAAGAGAACTCGTAGTATATCTCTGTTCCCATTTTCGTCCAATTTCAGTAGTTGGTCCAAAGAAATATAGGTGCTGTTTTGTTCCGAAATTTTAGTGACGAGGATTTCGGGCCGGGACAGTAATTTTTGTGATAGCGGATGATTGAGTACCGCCAGCACCGTTTTGAAATAAAAGCTGGTGGTCACTTTCAAATGCATTTTTAGCAAATATTCAAAGAAGTTGGTGGAAGGGAACGAGCTCAGGGACAAACCCATAGTGACGTTTGCCGAAGTCACGTTATCGGGCAATGAATACAGTACGGGAATGAGCAAGGCTTCATCTGACAGGACGATGGCGGTTGTATTCAGTTTTTCTTCGGAATAAGTAGAAAGCAGGCTACCCAGATATTTGGTTTGGGCCATGTTATTTTGAGCCTCCACAATGGTAATGTCTTTAGGTTTGATGTAATTATTGGGAATTTGTACGATTGGATTGTTTTGGTAAAATTTCCAGTCCTGCAGATAGTTTCGTACAAACAGCGAGACGCTATGTTGGGGATCGTAATAAAAATGGCCGTCTATGTCCCAAAATACGTCCGTGTGGCCCGTTTCCAGCAATTCCTGCATGATGTGCTGCTCTGCCGTATTCAAAGCGTTAAATCCTATAAAAATGTGCTTTTTGGTTCCTTGGGCAGCAATATAATGTTCAATATCTTCGGCTGCCTTGCGGTAGACCATTCCCTGATAGCCCAGTTGATCCTGAGAGAGGAGACTGTTCAGGTTTGTGTAAAATTCAAACAAATGACTCCAAAATTGTAAGTAGTTGGTGATCATAGGGGTTTGTTCCTTGGTCACGCCCCATTTCTCCAGTGTTTTGATGCTGGAGAGATAGTCAAAAAAGGCTTTGGGAGTCACGAGATAGCGATCCATCTCACTAAAGTCGTTAAGCAGTGCGTTGGCCCAGGAAGCATAATTCTCGAAGCTTTCTTTTTCTATAATCCCCGTGGTGGTGAGATACGCCTGATAACTTTTAATAAGCAGTTCGTCAGGCGCTATGATCTTTAGATGGGAAAGTTCTTCAATAAATTCCTCAATACTTATTATTTTGGGAGCGAACATGGTTTTACGCGCATTCTTCCGAAGAAAATTCTTTAAAAAACCACCGGCTCTTTTACTGGGAAGAATAAGAATACAGTTTGAAATATCCTCCTTTCCTGTTTGAATGGCAAATAATGGTTTCTTCAAGAAATGTTTGCATACCCTAAAAATAAGAAACGCCTCCCAATAAGGGAGGCGTTTTCAGCATTTATTTTATGTTTGGATTACTTTTTCAAAGAAATTTCAACACGTCTGTTTTGTTGTCTACCTGCTTTGTGTTTTGTTAGCTGGCAATTGGTCTTGATTCACCATAACCAATTGATGACAATCTGTTACCACTCATACCAATGGTAGTAAGGTAAGTCTCTTACAGAAGCAGCTCTATTATTAGATAATCTTTTGGTTTGAAGCATCACTACCGACACTATCAGTATGACCTTCGATCACGAAAGTCAGCCGTTGGGTATTCTTTCATAATATCTGCGATACTTTGAAGAACAGCATAAGATTCTTGACGAATAGTTGCTTTACCAGTATCGAACAAGATAGTTTTAGAGTAATCATTCAATTGCTTGATAATTTCAACAGATACTTCTGGACAACCTTTGTTAGCTACAGTACCAGGAACGTCTGGACAAGCGTCATCTTTGTCAAGAACACCGTCACCATCTCTATCTGGCCAAGGACAACCTTTGTTGGCTGCAGGACCAGCTTCATCTGGACAAGCATCATCTGGATCAGTTTACACCATCACCATCTCGTCATCATTGGACAACCATTATTGATTTTGGACCAGGTTCTGTTGGACAAGCATCTTCGTGGATCAGCGATACCATCACCGTCAGTATCAGGACAACCGTTGTACTCAGCTAAACCAGGAGTGTTAGGACAAGCATCGTTTCTATCTTCGATACCATCACCGTCAGTATCAGGACATCCGTTAAATTCAGGTAAACCTGGAGTTTCAGGACATTCGATCATCTTTGTCGTATATTCCGTCACCATCAGTATCTTTTCCACCAAATTTGAAACAAAACTACCAGCTGAATGTTGGAAGTGTTTAACTCCATAAATCTTCTTCAAAGGCATGCTTGTAAGTTGATTGGAAATTAATGTGCAAGATTGTTTCAGCTAACCAGAAATTTAATACTTGCAAGTGCGTTTGCAGTTCCAAATCCAATATCATCAACCCAAGTGTAACCTCCACCAACACCAATAGAAGGATCAAACCATCCACCGGGACCACCAATAAGGTCTCTAAAGCTATATTTAATTTCACCATCAACACCATAGTAAGTCAAATCATCTACTTGAAGCATCTCCTATCTTGATCAATTCTGTTAATAGTTCCAACAGCAGCAAAAGTAAATCCACTACCAATGTATCTACCTATAGATAATTCTGGAAACCGAAGGAAGAATGTTATAGTGATCATTCTACGTTGAAATACTCGTCAAATAGGTCTCCTTTGGTTGCGTTTTCACCTATCATAGAAGGGAATCTTCCGTCTTCGGTAACTCCAACGGGCCATGTATCAACGGCATTGACGCCAACCTCGATAGCCCAAGGATTGTTTTCCGTCCTGAGCATTTGCTACACCAATGGCGAAAATAATAGCGCAGCAACTAAAATACTGTTAAGATGTTTCATATTCGATTGTTTAATTTTTTTAAGTGTTAATTATGAGCAAAAGTAAGTTGTTAAAACTTATAAACAAAAGCAAATCTATTAAATTTTTTACAAATACGTCATCAGGTAATAATAAATAAAGGTCAATATACTAATTATATCTTGAGTTTTTGCTTCACTTTTTTGAAGGCATTTATCGCTTTGTCCAAATGCTCTATTGTGTGAGCTGCGGACAATTGTACTCTTATTCTCGCCTTTTCCTTTGGAACTACCGGATAGAAGAAACCAATTACATAGATTCCCTCTTCCAATAGCATATCGGCCATGGTTTGGGATAATTTGGCATCGTATAGCATCACAGGAACAATGGCCGAATCCCCGTCAACAATATCAAAACCAGCCTCTTTCATTCCTTTTTTAAAGTAGGTAGTGTTTGCTTCCAAGGCATCTCGAAGCTTGGTATCATTGGCAAGCATATCAAATACCTTAATAGAAGCCCCCACAATGGCTGGCGCCAGAGAATTTGAAAACAAATAAGGTCGTGATCGTTGTCGGAGAATTTCAATGATTTCTTTTTTCCCCGTGGTATAGCCTCCCATGGCTCCTCCCAGGGCTTTTCCAAGGGTTCCGGTAATAATATCGATTCGTCCCATAACTCCCTTTTTCTTCAAGGGTTCCTCGGCCAGTTTCTCCAATAAATCCTGCCGCATGACATTCATCGATCATGACCATGGCATCATAGGCTTCGGCCAGATCACAAATTTTATCCAGCGGAGCCACCACTCCATCCATAGAAAAAACACCGTCGGTTACAATTATCTTATGGCGCGCTCCACTCTCATTAGCAGCAATAAATTGTTTTTCCAAATCCTCCATATCACTATTCTGATAACGATACCGGGCTGCTTTACACAAACGAACTCCGTCAATAATGGAAGCGTGATTCAATGAGTCCGAAATAATCGCATCTTCGGGACCGAAAAGTGGTTCAAAAACCCCTCCGTTGGCATCAAACGCAGCCGCGTAAAGAATGGTGTCTTCGGTTTGATAGAAATCGGCTATTTTTTGCTCCAGTTCTTTGTGAATATCCTGTGTTCCGCAGATAAAACGAACTGATGACATGCCAAAACCATGGGTGTCCATTGCATCTTTGGCCGCCTGGATCACTTCCTTATTTGACGATAATCCTAAATAATTATTGGCGCAAAAATTAATCACTTCTTCCCCGGTTGAAATGTTGATGACCGCGTCCTGAGGGGAGGTGATAATTCGTTCTTTCTTATAAAGTCCGGTTTCCTTTATTTCTTGAATTTCCTGTTGCAGGTGTTGCTTGATATTTCCGTACATTTTTTAGTTTTTTAAGCCTGTAATTAATGGCCTCAAATTTAAGTTTTATTTATCAAAATAGCATCCTTACCACAGTAAACCAACAGCTTTTCCCTTATAGAAAACCCCATGTCTTGTAAGGCCATCGCATAGCTGCCTATTTGGTATTCGTAGATCTCTTTTGGAGCCCCGGTTTTGTAATCTACCAGGGTGACTGTATTGTCTTCGTGAATGTTGATCCTATCCGGTCGCAGGACACGTTCAGGTGTGATGATGTCTCTTTCATTGTGGACGGCAACTGTGGTTTCAAACAAGGGTTTTAGTTCCGGGTGGGTAATAATAGCGGTCATCATTTTCTTAATTTCTGAAAAAGTCTCCGGCTCATCCCTCAACTGCAACATAAGGTCTTCCAATACAGCATCAATATCTTCGGAATATTTCACAAGCGCCATCGCGTCGTGCAATAGATTTCCTATATGAACCGACTGTAAATTTTCAGCGTCGTGCGCGCCTATTTCTGAAGAAACCACCTTTATATTGTGAGTTTCCGGCGAAGAAACCAAATAGGGAATTTCAACGCTTTTGATCTCAGTTTCCACCCTTTCCGAAGAAACCCGCTCACGGCCCCCAAAATCGTACACGCTTATAGCATCATCCCACTGCCCAATGGACTGGACATAGGCTTTTAGAAATCCGTTGTAGGTGGTTGGATTTTCTTTCAAAGGTTGATCTTTGGCAAAAATATAAAGCTGCTCGGCTGCCCGGGTCAAAGCTACGTACAAGAGATTGATATTGTCCAACTCCAGGGTATTTCGTCTATCCAGCACCAGTTGAGCGCCCCGGTCACCATAATCGGCCACTCCTTTGTTATAATGGATCAACACATTCTCAAAACCGGCTTCATGCAATGGGTACCAGGCCCTGGCTTCAATCTCACTATAAATATCCAGATCGGCATAGGGAAAGAGCACCACCGGAAATTCGAGACCTTTGGCCTTGTGAATAGTCATCACCTGAACCGCATTCGTACTTTTATTTTCTGAAATACTCGTGCGCTCCTTTTCGGTTTCCCAGAAATCCAAAAACGCACTTTTCCCCGATTCCGGTCGTTGTCCGAAACTAAAGACCAAGTCCATAAAACTACTAAGAAAGGCGTCGGCCGTGGTTTCCAGTTTAAGCGAATCAATGCTGTATTCAAGGCTTTCAAACAGTGAAAGTGAATGCAGGGCATGAAAGTTGAAATCGATGGAATACCGTTTTAGTTTTTCTGAAAGCACCTCTATCGGCTCGTGAATAAGGGACTGAAAAAAGCTGTGCTTTTCTTCGGGAACGGACAAATGGTCGTGTAAAAATTCCAGGAACTGAATTTTCACTTCTTCATGATGCGGTGAGATGCTCAATTGAAGTATGTGGATAAGACATTGAACACTGGGCGCATTTTTAAGAAGCAAGGTTTCTTCTGAAATCACTGGAATTCCTTTTTCTAGCAGCAATTCGCTAATGGCAATTCCTTCTTTTTTCTTTCGGGTGAGGACGCACATATCCTTAAGCCGATACCCAAGAGCGCTTACCTCTTCAATGGTGGCATGTACTTTCTGCGCATAAGGATCGGATTTATTTTCTGAACCGTCGTCAGCGGCAGGATCGACAAATTCAATTCTTACATACCCGCCTTTTTTCCCCGGATTTTTTTGTTGATTTCCAATTTTATACAGATTTTCATGATCGGCATCTCCAAAAAACTCGGAAACAAAACTGAAAAAATCATTATTGAATTCAATGATTTCACGGCAGCTTCTGTAATTTGTCTCCAGACTTTCTATTTTTTTTTCTTCGGAAAGCGCGAAAGGATTCCCGCCCCCGTAGAGATCCATGAATTGTTCCGGCCATCCGCCACGCCATCGATAAATAGACTGCTTGGCATCACCTACCAGCAGTAAACTTCCGGGTTCTTCTCCTTCATGTGCCTGTGAAATTGCGTTGTCAATCAAAGGAATTAAATTGTTCCATTGCAAGCCGGAGGTGTCTTGAAATTCGTCGATAAAGAAGTCCCGGTATCGATCTCCCAGACGCTCGTAGATAAAAGGTGCAGGCTGATCTTTGATTTGTTCATGGATAAGCGCGTTGAATTCGTTTATAGGAAGTATATTATCGGCTTCTTTGATAGCTTCAAGCTCTTGATTTACGAGGTTGACCAAAGCAAGGGGCACGAGATTTTTCAGAATATTTTCGAGTAATTTCAATCGGGATACCTTCGCTTTAAGCGTTACATAACATTTTAATAAGTGGGGAGTGAGCTCGTCGATGGTGCCGGCGATAGCTTCGGGAGTGTCTTTTTTGTACAGGGCGTTGCCACCGGTTTCAAGATACTGCTGAAGCTTGTTCTCATAGACCAGGTAGTTTCCGTCTTTCAGTTTTAGAAAGTGATTGGGAAGGGTCATTCGGGAGAATACCTCAAGCGGAATTTCATTTACAGCCAGCAAGTCCAGTACTTCCGTGGCGAGTAACGCTATTTCTTTTTCGATGGCAGCGGCCTGAGAGCGCAGTTTTTTTCGAAGCCCCATAAAATTTGACAGTGACTGGTCTTTTAATTGGGCCAAATACTCCGCATCGTTTTCATTACCCAGCAACGAAGCGGTCTTTTTTAGGTCAATAGCAATGTCCCAGGATTTATCGTCATCGGTTTTCTGAAGCGCAAATTCAAGCAGAATTTTGGTGATTTCAGACTCTTGTCCGGCTTTATCAATCAATTGATCCACGGCTTGGGAAATAAGTTCTTTCAGATCGAGACTTACCTCAAAATGACTGGAGAGGTTCAGGTCCCGGGCGAATGTGCGGATCAATCGATGATTGAAGTGGTCGATGGTTTCCACACTAAACTGGGCATAATTGTGCAACAGATGTTTTAGGATCACCCGGGATCGGGATCGTATGGTTTCTTCGGAGATAGAGGTTTCGGCGACCAGCAGATCCAGCATCTTTTGGGCGGTTTGCGGCACCTCTTCCGAAGAAAAACCAACGAGGGTGTTAATAATTCGGGTTTTCATTTCGGCAACGGCTTTGTTGGTAAAAGTGATGGCCAGCAAATGCTTATAATAGCCGGGTTGTGCATGCGAAAGGATTTTTTTGAGATAGGCCTTGACCAATGCAAAGGTTTTACCGCTGCCGGCGGAAGCATTGTAAATAGTAAAAGGACTCGAATGACCCAAAAGAATAAAGGTTGCGGACTATAAAGATACTATTAAGAATTTCTATGAAACTATAAAAATCTTATAAATTCCATAACTATAGAAACCATTTATAATCAGTATTTTTGATGTAGTAAATAAGTAGTAACTAAAAATTGATCATATGTCTTTTGAATTACCAACATTAAATTATGCACACGACGCCCTAGAGCCACATATAGACGCACGCACCATGGAAATTCATCATGGGAAGCATCATGCTGGATATACCAACAACCTTAACGCTGCCATTAAAGGTACTCCAAACGAAGGAAAATCAATTGAGGATATTCTCCAAAACCTTGATATGAACAACAAAGCCGTTCGGAACAACGGAGGAGGGTTTTATAATCACAGTCTGTTTTGGAAGGTGATGTCGCCCAACGGAGGCGGAAGTCCGAAAGGCGAATTAGCTGATGCCATCGATGAAGCTTTTGGGAGTTTCGAAAAGTTTAAAGAGGCTTTTTCTACGGCGGCAAAAACTCAATTTGGTTCCGGATGGGCATGGTTATGTGTTCATAAAGGGGGAAGGGTTGAGGTATGCTCAACCCCTAATCAGGACAATCCATTGATGCCAGGTGTGACCTGTGGAGGAACACCAATTTTAGGGTTGGATGTATGGGAACACGCATATTATTTAAATTACCAAAACCGCAGACCCGACTATGTGAACGCGTTCTTTAACGTGATTAATTGGGATGAGGTGGCCGCACGCTTCGATACTCATAAATAAAAAACTATTCATTTTGAATGTAAGACCCGTTTGCAAGAGTGAACGGGTTTTTTTATTGGGAAATGTGATTCAATGAAAAAAGAGTTCGCCAACTCATGAGTTACGCTTGCTATTGGCAGGCCAGAAAGAGATAAACGAGAGTATTAGAAGAAGTGAGCAGCGGCTCACCGATACAGGGTGCTTTAGGAATCAGGAATTGGCTGGTTCGCCACCTTATCGCAGCGTAATTTTGCCTGGCAAAATCAAATGTCCTGTGGACATTTGGCGAAGATACCCGCGGTAGCGGCCGGACCGACAAAAAGGTAAACGAGAGTTTTATAAGAAGTGAGAAACGGCTCACTGAAACTTGGTGCATTAGGATTTAGGAATTGGCTGGTTCGCCACCCCTTGGATTTGGGCCAATAAAAAAAGGTAAACGAGAGTTTACCTTTTTTTGCCCCAAATCTACCATGAACTTAACCTACTTATGCTATGGTATGCATCAAATATATGTGATTATTATTCGTAAGAAATAATATTTTAGACCAATCACCTCTTTATTCGTTTAAAAGCACAAATGATAGTAGAAATCGGCTTTTTGAGGGGGATAATTGATGGTTTTGGGAGTGATGGTTGCTTTGAAGCAGGCTAAAAACGGCCACCCAATCGGGGTGTTTTGGAAAACAGGAATTGGCTGGTTCGCCACTTTATAGCATCGTAGTTTTGGCAGTAAAATTAAATTTCTGGGGGATCATTGGCGAAGATACCCGCGAAAGCTACAGCTTCGAAGTGGGTAAATAAGTGTTTTAAATGAAGAGAGAAACGGCTCACCGATACAGGGTGCTTTAGGAATCAGGAATTGGCTGGTTCGCCTTGGTTTTGGCTGTTTAGAAAAGGTAAACGAGAGTTTTAGTAGAAAAGAGAAACGGCTCACCGATACAGGGTGCTTTAGGAATCAGGAATTGGCTGGTTCGCCTTGGTATTGGCTGTTTAGAAAGGGTAAACGAGAGTTTTAGTAGAAAAGAGAAACGGCTCACCGATACAGGGTGCTTTAGGAATCAGGAATTGGCTGGTTCGCCTTGGTATTGGCTGTTTAGAAAGGGTAAACGAGAGTTTTAGTAGAAAAGAGAAACGGCTCACCGATACAGGGGTGCTTTAGGAATCAGGAATTGGCTGGTTCGCCACCCCTTGGATTTGGGGAAAATAAAAAAGGTAAACAAGTGTTTACCTTTTTTGCCCCAAATCTTACCATGAACTTAACCTACTTATGCTATGGTATGGGTCAAATATAGAACATAATCTAATATCCAATGCAGATTTTTCCTACTTTTGGATAAAGTGGTTTTTATTCTCGACTAAATGCACTAATTGCCCTTTTTTTGGCAACATTTAACATAATTAGTAGGCTCTGTCTGGATTTCCTTCATAAAAATTTATATAAGCTCGATTCACAACTCTATTTCCGCCAGTGGTGGGATAATCACCGGTAAAGTACCAATCTCCCAGATTTTTCGGACAGGCTTTGTGGAGATCATCCACCGATTGAAAGATCACTTTCACCTTGGCATTGATCGTTTCGTTACTTATTATGTGTGGCAATTTTATCGGAAATTTCTTCATCGCTGAAAGGGGCGTACAATTCTTTTACATAATTTATGTACTTCCGAATCTTTCAGAGCCAAGCTGTTTCTTACATTTATGGTAAATGTCTTCGATTACCTGCTCTGTCCCTCTTTCTTTATGTAATTCAAGAGCAGCGTTAAAGGCAACCAGATGCTCTCAAGTCGAGCCATGTCAATTCCGTAGCAATCGGGATAACGAATTTGAGGTGCGGAAGAGACCACTACAATCTGTTTTGGGTTTAAACGATCCAGCATTTTAAGAATACTTTTCTTTAAGGTGGTTCCTCGCACAATACTATCGTCAATAACGACAAGATTATCATTGGGTTTGACCACACCATAGGTAACATCGTATACATGCGCCACCAGATCATCCCGGCTACTGTCATCCGTGATAAAGGTACGAAGTTTGACATCTTTAATGGCAAGTTTTTCGGTACGGATTTTATGTGACTGGATTTGCTGAAGTCGTTCTGCGGTTAGCCTTTCTTTTTCCCTTAAAATAGTTTCGTTCTTTTGTTTATTGAGCTCGTTTTGAGCGGCATCCAGCATGCCGTAAAAGGAGGTTTCGGCTGTATTTGGAATAAATGAAAAGACAGAGTTTTCAGTATCGTAATCGATGCTTTCCAAAACTTTTGGCATCACCAATTTTCCAAGTTTCTTTCGTTCCTGATAGATTTCAGCATCACTTCCGCGAGAAAAATAAATACGCTCAAAAGAACAGGATTTTCGTTCTAGAGGCTCCAATATTTCTGGAAATCTCATTCTTTCCGTCCTTTTTGATAATGAGGGCATGTCCCGGATCCAATTTCCTTCACCGTCTTCAAAAGGAACATTAAATACGGTTTGAATAACAGGTCTTTCCTGAAGCCACCACCAATAACCTCATCATCCTTATAGTAATAAGCAGGTCTAATTCCGGCAGGATCCCGTCAAAACAAAAGCAGTCGCCATGTCCTAACATACCCGCCATGGCATAGCCACCATCCCAATCTCTGGCAGACTTTTTGAAGATCTTTGCCTAAATTTAAGATGCTCTGCGATATAAGGAGAGGCCTCCATTTTAGTTAAACCCGTGGCCTTAGCTTTTTTATATAGCTTTCGCACTTCATCGTCCAAAAAATGACCAATTTTTTCCATGACCGTAATGGTATCGGCCTTTTCTTTTGGATGCATCCCCAATTTGATCAGATTATCGAAAAGCTCATTGGTATTGGTCATATTAAAATTCCCGGCGATAATCAGATTCCGGTGCATCCAGTTATTTTGTCGAAGAAAGGGATGTACATGTTTCAACACTGTTTCCTCCAAAAGTTCCATAGCGAACATGACCCAAAAACAATTCGCCCAAATAGGGGATACTTTTTTTTTGTGCAGCAACATCATCTTTTAATTCAGGGTGAGCTTCAAATTCCAGATTGATTCGTTCATTGATTTGAGCAAAAATATCCTGAATGGGTTGTGCAGCGTTGGACCGAACTCGGCTTATGTATCGTTCCCCGGGATTAACATCTAATTTGATGCTGGCAAAACCGGCGCCATCCTGTCCACGATTGTGCTGTTTTTCCATCATGAAGGTACATTTTATTTACCCCGTAAAATGCCGTACCGTACTTTTCTTTGTAGTACTCCAATGGCTTTAGCAATCGTCACCATTGCAATTCCACATTCGTGTTTTAAAGCATCGCTCATAATTATTTCAGAAAAATAGTAAACAAAAAACGCCCCATTTAGGACGCAAGTTTATGTTAATTCAATATCAAATTGAGTTAAATTCTTAAATTGCTGTAAGCGCTGATGTACTTCGTGCTTTGAAAGATTCAACATTCGTTCGGTTCCAAATTTCTCAACACAAAAAGATGCTAAGGCAGATCCATAAATAATCGCTGTCTTCATATTTTCAAAACTGAAATCTCCTGTTTTGGCCAAATACCCGGTAAAGCCTCCGGCAAAAGTATCTCCTGCTCCGGTAGGATCAAAAACTTCTTCTCAAGGGTAATGCAGGTGCAAAGAATATTTCATCTTTATGAAACAACAAGGCTCCATGTTCTCCTTTTTTAATCACAACAAATTTGGGTCCCATTGTCATAATTTTCTGAGCTGCTACAACCAAGGAATATTCATTGCTTAATTGTCGGGCTTCTTCATCATTAATGGTAATTACATCTATTTTAGCAATCACTTGAAGCAATTCGTCCAATGCATTATCCATCCAAAAGTTCATGGTATCCAGGACAATCAGCTTCGGGTTTTTCATCTGCTCAATAACACTTAATTGAACTAAGGGATGTAAGATTGCCCAGCATAACCACATCAGCATCTTTATATGCTTTGGGAACCACAGGGATTAAAATCGGCCAAGTACATTGAGTTCGGTTGACAAAGTATCACGAGAGTTCATATCATTGTGATATTTTCCGCTCCAGAAAAATGTTTTTCCCTTCTTCAATATTTCCAAACCTTCAACATTCATACCTTTGTTCGTCAGCATATGAAATGTATTCCTTGGGAAAATCTCCGCCTACCACCGAAACGATTGCTGCGTCCACATTGAAATTTGAAGCAGATAAGCCAATATAAGTTGCAGCGCCCCTCCAAGAATTTTATCCGTTTTTCCAAATGGGGTTTCAATAGCATCAAAAGCCACAGTTCCAACGATAACGAGTTTGCTCATATAAGGGTTATGAAATGAAGGTGCAAATTTAATCAAATTAATAATAATAAGCAGGATTTATCCTCGTTGCTTTCAACGCAATACCAAGCAATGAAATTAGAAGCTAATCTATCTCACAATAATTGAGATCCATCAAAGGACGGCCGAAATAATTTTCACCAGCTACTAGTTACACTTGATGTATTTGTATTAAATACGAGCAAAGAATGAGAACGCTACATCCCGCCTTAGGATATCAATTTTCTTTTTTTCCTTCCTTTTTTGGCGGTTTCGAGACGTTTGTCGGAAAAAACCTTCTGACAACGAATAATTATGGAAAACCAACCGAGCAGATTATGGTTTTACCGTATTTTTACCGCCCCGCTAATTTAAACACATAAGAAATGCATAAATTATTGATACTTTCACTAGGCGTCTTCTTTTCCACTGCTAGCTTAATTGCTCAAGTTGGAATTGCGACTTTGACACCTACCGCCCAACTTGAGTTGGCCAACGATGTTTCTACTCCCAATTATCCATTGTTGGAGTTAAATCCGCAAACGGCTCCGGCCGGAACATCCACGGGACAATTGGCTGTGATAGGGGACCAGCTTTATATGTACGACGTTACCCGGGCCAAATGGTTGAGTACAGAGACAACCGCCTTGACATTCACTAACTCCGGAGCAACTTCAAATACAATTCTTAAATATGGAGAAGTTGCAAACGTGAATAGTGGAGCATACATGCCCTATGCCGGAACCATTGTATATATAGGAGCTACTACTTCAGATGTGATAGGTCCTGGCTCTGCAAAGGCTTTCGATGTGACCGTAAAAAATGGCACAACAACTATCTCAACGACCACTTTTAATTTAGTCAACTGGAAATTTCTAAAAACCGACTACAATGTCAATTTTAGTGCTGGAAACTATATTAATGCTCGAACCCCTTCTGCAGGAGGTAATGTAACTGACCCTACGGTAACTGTCTGGGTAAAATGGCGTAAGTAGTTATTTCCTTCCAAAATCAGCCGGAATCTCACCCCAGGCTTTGGTTTCCCATTTTACAATTTTTGTTGTTATAGGAATTATGTTTTCAACCATTTTTCGGCACGTGAAATTAGTTCGAAGAGCTTTTTGTTCTTGCATGTTTGTTTGAGCTTGGTATTGCATTTCTTTCTTCTTTACCCAACCCATGGCAATTCGGGAATCGGTGTAGAGGATTCGATCGCTTTTATGTTTTTTTAAAAAAGCCAATCCATGTACCAAGAGCCAGAAATTCGCCCACATTATTGGTTCCCTGTTGAAAAGGACCTTGGTGAAAAAGTGGTTTGGTAGTTTGGGTATCAACACCACGGTATTCCATTTTCCCGGGATTTCCACTCGAAGCTGCATCTACTGCAATACTGAATACAGGTTAGGATCATCCAAATTTTGCAAGCTCTTTCTTTGATAGCGTTTTTTTCTTAGTTTTTTTTCCTTTGTAATCGGCATATTCTTTCTTATAGGCTTTTTTAGCCTCCGCGAAAGTGTCAAAGGACATATACTGAGCACCGTTCACTCCCTTTATAGACAATTGACACTCTTTCCAGCTGCCAAAAATTCCGGCCGGATTCCCAAACCAAACCACATAGAATTTTTCTTTTTTAGCCATTATTCGGGACCGTTTGAAAGGGGATTTGTTTCGGTTTCTTCGGAAAGGAGGACGTCTTCAATCACCTTAGGAAAATATTCATATTCCAATTCATGAATTTTTTTTGCCACTGCTTCCGGAGTGTCTTTTTCTGAAAGTGTCACCCTTTTCTGAAAAATAATTGCACCTTCATCATAATTTTCGTTCACATAATGAATGGTAATTCCTGTTTCCGCTTCATTATTGGCGACTACCGCTTCATGAACATGATGCCCATACATTCCTTTTCCCCCGTATTTTGGAAGTAAGGCAGGATGAATATTAATAACCTTATTGGGAAATTCCTTCAGAATACATCTCAGGAAATTTTAAAAGAAATCCAGCCAGGACGATAAAGTCGGGTTTTACTTTTTTGAGGAGTTTTCAGTACTCCTTCTTCTGAATGCAAATAACGATTCTTTAGTCAAACGCTTATGGCTTTGATATTTCAGAGTTTTAGCTCGATCCAAAACTTTGGCATCCTTCTTGTTTGACAGCACCAGAACAACCTCGGCAAATTTGCCTTGTTGAAAGTATTGAATTAAGTTTTGAGTATTGGTACCGCTACCCGAAGCAAAAATAACTATACGCTTCTTCATTAGAGTTTCTTTGGGTGTTTTGAAGTAATAATAAAAATAAATAACAAAAGTAAGGCAATAGAGTTTTACTTCGCTCAAAATTGTTTAATTTGCTTTATCTTTCAAATTAAAATTTTTTAATTAAAGATTGAATCATAAGACATCAATAATTTAATTTAATATTTCATTTACACATTACATTTTAATTTAAATGGTGTTTTCAATTAAAATATTTTATTTTTGCCACTTATAATTAAAATTTAAAAACAAGAATTATGTCAGACATTGCATCAAGAGTAAAAGCTATCATCGTTGACAAATTAGGTGTAGACGAAAACGAAGTTGTAAATGAAGCTAGCTTCACAAACGACTTAGGAGCAGACTCACTAGATACGGTAGAGCTTATTATGGAATTTGAAAAAGAATTTGATATTCAAATTCCAGACGATCAAGCTGAAAATATCGCCACTGTAGGTCAAGCAATTTCATATATAGAAGAAGCAAAATAATAAAACTTCTATATGGAATTAAAGCGAGTTGTAGTTACAGGCCTTGGTGCCCTCACTCCCATTGGTAACAATATTTCAGAATATTGGGACGGCATTAAAAATGGGAAGAGTGGTTGTGCCCCTATAACCTATTTTGATACTGAAAAGTTCAAAACAAAATTCGCTTGCGAAATTAAAAATTTCGATCCACTACAACATTTTGATCAGAAAAGAAGCCAGAAAACTAGACCGATTTGCACAATATGCTCTTGGTCTCGAGTGATGAGGCCATCATCGACGCAGGAATTGACCTGGATCAGATTGATAAATTTCGAGTTGGTGTAATTTGGGGAGCCGGAATTGGTGGCTTGGAGACTTTTCAAGATGAAGTTATAAATTTTGCAGAAGGGGATGGAACACCACGTTTTAACCCCTTTTTCATTCCAAAAATGATAGCAGATATTGCCCCGGGTAATATCTCTATCAAGCATGGGTTTATGGGCCCCAACTATACAACGGTCTCCGCTTGTGCTTCGTCAGCCAATGCCATGATCGATGCGTTAAACTATATTCGTCTTGGGTATTGTGATATTATTGTAACCGGTGGTAGTGAGGCCGCTGTTACCAAAGCAGGAATGGGTGGATTTAATGCCATGCATGCCCTTTCCACCAGAAATGAAAGTCCTGAAACGGCTTCAAGACCATTCGACGCGACCCGTGATGGCTTTGTACTAGGAGAAGGTGCAGGAGCCCTAATCCTCGAAGAATATGAACACGCGAAAAAGCGTGGCGCAAAAATTTACGCCGAAGTTGTTGGTGGAGGAATGTCCAGTGATGCCTATCACATGACAGCGCCACATCCCGATGGCATAGGTGTCGAACGCGTCATGATCAATTGTTTGAATGATGCAGGAATGACCCCGGATCAAATAGACGCCATTAATACACACGGAACGTCAACCCCTTTGGGAGATGTCGCAGAATTAAAAGCAATTTCCAAAGTATTTGGAAAACACGCGAAAAATATCAATATCAATTCTACCAAATCGATGACCGGTCACTTATTAGGTGCTGCCGGAGCGATAGAGGCGATTGCGTCCATACTAGCAATGAAAAACGGAATAGTTCCTCCAACGATAAATCACACAACCGTGGATGAAGAAATTGACCCTTCTCTCAATCTCACGCTTAACAAAGCACAAAAGCGAGAGGTTAATGTTGCCCTGAGCAATACCTTTGGTTTTGGCGGTCATAACGCTTGTGTTTTATTCAAGAAGTTAGACGTTTAAAAACTATGGCCTCTATTAAAAACATATTTAATTCCCGTTCTGAAAAGGACGATAAGTTTTATATGGGTATAAAAAAGATATTGGGCTTTAAACCGGGTAACCTAAGTATTTATGTGGAGGCCTTTACCCATCGCTCCATGAACAATCACAGTTCAGAAGGGACCACTCAAAACTATGAACGACTTGAGTTTATGGGAGATGCGATGCTGGGAGCGGTGATTGCAGCGCATCTTTTTAAAAAAGTACCTGAGGGAAATGAAGGCTATCTGACCAAAATGCGTTCCAAGGTCGTAAGCCGGGAACATCTGAATGAATTGGGGCGAGACCTAAAACTTATCGATCTGGTGAAAACCAATATTCCCATCGAGCAGTTTGGGGAAAATATTCACGGAAATGTCTTCGAATCACTCGTAGGGGCCATTTATCTGGACAAAGGATACCGGTATTGCGAAAAATTTATACATCGCAGGGTCATCAAACCCTATGTGGATATTCAGAAATTGGAAGGGAAGATCATAAGTTACAAAAGCCTTTTCATCGAATGGTGTCAAAAAAATAAAAAGAGCTTCAAATTCGACGTATATGAAGACACCGGGAATGATCCTTTAAAACACTTTGCCGTTAAACTACAATTGGAACACGACACCGTAGCAAAAGCCCGTGGGACATCTAAGAAAAAAGCCGAAGAACGCGCTGCCAAAAGAGCGTATTACAAGCTACAAAAGCAAATGCAAATGCAGGGCTGAGAATTATTTTGCATGGCTTCCCAAACGTTTTCGAAGGGAAATAGCTCAAATAAAATAACTTGGCAAGCTACTTGAGAAAAACAATTTCTATTTTTAGACAAAATTCAACAGATGGCAGTCCATAAAATACTTTTGGATGATGACTTTACGGAAGACTTTTCTTTGGTTGCCATCCATTGTAGCGAGGAAGACTATAAGGTTGCCTATTTGCTGAATCAACATCTCAATTTGTGCCTGAGAAGAAAACAGTCCGATTTGGATTTTTCGAATAACGATCTCGAAGTTAGCTTCCCTATCTTCGAGTTTGAAGATCAATTTCAGTATACCCATTATCATTTGGTTGGCAATAAATGTAAGTCGAAGTTGGCCAGTATAAGCACAGAAGGAGAGTTATTTGAGGAGGCTGTTTCGGAACGAACCACCATCACGCATTTACTTCCCGAATTTAGAAAAGTCGATTTTTTTCTGAAGATTGAATCCGAATTTGAAAACATACCACTACGAAGAATTTTAGCGCAGATCAATGAAATAAAGCAGGTCATTTCAGCTTACGAAATTGAAATCAACCAAATAAAATCGAACAATAATTTAATATTTAACTAAATGCCATTTCAAAAGAAAACGAAGATCGTGGCCACACTGGGGCCGTCAACGAGCGATAAAAAAATCTTGAAACGCATGATAACTGCAGGGGTCAATGTATTTCGAATCAATTTTTCGCACGCCGATTACGAGGACGTAAAAAAGCGGGTTAAGATGATACGAGAGCTGGGCGATGAAATGGATACTACCACTGCCATTTTGGGTGATTTACAAGGGCCAAAACTGCGCGTTGGTGTGATGAAAGAAGAGGTGGTTGTAAGTCCCGGTGATATCATTTCTTTTTGTACGGGCGACGAATTCGAAGGCACTCGGGAAAAGGTCTATATGAACTACGATAACTTCCCCAAAGATGTGAAACCAGGAGAAAAAATATTACTCGATGATGGAAAACTCATGTTCGAAGTGTTGGAAACCAATGGAGAGAATGAAGTGAAATCTAAGGTTATACAGGGAGGGCCATTGCGTTCCAAAAAAGGGGTGAACTTACCCAATACAGATATTTCATTACCTGCTCTTACAAGTAAGGACAAGGAAGACGCCATCTTTGCCATTAGTCTGGAAGTGGATTGGATTGCACTGTCCTTTGTGCGTCATGCCGAAGATTTACAGGAACTACAAGCACTCATCGAGGCTCATTCAGAATATAAAATCCCTATCATTGCCAAGATCGAAAAACCGGAGGCAGTGGCCAATATCGAAAAAATCGTGGCCTATTGTGATGGTTTGATGGTCGCTCGTGGAGATCTGGGAGTCGAAGTTCCGGCCGAAGAGGTTCCGCTCATTCAAAAGCAATTGGTGCTTACCGCGAAACGTGCGCGAATCCCGGTAATCATTGCCACCCAAATGATGGAGACGATGATTACTTCATTAACACCCACCAGAGCCGAAGTAAATGACGTAGCCAACTCGGTTATGGATGGAGCCGATGCAGTCATGCTTTCAGGAGAAACTTCAGTAGGGAAGTATCCCGTAGAAGTGATCAAAACGATGGCCAATATTTGCAGACAGGTTGAGAATAGCGAGCTTATCAAGGTACCTCACGAACCACCTCATGTTCGTACGAATCGATACATCACCAAATCGGTTTGCTATCACGCAGCAAAAATGGCCGATGAGATCGAGGCAAGTGCTATTTGTACCTTGACCAATAGTGGGTATACGGCGTTTCAAATTTCCGCCTGGAGACCAGACGCCCATATTCTGGTATACACTTCCAATCGCAGGATACTTTCCAGATTGAACTTACTTTGGGGTGTAAAAGCATTTTATTACGATAAGTTTGTAAGTACCGATGAAACTGTGGAAGACGTGAACCGGATAGCCCATGAACAAGGGTTTGTCAAAAAAGGAGAGTATCTCGTCAACCTCGCCGCCATGCCCATTGTTGATAAGGGGATGGTGAATACATTGCGGGTTTCCCAGGTATAGCTCTACTCTAAAATGGCTTGAATAGGGGTTGAAATGGCCTTTCCCAATACTGTCCATTAGTTCTCACCGGTCTCACCAATTTACAAACCGGTATCCAATCTAAACGGGACTCCCTTTAATTCCGAAGCAATAAAAAACTCCCTGAAACCAACGATCTCAGGGAGCTGAATACTTGCAGCCATTTTCTTATTTTATAGTTTCGGTCTTAGAGATCTTGATGAGATCTCCCTCCTTCATTAGGGTCACCGTACTGTCAAACTTTTGAGAGCTGTATACATAGGCTATTTTTTCCAGTTGGTTATCATTGCGGGTGATTTCCAACTGACTTATCCAAACCCCTTTTTTTGGCTTCCCGTCTTTTAAGACCTCTGTATTGGGGCCTTTTGGGTTTGGAAAGTTGAACTCCTTCGGAAAATCAAAAAGACGCTGTGCCATAAAGAAGGCTTCGTGCCATTGGCCATTGGGCAGGCTAATGGTTTCGGTGAGCGAGGGCTTGGTTACCGGACCCCCGGTCACTTCAGTAAAGATCACTTCAGGATAAAATTTATTCAATTCACTTACATATCCTTTGGGAGAAATATCTCTTTCGGGTGGAAAGTATTTGGACAAATATCCATTAAAGGCAAATCCCTTTTTATGGTTGAATTCCACCTCGTTCATCCCACCTTTGATCCCGCCTATATTCATGGTGGCGTTCTTTTCAAAGGTGATCACTTTCACTTTGGTGCCATAAGGCATCCTTGCCAATTTATCGCTTTGCAAATTACCGTATTCGCGTAAACTTAAGCCACTGGGGGCCGTGACATAAAGGAATTCGGTTTCGGGATTGACCTCAGAGGCATCTGCCATCGCAATATTGGTGGAAGATTCGTCCACAATACCCTCGAGGTCTTGATCCTGGGTAAGGGATTGGGGGTTTTTGTCGTTTTTACAGGCAAAGAATGCGGTGCTCAAAACGGCTGCTGTTAGAATTAAAACTACTTTTTTCATAAGGGTGAATGTTACGTTAATAAATGAATCAAAAAAAGTAGTTTTCTACATATGCTAAAAATCCAGTTTGAGTTGTACGTCTATGGTTTTATCGGGAGGCGGCTTCGCCTCTTTCTTGTCCTCATTATTGAGGTTTGATATGCTAATTCCCAACAAGCGTACCGAATTTTTCATCCCCTCCTGAAATAACAAATCTTTAACAGTTTCCATGAGTAGCGCTTTACTCGAAACATAAAGTGGAAGCGTTCGGGATCGTGTTTGTAACGTAAAATCGCTATACTTAATTTTAAGGGTGATCGTTTTTCCCGCCACTTTGCTCTTATGAAGCCTTCGTTCTACCTCAGCTGCGATCTCCTCAAGACGTTCCAGCATGAATACTTCGGAAGAAATATTTTCGTTGAAGGTCCTTTCGGCAGCCAGCGATTTGCGTTTGTGATCGGGAGATACTTTGCTGTGTTGAATTCCCCGAACGATCTTATAATAATGGGCACCACTCTTTCCGAAGTGTTCCTCCAGAAATTCCAGCGATTTGGCTTTGAGGTCCTTTCCGGTGAAGATGCCATGCAGATACATTCGTTCCTTCATGACTTTCCCAACTCCGTAGAATTTTTTGATATCCAAGGTCTCCAGAAAGGGAATAACGGCTTCCGGAGGGATGGTTTTTTGCCCATTGGGTTTGTTGATATCACTTGCTACCTTGGCGACAAACTTATTGATGGAAATACCCGCCGAAGCGTTTAACCCGGTCCTATCATTTATTTTCTGTCGTATTTCCCGGGCGATCAAAGTAGCGCTGGGATTTCCTTTTTTATTTTCGGTGACGTCCAGATAGGCTTCATCCAGGGAAAGGGGTTCGACCAGGTCTGTAAACTCGTGAAAAATCTTCCGAATCTCCTTAGAGATCTCTCCATAGCGTTCGAAACGCGGACGCACAAAAATTAGCTCGGGGCATAGCTTTCGCGCCAGGACACCACTCATGGCACTTCGCACCCCAAATTTCCGGGCCTCATAACTTGCAGCACTCACCACCCCGCGTTCGCCCCCTCCGCCAACGGCAACAGCTTTTCCACGAAGCGCAGGGTCGTCCAATTGCTCCACCGATGCATAAAAGGCATCCATATCCACGTGTATGATCTTCCGTACGGGAAGGGCTTCTTCCATCCCATAAATTTATAATATCTTAGTGAGATTCTTTTGTGATATTGAGTTTGTATGGGAAAAACGGCGATTATTCTTGGGGCAACCGGATTGACAGGCGGTTTATTGTTACAAAACCTTCTGGAGGACTCCTCCTATGATACGATAAAACTCTTTTCGCGATCGTCGGTTGGAATTAAGAACTCTAAACTGAAAGAATACCTGGTAGATCTGCTCGAACTTGAGAATTACGCTCAGGAATTTACCGGAGATGTTGTTTTTTGCTGTATTGGTACGACCAACGCCAAGACCCCAAATGAGCAACTATATCGAAAGATCGACTACGGAATCCCGGTCGCGGCAGCCCAACTCGCAAAAGCAAATCAAATAGAGACCCTTGTAGTGGTATCGGCTCTGGGAGCAGATCCCGACAGTCGCATGTTTTACAATCGAACCAAGGGTGAAATGGAGGAGGAGATCCTCAGGCTGGGCATTAAAAACACTTACCTCTTGCAGCCTTCGCTCATAGGCGGGAAACGGGGAGAAAAACGTTTCGGCGAATCGATGGCCAAATTTTTTATGAGCCTTTTCGGGTTTTTGGTTCCAAAAAAATACAAAATGATAGCGCCTGAAACCATCGCGAAAGCCATGCAAATAGTGGCGGTAGAAGGATATACCTCAACGCGGATTCCTTCAGAAAAAATTAAAGAAATCGCAACCCAATGAACCTGAACCAAATTACCGTTCCCTCCCAAAACGTTAAGAAGAGCATCGAATTTTATACAAAACTGGGGCTTCGTTTGATCGTGCATACCCATGATGCCTACGCACGTTTTGAATGTCCCGACGGAGCAAGTACGTTTTCAATTCATTTTACTGAAAAATTGCCGCAAGGAGATGGAATTTATGTGTATTTTGAAGTGGAAAATCTAGCTGAAACGGTTTCAGAATTGATAAAAAAAGGAATTGAATTTGATGAAATGCCCGCTGCCAAACGCTGGCTTTGGACGGAAGCGAGATTGAAAGACCCGGACGGGAATCAACTCATAATATATAAAGCCGGGGAAAACCGTAAAAATCCACCCTGGCGAATCAACTAAACGATGCTGGAAATAGAACGTAAATTTTTGGTGACTTCGGAAGCCTTTAAGTCGGAAGCCCATGCACAAAAAAGGATCGTTCAGGGATTCCTGAACACCCACCCCGACCGAACCGTTCGGATTCGAATTGCAGGTGATCTCGGACTGCTTACCGTAAAAGGCAGATCGAATGAAGATGGCACCACTCGCTTCGAATGGGAAACCGATATAGAACGAACCGATGCCGAAGCCCTATTGAAATTATGTGAAACGGAACTTATTGATAAAGTACGCTACGAAGTAAAACTAGGGGCTCATTTGTATGAGATTGACGAATTCTTCGGAAGTAATGCAGGATTGATCGTCGCAGAAATAGAACTTTCCGAAGAAAACGAAGCCTTTGAAAGACCCGAATGGTTGGGCGCCGAAGTTACCGGAGACCTGAAATATTACAATTCTCTGCTAAGTAAGAACCCTTATAAAAATTGGAATCATGAAAATTAGAATCGTTGTACTCTGGAGCCTTTTTGTTGGAATCGCCTTAAGTTGTCAAGAAGGTCATGATCACGACAATAAACACGATGATGATCTGCATGGGGAATTACATTTTGAGTCAGACGCTAATGAAAAGTCGATGGCGCAACAAATCAAAGAACTGAAGGCTGGCGGCTATGAGATATTCGATTATGTGGATGAAAAAAGTGGTGACACCATCATCATGCAGCAGTATTTTATGGCTTTCTTAAAACGAGGCCCCAATCGGGATTGGACGAAACAGGAATCCGATAGTATACAGGTCCTTCATAGGGCGCATCTCAGTAGAATGTATGAAGAGGGTTATGCAGATATTTCCGGCCCTTTTGGTGATGATCAGGACGTAAGAGGAATTACCGTTTATAATGTACCTACCTTGCAAATGGCGGATAGTTTGGCCAATATAGACCCTTCGGTACAAGCAGGAAATCTTATAATTGAGGTGCGTCCCTGGTGGGCTGGCAAGGGATATCCTTTACGATAATAGTTTGATGATCTTTTCGATTTCCTTTCTATTGGAATGCCCCGAAACACCCGTGTTGAATAAGTCAGTAATGTTCGCCACACCCGGTTCTTTTTTGACGGCCGATAAGTGAATCGCCTCAAATCCCGCTTCTTTAAACGCCAGAACGTTTTCCGAACTAATCCCCCCACCGGGCATGATCTGCACCCTGCCACTTATAAAATCACGTATAGATTTCAAAAAGTCAATTCCCTGCAAGGCAGAGGGCTCTCGTCCGGATGAAAGCAACCTCGTGGCTCCATAATCCAACAGCACCTGAATGGCATGTGGAAAACTGCTACATACATCAAAGGCGCGATGGAAGGTAAATTCCATACCTTCGGAAGCATCAATCAGCTGTTTGGTTCTCTCCATATCGATACCTTTTTCTGCATTAAGCACTCCACTGACCACTCCCGCGCAACCTAGTTCTTTGCAGAAAGCAATATCGGCGAGCATGTTTGCAAATTCCACATCGGAATAGCAGAAATCACCACTTCTGGGGCGAATGAGTACGTGGGTCGGAATATTCAGTTCAGAAATAACTTTTTCGATCAACTTCTTTGAAGGGGTCAGCCCACCTACCGAAAGATCAATGCATAGCTCAATACGATCGGCTCCCGCATTCTGGGCGATTTGGGCACTTTCAAATCCGTTGGCGCAAATTTCTACGATCATTCAATAATTATCTCGTCAATAAATGTCCATGCCTTGTTTCCCGCTCCCTGAAGACCCTTTGGAATGGTGCCGTAGTTGGGAATAGTAAGGACGATATATCTGGTGAGGACATTTGGTTTTGCACTAAAGTCAAATACCACGGGGATGATCAAATCCTTACTATTTTCTGTTGTCCCCGTCATTGTATTCAACGTATTTCCGTTTTGCAGGGATACGGTAGCTTCGGCATTTAGTGGCGCATATATCCACTGTCCGTTGGCGTTGTAAAACCGTGTGGAGATCTTCGAGATCTTCATTTTACTTCCGAGGTCAATGGTTATTTCAAGATCCTCACCCCAAAAACCCAACCATTCGGTATCGCCATAGCGCGAATTACTTCCCGAAACACCGTTGATCAAAGCTTCTTTTCCCCCCGCACCATAGGCCGGATGTGGTTCCACATTTACGGAGATACTGCCTTTGATGCCGGCGTGATAGTTGATATCCAAAACGTGAGTTCTGCCTCTTTCCGACGAGTCTACTATCGTTGCAGCCTCCAAATGAATATCTGCATCGATAACTATAGGTCCTTCGTACACTTTTTCTTCCGAAGAAAAATTGGTAGTGTACACTATTTTCCTTCCAGCGATGGGCGTTTTCAGTTCATAAAAAATACCGCCGTCACGCTTCACCACCTTTCCCGAAATATCGTATAAATGATTGGCATAGTTGATATCCAGTGCATCCATACGTTTCATAAACGGCTCCAATCGCGACAGAAATTCGGGATAATCTGTTTCTAAATTTTGAGTAGGACCGTTCCACACCACCTCACTCATGGCGAGCATGCGTGGGAAGGCCATATATTCTACTTGGTCCGTGGTTGGCATGTATTCGGTCCAGACGTTGCCCTGGGCTCCCAATACATATTGGGCTTCGGTTGTGTTAAGTTCTTCGGGGATGGGATTGAAACTGTACACTTTTTTCAAGGGTAAAAACCCACCAATGGCAAGCGGTTCGTCGTCGTATTCGGCCTGGTAATGGTCAAAATAGGCATGCGAACCCGGGGTAAGGATGACGTCGTGACCTTCTTTGGCAGCCTCAATTGCGCCATCGGTTCCGCGCCAGGACATGACCGTGGCATTGGGAGCCAAACCTCCCTCCAAAATCTCGTCCCAACCAATGATCTTTTTGCCTTTGCTGTTTACAAACGCTTCTATCTCTTTGATAAAATAGCTTTGCAATTCGTGTCTCGTCTTTCAATCCGAGGTCTTTGATCAACTTCTGACAATGCTCGCAGGCCTCCCAGTGTTTTTTCAAAGTTATTCGTCCCGCCAAT
>CAWECU010000002.1:0-142015 GCA_963807685.1 uncultured Flavobacteriaceae bacterium | reverse complement strand
ACCGCAAATCTGGATCTGGCGGGGAGAGTTCACCGGCTATCTAAAGATGAATACTGAAGAAGAGTGGTTGAAGTTGGAAGACACCTATCGAAATTTTATTATAACCTACGCACAATTGGCCCAGCCAAATGAAAGTCGATCTATTCTGTATTGGAACCGAATTGGAGCAATTTATCGTAAACAAACCCGACTATTGGAAACAGCTCATTTCAGAAATAAAAAAAAGCCTCTAAAGGGAAACTAACCTACGCCGCCAATTGGGACGAATACAAACGGATACCTTTTTGGAAAGAGTTGGATTTTATAGGAGTAGACGCTTATTTTCCTATTTAAAAAAATCACACCCCCACTGTGGAAGAAGCGAGATTGGGCTGGCAACGATGGAAGGACGAATTGAAGGGCGTTTCGGAACGTGAAGGCAAAAACATCTTGTTTGCCGAATACGGCTATCGCAGCGTGGATTATGCCGGAAAGGAACCCTGGAAGAGTGATCGGGAAATGAGCGTGGTAAATTTGGAAGCACAAATCAACTTAACCAAGGCTTTGTTTGACGAGATTATTGTTACCAACCCTGGTTTGCCGGCGGATTTATTTGGAAATGGTATATCAATCACCAGGAGGCCGGAGGGGATGATAATGCCCGATTTACGCCTCAGAACAAGCCTGTGGAAAGCTTGATACGAGAACACTTCAGAATCAATTATTGAAAGCACTTTTATTGTGGGAAGCAATAACAGATCCGTATACTGGATAGGGCAGAATTTTTGAAAAGGAAAGCAATTTATTTAAACTCCAGTCTGCCCTCTAGTACAAATTCATCGGCGATGGCGTTTTCTTTGAGCCTTTTAAAAATAGAGGGCGAATTTGATTCACACCATAGCGGGTACGGTTCATGATATGTTTAAATTGCAGGGTAAATTTTTCTTCGGAATAAACCACAGTCGCTGCAATGTTTTCCTCTTGAGTTTCCCCTCGAATCGTCATCATTCCCTTGAGTTGGGCTGTACCGTTAACGATAGGAGTTGCGATGGAAAGCTTGAAAGCGGCTTCCGGGTATTTTTTGGTATAAAAGAAGTCTTTTTCGAGTAAGTGATCGCGTAACTGTTTGTTTTCCTGATCGAGGGATTTCATGTCCACTACGAGTTGAAGATCCACAATTTCTTCCGAAGTAAAAGTGATAACAGCATTCTTAATGTCTAAGGTACCCTCTGGGTGCGTAACTGCCTACAGCTGCCCTGCCAATCCAGGAGAGAGTTTGTTGTTTCTCTGAAATAGTCGCCGTGGTTTGTGCTCGAACTAAGCTGCTTAAAAATAGGACGAAGATGAGGCAAATAGTTTTCATAGTTTAATTTTTTGAAGTGAGTAAATTTGAAGTAGTATTTATGGTTTCATATCCGCAAACTATTTCTCCAGAGGGGGTTTTTCCAATAAAATACCAGAGCGCCCAACCGCCAAATAATTGATCGCCAATTCGATAGTTTTTGGACCAGGTATAGGGTTCGGCTTGTTCCATTCGTTGTTTTTTGGTTCCGAAGGTTTTGTCCAATTCCTCCAGGGCATATATTTTTCGAAGGTTCCACTGTCCATTGTAAAACAGATAGGCGCCGTATTCGGTGATGGTGATATCACTTTCTTTGCAAAGAATGGACGTCAAATGTTTCCAGTAATAGCGATTGTCTATTTTAATGGGATCGTTCTCTTTGGGAAAATGGAGGACTTCAATACATCTCCTGGGAGTTTGAATTTTTTCAGGAAGCGGCTCATTGGTCGGCGTTCCGTAATTGGATTGAGCTATTAGTATTGAAGTGCTCAATAGAAGCATAAGGAAACAGATTGATTTCATTTGATTCAGTTTTTATGATTACTGAAGCAAATATGCGGCGATACACCAATACCAGTCGTTGCTATTTTTAAAATGGAACGTTTTTGAGTAAAGTGGTATGTTTCAATTCAGAAATTGAGACGTTTAAGCATCTGATTTTAAATGTTTAGGAGATTTCCCCGTGAGTTTTTTAACGGTCCTGTTAAAGGACGCTTTGGAACTAAAACCGGCTTCAAAAGCTAGGCTAAGGAGGGTAAATTTGGCATTTTCAGGTTGTGCAAGTAACTTTTTCAACGCTTCGAAGCGCAGTTCGTTTACATAATCACTAAACTTGGTCTCCAGCACAGTAGCCAAGGTTTTTGTCACCAGGTAGGGTTTGGTTTCGATGGTTTCAGAAAGTAATCCTAGGGTGAGCCCTGAGTTTTTGTAGAGATGATCGCGCTTCATGGTATTGCTAATTTTTCGAGCAATCTCTTTAAGTTGCTCCAGTTCTTTTTCCGATGGAATTTCAACTTCCTTAAATGCCACAGTTTTTCTTCGAGAAAATCCTTCGAGTCCCAACCAATAGGTAAGAATGGCCATGATGATGAATATGGGATATCCAAAGAAATTAAAGGCATAGTCGAAAAAAAGGAAATCGATTAAAGTGATCAAGGTAAATACCACCGAAAATATACCCAGGGCAAGCACGACTCTTTTCATCCAAACCGTGTGCTCCTTAATCAATTTATAGCCTGGAATCGGGATGGGGTCTTTCAATACCTTGAGGGACCTCATGGTATAAAAAATTATGAGCAAACCACTCACTACATACATGGTGGGGTAGTGCATCCAAACCACATATCCCCAATAGCCAAGCCAGCTCAAGCTTTCGCGGGTACCGTCCCAATAAAAGTTTTGCGCTTTAATGAAGAAGCTCCAGCCCACTTCGATGATCACTGGCAGAAAATGCAGCCAATGGCGGGATTGTAATTTGAATTTGGGATTCACATAACTCAGTGCAAAAAAGTAAATAAGTGCCCCATAAATCCAATTAAACTCCAGTAAAATATAATACCAAGTATCATATATACCGAGACCAAAAAAGGGAAGGACCTCTGCTATGAGCCGGTAGGCAAAAAAGAAGAGGATGGTCGCTAGAAATCGGTTGGCAGTTTTATGAACGGTTTTGGTGGACCATAACATGCCGCCAAAGATGAGCCCTTGAATGGCGCCAATGGCCAATAGTATAACAAGAAGTGTTGTTTTTGTTTCCAATTCCCTAAAGATAGCAAACTTGTAAGTTTTCAGCTGGCGTGCTCTCGTGGTATTTTTTGGACGATCGAGATTAGTTTTTCTCCTTTAGTTCTTGAATGAAAAAAAAGCCTGCAACCGCGGGGGGATTACAAGCTTTCTTCGAAAAATGTTGTTGTTTAATTCGTTCTAATCTCTTACTGCGTTGTCGGTCAATGAGGCATTTTCGGATCGTAAGCTTGCGTTCTCTTCAATTACCTTGTCTAATTTGTCATTCAATTCCTGAATGGCTTTCGTAAGTACCGGGATCATTTCGGCGTATGCCATACTCAGCATACCCGATTCGGGTGCCGTATTGACCACTTCAGGAATAAGTGCTTGGATTTGCTGTGCTTTGAAGCCCAGATGAACCTCATTTTGAGGATCATCGATCAGCTCATAGGAAACTGGCGTAATTTGCATCACGGTCTCAAGTCCGTATTGGGTTTCGATGATGTTTTTCTTCAAACGTACATCGGAAGTAACCGTTGGGTTATTGACCAGATACAGATCGGTGAATCTGTGGTTAGGCGCTCCCAGTGTGGTTAAATTATCAAACCCTGGACGAATGGTTCCCTCCATGAATGTATAGACATCGTATATAGATCCTTCCACGTCAAAAGTAACCGAGTTTTTACCGTTGGCGTTGCTTGCAGGAACACCACTTAAAGCCCCACTGCTGTTATTTGCTATATTTCCGGGAGTAATCGCGAATCTTGATGTATTGTTTCCTCCCGTATCTTCGATAATGAATCCGGCGAACATCGGAAATTCCGGCGATTCGAATTTTGCTACATTAATATTGCTGGTAGTTTCTACAACGTGCAATTTCATCCCTGGGTTGGAAGTACCTATTCCAAGACCAGTATCATCCAAGCGCATTAACTCGTCATAATTTGAATCTGCAGTTCCAGCTCCCGGACCTCCATCCTGTCCCCAGGAGAAGTACTCATTGTCGTTGCTATTACTATTATTACTGTCTATATTGAAAGCCATTCCACCTTGGGTGCTTATCAATCCATCACCAACAGTACCAGCATCCCTATAAAGTGTAAGATAATCACTATCCAGTTGTATTCCATTGGCTCCCTCATTACCTACATCAAAATTAAGATCATATCCGGACAGATTAACGTTTCTGTTTTCCGTTAAAGTTTGGTCTTTATTTCCCAGATAACTATTTGAATCGGTGTCGACTAAGTTTTGCCACGTGGATCCATCATAGTAATAAAATCCTTCGGCTACATTAGCACCCAGGTCATAGATAAAAGTTCCTTTGACCGGATTACCTCCTCCCTGAGGGTTGGAAATTGTGGAGACATCATTTAAACTAATTAGATTCGTTCTTGGCATTACAAGACCTCCTGTAGTACTACTAATGTCTAATGCTCCTTGAGGTGTGGTCGTTCCAATTCCTACTTGTGCGTTCAAGGTGAACGAGCTAATTATTGAAGCAAATAATAAAATACGAAAAATGGCTATTGGGGGCTTCATAAGTGTAAATTAAAATTGTTAAATCGTATACTAAATTCGTAGTCGATCCAATATGTTTAACAAGATGTGGGGGCTCTAGTTTACGCTTTAGGAAAATTCCTACAGTACAAATTTAAAGAATAAAACTTATATCCTACAAATAATTCCTACTTAAAAATATTAAAATCAATGTATTATAGATGAAAGGTATTTTATATTCGACAAACTACAAAAGCACGTATTATAAAAGGTGTCTGGAAATGTGTTTTTTTTGACTTTTTGGGTTCCGA
This sequence comes from uncultured Flavobacteriaceae bacterium, assembly GCA_963807685.1. GTDB lineage: Bacteria > Bacteroidota > Bacteroidia > Flavobacteriales > Flavobacteriaceae > Aureisphaera. The sequence continues at coordinate 137,158 of CAWECU010000002.1, read as the reverse complement.
ATGGAACAATTAAGGAAGAAAAACAGGTGCTGTTAAGATGTAATATTCTTATTGTAATAGAGATTCAGATGTTCCGGAGAGGCACCCATTAATTTTTTAAGATGGATCACCATGAAATGATATTGTAATTTTAAGGTGCCATATTGTTGATATTTTCTGGCCGAAGTGGTGAGATACATATCCATTACTGTAAACTTGTAATGATCGTAAATTCGGCCAATAAATTCACAATCCTCATAGATGATATAGGATTCATTATAACCATTCAATGTCTGAAATGTCTCCCGGGTTATAAAAAGTGATTGATCGCCTCCCCTGCAAATCTTAAAATTGAATTGGGTAAACCATTGAGAGAACCTTAAAACCGGGTGATCACTGTCGAACTTCATTCGGAAACAGCCTGCGATATTTTCCTTGTTTACTTCGGAACGAATTCTATAATCAAAATCTTTTGGGGGAAAGGAATCTGCGTGCAGGAAATAAAGAATCTCGCCCGAGGCCATTTCGGCTCCTGCGTTCATTTGTCTGGCGCGACCTTTTTCCGAAGCTATTAGCACTATTTTTAAGCGGTACTTTTCTGAAATACGGGTGACCAAGGCCTGGGTCCCGTCCGTACTTCCGCCGTCAACGATTATAATTTCAGAGATGTTTGCCGGGGTAATGATTTCGGAGAGATGGACTAATAATTTCTCAATCGTCTGAGACTCGTTCAAAACCGGGATGATGATGGAAATCATGCAGCAAATATATTAAAAATCGAAACTTATTGTGTATTGAGGTTCCAATTGTATTCCAGATACTCCAACGGGGCGTTTTGTGGTACTTTAACTGAACTATACTGATTGATGTAGCCAATGACATCTTGCTTCCCACCGATTTTAAAATCCTTTTGATACCAGTCAAAAATTGAGGATAATTTGGGATTCCCAGGGGTTATTTCGTTTTTATCACTGTTGATAAACTGGGTTGTGGCCATATCCAATTGTTCATTGATTCGGGCAGCGGTGTACGCCTCATTAAGTAATTTGGGACATGAGATGGACGCACAGTTTATGGCAAAATGTATACGCGGCTCGTTCATTTTGCGCAACACTCCATTTTCAATACCTCCCAGAGACAATTGCGTAGTGCCTATGGGTACGATCCCACGGGTCCAGGGCCCATTAATATCCTTAATGCTCTTAACGGGATAATTCTTAAGGATGAGATCGACGGTATAGGCATTATACAAATTGATATAGTAGGCCAGTAATTCCTGCACGCTCCACTTTTCGGTGGGGCGTTGGGATGATAGCAACTGTAAATAGTTTTGTAAGGCCTGGTTGTCATCTTTGAATCCCGAATAGTCTACCATACCGTCTAAATCGACGTATTTATGAAGTAATTGGTCCCATAGGGAGTGATCCATATTAACGGCCGAGCCCTGCGTGGTAGATTGCAAAGGCTGGGTCACTTCTTTTACGGGTTGTCCCTGGCTGCTAAGCCCAGCCGCTGAAAATAAAGCGCAAGCTTGCAGATTTAGGGCCACAAAGAGTAGTAAGAGTAGTTTATAGAATGCTTTCATCCTTTTATTTATTTAAGGACCAGTCATAAGTCATGAATCTTATTCCAGCCTTTGGGTTTATGGTTTTTTCTGAATAGATCGATAGGAAATCGATGAGGGTACCACGGGTCTTAAAGTCCTTGGCAAACCAGGAAAAGATTTTGGACAACTTCAGGGATTCCTCAGAAATGATGTTTCGTTCAGGGTCATTTATAAACTGACGTGTCAAACGGTCGAGTTGCATATCCACTTTTATGGCCGAAAAGGCTTCATTGAGCAGGGGAGGACAGGAAAAAGACGCACAATTAATTCCGAAGTGAATACGTGGATCATCCATCTTACGGAGTATCTGGTGTTCAATTTCATCGAGATTGTACCATTTTGAACCCAATTTCCATAACCGTTGGTTCCATGGCTTGTCTAAATCCTTGATGCTCTGTAAGGGTAAGTTCCGAAGAATCAAGTCCACCGTCATTGCATTGTATGCATTCATCCAATAGGCAAGTTTGTCATCCTTGGTCCAGGATTCCACAGGCATATTGGCTCCTAAAGAGGTAATATAGTCGGCTAATAACCCCTTGTCGTTCCTAAAACCCTCATAATTCACCCGTCCCGTGTTCGAAACATGTTCCTTTAAGAGCAGATCCCAGGCGATGTGGTTAAAGATCTCGACTCTTTGCGGATTAATTTCCACGATTTCGTTCCCGGTGGTGATATCAGAGGATACGGGTGCAATTTCAGCTTCTTTAATGGTTTCCAGTGGTGTGACAATAGAAATCGTATCCCTCACTACTTCCACTACTTTTGGGGTTGAAGGAGTAGTGTGAACTACTTCCTGACTACTCCCGCAAGAGGAAGCCCCCCAGCATAACAGGAGCACAATCGATGTATTTCTTAAGGTGCTTTTCATAATAGGATGTACGGAATAATTTATTATCTGGTTTTGATGTTATTGTTACTGTCGCCTCACCTTAGTCTAAAGATTGTTCTCTACATAACAGTGGGCGAAGGATTTTATGCGAGCCAGTAACTTCTCTATAGGTTCAAGCTTTCCAATAGTTTGAACAACAGCGCGCTGGAGATAGCTGCAATTGGCAATGTGAGTACCCAGGATAGTAAAATTTTAACCACCATTCTACTCTTCGTTTTTTTAGTGGCCATCCCTATCCCAAAAATAGCTCCCACGGAAACATGAGTGGTGGAAACAGGTAATCCATGTACACTTGCGGTTGTCACCAATAGCCCTGTGATCATATTTGCAGTAAATCCTTGTCCCGAATTCATGGGTGTGATCTTTTTACTAATGGTAAACCCTACCTTGCGCGCATTTAACAAGCCTCCTAAGGCCATAGTAATGGCAACGGCTATCATTCCCCACTTTATATCCATGACATTGATAATAACCAACAACCCCACAATTTTCGGTGTATCGTTCAAGCCTCTGGCGAAGCTTACAATTCCGGCACTCAAATAGTGCAAGGAATCCAATACCTTTTGGGCCGAAAGTCCCATCAGTTTCCCCTCATAGGCATTATCGCAACCTTTTTTACAAACAACTGCATTCAGATTGGAATTGATAGTAACAGCTTGATCTGTAGCACTCAATTGAGCTGTTGTTTTTGTTTCGGTTACACACACACAACTCTTCTTGGAAACGCCTGTTTTTTTTCTGAAATACCTAAATACGAGATACATCAAATAGCTAAGGACAGCTGCCATTAGAGGGCTTACGATCAAAGGGATTAAAAATACCTTACCGAGTTTGTCAAAGTTGAATTCGCTTCCAATCGCCATAACACCGGCGCCAAACAGCGCACCAACCAAACTGTGTGTCGTTGAAATGGGCATTCCTATCTTGGTGGCCAATAATACGGTCAAAGCAGCACCTAAGGCGATGGAAATAGCAAAAACAGGGTTTTGAATAAGTTCATTAGGGACCAATCCCCTGCCCGAGAAATTCTTTACTAGGGCATCAGCCAGAAAAATGGCGGCTATTGAGCCTGCGAATGTGGTGATCGTTGCCCAATTAATTGCTTTTTTATAGTGGGTAGTACCACTTCCGAAGAGTGTCGCTACTCCTTTAAAATTGTCGTTAGCACCGTTGGTGTAAGCAAGAAAACAGGCGGCAAGAAATAATACAATCAATATCAAGAGTAACGCATTTTAACGAAGTTGGCTTATTGGACGAAATACCACACCTTCACTTACGTAATAAGTAAAGTATTAGTTGATTAAAACTCCAGCTATACAAATTGTTTCTAGCAGCAACCCCCACCGTCATAATGGAAGGTAGATTCGCTCAAATAAATATCATCCCTTCCCAAAGCGGCCAGATTGGCCGCGGTTTTATCGCAGATGGCAATGGGTTGATTTTTTAGGAGGATGTGCCCATTTTGGTCATCCAAATAATCCTCTTTTCCGAAGTAAATAGCAGCTTTTCCGGTAAAAACACACGGTCCGTCATCGGGCATGGGATCTTTAATGGCGGCCACTTCGATGGATTCGATATAGATCAATTCGTCTGTGGGATAATTTTTTGGATCAAGGATGCGATAGGGTTTGCGAGCTCTAATCTCGATGGTTCCGAAACCTTCGTCGGTAAGGGCCTTAATATAGTCTTTGATAGTTAAGCTTCCGCTCAGGCATAGCGCACGTAACCGCTCGTCATTCCGAAGGGTTTCATTCATAGATTGTTCACAGGTTGGATCGCTCATCACCAAACGTCCATGGGGTTTGAGTACCCGATACATTTCCCGGATCGCTTGTTTCAGGTCGTCTTCCTTGAAAATATTGAACAGGCAATTCTGCGCAGCGACATCGATGCTGTTATCAGCCACAGGAAGGTTCATGGCATCTCCTTTTTTAAGGTCTACGAATTCGCTTTTAAACCATGAATTTTCCGTTTCTGCTGCTATAAAGTTCTTTCGGGAAGCTTCCAGCATTTCGTCGACCACATCAACACCTATTACGCCCCCTTTTTGACGAGAGAAATACGAGAATTGAAGCAATTCCATTCCTCCACCTACACCAACATAAAGTATTTTAGGATTATTTGTTAAGTCGCGAGCGTGTACAGTACTGCCGCAGCCATAATTCATTTCCTGCATTATTTTGGGGATCTTCAATCCGGGTAGCTCCCAAATGGGATTGGTGGTACAGCAGAGGCCAACGTCTGGTGTTAGGGCCGCTTCTTTGTATACATCGTGTGTTGTTTCCAAGTAACTCATATAGTAGTGTTCAGTATTTGGTATTGGGTATTCCGTGATCAGTTTTCAATAAGCAAGTATAAGTCGTGATCTGCGCGCATTATTTACGAAAATCCTATAATTCCTTTAATAATTCGATAAATATAGTGATCATATTGGGTTCGGCCTTTTCAGCCATGGCAATAATATCTGAGATGTCCACAGGTTTGAGGTTTTCCGGGTCACATTCGTCGGTCAATACCGACAAGGCCGACACCGGCAGCCCTAAATGATTGGCAACAATGATCTCGGGCACGGTACTCATTCCTACTGCATCGGCACCTATGATCTTTAAGTATTTGTATTCGGCTCGCGTTTCCAGTTGGGGTCCTACCACACTCGCGTATACGCCTTTATGCAGGTTGATATTATGATCCCTGGCAATGGTCTCAATGCGGTTGTTCATGGTTGCATCGTAGGGAATGCTCATATCGGCAAAGCGTTCTCCCAATCGTTCTACGCCCTTAAAAGCGAGCGGTGAGCCACCCAGAAGGTTAATATGGTCATCGATCAACATGATCTCTCCCTTTTTAAAATTGAGGTTGATGGCTCCGGCGGCATTACTCACGAGTAATTTTTTTATTCCCAATGCATGCATGACCCGTACCGGAAAGGTGACATCCTTCAGGGTATAACCTTCGTATAGATGGAAACGCCCTTGCATTAGGACTACTCTCTTACCAGACAAGGTTCCGAAGATTAATTTTCCCTTGTGAAATTCGACCGTAGCGGTAGGGAAATTGGGGATGTGATTGTAGCTCATTTCAGCTTTTACATCGACTTCTTCAATAATCTGTCCCAATCCGGTGCCGAGGATAATTCCTATTTCCGGACGATCAAAGCCACGGCTCGTTAAAAATTCAGCAGATTCTTTAATGTATTTTTTCATTTCAATCCAATTGTTATATCATGTATTTATGACGTAGCTCGTAAAGGTCACGGTGAAATAGTAAATATTCAGGGTTCTAAAAACTGCTGAAACACGTCAATATCCTTCATATCTTCATAAACGTCAATGTCATTTCTTTCAGACAACAGGTGAACCGATTCATTTTCCAAATTAATTAAAGTATCCTTTAAAACCGAAGATGTCCCCCAGTTTTTATTCCGAAATAATTCGGTTTTCAATCGCTTCATTCCCAATAGATAGTAACCGCCATCCTGGGCGGGACCTACCACAAAATCATGAGTATTTAGTGCCGAAAAGGCTCGCTCCAGGTCGCTTTGTTCCATATCGTACAGATCACTCCCAATAATAACAATACGTTCGTAGCCCTGTTCGAAACCATCGGCAAAAGCATGTAGCATTCGTTCGCCTAAATGAGCTCCATATTGTTGTTTTTTACTGAAGATTTTTGCATCCCAGAGATCATTCTCACGCACTTTTACCGAATAATGAACCTGCTTGCTCACCAGAAGGTCTTTGGTGATCGCGATGGTATGTTTCAGCAGGAATTCATAAATACGCAATGCGGCTTTATCTCCCACAGTGGCCGCCAAACGCGTTTTGCATTTGCCCAATTCCGGATTACGGGTGAAAATAAGTAAGAGATTATTCATTTTGTGTAAAGCATCGTAAGTTGCTACATCTAAATTTGTCAATCATAAATCTTCTTTCCCTTATCAAGCCATTTGCTCCAGTTTTTGGAACAGGTATGGACATTTTCGGTATTGTTTCCCAGAGAGTCCACCACGATATAATCTTTGTTTTTCCATTCAAAAATTCCGCCATAGAGGTTTTGCACGTTGGTAAAGCCGGCTTTTTTCAGTTTTTCTCCAATGATCTCGGAACGAATCCCGAGAGAGCAGTACACTACAATGAGGTTGTTCTTATCTTCAATGGTTGCCGTAATTTCTTCGGAAGAAAACGAACTGTAACCCACATAAACCGCTGAAGGAATTTGGCTTATATCAAATTCTTCTCGTTCGCGCGTATCCAGCAGCATCACCTCACCCTGCGATTGAAGTCGTTTTAGCTCTCCTACCGAAATATACGGAATGCTTTGAGTGTTATACCGTTTCAAAACGTCGTCGAGTGTTCTCTGGCCCACTGCCGAAGTAAAGATCCATAGGAGTAAAAAAGATGCAAAAAATGTCTTCATGAAAATGAGTGATCCATCAACGGGATGCAATTAATGGGTAACCGCTCCCTGACAACTACTTCCTGCACCTGCAGTACAGCCATAACAATGCTGGGAAATAGTAATTTTTCGGTTGTTTAATAAGGCCTCGTTATAATCTTTGATATGCTGCACCTTGCTGGCTACCTTTAGATCCAGCATTTGGTTGAAGTCACAATCGTACAACCATCCGTCCCAACTTACTGAAATGGTATTGGTGCACATCACATTTTTGACTGCCGATGGATTGTAAGCCTCCACCAGGGAATACATATAATCTTCATAATTCTCTGAGGCGATCAAATAGTCGAGAAATCGGGAAATGGGTAGATTCGTAATGGTGAATAAGTTGTGAAACTGAATTCCGAAATCGTCCATTAGTGCTTTCTTAAAATCTTTTTCCATGCTGGCCTGGTCTCCTGGCAGAAATGCCCCGCTGGGATTGTAAACCAGATCCAGGCGCAAATCGCTGTCCGGAAGTCCGTATCCCACGGCGTTTAGTTCCTGAAGTGCTTTTATGGAGGCGTCAAAAACACCATCGCCTCTCTGTTTATCGGTTTTTCCACGGGTCCAGTGCGGCATGGAACTTACCACATGCACATTGTGTTCTTTAAAAAATTGAGGGAGATCGTGGTATTTTTTATTGGCACGCATAATCGTGAGATTGCTGCGCACGATGAAATCTTTGATTCCCGCCTTGCTGGCTTCGTCCACGAACCATCTGAAGTTTGGATTCATCTCGGGTGCTCCCCCGGTTAGATCGAGCGTATTGGCTCCCGTATTCCGGATTACCTCCAGGCACTGTTCCATCGTATCGCGCGTCATGATCTCTTTTCGATCCGGTCCGGCATCCACATGGCAGTGCTCACAAACCTGGTTGCACATATAGCCTACGTTAATTTGTAATATCTCCAGGGTTGTGGGCCGAAGCGGAAACTGATTGGATTCTTTAATTTTTTGCGCAAAGGTGGGGAGTGCTCCGTTTCGGAAAATTCCGTTGGATAGGATTTCCAGTTGCCGGTTGCTTTGGGCAAGTTCGCTTTCGCGTTTATGTAGTGATTGTAGTTTGATCTTCTTCATTGTTCTTTTTTGCTGGAAAGTTCTAGCGAGCCTTTTTTAAATAGTTAAGCTTAAATTCCCTATCCATCTAGTTTGTTCACCTTATTCATCATCATGACCCCATGCACTAAAGTTGCCCCGCTTTTAATGGCGGCACCCACATGTATGGCCTCCATCATTTCTTCTTTGGTGACTCCTCGTTGCAGACTATCTTTGGTGTAAGCATCAATACAATAGGGACACTGTTCGGTATGGGAGACGGCCAGGGCAATCAATGATTTCTCACGGGCGGAGAGGGCGCCTTCTTCAAAGACTTTTCCGTAGTAATCGAAGAATTTTGTGCCCAATTCCTCACTCCATTCGGTTATGTTTCCGAATTTTCTGAGGTCTTTCGGATCGTAATACGACATAGACTTTTTTATTAAATACGTTACCGAAGTTCATATGGATTTCTTCGGAAAAGGTAAATATAGCGAAGTAGTCTAATTTATGGGGTAACCCTTACTAAAGTTTTTCAGAAAAATCAATCAAAACTATAGGCCAGGCCTGTACTGAAATCGTATTGAGATTTGCGTATTCCCACCGCCGGAAAGGTGTCAAAAATAAACGAATAATTGACTTTCAATGAAAAATTGGTAAAAAGGCCTACAACCAGAGAGCTCTTATTTGATATCCGGTAGTCCTCGAAAGCGCTTAGATTGGGTTGATAATAGGTAGTACTCACCAGGGTAACCTGCTCTGAATGGTATAGACTGAAGGACAGGTACGTACTCCCTCGAAGATCGCGTTGCAATGGAGTGATGCCGTCTGTAACATTTTCGTATTCGAACATAACCAGAGTTCCCAAATAGAACTTGTACTTTTCCGAGTTGGTAATTTTAAACCGGGGCCCTGTCCCGGCCAATGCGCGGAAACCAATTAAATTCACCTTATTGTATTGACCCTGGACAAAACCTTCCCAAGCGACACGAGGTCGAAAACGATAGTTGTAGCGCACATGGGTGATCCCGCTATTCTGAAACTTGTTGTCGTCGATTTTCTCAAAGCTAAAATCGTTCTTAAACAACCATAGATGTGTATCATTTTTATACTGAATATGAACATCGGTTCCCAGTACAAGAAAATCGTTCACATTTCGTTTCAAGGCAAAATTCGCACTCATGGTGCCAGACCAACCAGAGGTATCGGTAACTTTCCGAAGTGATTCGGCGTCTAAAATTTGAGCGGTTACTACCCAACTGCATAGAAGACAGGTTATCAGCAAGATGTATTTCATTCCGTAGGACTTATAAATTAAAGATAACTTTTTCTTTTAATAATGCGGTAAAAGGCAGAATAGTGTTAAATTTCTGTTTAATAGAATTCGTATCTGTAAGAAAAAATTATCTTTGTTGCGTTTGTATTAAAAAGAATATATACCTATATTCTCAAACTGAAAAGAAAAGGCCGTTTTAGGGAATGGCTTTATGAAGAAAGTGAAAGTTTAATATTAAAAAAATAGGTAACATGGATATACTAAGTCAAGCCTTAGAATTTGAACAACGTAAAACCAGTTTTAAAACAACCAGTGAGCGAATTGAAGCTTCTCGCGAAGCCAAAAGCTTGATCCTGGGAATCAATGAGATGTACAAGAAAAATCAAGATGCAAAGCTGATGGATCTTATGAAACGTCTTACGGTGATAAAACAGAAAATTGAAAAACGCCTCAAAGGTCGACGGGCCGCGTAAGAGGATTTAAATAAAAAAACCCTTAGCAAAACAAAATGCTAAGGGTTTTTTTATGCGCTCCGGTGACCTATTGAAAGTAAATATAGGTGGAGACTACTATAATGACTACAATTAATCCTGCTAGTTTCACATATTTCCAGGGAGTGATGTCTACCTGCTTGGTATATTCCTGAACAAAATCTGTCGATCTGGGATACATTTTTCCAATGACCAGCATCACAATTACATTGATAACGAATAAGAAAGCCATCACATGAAGAAAATGGGGGTAGTCCTCACCAACCATGGGTGCCAGAATAAACTGGCTGATACTATAAAGAACCACTCCCGAGGCCATAGCGATTTTTGCGGCGATCGCCGGAACTCGTTTCGTTAAATAACCCACTACGATAATGGTAAGAATAGGGATACTGTAACAACCATTCACCTCTTGCAAGTATCCAAATAACCCGCTCGGTGCATAGGCGATAAACGGGGCAATGATCATGGATCCTAATGCCAGGAAAATCCCGAAAGTTTTCCCCTTCTTAACAATTGTTTTTTCGACAGCGTCCTTGTTAAAGTATTCCTTGTAAATATCAACCCCAAAAAGAGTCACCGAACTATTTAATGCACTATTGAAAGAACTTAAAATAGCCCCAAACAATACAGCAGCAAAGAATCCAACCAAATAAGCCGGGAGTACATTTCGCACTAAAGTGGGGTAGGCTTCATCGGGATTCGTGATTTCCGATTCGAATAAATAGAATGCGATAATCCCTGGAAGAACTACGATCAGCGGCCCCAATATTTTTATAGCCGCTGCAATCATAAGGCCTTTCTGACCTTCTTTTAAGTTTTTGGCAGCCAATGCTCTCTGAATAATAGCTTGATTGGTTCCCCAGTAAAACAGTTGCACCAGCATCATTCCTGTAAAAATAGTGGCGAAGGGTATGGAAGAATCACTATCTCCGGCGGCCACGAATTTTTCAGGCAATTTGGTAGTAAGCTCACTGATACCGTCAACAATACTCCCGTCACCTACAGCCCACAGGCCAAACACGGGTATCATAAGTCCTCCAACTAACAATCCAATGGCATTTACGGTATCGGAAACCGCCACTGCCTTTAACCCTCCGAAGATGGCATAAATGGACCCTACAATACCAATGCCCCACACACAAATCCATAAAGCAGCCCAATCGCTAACGCCCAATACTTCGGGAACATCAAACATGGTGCTTATCGCCAGACCTCCCGAATACAGCACTATGGGTAATAAAACCACCATATACCCCGACAAGAACAGTCCGGAGGTGATCGCTTTGGTAGCTCGGTCATATCTGCGTTCTAAAAACGTGGGAACAGTGGTGATACCACCCTTTAAATAACGAGGAAGTAAAAATACTGCGGTCACTACTATAGCAATGGCCGCAAGGGTTTCCCAGGCCATGACCAGAATACCTTCGGAATAAGACTGACCATTCAATCCAACAATTTGTTCCGTGGATAAATTGGTTAATAGCAAGGAACCGGCTATGACCACTGCGGTTAGGCTACGTCCTCCTAAGAAATATCCGTCCGCACTGGATTCGTCGGTTTTGCGAGTAGCGTAGTAAGAAATCACCGCTACTAGTAGCGTGAAACCTATAAATGATAAAGCTGTAATCATGGTTTGTTTTTTTGTGTTAGTTATTCAAGATATTCGAAATTGCGAGTGCATAATCCGGGATTCTCCCGACGTTTTGTAATTTTATTGCCGCCATTTGCAGGGCGGTTTCCATACATATTTGATTGGATTTACCGTTGAGTCGGGAAAATAGAAATCCAGACCAAAACGCATCTCCCGCTCCGGTGGCATCCATAATTTTTTCTACTTTTAGTGCGGAAAGCTTCAGGATAGGTTGCCCGGGTTCGCTTAATTTTGCTCCCTTTTCACCTAGGGTTAGACATACCAGCTTTGCGCCCAAACCGTGTAAATTTGAGAAAATTTCGTCATGGCTCAAACCAGCTCCAAAGAGCCGTTCCATATCGTCTTCACTCACTTTGACCAAGGGGCCTAAAGCACAATAGTCTGAAATGGTTTGAACAGCTTCAGCCCTGTCCGCCCATATCTTCCCGGAATAATTGATATCAATGCTCAATTCGCAACCCGCTTCTTTTGCCTTTTTCGCTTTTTCCAAAATAGTTGTTCGTGCAGGATCCTTACTAAGCGCAAAACCAGAGGTGTGAAATAGTTTCGTATTTTGCAATAAGGAATCGGGAATCTGGGATGCATCGATCATGGAATCTGCCCCCCGCAAAGGGATAAAATCGGGTGTGCCAATAGTTCGATTTACAAAAATAACCGAGGTAGGGTGGGTGTCAATTTCATGAATTTGTGTGGTTATAACATTGGTTTCGTTCAATCGATTCAGAATATAAGTTCCAAAACCGTCCTTGCCAACAGTAGTTATCATATGAACGTTTAACCCAAGGCGTGCCAAATTCATCGCAACATTAGTAGGAGACCCGCCTAAATGGCGATGATAATCCCGTGTTTTTTCTATGGATTCCTCGACCTGAGTTCCAATAAAATCGATGAGGGTTTCACCCACACTTACGATATCAATGTGTTTATTTTCTGAATTCATCTATACTTTAAAAAGCTCCTCAGGAGGAACCAACGTGTTTAATTTTTCTATAAATTGGTAATCTAATAGCGATAAACCGTACTGAAACGAAGCATTCATCCAGCCAAAGCCTTCTTTGGTGATGTATTGGAATTCGGTTCCTACGTTCCCATATTCGGCAAAGACTTTGTGGGTCGCGCTCACAACATCATATTTCTCGGGAATGGTTCCATTATAATCCACAGCATTTTTTGTGATCATAAACAACCAACGGTACACCAATTCCTGCAATTCGGTTTGAAAGCCATAGTTTTGAAGCCCTTTCCAGATCATCATCTGATGCGGAGCCCATCCATTGGGGTAGTCCCATTGTTTTTGAGGCCGCGAAGGTGAAATTTCGCCACTACTTTTCTGATCACAGGAGGCAATTCCTCCTTTTTCCCTTAGTAATGGTATGGCGGTTCTCACCACTTTTTCAGCTTGTTCCGGGGAACATAGTCGGGCCCAAAGCGGTGTAAAGACGGTTGCCGATATAAAATTTGTTTGTTGTTGTTTTCTGAAATTATAATCGAAATACAGCCCCCGTTCTTCATTCCAAAGGAGTTCATTCACTTTATTTTTACGGGCTTCGGCCTTTTCATTCCAGTATTCCGAAGTAAATACCGTACCGTGACACTCCAGCGAACCCCCGAAATGTTCGGCGATCAATGTGGAAAAATCGGTTTCGTATTTGTACAAAAATGCGTTTAGCTCAACCACGTTCAAATGGGCGCAAATTCCCTCGAGCCGATAAGAGGTGTCGTGACCCGATTCGCGAACACTGCGGTCGTGGACAAAATAAGCGTCCAGTTCTTTGTTTTCGATGTTGCCTTCCGAATAGGCCTTTTCAAAAATGGAGACTTCCATATTTGCTTCGGCAGCGAATTTCGCGAAAACCGGCGTAAAATGTCCGGCTTCTGCCTCGGGAGGTTTTCCCAAGCCTCCAGCGAGATATCGGTTCAATCCGTTTGGTGTCAAGCGTTTGCCTTCGACCATCCAGACCGTCTCATATTCCTTGATGGCCGTTTTTAAATGGTCTCTTCAACCAATCTTTATCCCCTGTTTTTTCGAATACTTCGGAAATAAGACTGCTGTAAAATGGTGGTTGGGTTCGGTTGAGGTAATAGGAGCGGTTGGCGTTGAGAATCTTTCCGTAGAAATTGATCTCGTATTGAAAATTGTTCGCCATGGATTGTGCCAGATCGGTTCTGCCATCGAGCAGCAGTCCCACCGACTCAAAATAGCTGTCCCAGCCGTACATTTCGTTAAATCGGCCACCAGGTACCACAAAGGGTTCCCCAACGATGGCTCCATTTTTCCCTGAAAGTTTTAAGGATAGAATTCCGCTGGCATCATTGATGGATCGTACATATTCAGGAGTTACATTTTCCGGTAATCGAACTACTTCCAAGGCCAGCATTTCCTTTAAATTTTGATAATAGGTAAGTGCTGTTAAATCGTTATTAGGGACATACACTCTAAGGACGTCACCTTCAATAGTTTCATTTTTAGTATCGGCTAGCAAAGCCTCTATACCATTCGCGTCCATGGTGCGCGTAAGACCATCCCAATAGTATTCTCGTATCATTCGTGAGATACGCGCCACGGGTGGCTCTTCGATTTTGGAAGGGTCAATTTCCAGGGCTGTCTGCCCTTGATCTTGGGCGATCACCAATTCCTGAAGCAAATTGGACAGATGGTAGGTGCCACTAATGACGTAGGTATCTCCTTCAGAATTAAAAATAGAAAAAAGCTTGGGCCCGTCATCTTCCACGGTGATCTTCTTGTCACCGTCGGTGTCTTCCTGTTTCAGCAATTGCTGTAAAGTGGTCGCTATGTTCAGTTTGAAAATCAAGAGTTTTTTCCCGCTATTCTGTTCAAGAAAAACAAGGCAATGAGAATAATAGACATAGGAATTAATGACAGATAGAAAACCTTATTCCCTCCCAATAGATCGAATAGATTACCAATTATTACCGAGCCTAAAGTACCTCCCAGCGCCGAAACAAAAGTTAAGATCCCAGCCAGAGCGCTATGATGAATTTTGTCGGTTGCCGATAAAACAGTCGAACTTATCAATGGATAAAGGGGGGCTAAAAACAATCCTATCATGGGGAATAGAAATGAAACCAAAGGAAGATCTTTTAAGGTGTTAACGTCCATATCGGGAACGTTACTAGCCATGGGTAAAACAATAAGGACCAGAGTAGCAGCACCTACAATTCCGGTGACTGCGATATAAATCCATTTGATCTTTTTTACCAGTAAGCCCGTGATAAAGCGTCCAACGGCAAAAGAAGCCATCAGGATTACGGCCATTTGAGTGGCCAGTTTTGCTTTGATATGCAAGGTTTCCTTGTTGAAGGTAGGAAGCCAGGTCATGATTCCCTGTTCGGTCATTACGTAGAAGAAAGCGAAAATAGCGAAGATCCAAATAAGTGGATTCAGAAACAAGCGCAGCATAGCTTTAATATCCTGACCAATGGTGGTATCTTTTTTTGTGGCCTCTAAATCAAATTTGGAGAATAAAATAATGGTAAAGGCTAAGGCGATAATACCTGCCATTAGGATATACCCCCTTAACCATCCGTCGGGGTCATTATCGTCATAAAACAGCGGAAAAACCACATACATAAAAATTATACCCACCATAAAAATGGTTTCTATAAAACTCATCAATCTTCTATGGTCATCTTTGCCTTCAGTAACGTAACCTATTAAGGCATAAACGGCAACTTTTACAATGGCGAAACTCAAACCCGTTACCGCAAATAAGATTTTAACAGACCAAAATGAATTCCCTATATACATTCCAATGCACCCCAAAAAAACCAGTGCCAAACTAACAAGCATTCCTTTTTTATAGCCAATTTTTGGCAGGAATGACCCAATTACAAAGGACACAAGGGCGATGGAAAGATCTTTAAACAATTCTAAAAAGGCAGCGTCCCCTTTTGAAACCTCATAAACTTCCTGCGATCGCTCGACCAAAATCCCAACACTATTTAAGAGCGCTGCGAAGACGAAGTAAATTAGAAATAACGATATTTTGATCCCCAGATGCTTCATATTTTAATCTCCTTGGGAACATGAGTATTGAGTCGTAAAGCCAAAATGGCCGCAATAACAAAGAAAACTCCGCCAAAAAGGATGGCATTTATAGCATCATTACCCAACCAATTTTTGATGATAGGGCCAAACGTAACCGTTTGAATAAGCATGGGGATCACGATCATCATATTTACAATTCCCATATACACACCTCGTCGATCTTCCGGGATCACTTTGGACACCATAGCATAAGGAATTCCCATCATGGCGGCCCAACCTATTCCAAATAGGACCATAGGGATCAATAAAACATATGGATCTTTGATCACAGGCATGCTGAGCATGGCGATTCCCGTAAGCACCAGACTTACCACATAGACCATCTTCGAACTATACTTTTTTGCAAAAGGGACAAGAGCAAGTGCCACCAACATGGTGACCATATTATAGGTTCCATTCATAAGGCCTGTCTGTCCAAGTGCCTGCTCAGATAGTAGTTGGAAATTTTGCGCAAAGGATACGTCTGTGGTCGCAATTTGACTTCCCTCTCTACACGCTTCCATGATGCCTTCGAATTTTTCGTTATCCTCGTTGGTTAATCCATACAAACTCGATCGGAGCATGGGCGTGATAAATTGCCAATAACAGAATAGTGCATACCATTGAAAGAAATAGACCGCAGAAAGTCTCCACATCATTTTTGGCATTTCACCTATTGCTTCCGTGGTTTCAATAAAAGGAGCCAGGATATCTCCCATCTTTTTAATTCCCGGATTATCAGGATTCTTTTTAATGAGACGATATAAGAAGTATAGCCAGACTAGCGCAATACCTAAAATTACTATGACCAGGAGATTATAGTTTTCAAAAAGGATAGGAAAGACATTGCCTAGCAAGAAACCCAATGTTAATGGAACGGATAAAATAACGAAAAGAACGGATACAATTTGAATAAATCCATTAGGCTTATCGGCATTAAAGGCCTTAATTTCAGATAACTCTTCATCGGATGGCGGTATTTCAGGAGTCTTCCACACCGACCATAAAACAGTTCCAATAGAAGCTATGGCTCCAATGAAGAAGCTATAATACACCCATTTTGGGATAGCAGTGACCGTTTCGGTTGCGGTACTGCACAAACTGGCACTTTCGACCGGAGCCACACTAAACCAATCTTGAAAAAGAAATAATGAAAAATTTGCGATCGTAATTCCCGCACCTACAAACAAACTCTGCATCTGGAAGCCAAAGGTAAGTTGCTCGTTGGGTAATTTGTCACCTATAAATGCCCGATAGGGCTCCATCGCCGTGTTGTTAGCAGCATCGAGAATCCATAATAAACCTACAGCAAACCACAGTTCGGGACTAAAAGGAAATGCAAACAAGCATAAACTGGCGCCAATTGCACCTATTAGAAAGAAAGGTTTCCGTCGTCCCCCCCATTTTGGCAACCAGGTCTTATCGGAAATGGCTCCAATTAAGGGCTGGATAAGCAGGCCCGTCACAGGTCCGGCCAGATTTAAAAGCGGAAGTTCGTCATGCGCTGCCCCTAAGAAAGAAAAAATGGGATTGATGGCGGTTTGTTGCAATCCAAAACTGAACTGTATTCCAAAAAAACCAACGTTCATATTCCATATTTGCCAGAATGAAAGATTTGGTTTTTTGATCATATTGGTAGTACTTAGAATGCCGTGATGAAAGAAAATCACAATTTTGCAAGGGTAATATCTGGAATTTTTGAGAGAAAAAGATTTTTTGCGGGGCTAAAGTTCAAATATCGAAACGAAAACGTTATCGAAAATGGATTTGGTACGATCTGATAGCCTAATCTTTGTGGAAAGTACTATTGCCTATCCAGCGCCAACTTCATAAAAACGATTCCGGAAGCGGTGTAGCCCATTTGGGTCTTACCTCCGGGTTCCAGTGTGTTGGAGTTGAAGAATTCCTGAAAGTCCCACTTCTTGGTCTTAGCAACCAATTGGGTAAAACTACTCACGATCGCTTCGGCCTCATTTTGAAGCCCGTTTTTGGACAATCCCAGGCAAAAGAGTCCCATCCATACGGGCCATATTCCCCCGTTGTGAAACGCACCGGGTTCGTTCTTAAAACTGAAGGAGTAGTTACTTTTTAATAAGTTCCAGTCTTCACTTTCAGGAGTGACCACAGGCCAAAATGCGGGTATCAAGGCTCCCCCTAATTCCGAAGAAAGCTTGGAAATGTAATTTGAGAGCGAACGTTTTTGAGCAGTATCCAGCTCACTTTGGAGCAGCGCCAGTGCATTTCCTGCGGCATCAAATCTCAGGTCGAATTTCCCAGGCAGGATAAAGCATATAAAGTGCTGTATAGCGGCAAAATCCAATGCACCATAGGCATCTTTGTGATAGCTGTTTTTTTCTGAAGTGCCTTCAGAAGGCCAAAAATTTGCTGCCGTATGGGCTTTGATTTCTTCTAGACGGCTCATTGCTGTCCCGGTTATTTGCTCCCAAAGCGATTCTCCCCATAAACGAAGCATATTGTCGTACAACGTATAACCGTGTACAGGATATTCATCGGCCCAGTTGCCGCTCAACGGGGTGTAGAGCCAACCCCGGTTGTTGTATTCCACGGAACGTAAAAATCGTCGGCATTTTTCCACCGCAGGCTTTAACTGAGACCAGGTGGTTTTGTCCCGTGTGGTCAAATAATACTTGCAGCAACCTATTACAAACCACGTATTGGCGTCAACCCGGCCCACCAGACTTCCGAAGGAAATAGCACTGTCGCTGTTTGGCATTACATTGGAAGGAATCATCCCCAATTCGTGCTGATTTTTGGCCAGGGTAAGCAGTGAGGTTTTCAAGCCCTCAGTGAGCAGGGAATCTTCGATCATGAGTCCGGCCAAACCACAAACGATGCTGTCTCTGGCCCAAATACGCTTGTAATTATCGGCTTCAATCGTACTGGCGAGGATTCCGTGGGGAGTGGTCAATCGATGGAGCAAATCCACGGCATCCAGGTATAATTGTTGAAACGGCTGGTTCATAAGTGGAGGTATTCTATGGCAAAATCATGTGGACGAAACCAATGAGTACAAAATCCGTTAGTATGTTTTGATTTTTCTCAATCCACCAAAGGTAGATAAATATTTGCTTTCCATTTAAGTGGGCTTCCACTGGTATGTGGATCGTTTAAGTACAGTTCGACCGGGCGATTTTCTACCTGGAGTTCCCGCAGTTCGGCATATTCCAGTAGATAATACCAGGCATTATCGGAGATACTGTAGTTGCCATTGAATTCGGCTTTGATGGCTTTGAAAGAGGGAGTCTCCTTGAATAAAACCTTGGTGGAAGCGGGTAGCGAATCAGATTGGAGCAGGGGAAAGCAAAAATTATATCGGATCATGGATGTTTTTTGATCCCAATCGACGACTTCCAAATAAGGATCTCCTTGCAACTCAAGTTCGTTCTCCTTAACATACCCCATGAGGTCTGTGATACTGTATAACATGGTGGCTGCCTTTTTATCGACAGACGATTCCAGGGGAAGGTAGGCACAAAATCCTCCGGGGAAAACCGTGTCTTTGATGGAGTGAACTCTAAATTTTTTAGCATTCAATACCATCGAATTTCCTACTTCCTCCACACTTTTGACCGATCGTTTTACAAAATCATTCTTGGAAAACGGAACCTGGATCTTTTGAGAGAGGCCGTTTCTTTCATCGGTAATTCGAACATTTACCTGGGTGAGGGAATCATTTTTTTTACTGAATTGCCAGCGATATTTAAAAAGAGAATCTCCTACATGAACTAGTTGAACTACTTCAGAATATTGGGTTTCCACATCCACGACGATTTCAGAAATACCATTTTCTTTAGTTGCTTTCCATTCCAGGATTTGGTTGTACACAATGGCAGCGGGTTGCCGGGTAGTAAATGATATTTGATAATGTTCCTGTTTGATGGCAAAATACCAAACTCCCAAAATTGCCAACCCAAGAAATAGTAAATTTCGAAGATTTCTTTTCATGATTACATGTCCAGTCTTTCAACGACCAACTGGCCCACTTTAATACCTTGGTTCAGCCCGATTTCGACAGCTGCGCGATAATGGATTCCACCATACATTCGGCTAATGGCCGCTTCTTCCGCGGCTTTATTAAACGATGGGAAGGATCGAACCGGGAGTCCGAAGGGCAATTCGGTATCATCCAAAAAACTAAAATTGTCTCCAAAGATATCGGTAAGTACCGTGGCCGCGGCTCCTGAAACTACCGAGTGCCCGCTTACATATTCAGGGAAAGGAGGAGTTTGCAGAATGGGCTTCCAGTTTTCGTCTATGTTTTGATTGATCAAAGTTTCTGGTCGTATTAAATTGCTCCGGTATTTTTCATCCCAACAACTTATAAAAGCGTCGTAAATACCAATGGAGGTTTTCGTATAGGCAAATACAGTTTTGGTGAAGGACGCTCCGTCTTTTTTGCAGGCGATTTTCGCAATTCCCATCCAGTGAGCTCCGGGGGTTATCTTCTTGGTGGCGAACATTAAATGCCCGCGTGTCACCGAAACATAAGGATTGCAATCCCAGAACTGGGCGATCTCAATTTCTTCGGAAGTATCTCCCGCCTTTGTGATCCGTTCACTTATGTCATACACTTCCTTCAATTCTTTATAAAAATCACTGTTCTTATCCATGGAAAATGGAGGGGGAGGTGCCGGTTTGAACTGGGCCGCCGAGTCCAGTACAAAAGGTCTTATTTTTTTCCAATGTGGCTCGATACCATCCAGATAGGAGGGTGGGGTAGGCTGCCAGCGCGAGGGATCGTCGGTATCCACGGTAAACTTCGACATGGTTCGTGTTTGCTTATAAAAGTCACCGTCGTACCATTTTTTGATGTGGTCGCTCACTTGAAGTCCATAGGCTTTAGACACCTCAAATTCGCGGGTGTTCTGCACACTCCAAACCCCGTAAAGGCTATCCCGATAGGTTTCTATTTTTTCTTCGGAAAAGATAAGCGATTTGCTCACGTCCATATGTGCGACGAGTGCAGAAAGTGCCAGATTGATCGTATCGTTCGTGGCCTTCGGGATGGGAGTAAATCCTTTGATCTGCCCAACAAGGGAGTTGTAGGCCGTATCCTTTTGGACCATAATTTCATAGGCCGCAATGTTGGGGTAGGCATAGATCCGGCTGGCCACGGGAGGAGAAAAAATATCGTGAATCATAATCTCCGTTACCCGATCCACTCCTTTGTGGTAGTGATCTGTCGTGATCTTAATGGGCTCTCTTTTTTCGTCAACTTCTTTCTTATCGGCACATGAATTCAGTAGGAGTGCAAAGGCCAACAGGTAGTAAAGAGTTGCTTTTTTAATCAAGAATTTCATATATCTGGGCTGCTTCATTGTTGTAAACTATTAATAAATAGGGTTTGTTTTTTAAATGAATTATTTTCAAATGTCGCACCGATTTGTGCTCCAGCTCCAATCCAAGTTCGTTTCCGAGCCTGATGTCACTTTCTGAAGAAATTAAAGCTCCCGAAAAGCTGTCAAATCTGCCATGAAAAGGAATAACACCAAAATAATTACCCCCGGCGAGTACACTTTCTCTTCCGTTTCCGTTAAAATCGTATTTGACAAAAGCCTTGATCGGTGCCGTTTGCAACGGGAAAGGAAACTCTTCAAAAGTAAAGGTATTATCAGTATTTCGCAAGAAGCCGGAGCTTAATGTGTTCACTTCAAATACGGTGGCTTTTTTGAGCAATTCTGGACCCAGTACTTCCGCAATGGTTTTCCCCGCGAAATCCTTGTAATTGGGAAACTTCTTCCGAAGAAAAACCAACTGTTCCGCCAGTTCATTAAGTCCGAGTAGGGGATAATAGTTGCCGTTTTTCTCAATGGCCAGAATGGTTTCGGTCGATCCGTTTTCGTCAAAATCGGCATAGTACATTTTCATTGGAAACTGCTGTGAAGCCTTGAATTTACTGTTGTTTCCCCAGTTTCCGAGGAGATAATCGGTATCACCGTCTTCATCGATGTCAAATGGGATAACGGTCTGCCAAAGGCCGCTTACCGGGGTTTTCATTTCCTGAAATTCGATCAATGTATCACCGTTGTTTTTGAAGAATTTGGGCGCCATCCATTCGCCAACCACAATAAGATCGGTCTTGCCGTCGCTGTCAAAATCGTCCCAAACAGCATCGGTGACCATCCCCATTTCCGAAGCCACAATCTCATCACCGTTCGATCGGGAGATGAATGAAGTGGGTAACTTTCCAAAATCCATTGGGGACCCATAATTTCCTATAAAACCCATAAACGGATACCCCATAGAATCTGCGTGCACGATCACCGAAGAAATTTCAAGAGAACTTAGCACGGCTCTCTTCCCCAAGACTGGATCTTCAGGTATATACCAACGATCGCCTAAAATTTTCCGGGAGGGTGATATATAATTACCGCCCGATAGCACCTCCAGAACACTTTTGTCGCCGTCGTGGGGTTTACTAATGTAGGCCGCGATATCTTCATATACCGAATCATTTGAAATCTCGGGATACTCCCGTAACACAAAGCCATTTTCGCGCTGCAAATAGACGGAAGCCTTCTGATTTCGGGCGCCCCCCAGAAAAATATCCTCTTTTTCGTCGCCGTCTATATCCCCAACAGCCACTGCCGGACCCCGATCACTCACTTGATAGGGAATCAACTTCTGGAAATCGAAATCGGAGTGCTTATCTTCCTTATGTATATACTGTACGCCCAGATTGTTTTCGGTTTTTCTGAAAAGAGGTGTCTTTGATTTTTTTGAATAGGAATACAGTAAATTATTTTCCGGACTAACGGTGATCGTTTGATTGGTTTTTACCTTCGGAATGATTTGATAAGTTTTATCGGGCCAGACAATCTTTAGCGAGTCTATTTCCGAAGAGGCTCCGAACCCGAAATGGATTATCGGCTCGCTCGAAGCCTGCCAGCCCCGGGTGGGAAATAATTCCTTATATTGAAGGGTACCATTGTGATAGGCATAGACTTTCGTGCCAATTCCGAAGGGATTCTTGCCTTTGTAATTCAGCCTGACCTTCAGGTAATTTGCACCCTCATTGGTATTATTGATATAGACTCCAGCAGGCGCATTGATATTGTTGGTTACGATATCCAGATCGCCATCTCCGTCCAGATCACCAAGGGCCGTTGCCCCCGAAACTGTTTGGCCAGGAGGAATCCAACTAGCTGTTTTGTTTGTAAAACCAGCGGCTCCATTTCCCTTGAATATGTAGTTGTCCACAGCTCCCGTGGGCATCATTTCCAATGCCTGCTGGTCCACTAACTTACTTTCCTTCATCTGTTTTTGAATCTCATTACTCGACACAAACCGAATAAAATCCAGATCATTGGGTCGTTTAGGAATTCCGTTGGAAATAAAAAGATCCTGCTCGCCGTCCTGGTCGTAATCACCAAAGAGCGCACTCCAACTCCAGTCGGTGGCCGAAACCCCGCTCTGTAGTGCGGTTTCGGTATAAGGGGCATCACCGTTGTTGGTAAATAACATATTGCGCGTAAACTGATAGTGATATCCAAATTGTCCGGTGCGCATTTGAAGAGTTTGATAGGTGTCGTCGCCTTCACTGGATTTCAAAACCAGTTCGTCATCGGGAGCCATGTCCAGGGAAATAATATCGGGCAGGCCGTCGTGGTTGATGTCGGCAATGTCATTTCCCATCGAAAAACGGGTGGTGTGCCCAAAGTATTTTTTCAGGCTTTCGGTAAAGGTGCCGTCACCGTTATTGAGGTAATAGTAATCGTCTTCGTGGAAATCATTGCCCACATAGATATCGGGATAGCCGTCCAGATTGAAATCGGAGATAGAAACGCCCAAGCCATAACCGTTGATACCGCCATAGATACCGGCCTTCTCACTTACGTCGATAAAGGTGTAACCCTTATTTTCCAGTAAACGATCTCCGGTCATTGGGTTGCGTTCTTCTCTAATTTTCGCCCTTCCGAAGGACTCCTCGGTATGTACCGCATGGTTGAGCAGATAGATGTCAAGGTCGCCATCCAGGTCAAAATCCAGCAAGGCGGCAGTGGTCCCATAAGAGGTAAAGTCAAGCATTACTTGTTTGGAACGCTCTGTAAATGTGTTGTCCCCATTATTGATAAAAAGCTCATTATGCCCTTCAAAACCGTTGATACCGACCACGGCTGTTACATAAATATCCAGCCAGCCGTCGCCATTGATATCTCCCATGACAGCACCGGTATTCCAGGTGCTGTTACCTTCGGTACGAGAAGTTTCTGTTATGTCTTCAAACTTAAGATTGCCCTTGTTGAGGTAGAGTTTGTTCTTTTTTTGGTTTGCTGAAAAGTAGAGATCGGGGAGGCCGTCGTTATTGATATCCCCTATGGCGACCCCGCCACCGTTGTAGAAATAGAGGTAATCCAGAATGTTGAGGTCGTCGTTTTCTACCAGCGTGTTTTCAAATGAAATTCCCGATTTTGAGGCAGGAAGCAGGTCAAAGAGGCGATCTTCGTTTTTACAACTGCCAACAAAGAGCACTAGTAAGAATAAACTGAGAAGTTTATTCATTGACCGCAAAAACTTTCGGTTTTTCATTGTTGATTGCGACGATCACGAAAGTGTTGCCGTCTTTGTCATTAAATTTAGAAATATGCTTGATCTCTTCCGTAACAAAAAAGCCGCTGTTCTCGTAGTCTTTCCAATTAAAATTACCCTGTCCGTCACTTA
This sequence comes from uncultured Flavobacteriaceae bacterium, assembly GCA_963807685.1. GTDB lineage: Bacteria > Bacteroidota > Bacteroidia > Flavobacteriales > Flavobacteriaceae > Aureisphaera. Next base: position 113,061 of record CAWECU010000002.1, on the reverse strand, counting down.
GCAATACGTTTCCGTAGTTGGCATCGAGCCTGGAAAATTGAGGTCGGAACTCAAAATTGTTACCTCCCATGATAATATCGAGATTGCCGTCATTGTTGACATCGGCACAGGTAATTCCGCAGACACATGAAAACTGCGTACGCGGTGGTAAGGCCATTATTTTAAAATTACCCTGGCCATCGTTGATGGCAAGAACGGTTTCGGAAGTGGTTGCTTGTTTGACCCGTATGTTTTTAAGTGTTTCTTCGGAAAAGAGCTGTTGTATGGACTTGTTGGCGTATTCGGAAGCTTTTAAGTTCTGCTTCTTGAGAGACGACAATTGAGAAACGATCTCCTTCTTTTGATGAATGGGCATGTCTTTACCATTCAAATGTTGTGTAACGATCTGTTCAATGGTTCCGTTATTATCAAAGTCGCTCACCCACAATTTCATTCGCTGGACTTCAGAAGGTTTGTAGTGTAAATTGATCCCTTGATTTCCGAAGATAAAATCCATATCACCATCGGTATCAATATCTACCGGATAAGCGATATTCCACCATCCGTATAAAGAATCCAGATTGGAAGATTGTCTTTTCAGGCTTCCGTTCTCGACTTTATAAACGGCCGGCGCTCCCCAATCGGAAACCGTTACCAATTCCTTAGCTGGGTCTGCATCCACATTGACCCATTCGGCATCGGTGATCATTCCACTTTGTTTGGTGGCCAACGCTTTTTCCCTGAACTTATTTTTAAACGTTCCATCCCCCTGATTCTCCAAATAGACATGATCTGGATCCACGCCATAAATACCAATGATACTTCGCGATCCCACAAACACGTCAATGTCTCCGTCTCCATCCATATCGTTGGGTGAAATAACCGCAACGTTTTTACTACCTACCGGGAAGTAAAGTGGCGATTTGGTGAAATCTCCACGGCCATTATTAATATAGAGCCTCAGGCTTTCGGTCATGGATGTATTTACCTGATTGCCCCCGGAGCCCACCATGAGGTCCAGGTCGCCATCTCCATCGGCATCGAAAAAGGCTGCGGCCGTGTCTTCCAGTTCTTTATCGGTTTCAAAGACGCGCGATGGGGTGACCACCAGTTCGCCCTTCCCCTTATGCATATTGAGCGTTGCGGCCTGCCCTTTGGCACCGCCTAAAAAGACGTCGTCATTGCCGTCCCCATTGACATCACCTACTGCCATCGCCGGGCCTTCCTGAGATAATTTCTTATAAATGAGGCCTTCATAATCGAAATCGTTGTAATTGTTCTCCTTGTGTTTGGCGAGATTGGTGTTGGGAAGCTCTCTCAATAAGGTCTTTATTTTCTTCTTCTTCGGAACAATATAAGTTTCAGTGGATTCACTTTGCTTTAATTTAAGTGTTTGATTGACGGCGACATTTTCCAGTTTCACCGTTCGATCGTTGGGCCAGATCACCCGAATGGAATCGATCTTTTCAACGGTTCCCAGGCCAATGGTCATTCCATATTCCATGGAAGATTGAAATCCCCTCGAAGGAATCATTTCCTGAAACACGATCTGATCGTCAAAGTACAATCGCACCGATGTCCCAACTGCAAATTTGTTCTTTTCATCTCCTTCGAAGTTTATTTTTAGATAGTGGTTTCCAGTGAGTTCCCCGGAATTGTTTCGGTAGACGAAGGAGGGCATATTCACATTGCTCACCACCAGATCCAAATCTCCGTCATTGTCGAGGTCCCCGTAGGCCGCGCCATTGGAAAGGCTGGGAATTCCCAAGCCCCAATTGGCGGCTTCATCGGTGAATGTGAGGTCTTTGTTGTTTTTATAGGCGTAGTTGGGAAGCGGATGCACAGGCATTTTGGCAATAATGGAATCGATGGCTTCTTTCTTACCCGTCATCGCCATTTTTTGAATGATTTCATTGGCTAAAAAATCTACAAAATCCAGATCGGTCAGGTCGTGATTGATCCCGTTGGTCACGTAGATATCGCGATAGCCGTCATTGTCCATATCGAAGAGCAAACCGGACCAACTCCAGTCGGTAGCATGAATCCCACTATAATACGCGATTTCAGAAAAACTACCGTTCCCGTTGTTTAGCTGCAGCGTATTCTGAATGTATTGTTGATAAAAATCTTTTTCCTGTTTCAGTTTAAAAATATTATAACCCTCAAATTCCATTACCGATTTAACTCGTTCGTCGCCATCGGGAAGCATGTCTGTGATAAAAATATCAGCATTGCCGTCATTATTGATATCTGCCATATCGATTCCCATGGCTGAGAGTGACAGGTGGGAGGTGTAGTTTTTTATCTCTTCGGAAAAAGTGCCGTCCTGTTGGTTGATATACAGGTAATCACGCTCGTAAAAATCATTCGAGACGTAGATATCGGGGTAGAGATCTCCATTGATATCGCTTATCATTACTCCCAGGCCAAAGCCAATGAGGCTTCCGTAAATACCTGCTTCTTCGCTCACATCGGTGAACTTGCCACCATCATTGCGCAACAGCATATCACCTACGCCTCTGAAGATCTTGGGTACGTCCCAGTTCTGCGCACGAACGTCTCTCTGGTGTGCGAATCCCAGCGAACTTACCGGAATATTGCTATTGTTGAGGATATAGGCATCCAGGTCACCGTCCTTGTCGTAGTCGAAAAAGGTGGCGTGAGTGCTAAAGCCTGTTTCGGCAAGATTGAATTCTTTTGCTTTTTCAGTAAAGGTATTGTCCCCATTGTTAATGTAAAGGTCGTTATCGTGGTTATCCCCTTCCATATTTCCTGCATTACTCACATAGATATCCAGAAATCCATCCTGATTGATATCGACCATATTCACCCCGGTAGACCAAGGTTTATTGCCTTGCACCCCGGCACTTTCGGAAATATCGATAAACTTAAAATCTCCCTGATTGAGATAGAGTTTGTTTTTACCCATGTTTGCGGTAAAATAGATATCGGCCAGACCGTCGTTGTTAATATCTCCAATGGCAACACCACCCCCATTGTAAAAGTTTCGGTATTTAAAGATGTTAAAGTCTTTTTGGTTTTCAACCGAATTAAGAAAATCAACACCGGTTTCGGTGGCCGAAAGTTGCGTAAACAAGGTTTGGGAACCAATGTTTGCATTTTCCTTTTCCTTTTCAGAATTACAACTAAAAAGCAGGAGGGAACATGCAACCAGTATGGGGAACTTGATACGATTCATAAAAGGATCCTTATGGGTTTATTTTTAAAAAAAGTGGTTGGTCGTTATTTCGGGCAACGATCAGATAATCTTCGCCCTGGTAATGCAGCTTTTCGATGTTTCTGGCCGCTCCGGTGATATCAAATTTCTGATCTTTTGCCTGGGTAAATTTGCCTTGAGTATCGTTTAACAAAAGTACTCCGTGTGAGGCATCTAAGCTACTTAATTGGGTGCTTATTTCAAAATTATTTCCAACCAAAAGCAGGTCCTGAAAACCATCGCCATTGAAGTCTTCCACGTGAATATCGTTTACCGAAGAGATTTGAGCGGCAAAGGGTAATTTGTGCTTTTTAAATGTCCCATTTCCGGTATTCTCAAAGTAGCAGGAGGCCAGTTCGAATACCTGTTTTTTTGAAGCCGCACGCAAGGGTTCCGCACCAAAGATATCTTCGAGGGAAGCGGCAGCAAAATCGTTATAACTGAGGTATTTTTTATTGATTCCCGGCAGTTGTTTTACCAATTCGTCCTTGGAGGCGAAGGGTGTTTCTTCTCCCTGATAGAAAAAGGTGATAAGGGTTTCATCTTTCCCATTGTCGTCAAAATCCCTTTGGTAGCATGTGATGGGCTCGTTGTTGGTGGCTTGCAGCCTGGAATTGAGGCCCCAGTTGCCCGCCACCAGATCGACGTCTCCGTCCTTATCAAAATCGGCGGCTTTGATCGTATTCCACCAGCCGTTGGTGCCTTCAAGGCCATTTTGTTTTTGCAGATCAAGTGTTCCATTGACCTTTTTGAAGATGGAAATGGGCATCCAGTCTCCGGCTGCTATTAATTCTTCCACACCGTCCCCGTCGATATCGGCAAAAAGTAGGTCGTTCATTTGTCCCACGGATGAAAATTGTGAAACCATACCATCAGAGGCAGCGGTAAAGCTTGCCTTGCCGTCGTTTATAAAGAGGAGTTGACGGGGTTCATTCCATGCCACCCGTTGTGGTACCGCAGTGGTAATGCAAAGGTCCAGGTCGCCGTCTTGGTCAAAATCGGTGGCGGTAACCCCGGAGGCATTTACAGGAACATCCTGAAATTGAAGTGTATCTCTTTTAAAGACGCCCTTTTGGTTGATGTATAACCTGGGAATTACGGGTTCGCCATCGATAAATTCGTTGCCGCCGCTCACCACGATCAGGTCGATAAAATTATCCCCATTGGCGTCAAAAAAGAGATGCGCGGTATCTTCATTCAGGGCATTTTTTTCAAAGACCTCAGTTTGATGGGATTGAAAACCACCGTTTTGTTGCTGTAGCAGTAGTTGCGATGCCTGCCCTTTCCCGCCGCTTATAAAAACATCCTGCAAGCCGTCATTATTGACATCTGCTACCGAAATATCCGGACCTTCATTGCTGTAGGTGAAGGCGATCAACGGATCGCGGTTAAACTCAATGGTCGTATTTTCATTGTGTTTAAAAGGGAACAAGGGGGCAACTTCCGTTAAAAATTGGCGTGCTTTTTGTTGATGGGATTCATAGAAATTTCCACGCGCGTTATTTTGAGAAACTTCTATGGTTTTGTTCGCATCCAGATTATAAATGGTTTCGTAGGTTTTATTGGGCCAAATGACCTGCATGGAATCTACGAGTGAAATATGTCCTAGTCCAAAATGAAGTTGGGGTGCCACTGCCGAAAGATAGCCCCGTGAGGTGTAATTTTCTTTTGAAAGTATCAATTCTTTGGAGTAGCAGATGACTTTGGCTCCAATTCCGAAGCGATTCAGGGAATCTCCTTTAAAGCGGACTTTTAGGAAATTTCTAGCAAGGGAATCCATCGAATCGTGTTTTGATTTATCCGGGTTATAGGATGCAAATTGGTTTGAAGTGTTTTCTAAAACAAAAGCGGGTTGGTTCACATTATTGGTAACGATATCGAGGTCGCCATCATTGTCGAGATCAGCATATACGGCACCATTACTAAAAGATGGCTGTGGAGTCACCCATTTATTTGAAGTATTTTCAAACTGATTATTTCCCTTATTTCTGAAAAAATAATTAACAGTTTTCTTTTCCGGGATCTCCTTGATAAACGCCATGTCTTTTTCCTGCATTCCCTGCCCCAGGCGTTTTTGAATGTTTTCGTTAGCGATAAAATTTATAAAGTCCATATCGTTGGTTGCACCCAAAATTCCGTTGGTAATATAGACGTCCTGCAGTCCATCGTTGTCAAAATCGGCTATCAACGGGCTCCATGACCATTCGGTAGCGGCGATCCCGCTTTTATAGGCCGTTTCACTAAAACTCCCGTTGCCGTTGTTTAGCTGAAGTGTATTCTGCATAAACTGCCTCGTATAGCCATTATTGAGGTAATTGTGATAGATCTGATAATTGAATTCGCTACCGGAGGTTTTATAATCTTTGAGATCTTCAGGCAGCATATCCACCGAAAGTATATCGGTATAGCCGTCATTATTGATATCGGCGATGTCGTTCCCCATGGAATAGTGTGTGGTATGGCCTATGCTTCCGGTTTGGGCAGTGATCATTTCATAAAATGTTTTATCACCCTGGTTGATGTAGAGGTAATCGTTTTCAAAAAAGTCGTTCCCTACATAAATATCGGGATAACCGTCATTGTTCAGGTCACTAATGGATACTCCCAGGCCATAGCCTATTTTACTTTGAAGTATGCCCGCTTTTTCTGAAACATTCTCAAAATGCCCCTGTATATTTTCAAAAAGTTTGTCGCCGGATATCTCGTTCGGAATCTGCCGAATACTGCCTCTTCCGTAGTTTTGATTCGGATTGGTGGAATGATTGAGAAGGAATAGATCCAGATCGCCATCCAAATCGTAATCGAAGAAAGAAGCTTGTGTTGAGAGGCCTTTAAAATCGAGATTATAGGTTGCGGCATCTTCGGTAAAAGTGGGAATGCCGTCGTCGTTGGGACCGTTGTTGATATATAATAGGTTTTTTCCTGTTATGTGATGGTATTCCCCCAATTTGGACACATAGATATCGAGCAGGCCATCGTTATTGATATCGACGGTGCTCACGCCGGTGGTCCAATTTTCGGCATTATCGATTCCGGCCTTATCGGTGATATCCTTGAATTTTAAATTCCCTTGATTGAGATAGAGCTGGTCCGCTGTTTGATTGGCGGTGAAGTACAGATCAAGAAGCCCGTCGTTATTAAAATCGGCTGCGGCTACCCCGGCACCGTTGTAAAAGTAAATGTAGTTTAGGATATTGAGTTCAGGAGTGGAAGTTATGGTGTTTTGAAATTGAATTCCGGTTTCACTGGTACTTTTGGTAAGGAAGAGTGTATGAATTTTTTTTTCTTCGGAACATGAAAAAAGAAATAGGAGAAGTACGCTAACTATTGTCAACTTCATGCAGTGCCTGCTATGGAATTCGTTTGACTTCAGAATACAAAAAAATTGAAAAATGATGTGCTGCAAATATTGAAAATGTATGGCAACTCACCAATAAAATTGGGATAAAAAAACAGGCCGCCTTTATGGGGCGACCTGTGTAATCATTAGAAGGACTAAAAATTAGTAACCTTCATTCTGAACCAAGTTAGGGTTAGAAAGTAATGCATTAATTGGAATAGGATATAAATTACGGAATGTTTCTCCTACAGCGGCCGGGTCTTTAAACTCCCAGTCTCTTGTATATTGTCCAAAACGTATCATATCATTTCTTCTCCAGAATTCCACATACAACTCACGTCCACGCTCAGCAAGTAAGTCTGCTTCGGTAACGTTTCCAATTGGAGTGGCCAAACGCAAAGTTCTTAGTTCGTTGACCAAAGTCGTTGCACTTCCACCGGAACGCAGCATAGCTTCTGCTTTCATAAGGTGTGCATCGGCATATCTGAAAACGATCTCATGGTTTCTGAAAGAACCACCATCATCCGGAGATGGGTGATATTTTATCACTCGAATACCTGTAGCCTCACCGTTTCCGGAAAGTCCTGGAAGGTCTCTGGTAAACACCAATGGGTTCCCTGGTCTGTCATTTAACATAGAACCGTCTTCTTCATATTGTTGACCAATGAGCATTCCATATCCAATTCCGAGGTTGGAAGAATTAGCTGTGGCTGCATTTGGCACCCATCCTCTTCTTTCTTCTTGTCCGGCTCCCAAGCTATTGTCTGCTGCAGGGCCTTCAAAGCTGTCATAAAACTCAGCAAGAGTAGTAAAACCATTCCAACCACCACCTGTGTTATCGGGAGAGTTTTGGTTGTAATGCATACCATTCCAGATTCTGTTTCCAACACCTGTTGACGCATACCAAATAGTTTCGGTGTCTACGTCTGGTTTGAAGATATCAAAATATCCACCTTGCAAAGCATACCCATCAGCTGCAATAGCGTCAATGGTTGAAATAACAGTAGCCATATTCCCTTGAGTACCTGTGTATCTTTCAGAGTTTAAAATCACTTTCGCCAATAAGAATCGGGCGGCAGCTTTGGTTGCTCTGTTGTTGTCATCACTAGGTCCTCTAGTTGGTAAATTGTTGATAGCGGCAGTCAAGTCTTCCACGATAAAAGCGTAAGCTTCTTGTGCACTGAAAACCGTTGGATCAACATCGGCACCAGCATCTACCGGACGGAATGGTGCTTGTCCCCAAAGATCCAATACGAAATACATATTGAACGCACGTAAGAACTGAGCTTCTGCCTTCTCTTCAGCAGAAGGATTACTTCTTTCGTCAATAATTTGAGTAGCACGGAAAACGTGTCCGTTCAGTTGATTCCAGGTAGTAAGGATAAACGAGTGCGTTGGACTCCACGTATGTGCATGCAACGTTCTCCATATCCCATTATCACCCCAGTCTGTACCTCTCGTAGGTACTAAGGTCTCATCGGTAGCAACTTCGTTCAATGCGAAGAAGTTTGCCTGATCTCCAAGCATACCGTAAGTAGATCCATACAATCCACCTAATTCAGTGGATACATCAACGCCGTTAAAGCTTTCTTGCGACTCCTCGAAAATCGAATCAGTTTCATCGATTTCAAGGTTAGTACAAGAAAAAGAAACAGCAGTCAATAGCGCCATCGCAAGGACGGGCTTAAAACTTTTAATTAGTGTTCTTTTCATATTCATTTTTTTTAAAATTTAGCATTCAATCCAAAAGTAACTGTTCTCGGTCTTGGGTAAGCACCATAATCGATACCAGCTACCGGTAAGCCGTTCAATAAGTCTCCACCACCTGGAGAAGAACTTACTTCCGGGTCAAGTCCTGTATAATCTGTAATTACAAATAAGTTTTGTCCTGTGGCTGAAAGAACCAATGACTTAAAGAAAGCATCTTCTTGTAATGGCCACGCAAAACTAAGAGACAAGTTTTGTAATCTAACAAAGTCACCTTTTTCTAGAAAACGTGTTGATACCTCAGCTGCAGCGTCAAATGATTCACCTGAACCGAGTACATCTTGAGTTATGTTTCGTCCTCCTCTAAAAGCACCTGCAGTGAAAAAGGCATTTCTTGTGTTGTTATACACATAGTGTCCAAATTGTCCTGCAAAAAAGGCATTCAAGGTCCAGTTTTTATAAGAAGCGCTGGTTGAGAAACCACCAGTAAGATCTGGCAATGCACTCTTATCAACGAATTTCTGAATATCCTCCTGGATGGGTTGACCGGTTACCGGGTCGAATCCTTCAAACTCACGTAAGAAATAAGAGAACAATGGTTGTCCGGCCTTAAGTTTTTGAGCAAATGCTCCACTCAAACCTTGACCCCTAATCGTACCAGCATCAAATTCACCTGCCAGTTCGGTTATCTCATTTTGGTTGTACGCTACATTGAAGCTTGCATTCCAAGACCAGTCTTCCGTATCAACGATGTCGTAGCTCATTGCAAGTTCAACACCCTCGTTCACTAACTTAGACTCTGGTAAGTTCAGGAATACAAAAGGTTGTACTGCAGGTTGTGCAGACAATACATTAAATAATAGGTCGGTAGTTTCTTTACGATATACGTCGATAGAAGCTGTAAAGCGATCATCACCAAAACCTAGGTCAAGACCAACACCGTATTGTAAGTTCTCCTCCCATTTCAAAGCAGAGTTAGCAAAAGCTACCTGTGATGAAGGGAACGGCAATGAAGTATCGAAGTTGATATTTCCACCGTCATCCGGTCCAACAAAGTTGAAACGTCGTCTTCCTCTAAAGTTTCCATATCCCAATCCATCCTGGTTACCGGTAATACCACCACCAACACGAATTTTTAGAGTAGAGAATGCATCTCCAACAAAGTCTTCATTATGAAGCTTCCATGCAATCGCACCTGAAGGGAAGATACCGTATTGGTTGTCCCCACCAAATTTAGAGGAACCATCAGCTCTCACCGTTGCAGTTAATAAATACTTGTCTGCAATGGTATAGTTGATCCTTCCGAAGAACGACTGAAGTTCATCCGTATTATCAAAAGTGTCTGCAAATAACGAACGCACTTGTAGTCCGTTAAAAGACGGAATATAATCGGTAGTTAATTCAGGAGAAGTAAGACGGTTGATGAAGATCTGGTTGCCCAAATTTCCGGCAAAGCCGTATGACTGATAGTCTCCAGTGATTCTACCTTCAATTGTATTGGCAGTGGTCTCAAGAGCATCTCCCATTTTATTCAGATCATCTGTAAAGAATCCCCACCCTTCGACATTTCTACCAGAAGTTTGGAAATCCTGAAAGGAGTAACCTGCAAGGATATCAAGCTCTGAATTGCCAAAATCCTTATTATAATTAACGGTGAATTCCAATAAGGTATTCTCAAGGTCCAAGTCATTCACAAAGCCTCGACCGTTGCCAAAAACACCACGATCAAAGTTTCTTGCTTTCGCAGAGGAATTTGCTTTTCTAGTCGACTCCGACTTATCATAACCTACATTAACTTTAGCCGAAAATTCTGCGGTAAAGTCGAATTCGGCAGAGAAGTTCGCAAGGAATCTATCTGTATTGGATACGTTTTGAGTATATGCCAAAGCAGTTGCAGGACTCAAAAGACCACCAGTACCGTCAAAGTTCGGATTGGTAGGCCAGGTTGGGTTTGCAGAAAGTGCAGAACCAATTAAATCCCCTCTAAATCCGGCACTGGCACCTATAGGAGCAGTTTCGTCATTTACTCGGGAGATACTCGCCTGAAGGCCAAGGTTTAATTTGTTATCTAATAAACGATGGTTTGCATTCAAACGCCCAGTAATACGCTCCAATGAAGAGTTTTCAACCACACCAAAAGTTTTTCCATAACCAAAAGTGGCTCTTACATTACCAGAGGCGTAACTCTGCGAATACGCAACGTTATTATTGGTAGAAGCAGCGGTTCTGAAGATAAAATCTTGCCAGTCCACGCTATTTTTAAAGTCTCTTTCAGCCACATTAAAGCCATTGGCTTCAGAAGCAGCAAGATATTCAGAGGCAGATAAAAGGTCATAGGTTTCAGCAGCTTCAGCAATACTTAGGCTTGAAGAAAAGTCCCATACCCCTCCTGAGTTTCCTCTACCACTTTTTGTAGTGATAATCACAACCCCATTCGCACCACGAGATCCGTAGATGGCTGTTGCAGAGGCATCTTTCAAGATACTAATGCTCTCGATATCGTTAGGGTTCAAGAAGCTCAATGGGTTTTTATCTCCCGTCGTACCAAATCCAACGTTTTGACCTGAAGCTGAAGTAGCACCTCCCGAAAGCGGCACACCATCAACTACAAATAGTGGGTTGTTGTTCGAACGAACTGAGTTTGCACCACGAATACGAATTGAGATACCTGCACCCGGTTCCCCGGTTGACTGGGTAATTTGTACCCCTGCAGATTTACCTTGTATTAATTGTTCGGGTGTTGTAATAACTCCTTGGTTGAATTCTTCGGCAGTTACCGAAGTTACAGAACCTGTCGCATCTTTGACGGTTGTAGTACCGTATCCAATTACAACAACTTCACTTAAAGATTCTATATCTTCCTGAAGAGTGACACTTATCGTACTCTGGCCACCAACAGCAACTTCTTGCGTAGTATAGCCAAGGTAACTGAAAACAAGCGTACCATCGCTAGGCACATCACTCAGGGAATAGTTTCCATCAAAATCTGATTGCGCTCCGTTGGAAGTTCCCTTCACGATGATGTTTACTCCGGGAACTGGACCAGACATATCGGAAACGGTTCCACTAACATCGATTTGCGCATATGCTGAACTACCCATTACTAATAGTACCGGGAGCAACAAAAGTTTAGTTAGTAATTTGTTTTTCATATAGTTTTCGGTTTAAAGTTAATTTTCAATCGTTATTTAATAGTTATTATTTAAAAGTTATTTATTGCTTCTTTCTCATATGTACCGCTAACTTTTTGTGATGCCGGGAATATACAATTTTTTACACAATTATTTATAATTCTCAACGTAGAAAAGAACTCGCATGTTCTGTGGCACCAATGAATCAAAATACTATTGATACTGCCTTTTGTTCCTCCCAATTTCAATACGCTTCATTAAGAAAATCAATCCCCTTTACAATACGGCTAATTCTTTTGACCCTTTACCGAACTGTTTTCATTGTCCAATTTCTAGACTCTTATGAGTATTGTTTCTGTTCACAGTGCAGGGGATTGATTTCTTTAAATTCCAATAATCTCTTCAAACTATGAGTCGATTTGATACCATGCAACAAAGTATCCATCCATGTCCTAAGGACATAACGATGGAAAACTCTGTAAAATTAAGTAAAAAAACGGTTAATTTTTTTGCTCAAAAAGTGACCTTTTATTAGAATTACAAACACTTAATTAATTATGAAACATGTATTGTTAATAATTTAACAAAATTAACAGGCGCTAATTTCAATTATTTTTTTCAATTTAATAACGAAACCCCCGCAAAAAGACGAATTTAGTATCCGAAAACGTTTTCGATTTTTAATTTCGTATTACGACCGTTTTTAAAAAAAACACTATTTTTAGTATCGTTTTTCTCTTTATTGCGATAGAAAAGAGTTTTATTTGTCTCCTCATGAAAGAAGTAACCTTGAAACAAATTGCCGAGAATCTTGGAATTTCGATCACTACTGTTTCGAAGGCATTGAAGAATTATCCCGACGTTAGCAAGAAAACAAAGGCACTGGTAAAGCAAGAAGCTAAAAAACTGCATTACAAACCCAATGTATTTGCAGTTAATCTTAGAACCCGGCGATCCAAAACCGTGGGGCTTATTATTCCAGAGGTAGTGCATCACTTTTTCTCCAGCGTGATAAACGGTATCATTGAGCAGGCTGAAAAGAAAGGATATCTCGTCATTATACTTCAGTCCAATGAGTCATCAAAACTGGAAAAAAAGCAAATTGACCTGCTTATAAGTAAAAGAGTGGATGGAATTATGATCTCTCTTGCAAGCACTACTACCGATATCTCACATTTACAGGAAGTAAAGGATATGGAAATCCCATTGGTCATGTTCGACAAAATTTCAAAATTGATTTCCTGCTCCAAAATTATTATTAATGACCGGGAGGCTGCTTATAAGGCAACAAAACACCTGATCGATTCGGGTTGCAAACGTATTGCCCATTTTCGGGGAGCCCTATTGCCACAAAATTCGATCGACCGATTTTTAGGTTACAAAAAGGCTCTGGAAGATCACGGGATTACCTACGATTCGTCGCTGGTCTATATTTGTGACCGAGTGGATTATGAAAATGGAATCACCGCAGCCAAACAACTTTTGAAAGATCATGATGACGTGGATGGAATTTTTGCCATTACCGATCTCGTGGCCATAGGTGCCATTTCGGTACTCAATGAAAAAGGCATTAAAGTACCCGACGATATTTCGATCATGGGCTTTAGCAATTGGTTTATCTCTTCTGCCATAACACCTTCCCTAAGCACCGTGGACCAACCCGGCTACGAAATGGGTAAAAGAACCTTCAATATACTTCGCAAAGAAATGAAGGCCAAGCGGGACGGGGTGTCATTCGATCCCATCACAGAAGTTTTAAAAACGGCTCTCATCAAGCGCAATTCTACCAAATAAGCAATAAATTGTCGAAATCATGAGAGGGTTGATCCCGTATTTGATTTCAAATTCTTAAATATTTTTCATCTATATTTATTCAAAATTTATTCTGAAGATATGCTGCGTTCCCTTCTCTTTTCACTTTCTATTTTGCTCGTTTCCTGCAAAGAAAATCCGAAGGAAATAGCTACAGAAAGTAAAGAGGCACCAACCACAAAAATTTCCTATTCTGAAAAATACAGACCCCAATTTCATTTCTCCCCAGCCGAAAAGTGGATGAACGATCCCAATGGTCTCGTCTTTTCCGATGGCGTTTACCATTTATTCTATCAATATTATCCCGAAGACATTGTCTGGGGCCCCATGCATTGGGGACATGCCGTAAGTGAGGATTTGGCGCAATGGCAACACAAACCCATCGCACTCTACCCCGATGAACTCGGCTTAATCTTCTCGGGAAGCGCTGTAGTTGATTTGCAAAACACCTCTGGTTTTGGAACTCTGGAAAATCCGCCCATGGTAGCGATCTTTACCTATCATTTGATGGAGGGCGAACAAGCGGGTCGCATCGATTTTCAAACACAGGGAATCGCCTATAGTCTGGACAAGGGAGAAACCTGGGAGAAGTATAAAGGTAATCCTGTGATTGGAAATCCGGGAATCAAGGATTTCAGGGATCCTAAGGTCTTTTGGCACATCGATTCTTCTCAATGGATTTTAGCACTGGTGGCGGGAGATCATGCCCAGTTTTACGGTTCCGCCAATTTAAAGGATTGGAAATTCCTCAGCGAATTTGGAAAAAATACAGGTGCGCATGGTGGCGTGTGGGAATGCCCCGATCTCTTTAAACTCAAAGTGGAAGGTACCAATGAGGAAAAATATGTTCTCTTAATAAGTATCAATCCCGGAGCACCCAATGGCGGTTCGGGAACGCAGTATTTTGTGGGGGATTTTGACGGCAGCCAATTTTCAACCACCCAAACCAAAAACCTATGGATCGACTTTGGAAGAGATAACTATGCCGGAGTTACCTATAATGATACACCGGATAATGATCGGGTTTTTATAGGTTGGATGAGCAATTGGGATTATGCGAGAGAAACCCCAACCGAAGTTTGGCGCAGTGCCATGACCCTACCGCGCAAGCTAACACTCCACAAAGAAGGAGATACATATTATTTGAAAAACTATCCCGTGGCTTCCCTTAGTAGTATTTCTTCGGAAGTGATACAGCATGAAAAGATCTCATTGGCCACGCCTTTTGAACTTCAGAATGAAAACTTAAATCAATCTGAAATTCAGTTTAACACCAACCTGGCGAAACCACTTAAAATTGTTTTTGAAAATGCGTCATCCGATGTAGTATCAATAACGTTTGATCCTGCCTCTAAACAACTGCTTTTTGATAGAACCCTATCGGGTCAGGTTGGGTTTGCTGAAAAATTTGCCGGGAGTGTTCAAAAACAGGCCTATAAGCCGAAAGACCAATGGGTGGAGGTACGTATCATGCTGGATGCCTCTTCGTTGGAGATTTTTATCGATAAGGGACGTTACGTTTTTACGAATCAAATATTTCCCAAACAGCCGTATTCAATTTTAGGAATCACGGGCGCACAGGACGCCGAGCTAAGACAATTTCACCTGAACCATCTCACTTCAATCTGGAAAAATTATGAATAAAGTCTTTACATGGTCCATCACCGTCGCACTCGCCGGATTTCTATTTGGTTTCGACACCGTGGTTATTAGCGGTGCCAACAAACCCTTACAAGCCTTATGGGATACGTCTCCATTGTTTCACGGTACCTTTATTATGAGTATGGCTTTATGGGGTACGGTTTTGGGGGCTTTGACCGGAGGAATTCCTACCAAAATATTGGGGCGTAAGAAAACCTTATTTTGGATTGGTGTACTGTTCTTTATATCGGCCATTGGTAGTGCTTTGGTCAATGACCCGTATTTATTTTCGTTTTTCCGCTTTGTGGGTGGGATTGGAGTAGGGGTGTCTTCGGTGGCAGCTCCTATTTACATTTCTGAGATCACTTCGCCCGAGAAAAGAGGGCGTTTAGGGGCTTTGTACCAGTTCTGTCTCGTCTTCGGAATTATGGTTGCCTTTATTTCAAACTGGGGCTTGAAAGGCGTAGGTGGTGCCAATGATTGGCGATGGATGCTGGGCATAGAAGCAGTTCCAGCCTTCTTGTACACCCTAATGGTACTTCGGGTGCCCAATAGTCCGCGTTGGTTGGTGCTTCAAAAAGGGGATGATGAAGGTGCGCTTTCGATTCTTACCATTATCTACGAAAAAGTACAAATAGCAAAAGAGAAACTGGCTGAAATTAAACTGGATGCACTTCTGCCAAAAAGCAGCGATCAAGCTCTTTCAGAAAAAATACAAACGGGTGTTGACCCTCGGTTTTCTCATCGCATTTTTCAATCAATTATCGGGGATCAATTTTGTGCTGTATTACGCTCCTCAAATTTTGGAGCAAGCCGGATTGGGAGGAGCCGATTCGTTATTTAATTCGATTGCCATTGGTATTGTAAACCTAATTTTCACCTTAATTGGTGTGCGATTGATCGACAGGCTCGGGCGACGCCAATTGATCATTATTGGATCGATCGGCTATATTTTTAGCTTGGTTATGGTGGGAATTTGCTTCCAATATGATTTGAGTGCGACTGCGCTACTCACTTTTATTTGCCTTTTCATTGCTTCTCACGCCATCGGGCAAGGAGCCGTTATTTGGGTGTTTATTTCTGAAATATTCCCAAATCGGGTGCGTGCTTACGGTCAAAGTTGGGGAACGGGGACTCATTGGATCTTCGCTGCCATTATCACATTAGTCACTCCGTTTTTTATTGACGACGAGGAAGGTCTCTTTAGAAAGAACCTGGAAGTGATCTATTATTTCTTTGCAGGAATGATGGTATTACAGTTGCTTTGGGCACTGTTTAAAATGCCCGAAACCAAAGGAATCTCACTGGAAGATCTCGAGAAACAACTTACTGAAGAAGATGCGTAAGACTCAGCTTATTTGTTTTGGGGAGATCTTGTGGGATATCTTCCCACATCATAAGGTCATAGGGGGAGCACCCCTGAATGTGGCTTTACGGTTGCACGCCTTTGGTGCGCCGGTTCAAATTATAAGTAGTCTGGGGAAGGACGAACACGGGGAAGCCGTACTTGCCTATCTTGGGGAGCAGGGACTGGCTCATCATCTCATTCAAACGCATGAAACATTGGAAACCGGAGCGGTTTTGATAACTCTTGATGACACAGGAAGCGCCACTTACGAAATTCGTAAACCCGTTGCCTGGGACGCTATTGCCTTGACGCCCCACATGGTGGAAGCTGTAAAAGAGGCGCCTTTTTTTCTCTTCGGAAGTTTGGCCGTACGCGGAACCTATAACCATAGCACCTTGCGTAGCCTGTTGGAGGTGGCGAACACCCGGATATTTGATGTCAATCTTCGCCCGCCTCACTACGATATTTCCATGATCTATGAATTGATGCAACTGGCAGATTTCATTAAACTGAACGACGACGAACTGGAGGAAGTTTGTATGGGTCTGGGCTGTCCGGAAACCACCATGAAATTGCAGGTAGCTTGGCTGGAAAAAATCACTAAAACCACTGGTATCTGCGTTACCAGGGGTGACAAAGGAGCCCTTTTATTCTATGAGTCACAATTTTACGATCATCCCGGCTATAAGGTAGTTGTTAAAGATACCGTCGGGGCAGGGGATTCGTTTCTGGCTACCTTAATCAACGAACTCTTCCTAAAAGAGAATTTACCCCAGGATTCGCTAGCGAGAGCCTGTGCGGTAGGGGCCCTTGTGGCGTCGAAGGAAGGTGCAAACTGTTTCATTACCGAAGAGGAGATCCGCGAATTGCTGGATTAAGGCACTACTCTTAATCACACCTTTTTCGATACTGTTTTATTCAAATTTCAGTTACCAGAAACCATAGTTTTATATGGTTATAGTATCGAAATCCATCCAGAATATCAACCTTACTGGATTGGAAAGAAAATACTGTTTAAAATATCGCAGGATCAGTTTCGAAAATTCGTCCTTTTGCTCATCCTTGGGTTAGGAATAGTGAGTATTGTAAGTAACTTATGGCCATATACTTGGCGAATATAAGAGGTGTAAAATGATGAATATCATTTTTCTTGGTAGCTACCCCGTCTATATTTGATACCATAGATAAGCGATTCATGGCGACTACAAAGAATATGATGGCAAAAACGAGGGCCTTTTTCATAGAAATTGGTGACATGTCGTTTTTTGCTGGTCGTTATTTCAGAGAGGTGTTTACGGCTCCCTTCGAGTTTAAGGAACTCTTGCGCCAATGTTATAATATGGGGAACCGTTCTTTGCTTTTAGTGGGGGTGACCGGGTTTATTTTAGGATTGGTTTTTACCCTTCAGTCGCGCCCTACCTTGATGGAGTTTGGAGCCGAATCCTGGATGCCGTCTATGGTTGGGATTTCAATTGTGAGGGAGATAGGACCTGTGATTACCGCCCTGATCTGTGCAGGTAGAATAGGTTCCGGAATTGGAGCGGAATTGGGATCGATGCGAGTTACCGAGCAAATTGATGCCATGGAAGTATCAGGGACCAACCCTTTTAAGTATTTGGTGATCACGAGGATCACAGCCGCAACACTAATGTTGCCTTTGCTCATTATTTTTGGAGATGCCATAGCTCTTCTGGGCTCTGCATTGGTTGAAAATTTAAAGGGAGGGGTTTCCTTTCAATTGTATTTCAATAAAGTGTTCGACGCCCTTGCTTTTAGCGATTTAATTCCTGCTACTATAAAATCGTTCTTTTTTGGATTTGCCATTGGATTGGTGGGCTGTTATAAAGGGTATTTCTGTAAAAAGGGAACTGTAGGCGTAGGAGAAGCTTCCAATGAGGCTGTGGTATATACCTCCATGCTCTTATTTGTGATCGACTTTATCGCAGTATTTGTATCCGACATATTTTTTGAAATATAATGGATTCAGAAAAAAACATAGCGCCCATATCTGGAGATCAAAGACCTTCGGAAGAGTTTTGGCGACAATCAAGTCTTAAATGGTTTTAACTTGCAATTGTTCGAGGGTGAAAATCTGGTGGTCATGGGGAAATCGGGTTCGGGGAAATCGGTCATGATCAAATGCCTGGTGGGTCTTAATGCAGGCCGATAGCGGAAGCATTCGCATTAACAATCAGGATATCACCGTTTTGGGTCAGACCGAACTGGATGTGTTGCGAACCGAGATCGGTTTTCTCTTTCAGGGAAGTGCCTTATACGATTCGATGACGGTTCGTGAGAATCTGGAATTTCCGTTGCGCAGACATAAGAAGAAGCTGCATATGAAGGAAGCGACGGAATCCCTGGTAGCTGGAGGCTCTGGAAAATGTAGGTCTGGCAGACGCGATCGACCTAATGCCGGCCGAACTTTCGGGCGGTATGAAACGAAGGGTTGCGTCTGGCGCGAGCCTTGATCTTAAAACCCAAGATCATCTTGTACGATGAGCCTACTACCGGCTCGACCCTATTACCGCTAAGGAGATCATCGCATTAATGAGAAGCATTCAGAAAAAATACGGAACCTCGTCCCTGATCATCACCCACGATGTGGATTGTGCCCGGGTAATATCAAACCGCATTATTTTATTGGTTGACGGAATCAATTATTCAGAAGGAACTTATGAAGAACTGTTAGGTTCCGAGGACCCGAAGATCAAGGCATTCTTTAAACAATAAACACCTTTGTTATGAAAAATACGACTTCACAGAAATTAAGATTGGGTGTTTTCATCGTGTTGGGTACCCTTACCTTAATCGCCGCACTATACCTTATTGGGAACCGGCAAAATCTATTCAGTAAAAATATTAGTCTGAATGCTCAGTTCGCAAACGTCAATGGTTTACAGCTGGGAAACAATGTTCGTTATTCGGGGATTGATGTTGGAACCGTTCATAAAATCGTCATGCAAAGTGACACCATTATTTTGGTTGAAATGCTCATCAAGGAATCCATGGGGGTGCACATAAAAAAGGATGCCGTAGCGACTATTGGTTCAGATGGATTGGTGGGGAACATGATCGTTAACATTATTCCTCGGGAAAGCAAATTGGCTCCGGTTGTCTCTGGTGACACCATTGCCACTTATAGCCGAATTGGTGCCGATGATATACTCACCACCTTGAACGTGACCAATGAGAATGCTTCTTTACTTACAGCAGATCTGTTAGAGATCACTACCAAGATCATTGATGGAAAAGGAACCTTGGGAATGCTTATTACAGATTCGGTCCTGGCTCGAGATCTCAAACAAACTATTCTTGAATTGAAGAATACCAGTACCGGCGCTTCCAGAGTCATCGCTCAACTGGGGGATTATATCTCAACGATAGAATCTACCGAAAGCGTTGCCAATGTCCTTTTGACCGACAGTGTTTCGGGGGAAAAGATGAAGATTATATTAAACAATCTCCAGCAATCCAGTGATGAAATTACGCAGGTCACCGAGAGTTTATCGGGAGTACTGGAGGATATGAAGGATGGTAAAGGAGCGGTAAACTATCTTACAAAAGATGAAACCCTGGTAAGGAACATTGATTCGACCATGTTGAATATAAAGGAAAGTACCCGAAGATTTAATGAAAACATGGAAGCCTTAAAGAGTAATTTCTTGTTTCGCGGGTATTTCCGAAAATTGGAACGGCAAAAGAAACGAGATGAACGAAAAGAGGATAAAAAATAATGTCGTTGATAATAGATTACAACTTTTGGCGATTTTCCTTTTGAGTATCACGGGAGTGCCTGCCCTTATCTATGGATGGAAAATGATGCGTGATGTCCATGGAACAAGTGCCGGCTTCCAAATAGAAATTTTAGAAACAACTCCCTTTGAAGATTTCTTTTATCCCGGGCTTATCTTGTTTGCGGTTATTGGAGTATTAAGTATTGCTGCCGGAGTAGTTACTTTCTTTGAAGTGAAAAATTATCCGTGGATCGTTTTAATGCAGGGGTTGGTCCTGGTAGGCTGGTTGACCGCCGAAGTGGGATACGGTTTGTATGCCGAGAACATACATCTGCCTTTCTATGCTATTGGACTCTTTCTTATTGTTATCGGGATATTGATGCGCCTAAAGAAAGTCAGGATGAAGCGGAGTAGTTAATTAAGTTCCTTCTCGAAACAGGCGCTAATGCTATCTCCAAGTTAGAGAATAAACACTAAACCCCTTAGAAGTTTACTATGCAGATGCGTCGCTATTCTAGGTGCAATAAAAATAGTGGCGAGATTTTATCGTATGGATTCGCTTATACGATAGTCCCCAATTTCTGCTCTGAAATATTCCAGGCTTCCCCCATCCAATTCCCATATCGCTTTTATGGTCTTCGGAATTTGGAGTCCAGCCATTAGGGTATAATCTTCAGCCTTACCCATAAAATCTTCCAGGGTAGTATCGCGATATCGTTGACCCGTAAACGTATGGATCAATCCGTCCGGAGAGAAGTGAAAATAGCCTTCGAAGGAAACTTGGTTTTTAGAAATGATTCCTTTTATGGTGGATGCATCCAGGGTTTCCCAACGAATATCTTTATCAAGAAAACCCATAGGGAACCAAAGCAATTCTCCAAAATAGCGTCCCAGAGCACTTTGATTGGTTTCCGGAGTAGAAAACACCGCCATATTTTTGAGGCCTAAAAGATTCACTTTTACCTCCCCAATACCTTTGTAATAGCTGTCAACAATAAATAAAGGGAAGGCTCTGGCTTTCCAGATAAAGCCGGTGGCGCAGGAAGAAATATATTGTGTGGCTTTAAACGACAGCCATTCTTTTTTTGAATCGGTTTTAATCACTCCATCCTGGAGAAATGCCACATTGCAATTTTTGGGTTGTCCCACCACCCCCACTTGTTGTAAGTAATTTTTCATCAAGGGTGGAAAACTATCCAAATCGGCTTCAGTTATAACCTCCCGGAACGACTTCGATGTAACGTCATCTCTAACTTTTGTAGGAGCGCAGCGAAACAAAGCTTTTTTCTGTTTTTCAATTTTTCGATTAAAGGAAAGGACTGCGACTCCAACAGTAATTACGAGCAGGAGTAGTAGGATTCCAAGTAGTGTGAGTATCATTTTTTTTTGTTTTCCCTGCTTAGCTAATTATTTTCCCATCGCTCATTTCAATAATCCTGTCGGTTCTATCTGCAAAATCTTTATCGTGGGTGACGATGAGCAGAGACAGCCCTTCTTCCAAAGAGAGCTGCTTAAAAACGTTAAAAACATTGTCTGCATTATAGCTGTCGAGATTTCCGGTAGGTTCATCTCCCATGATGATCGATGGATTATTTATAAGCGCCCGTGCGATGGCGACCCGTTGTTTTTCTCCTCCTGAAATTCGGGAAGCGCGTTTCATTGCCAACTGGTCGATCTCCAGAATCTTTAGTTTTTCCATGGCGTCGTGCTCAATTTCCAGAACGGTTTTTGCCGCTAGTTTTTTAGCAGGTAACATGACGTTTTCCAGCACGCTGAATTCAGAAAGCAAATAATGAAATTGAAAAACAAAGCCAATGTGCCTGTTCCGAATGTGGGATAGTTTCTCCCGGTCCTGTCCGGTTACCAATTGGTTGTTAAGGTATAGTTCGCCCTGATAGTCGGTATCCATGGTAGAGAGAATATAGAGCAAGGTTGATTTTCCACAGCCCGATTTGCCCATAATGGAAGCGAATTCCCCTTTGCGAATCTGAAAGTTGATATCTTTCAAAACATGGAAAAGCACTGGTTTTTTAAAATGTTTGTTGATATTTTTTGCTTCCAAAACTAAACTCATACTGTGAGATTATGACCCTCGTATAATTCGAACCGGATCGATTTTTTTTGCTTTTTGGGCGGGTAGATATCCTGCCAGAAAGGTGGAGATCATCGCGAAAGTGATTCCTATGAGATAGAATAAAGGATTGTGATTGACGGGGTAGGTTGTTACAGTAGGGAGTGCCTCGGTTTCAAAAGGCGTTTGATCGATGATCAAAGAAAGCCCCAACCCTACCAGTAGCCCCAGAATTCCACCCACGAGGCCAATGACCATGGCTTGGCTCATAAAAATGAATTGTACATCCCTGCCGGAGAAGCCGGTTGCCTTGAGGATGGCAATATCATTCATCTTTTCATAGATAAGCATATTCAGAATATTGTAAATTCCAAATCCGGCAACAACCAACAAGGTGAATGACACGGCATAGGTGATCAGGTTTCGGATGGTGGTTCCAGTTTCAAACTGTGCATTGGCTGTTTTAATATCAATAGCTTTTAGATTGAATTGTTGCTCAATTTTTTTGGACATGGGTAGCGCCTCTTCCATGTCGAATAGTTTTATATTGATATCGGTTATGTAGTTTTCTGATTCACCCAGAATACGCTGCGCTGTTTTACTATTCACAAAGCTTTGAATATTATCTAGGTCGGCGATACCACTTTGAAAGATTCCCACAATTTTTAGAGGGAATACACCGCCATTGATGGTTTTTAATTGTAAACGGTCACCCACATCGAGCGACATCTTATCGGCCACTCCGGCACCCAACAAAATACCATTCTCATTATTTTTAAGATCTCGGGGACTACCTTTTACAATATAATCCTGAAAATTAAAGAGACGCACTTCCTCCATAACGTCGATACCGGTGATATTACCCCCTATTTCTATATATCCGGCGACATAAGATGCCTGCGCTTTGATCTGCGGAATGGCTCCGCGCACATTTTTATCCTGGTTAAGGTACTCCATAATGGGTCTGGCATTATGGATTTTTTTCTGAATTTGCTTAGGCTTGACCGAATGAACTACGTTGAACGCATTGGAAAATTCATCGTACAAATCCACAGGTTGCTTTTTTGAAGGTTCTATTTCATTGAATACGTGAATATGGGGTGTTTGGTTGAGAATCAAATCGTCCAGCATTCCATTGAGGCCTGTCATAAAGCTTACCAAAGTCACATAGGCTCCAATCCCAAAGGTGACACCCAAAGCAGCGATGGCCGTTTGTT
This sequence comes from uncultured Flavobacteriaceae bacterium, assembly GCA_963807685.1. GTDB lineage: Bacteria > Bacteroidota > Bacteroidia > Flavobacteriales > Flavobacteriaceae > Aureisphaera. The sequence goes on along the minus strand of CAWECU010000002.1, from coordinate 89,861 downwards.
TGATTTTTGTCAACAAATGGGTCTTTGCTATACTCAGTATGACTTTCCAGTTAGTCATCTTTTGGTTTATAGATCCAGGTGTCCTTAGAAATACCCGAGCGTATCTCTGCACTATCGATGTTTTGCAATCCTACTTCTATGGCTTCCAATCCATTTTCGGTACGAACATAATGCTGATTGATAATAAATTCCCGGGGAATGATGAGGGCTTCCTTTTTGTGTGCGATCACAATATTTGCTTCGCCTGCCAACCCGGGATACAGCACCGGGGGAGGTGATTCAAATAAGGCTTCCACGATAAAAGTTTGGTTGCGCTCGTCCTTCTTTGGGTAGATCTTATGTACGATTGCCGTAAAAGTTTGATCGCTGTATGCATCAAGGATGACGATAACCTTTTGAGAAGTACTTATTTTTACGATGTCTACCTCGTCCACGAGCATTTCAATGATAAAAACTGAGGTGCTTCCTATGAGGGATAAAGGTTCCATGGGACTTACGATCTCTCCGGGGTTCTTATACACAGCATACACTTTCCCATCGATCCTGCTTTCCACCCGAAAATCGTTAGAGGAGGTCATGGACGTTAGGTAGTTGTTCTTTGCCTGCTTTAATTGAGTTTGCAATTCGTTTTGGGTGCGGTCGTATTTGTCGTACAAGAGATGCAGGTTATTTTTGGAAAGCTCAAAGGCCAGTTTTTTAGAATCGTATTCAACCTGAGAGCCAATTTGCTGCTCCCATAGGTTTTTTTGCCTGAAATAATTAATCGAATCGTTTGCTAAACTGAGTTTCGCCGCTTGAATTTCTTCCCTGATGCTGTTTAAAAGAGCCGTGCTTCCGCTGAGGTTATTCTGTGCCAGTTCCATAGACAATCTGGCGTTCTCAGCGTTCAGTCGGGTATTTGTATTGATCACTTGATGTAACACCGTTCCTCTGGATACGACATCCCCTTCCTCGATAAAGTTGTTCTCAAGGATTCCGTTTACCGGGGCATAGGCTTTATAAAGACTGTCCGGTTGAACGATTACTGAAGAATAAACAGATTCGGTGATTTGTGAAATCCTCGCTTGCGTGCGTTCTTCACCTTTCGAACAGGCAACAAGACTTCCTGTAGATAGTATCAAAAAGAACCATCGATACAAACTCATGTTACTTGCGATTAATATCACGAATTTCCCAGGTTCCTTTTTCGGTTTTTACCGCAAAGAGATTTCCTTTTAAAAATTGGGATTCGATAGCGGGTGGAGCTTTTATTTTCTCCTTGTCATACAACAAGTTAAACGGTCCTTTTAAATGGCCTATGACTTTACCCATGTCATCGATAACAACTTCATTATAACTATAGGTAACTACATTTTTTCCCAACAGCTCATTTCTACCCAATACTTCTTTATACACCTCAATGACAATAGCCCGATTTCCATGGAAAGGGGTGGCGTTCAAATAGACGGGTTCAATAACGACGATTCCTTCGGGGTTGATAAACCCGAAATGGTCAATGCCTTCTTTAGATTTTTTTATAAGACACCTGCCCTTATTGAAAAAGGGATAGGTAATTGAAGCATCCTTGGAAACGCTTTGCATGGAGTCGTCCATTTCAAGAACCAGATCACTGCGATAGTCGATCACCAGGGTTCCTTCGGTATTTATAAAGGCCCATTGATCTCCTTTTTTAACGGCTGCGAGCCCTTCATGAAAAGGAGATACATAATTGAGATCTTTGAGTTCTTGTGAAAATAGTGCCGTTGAAAATATAAGGCATGCTGTTAAAAATATAAGTACATTTTTCATCTTCATCCTATTTATTAATTCGGAATAAATGTATATCCCTTATCTGTATACTGAAATGAGCATTGTCATATATTAAGCTATCTATTGTATTGACCTAAAGCAAAAAAGAGAATCTCCCGGTCTCCTCTTTCGAAAAGAATTAGCGAAAGTTCAAAAAACTGATTTTTGTCATATTTTGTGAAGTGTATGGAATGTATATTAGGCTTTTATCAAGTGGCAGTTCTTTGAAAAATATTGAAAGTTGCAGTTCCGGCAGTAGTAATACGGCGGGGATCGTTTGGAAATGATAAAGGTATTTTTAACATGTTGTGTTTAGATCGTTTTAGCAATAATGTGATTTGTTGCATTCATTTGTGTTAAGGATGCGCTTATTATTTTCATGAGAGTAGTGGTGTCTCAGGATGTCTCTACTTCTTAACATACTTTCATAGGTTTTTGCAGTAGCAATATTGTAAAAGCTGAAATGGGAAAATTAAAATTGATTCACATAAAGGAAGTTGCAAGACTTTTTTTATGGGCCAGGTGATTTGTGAAATTCTGATTTGGTCGCGAACCCATTCAATTTTCCTATGGAAACAGAGGTGTTTCGACACCTCTGTTTCCATCTTTTTCTGGCTATCGTTGTTGACAATTCAAACTTTTAAGAGGAAAGTTAAATCGTTTTGTTGATACCTTTTCAGAATAGCAATATTCCTGAATCGCGTTGCAACGTAACCAAATTGAGTTAATTTCCTCTTTAGAAACGGCTAACCTCATACGTTAGCCGTTTTTTTATTCAGAAAAATTTACAGGAATTATTCTTGGATCTCCTTATAGTTTCAATCCGAAAGAAAGATCTCCGGCATCACCCAAGCCTGGCAGAATGTATCCTTTGGGGCTTAGTTTCTCATCCACGGCGGCGATCCATAGCTGGGTATCTTCGGGAAAAACCTTATTGACATAGGCAATTCCACTTCGGGAACCTATCACCGAAACGATATGAATTTCTTTCGGTTTTCCATGTTTTTTTAAGGCATTGAATACATTTTCCAGCGTCTTACCCGTGGCTAGCATGGGATCTGTCAATACCAGAGTTTTGTTCTCCAGAGATGGAGCCGCCAGATAGTTTACGATCACCTCAAATTCATCCGAATCATTTGCATGAAACCTGTAGGCCGAGATAAATGCATTTTCGGCAGCGTCAAAGTAGTTCAATAATCCCTGATGTAAAGGCAGCCCGGCCCGTAGGACCGAACAAAGCACGAGTTCATTTTTAGGTATAGCGACCGCTTTATTTCCAAATGGGGTTTTAATGTCTTGGACGTCGTACTCCAGAGTTTTGCTCAACTCATAGCTAAGAATTTCGCCAATGCGTTCAATATTTTTTCGAAAACGCATGGAATCCTTTTGAATAGTTTCGTCCCTGAGTTGGGCAATGAATTGATTCAAAAGGGAGTTTTCAGTTTCAAAATTGTGTATGATCATGACAGTTTTATCTAAGTTCGTTGTGCCTTGAGCTTCCATTCTATAATACAGCAAGTAACTTATAAATATTCAATTAATAGTTGATTTTGATCATATTCCTTATCATACCAGCCTTTATGTTTAGTTCTCATAGCTAAGATACACTCTACGTATTTTTCAAAAGGGCACACTTCAAAACTTACAGAAAGTAAGGTCCATCATGATAAAGATCATTGCCTTAGATTATATAAATAGATTCCTTTGTATAAAATGAAAACATGGTTTTGACGATTCTTTTAATCCTGTTCATTTTAACAATAATTTACTTGTTGTGGGTTCCGATTGTTCTTTGTATTGACACCACCACTAACCAGTATTACATCCAATTAAAAGGTTTGGCAAAGGCCAAAATTGAGAGTCACCAGGATGAATTACTTCAAGTTAAGTTAAGGGTTCTGTTCTTTACATTTCAGTTTTATCCGTTAAGGGAAATTGGAAGAACTAAAAAGAAAAAGCCATCAAAACGAAGGCGTAAGAAGCCTTCTAAAAGAAAGGATTTTCGAACAGTTCTACGATTGTTAACATCCTTTAAAGTGAAAAAGTTCTTTGTAAACATAGATACAGGAGACTGTATTGTAAATGCAAAGCTGTATCCCGTTGCGGCATTAGTAAATTATAGGATTGGGAATTTCAGAATTAATTTTCAGGGAAGAAATCAATTGGTGTTGTATTTGCAAAACAGGCCAATTGATATAATTAGATCATTTATTAACATTTAAAAAAATAGCATTATGGAACTACATTTTGAAGATTTATTAGGAAAAATTACAGACTTTATGAAGTCTGAAGCCAAAACCGAAACGGTGATTGGTGAACAATTTGAGTTGGGAGAATTCAAGTGTGTGCCCGTGATAAAAGTAGGCATGGGATTTGGATCCGGAGCTGGTGAAGGTTTCGAAACCAAAGGCCGCAAAGGACAGGGGGCTGGTGCCGGTGGTGGCGTAGGAATTGAGCCCATTGGTTTTTTAGTAAGCAAAGGAGAAGAAATTTCTTTTCTTGCCGCAGGAAAAACACATGGCCTGGCTGCAGCATTTGAAAAAGTACCAGACTTGATTGAAAAGATAGCCCTTAATAAGCAAAGGGAAAAGGTGGCCGTATAGTGCTTCCTTTTTGAAACTGCTAATTAGCCAAATTAGTTAAAGCCGGGTAAGTTTTCCATCGTGGGGAGTGGAAGCTTCACCCGGTTTGAAATAAGACAAGATACGTTTATAAATGGCCCAGACTTCAAAAACAATTATCCGCTTCAAGAAATACAGTACTATGCTAACCTTTAAAAATTACAATATTGCCGATTGGTTCTCCTTTTACCGAATTGCGGCGGCTCCTCTACTTTTAGTGTTTATTTGGTTGGACATGAGAACTGTTTTTACCTGGTTTCTGATGTTCAGCTTTATAACCGATGCCATTGATGGGTTTCTGGCGAGACAACTTAAAATCACCAGTGCCCGCGGTTCGCAATTGGATTCTTTTGGAGATCAGATTACTCTCATCGTTGGAATCACCGGACTTTTTTATTTTGAAAGTGATTTTATGAAAGAACAGTTGTTGCTGTTGCTGGTAATTTTCATTCCGTATACGCTACAAATGATTATCGCTTTTAAAAAGTACGGTAAAGCCACGGCATTTCATACGTATCTGGCAAAATTATCGGCCATTGTCCAAGCTGTATTTATTCTATGGCTTTTGTTTTTTGAACCCGTGTATTGGCTATTTCACTTTATGTTGGTCATTGGTGTTATGGAAACCTGCGAAGAGATCGCACTCATTTTTATGTATAAGAATTGGGTGGCTGGGGTCAAAGGAATTTACTGGGCCTTGAGGGACCGAAGAAGGAATAAGAAAAAGACCAGCAACCCAAAGAAATAAGCGATATGCGTACTTTCTCATTTTTTACAATTGTTCTATTATGTCTGGCTCTCTTGATCATCGATACCCTTACTTTCTTTTGGCTTCGCTCCATCATACAATTTCTATTTGAAGGGTGGGTAATAAAGGCAATTTATGTGGCCTTTTGGGTTTTTACCGTGGGCCTTATTTCGGCTATTTTACTATTGAAATTTCAACTGGATCAACTAGCTCCCAAGAGAAAACAACTTTTGATATCTTCCTTATATGGCCTTACCGTTTCTTCGTTCTTGCCAAAAATCGTCTTTGTAATTGTCATTAGCCTTCTCTATCTCACCAACTTTGGTTTTTCTGAAAAAGATTCCATTTGGATTGTACCTCTGGCAGGTTTGTTTTCCGGATTCCTGCCTTTCTTTATGGTGCTTTATGCCATTTTTATGGCGGTTCACAAATTTAAGGTTCACGCTGTTCGCGTAAGGTATAAAAGGGTTCCTGATAGTTTCAAAGGACTTAGAATTGTACACATTTCGGATCTTCATTTGGGCAGTTTTAATTATCGGTATCACATTTTGGAAAACGCTGTAAACATGATCAATCGCCTGCGGCCCGATCTCTTGCTTTTTACTGGAGATTTGGTAAATAATTATGCATGGGAACTTAGGGGATGGAACAATATTTTGGCTAGATTATCTGCTAATATTGGTAAATATGCGGTGTTAGGAAATCACGATTATGGTGATTACAGCCAATGGGAAACACCCCAAGCTAAAGCCGATAACTTTGAAAGTATTAAAAATTTCTTTCACGATATTGGTTTCCGACTACTTTTGAACGAGGCGGAGATTATTAAGTATAAAAACCGAAACTTGGCCATTGTTGGGGTGGAAAATTGGAGTGCTGCTGCCTCGGGCAACTACGCCAACCTGGGACGATCAATGGCAGGTCTTGAGGAAGTTTCGTTTAAGATATTACTTTCCCACGATCCTTCGCACTGGCCGGAAGAAGTGGTTTCGTTCACCGACATTGACCTCACTCTTTCCGGTCATACCCATGGAATGCAGGCAGGTATTCAATTGGGTGACAAGAAATGGAGCCCTATAAAATACAAATACCCGCATTGGGCTGGGCTTTATCGAAAGAACGATCAATATTTATATGTAAACCGAGGCCTGGGTTGGATTGGATTTCCAGGAAGAGTAGGAATGCGACCGGAAATAACCCTAATTGAGCTGGACAACTAGATGTAAATTGTTTTATGATGGTGCCGTACAACACGTTCAGCGCTCCGGAAATTGCTGATAATCGTCATTTTTTAGCCCCCCGAGCTTCCCTACTTTCGCTCTGCATCGAATCTACTAAGTGTGTTAATTACCACCTACGCAAAAGGGAGTAATTGAATGGAAGATTTCAAATAACAAAAATGAATAGAAACTATGAAAAAACTTGCCCTTATACTTAGCATTTTGATCGTATCGGCTTGCTCTTCCACACGTTTGGTCGATAGCTGGAAAAACGAGGAAATAACATCTTTTAATCCTCAGAAACTTCTTGTTATGGGAGTGACCGATAACTTGACAGCCCGAAAAATATTCGAATCGAAATTGACCACAGCTTTTAGAAAACGAGGAATAAGCGCTTTCGAAAGCTCCGAGATTTTCGATAATTCGTTTACCAATTCAGAAAAAACAGAAGTAGAAATAGATCATATGATTGATCGACTAAAGGATAATGGCTACGATGCTGTGATTATTTCCGTAGTAAAAGGTGTGGAAGATAATCGAAATTACAGGGATGGGTATTATACGGTGAATTCTCATTGGCGGCGTTTTGGGAGATATTATTATCGCTTCCAGGATGTATACTATAATCCGGGATATTACAACGATTTTAAAACATATCATGTGGAAACGTCTATCTTTAATGTGAAAGAAGCCGATCAAAGATCGCTGGTCTGGGTAGGTTCACTGGATATTGTTGATCCGAAGGACATTACTCAAACGGTAAATGAGTACGTTCATAAGATCGTCCGCCAGCTGGAAAAAGAAACCCTTATTATGAAATTATAAATCAAAATTCCATTTCTATGAAGAATTTACTTTCATTTTTTATTACCGTTGTACTGCTTCTGGTATTGACCACATCGAGTGCCCAAAATCGCTGGTCGGCAGAATTTCGACCAGGACTTAATTTCCCAACGGAGGATCTGGGAGATGATAAAATAAAAGTAGGCTTCGGATTTGACGCTAAAGTTGCTTACAAAATGTTACCTCATTTGAAAGCCTATGCGGGATGGAGTTGGAACGAATTTAGAGTTGATTCCCAATTTCCGCTGCCCAATATCACTTTGGATGAGCGCGGGTATACCTTTGGTTTTGAACTTACCCTACCCATCGCCGAACCTCCCCTGACCTATTATGTTTTTGGAGGTGGAATTTATAATTTTATAGAGATTGAATATGGAACCGAGGGGGACATTATGCGCATAAAAACCGAACGAAATTTGGGTTGGCAGTTGGGCGCGGGACTTGAATATACCCTCATCCCCGGATGGGCCATTCGCCCGGAGATAAGATTCCATTCCCTTTCCGCAGACCTCCAACGTTTTGGACTTCCCAGTACGATCAAACTAAATTATATCGCCATAGGGGTGGGTGTTTTGAAGGAATTTTGAGTTCGTTCGAATCATAACGCGATGAACTGGGAGATAGTCATTGACTAATTTTCACCATCTGTTCCCAGAGTAAAATTCTTTAGTGTTGTGTGGAACAAATCTGGTAATTAATTAATAAAAAATAAAATCGAATCCCATGCTGGATGAATTACAAACATACTTTGGAGATCTTTTTGAGGCTCCATTAATTCAGGAAATCAATCAGGTAGGTACTTTAAAAGAAATATCAGCCGGCAATAAACTCATTGATATCGGCGAGTATGTACGAGCGATGCCACTGCTTATTTCTGGAGCGATTAAAATCCTGAGGGATGACGATCAAGGGGATGAATTATTCCTCTACTTTCTGGAACGGGGAGATACTTGCGCGATGACTTTAACTTGTTGTATTGGTCAGACTAAAAGTGAAATCAAGGCAGTGGCCGAAATGGATACCAAACTCATTATGATTCCCATACAGAAAATGGAAGAATGGACGGGAAAATATAAGACCTGGAGAAATTTTGTATTTCAGAGTTATCACCAGCGTCTGGAAGAACTATTGAAAACCATTGATAGTATCGCATTTATGAATATGGACGAACGATTGATCAACTATTTAAGAAATAAGGTAAACGTACAAAAGAATACTGTCATCCATAATACACATCAGGAAATAGCCTACGAGCTTCATTCATCGCGGGTCGTAATTTCCCGACTCCTGAAAAAACTGGAAAAACTCGGGAAGATCGAACTTCATAGAAATAATATAAAAGTACTTTCCCTTTAATTTATGTTACAATTGTTACTGTGTAAATAGGATTCCTTCCATAGTTTTACCGAAATTTGGTGCTGAATGGAATTCGTAGAAGTTTTAGGATATATATGCGCCCTTATCATAGGAATAGTTTTAGGTCTTATTGGCGGTGGCGGCTCCATCCTAACGGTACCAGTATTTGTGTATTTGTTATCCATTAATCCGGTAACGGCGACTGCGTATTCACTTTTTGTCGTTGGAATCTCGGCCTTGGTTGGGGCCTTCAGAAACATTCAGAAAAAATTGGTAGATTTTCGAACGGCCATCGTATTTGCCATACCGGCATTCATCGCCGTATATGCCACCCGAAAATATATAGTACCCGCTATCCCCGACCAACTTTTTTCGGTCGGCGATTTTCTGGTGACCAAAGATATAGGGATCATGGTATTTTTTGCCATCATCATGCTGGTTGCTTCGTTTTCGATGATCATTGAGAAAAAGCGTGGTTCAAATGAAGAAGTGGCTGTTACTTACAATTATCCCCTTATAATTATAGAGGGAGCTGTAATAGGGATATTGACCGGAATTGTTGGTGCCGGCGGTGGATTTTTGATAATTCCCGCATTGGTGCTTCTTGCCAGATTGCCGATGAAAAAAGCTGTGGCAACCTCCCTTTTAATAATCGCAATTAAATCATTAATAGGTTTTGTAGGCGACATTGAAACCATGCGAATTGATTGGCTTTTCCTTATTAGCTTTACCTCCGTTTCGGTAGTGGGGATCTTTCTTGGGGTCTGGTTGAATAAATTTCTGGACGGTAAAAAACTGAAAAAAGCCTTTGGGTATTTTGTGCTGCTCATGGCCATCTATATTCTCATTATGGAAATCACCTAAGAACAGCTATGTAACTTTTGTTACTGTATATCTTTGTAAGGGGTGCTACTTTTGAATGTCATTTTAAAATTAGTATCATGAAAATAGAACAAATTTATACCGGGTGTCTTGCTCATGCTGCGTACTATCTGGAGAGCAATGGTGAGGCCGCCATCTTTGATCCCCTCCGCGAAGTGCAGCCTTATATCGATCGTGCCATTCGTGACAATGCTACAATCAAATACGTATTCGAAACCCATTTCCACGCCGATTTCGTGAGTGGACATTTGGACCTTCAGAAAAAGACGGGAGCCAAAATTGTATTTGGTCCTACCGCAGAGCCAAACTACGATGCGATTGTTGCGCACGATAACCAGGAATTTAAGGTGGGGAATTATACGGTAAGGACGCTGCATACCCCAGGACATACGATGGAAAGCACTACCTATCTTTTGCTGGATGAAAAAGACAAGGAACATGGTATTATTACAGGTGATACCTTATTTATAGGGGATGTAGGCCGGCCGGATCTGGCTCAACACGTCGTGGCCGATCTCACAGAGGAAAAGCTTGCGGGCTATTTGTTCGATTCTCTTCGGAATAAAATAATGCCTTTGCCCGATCATCTTATCGTGTACCCAAATCACGGCGCAGGATCTGCCTGTGGAAAAATGATGAGTACCGAAACTACGGATACCCTGGGCCATCAAAAGCAAACAAATTATGCCTTGCGGGCAGATATGACCAAAGACGAATTTATCACCGAATTATTGAGAGGTCTCATGCCTCCTCCCGCCTATTTCCCCCAAAACGTACTGCTTAATATCAAAGGTTATCAAAGCTTGGATAGGATAAGGGAAAAGTCTGAAAACCCGTTGTCACCCGGTGCTTTTGAAGCGGCCGCGAACGAAACCGGAGCCATAGTACTCGATGTTCGAACGGAAAAAGAATTCGCAAATGGACACATACCAAGTTCTATTTTCATTGGACTCAATGGCGATTTCGCACCTTGGGTAGGCGCGCTAATTGTCAATACCAAGCAACCATTGCTGCTCGTGACTCCCATTGGAAAAGAAGAGGAAGCGATAACAAGGCTGTCGCGAATAGGATTTGACAACGCAATTGGTTATTTGGATGGTGGCTTTGAAGCCTGGAAAAAGGCTTCCAAAGAGTATGATAAAATAAGTAGCATAAGCGTGAAGACATTTAGAGATGTACAATATGCGCTTGGTGCTGAGGTTCCGTTGTTTGATGTTAGAAAGAAAAGTGAATATGATGCAGAACATATTGTAAGCGCTAAAAATACTCCTTTGGATTATATCAACAACCATCTGTCAGAATTCCCAAGGGACCAATCGTTTTACCTCTATTGCCAGGCAGGCTATCGGAGTGTGATCGCAGCGTCTATCCTTAAAAGCAGAGGAATTCATAACCTAATGAATATTGCCGGTGGTTTTGATGATATTAAGAAAAGCGATATCCCACTAACAGACTATGTCTGCCCAACTACACTGTTGTAATGATACTTGAATAGCATAACGAAAGACCTTGTTAACAAAGGGTTCTTTTTTTTCGCTTGTGTAACCCTTGTTACTGTGTGAACGCTAGTTAAGCGGTAATTTTGAATAAAAGATAGCAGAAACATATGGAAACAATAGATTTTTATTTGGCGAAGAAATTGCTGTAGCAAGTGATTTGGTTAGTTTGTTTCGGAGGCAGCCCATGGGGTTTCGGCTGCCTCCTTTTTTAAATTTTTTAAATGAAAAATACGCTAATAATTATGTCTTTATTTACCACATTTTTTGGTGCCAACGCCCAAAGCACCGATCAAATTGAAATTTTAGGTCCCTCGGAATTTAAAAGTGGAATCTCCCAAAAGAACGTGCAGTTAATTGATGTCCGAACGCCAATGGAGTTTATGACGGGTCATATAGAGAATGCCATTAATTTGGATATCTCACAACACAAACTTTTTGTTGAAAAGAGCAAAGCGCTGGACAAGGATCGACCTGTTTATATGTATTGCCGATCCGGGGTAAGGAGTCAAAAAGCCGCTCGGATGTTGATCGACATGGGCTTTAGCCTGATTTATGATCTGAAGGGGGGATATATTAACTGGAATTGATTAAAATAAAAAATATCGTCATGAAATATCTTATGCTTTTATTAGTAGCTTGGTTCATTGAAGGCTGTAATTCAACTACAGATCAAGAATATGTAGCGGGTGTAGCCAGTTCCAACACGACACAGTTGGCAACGCTTGTACCTGATCCGGGAAAAGAACTACTGGAAAAATATTGTTATGCTTGCCATCGGCCCGATGGAACCATGGAGGATCGATTGGCACCACCCATGTTCGCCGTAAAGAAACACTATATGCGTTCGAATCCTACCAAGGAAGAATTCACAACGGCCATCCTAACATGGGTCGACGGACCTTCGGAAGAAAAATCGAAGATGCCTGGTGCTTTGGATAAGTTTGGAGTGATGCCTTATCAGGTCTTTTCAAAAGACACTATTGTGAAAATTTCTCATTATTTATTCGATACAGAAATTGAAAAACCTGGATGGTTCGACCAACATCACCAGGGTATGGGTAAGGGGAGAAAGGGAAGAAAGGGAAGAAATCAATAACAATCAGTTCGGATTATCTACTAATACATGAACAGTTTTAACCGCTTTGGAGAGAGCTGAATAACACCCTTTTTAACGATATGTTCTTGTTGCTGCTGTATTTTCATAACATAAAATAATGCGAAAATGTGAGGTAGAGGGCGGGCTTCCCGCGTTATCCTTTATTTTAAAAGTGATAATTGTCATATTTTTTAAGCAGCCGTCATTGTAGTTTTGAATTAAACAACAAAACATTCCGCACATGACTATTTCCATTCAATATGTAAAAATGCCTGAGAGCGAAACGATGAGTGCCTATACAATTTCCAGACTGGAGAAATTGGCAAAAAAGTACAACTGGATTATAAATGCCATAGTTTTTTTCAAAGTTGATAAGGATCCTGCGAAAAGGAGCAAGATTTGTGAAATAGAATTGAGTGCGCCTGGACCAAGAATATTTGCTTCTTCCAAAGAAAAGAACTTTGAACTCGCCGTGAAGGAAACCATTTCAGACCTTGAGAAACAACTTAAAAAACGCAAATCTTTATTCACCCAACATTAATCTTTATCTTCGCTTAAAATTATAATTATGAAGAAAATATTAGTACCTGTAGATTTTTCTGAACATTCTGAATATGCTCTGGAAGTGGCCGCAGATCTTGCAAAGAAATACAATGCCGAGATTATCACACTCCATATGATGGGCCTCTCACAAAATATAATCAACAAGGCCGACTCTCAAGGAGTTTTTGAGGCTATGTTTCACATGAAATTGGCCAAGAAACAATTTGAAGAATTTCTGGACAAGGATTATCTTAAGGGAATTAAGGTACAGAGTATCGTTCAGAATTACAAAATATTCGACGAACTAGATCCCGTCGCCAAAGAACAGCAGGCAGATCTTATTGTCATGGGTTCCCACGGCAGTACTGGTATGAAAGAGGTTTTTGTGGGTTCGAATACTGAAAAAGTGGTGCGAACTTCAAGCGTTCCGGTGTTGGTGATCAAGAATAGGATCGTCAATTTTAAGGTCGAAAAAATGGTGTTTGCCTGCGATTTTTCCCTGGAATTCGTTCCAGCGTATAAAAAGGCCCGTGAATTGGCAAATATCTTCCAGAGTGAGTTACAATTGGTATACATCAATACCCCCGAACGCTTTACACGCTCCAGCGATATGGAAGCCCGGGCTTTCAAATTTTTAACCCATTCGGCCGATGATGCCATAGGATACTTCGACGACATAAAGTACTATTGTGATATCACGGTTGAAGAGGGTATCTTTACCTACAGTGAAAATTACAATGCCAATGTGATCGCCGTACCAACACATGGAAGACGTGGTCTTGCGCACTTCTTTACCGGAAGTATCGGCGAAGAATTGGTAAATCATTCAGATATACCGGTGCTTACGTTTAAAGTATAATTAGTTGCCATAATCTACGATTGAGAAAAGGAGGGATGCATTTTATTTAAGTGCATCCCTCCTTACTTTTAGACCTGGTGACGTAGATTCAGGAATTCTTATCTTTTTGTTTTAGCGCAAATCCTAAGCCAACCCCCAGCGGAAGTCCTATCGCAATACCCAGGCCAATACGCTCCAAAAGAACACCCAAGATCAAGCCCATCACCATCCCTATGCCGATTCCCAAAACATAAAATGTCGAATTATTTCTTTTCATTATGCCGAACTTTTACTCTTGCAATAAGGTGTGGAGGGCGATTTCGATCATTCTAGAAAAGGTGGTTTCCCTTTCTTCGGAATTGATTTCTTCTCCGGTAACCAGCGAATCTGAAATCGTCAATAGCGTCAGTGCCTTCACCTTGTGCTTTGCGGCAATGGTATACAATCCAGCCGCCTCCATCTCTACGCACAATACCCCAAATTCGCCCCATTTTTTATAGGCGTCGGTGTCATCCTCATAAAATTCGTCACTCGATAGCACATTTCCTGCCTTGACGGGAATGTTGTGTTCCCTGGCGTATATGACGGCTTTCATGAACAAATCGAAGTTTGCAGTTGGAGAATAATCTGCATTGATAAAACGGGAGTTATTGATTCCTGAAGTCGATGAGGCCGCCATGGCAATCACTATATCCCGAAGCTTGACGTCGCGGTGATACGATCCTGCACTCCCCACGCGAATCAGGTTTTTTACCCCATAGTCCATGATAAGTTCATTGCAATAAATAAGTGTAGACGGAATTCCCATTCCGGTTCCCTGGACTGAGATACTTTTGCCCTTGTACGTTCCCGTAAATCCCAACATGCCCCGAACATCGTTATAACAAACGGGATCTTCCAAAAAAGTTTCGGCAATCCATTTGGCCCTCATGGGATCCCCGGGTAGGAGCACCGAATCTGCAATTTCCCCTTTTTTGGCTTCAATATGAATACTCATAATTGTTTTTCCTTTGATGCATATAACAGGTTTATTCCGTTGGAAGTGCCAATTCTTTCTGCCCCGGCTTTGATAAACGCTATGGCCTCCTCATGGGTTTTGATGCCTCCGGAAGCCTTGATCTTCGGTGTATTTCCTATGGCCGCTTTAATTATTTCAATATCTTGAACCAGCGCACCCCCTTCTCCAAAACCGGTGGAGGTCTTTATAAAATTTGCTCCGGCCTTTTTTATAATCTCACAGGCCATCTTCTTTTCAGAATTACTCAAATAACAGGTTTCAATAATTACCTTGAGAACCCGTCGGCCGACTGCCTTTTTAACCGCCGAAATTTCTTCCCGCACCGCTTTGTAGAGTTCGGCTTTAAGAAAGCCAATGTTTATCACCATATCGATCTCGTCGGCACCATCGGCAATCGCTTTTTTCGCTTCTGCTATTTTTGCTTCAGACGAAGCGGTGCCTAGGGGAAAGCCCACCGTTGCCACTACTTTTACTTTGCACCCTTTGAGCTCGGTGGCCGCAAGATAGGCGTAGCAACTATTCACACAAACCGCATAGAACTTGTAGGCTTTGGCCTGCTCGCAGAGTGCCACTATATCTTCGGGTGTTGCCGTGGGCTTCAGCAAGGTATGGTCAATATATTGGTTGAGTTCTTTCATGATGCCTTTGCTCTAATAATGGAAATTAATTCGTTGGGCTGGAGCACTCCACTCTGACGCCATAATTGGTCTCCGTTTTGAAATAGCAGCAACGTGGGAACACCCCTCACCTGATATTGCGTGGCAAGCGACTGATTTTTATCCACATCAATCTTGATGATTTTTATATTCTCACCAAGTTCGCTTTTTACCTGTTTCAGTATTGGTGCCAGGGCCTTGCAGGGTCCACACCAGGTGGCAAAGAAATCCACCAGAACAGGGGTTTCAGAATTAATTAGGTTTTGGAAACTACTTTTCATTTCAATTGTTTTTTGACATCTTCTCAAATTTAAAGCTAACCAGTGAATAAAACAACCAGCCAAAGGCAGTTATAAAGAGCAGGCGTTGGAAGATCCCCCGGTATTCAGGTTCTTGAAACATCAATAACGAAAGCACTACGGCCAGGCAACACATAAGGATTGCGGAGGCTCTTTGGACCTTCTGTTTTATATAGAAACTCACTACAATACAATACACGCTAAATCCCATACCGGTAATGGAAGAGAAGATGGAATGGAGGAGGTGTTCCCGCTGCGAGAAAAAGACATCGGCAATGGGAGCGTGTTTATATATTGCAGTCAATCCCAGTGCTAAGGCGAAGAAGTACAATAGATATAGTGGAAACCAAAATCGTTTCAATACTCGGGTTCCCAATAATATGGTCACGACGGCCAAAAGAATGAATACTACATTCATGATCCAGTTTCCAGGAGTTGCCTGCGCTCCCAATTCGCTTAAGGAGTTTTGTGTAATGGAATATGATTCCGAAGAAAAAAAAGGCAATATAAAAGCTGCCAATACCATTAGGACATAGACTGCTGCGTAAAGGGAACCAAATAATCTCATTGTTGTGTAATTAGAAAACCAGAGGGTTTAGGTCGTACCGTTTAAGGACAGGCAATAATTCTTCCAGAGGAATGGTTACCGAATAACTTCCCGTATAAGAAGGACATACCACACAGTCGTCAAAGTAAAATTCGACCGAGGTATCATCGAGGACGAAATTATTCTTAAATTCCATAAAATCCTCCTTGGAAATCTCCCAGCAATCGTAATACATCTCGCCCGATTTAATTTTGCCAAGGATCACTTCATTTAAAATAGTGCGAAGTTCATCTTCCGAACCCTGGATGAAGAAATCGTCGTAGGTCATAAAAACGGAACGGTTGAGGTCAAAATTCATGCAATCGAAAGAATAGGTGGGATGTAAAGTACCTGAATAAAAGCTTTCTTTATAAAAGAGAACGCTTATCAACTGATCGTTTACATTATAGATCTTGTAATCAATAAATCGTTTTTCGCGATAGCGGTTGGTACGCACGGTATCGCAAATAAGTTCTTTATCCTCAAGAATACCCGCTTCAGTGCCCGTAATATCAACATAAAAATCGATGATGTAGTTGTTAAAATTAACATAGGATTCCTTGAGCGTTTCATTAAGCAGGGGATAGGTAAAGTCGATGGTATACAAATCTTCCTCTTTCAAATAACTTTTGCTAATGATCAATTCCTGTAATTGATCCTTTTCATCTGTTTTTTCAATAAATTCCTGCTGTTTTATGACAATGGACTGTTGTTTCTGAAGTTCAATATCCTCTTTCTGAGTTTGCACCGAGTCAAGGCCCGTTTCGACCGCTTCTACAGGATCTTCCTCCAGAGGCGGGAGTATTTTCTTTTCTGAATCGTTCTTACATGCGACCAGACCCAATAGCATGATGAACAAGAATACTGTTTTCATAGTAGTGTTTTTGTTTGGTTAAAATTAAGGGGTGAGATACTCAAAAAATATGATAACCGTCAGTCCAAACGGCTTATTTGTGGATGGTAATTTTCAATAAAGCATACCGATCTTAAAGGCTATTGATCACCTTTTTTAATTTGTCACTTACAGCTACGGCAATGGTTTCCAACGATTTGTTTTTTACCGAAATCATCGATAATAGAGGATTGACGGCAGAGATTTCAATGGTTCCTGCTTCCTTCTCCTGAAGAATGACGTTGCAGGGAAGCATAGTCCCTATTTTGTCTTCGGAACGCAATGCCTTGTAAGCAAACTGGGGATTACAGGCACCTAAAATCGTATACTTGTAGAAATCAACATCCAGTTTCTTTTTAAACGTTGATTGGATGTCGATTTCGGTGAGTACCCCAAATTCTTCTTTTTTGAGTGCTGCGATTACCTTTTCATGGGCCGCTTCGAAGGTGGTATTGCTTAGGATGGTGGTAAAGTAATATTTCATGGTTTCATCGAGTTTTAATGGTACTTGCTACCCAATTGAAGATTAAGTGTTCTTTTGTGCATCCCAATACACCTCAGCTTCTGCTTCCATTTTCTCGAGGCGTGTATAATAATCGGGGAACTCTTTTAAATGAGCCCAGGCAATTTTACCTGTGGCATTGGGGTCGTCGTGGGTGATATTGGTTTCGGGATATCGGGTTCCATGTTCAAACTCAACTTGGATCCCTTTGGCGAATTCGTCGATATTCACTTCTTCCCAATTGATACCAATTTGATTTCCGATCTGTCTTGCTTCCTGAGTGGTAATCGATTTCATGGCTTGTTTTTTTAGGTGTTGTATCTGAGTTAAAAGTAGCGTGTTACTAGCAATCAATAAATGTCATTCATCGGCTATAAAAAGGGATCGATTTCACAAAATATACATCCTTCTTCACTTAATTTTTGGATTTAATGAAGGCTGTTCACCCGAATTAAATCGGTATTTATTTTTGATATAGCGTAATAGCCATAAATTTTAATGACACGTCAAAAATAATACGGGCCCTGAATTTAAAAAATGATTTTTGTCAGCTCAGTCAGGGTCATCCTGCATCAACAAAAGTAATTGAGAGAGCATGATTACTTCAGCTTTATTTTTACCGGCGAAAGCACTGGCGATTGCATTGACTGTTTTCCAGATAAGTTGCTTTTTTTTTGGGGTGAATAATTTTTTGTGTGCTCTGTAGTAGTCCCGGAAATCATCAAACCGAACTCCGGCATCTTCCTGCCTATAGTCGTACCCATCGAATATAATTTCCATTTGATAGATAATATCCGATCCGAATTCGTCCTTACGCGCTTCGCTGGAAGCCCAATCGGTCTCAACCAATTTTTTGAGAGCGGCGAACTCTTTTTTGCGAACGACCTTGTCTGAGGCAGCAACGGCATAGAACAATTCGCCTAGTTTTTGATAAAAAATGACTTGAGTACTTTCAGAATTTACCATGACATTTAAGTTATTTGTTGCTGTAAATGTATCCTCTGCGCCCTTGAAATGCTATGATAAATATCAGGACAAATCCAAAAATAAATTGATTACTTTTGGGATATGATCTTCTTTAAAGATAAAAGTGCAAATATTTTAGAGACGATATTTGATTCGGTTTCCGAGGGTATCATAATTGTCAATAGAGAACAACAAATAGTAGCGACCAATGCTTCTGCAAATGAGATGTTTGGGTATGATAAAGACGAGCTAACCGAAAAGCCTCTCGATTGGCTTATTCCGCAACAATTCCATAAAGGCCATGGAGCTCATTTCAACACCTTTATGAAAAAAAGTGACAAAAGACAAATGGGTATTGGCCGGGATCTTTACGGCAGCCGTAAAGACGGCACTCAGTTTCCCGTAGAGGCTGGATTAAGCCCTTTTATGGTTGAAGGTAAGCACTATGTAATGGCACTTGTTATTGATATTACCGAGCGAAAAAAGGCAGAGCAGGAATTAAACCATTGGACCATTATTTTTGATGAATCTTTGGATGAAATTTACACCTTTGATGCGAAAACGCTCAGCTTCATTAATGTGAATCAGGGTGCGCTGAAAAACATTGGATATTCTCTTGAGGAATTGCGGGAAATGACCCCTGTAAAAATTAAACCGAACTTTACTGAGGCTCAATTTAAAAAAAAATTACAACCCCTGTATTCGGGTTCGAAGACCAAGGTGCAATTTGAAACGATACATGAACGTAAAGATGGATCGACCTATCCTGTTGAAGTCCATTTGCAATTGTCAACCCTGGCAGATCAAGAGGTGTTTGTAGCTATAATATTGGATATTACCGAACGAAAAAACTACACGGCAACCCTTGAAAAGACCGTAAAAAAGCGTACGCAGCAGCTCACTGAAGCTCTTGAAAAAGAAAAGGATCTCAGCGATCTAAAAACGAAGTTTCTTTCGTTGGTTTCCCATGAGTTCAAAACTCCCTTAAGTGGAATACTCTCATCGGCGACATTGGCGGGGAAGTATACCCATACCGAGCAACAGGAAAAAAGGGTAAAACACCTCAAGACTATTAAGAACAAGGTCAAATACCTTAACAATATCATCAATGATTTTCTATCTATTGAGCGTCTGGAAGGTGGCAAGGTAAGCTATAAGTATAGTACCTTTCCGTTGAGCAAAGTTGTCAATGAAGTGATCTACGATGCTAATATGCTGCTGAAGAACGAACAACGTATCAATTATCCATTGAATATTGATGATATTGTGATCGAGTTCGATGAAAAGATATTGGAACTAACGCTTACGAACATTGTGAACAATGCCATTAAATATTCCTCCGAGAACAGTGTAATCGATATTAAGGTCGAAACCCAAAAAGATAGTCTTACCTTAGAAGTCAAGGATGAGGGAATGGGAATTCCTCAAAAAGAACAAAAGTTTATTTTCAACAGATATTTCAGGGCGGAAAACGCTTTGCTCAACCAGGGAACCGGAATTGGTTTGAATATTGTAAAAAGTCATTTGGAAAACCTGGGAGCGACGATTACCTTTACAAGCAAGGAAGGAAAAGGAAGTTCGTTTGTCATCCAACTTCCAACAACATCAAATTCAAAAATAAAATGAAAACCATACTCATTGTAGAAGATGACGCCGCACTTAGGGAAAATACGGCAGAATTACTGGAACTTTCGGGCTACAGGACTGTTACTGCCGCCAATGGCAAAATTGGGATCGAAATGGCAAAAAGCAGAAAACCGGACGTCATCATTTGTGATATCATGATGCCCGAGGTGGATGGATATGGCGTTCTCGAATCAGTGTCGCATGATCCAGTGACCATGCACATTCCGTTTATCTTTTTATCGGCGAAAACCGAGCACAAAGAAGTTCGAAAAGGAATGGACATGGGAGCCGATGATTATCTCACCAAACCCTTCGAAGAAGAAGAATTATTAAGTGCCATTGAAAGCCGTCTCGCAAAAGCCGATATTCTTTCGAAAATCATTGAGGAGGCTCAAAAACGAAAGAAGGAGTCCCCGAAGAAACTCCCTGCGAAATCTAAATGAGTTAAAAAATTTCTTCGACGATAATGGTACCATACTAGATTTAGCAAAGGTGATATCATCTATAAGGAACGTGGACATTCCAATTATATTTACCTTATTCTGAAGGGAGTGGTTAAAACTCACAAAATGGATGAAAGTGGTAAAGAGTTGATCACGGCACTTTACAAAGCCGATGACTTTTTGGGCTTTACGTCCTTTTCAGAAAACATTCCTTATCAGGAATCGGCCACTGCCATTGAAGAGGCGGAACTGGCCGGGATCTTGAAGACCGATCTCAAAGAAGTTTTGGGCAAAAGCAATACGGTATCAATGGAATTAATGAACCTTCTCACCGATAACCTTAGTGAAGTAAAAGAACAGTTGTTGCAGATGGCCTATAGTTCGGTGCGAAAGAAAACGGCTCAAACCATTCTTCAATTTGCCCAGATCTGAACAAAGAACCCGAAGAGAGCATTAAAATCTCTCGCTACGACCTGGCCAGTGTCGCAGGAATCGCCACAGAAAGCCTCATTCGAACCCTTTCCGGGTTTAAAAAAGACGGACTTATTGAAATTGAAGGGCGGAACATTCGTATTTTAAATCTGGAAGGACTTCAGGCCGTTGATTGAAAACTGATTTTTGTCATTCTTTTCTTCATTCAACCCAAATATATTTGTCCTCTAATGTAATAACATGACGAATGTATTAATTCCAACAGATTTTTCTGAAAACGCTTGGAATGCAATAAAATATGGATTGCAATTTTTTAAAAGTGAACCTGCCAATTTCTATTTGTTGCACATCAGCATTTCCGATCGACAATCTTCCGCAGAAGATACTGTTGCGAATAGCATTTTTTTTGATATCAAACTTACTTCCGGGATTAAAGAGAAATTAATGGAGGTGAAAAAAAGGATAGAAGATTCGTTTCCGAATACCAACCATAGATTTTTCGCATTACAGGAACATACTTTTTTCATTGAAGGAATCAAGAGATGTATCGATGAAAAAAGTATCGATTTTATCTTGATGGGAACCAAAGGGGCCTCGGGAATTAAGGAAGTGACCATTGGCAGCAAGACAGGCGAAGTGATTACCCGCGTAAAATGCCCAACACTGGTGATTCCTGAAAAGGCTTCGTATGCCCCCCCTAAAAAAATTGTGTTCCCAACCGATTTCAATAGTTTTTTCAAAAACAAAATATTACTTACTCTTGCCGAAATTATGGCAATCAACGAAGCTGAACTAATGGTACTGCACATGTCCCGGACAGAACGGGAGCTTTCACCATTACAGCAAGAGAACAAGAGTTTCCTTAAAGATTTTCTGCAAGATAAACCGGCAAGTTTTCACTTTATTACCGAGAAGAACATTGAAAACGGTTTGTCTGAATTCATAGCCGACAACGAAGTCGATATGGTTGCCATGGTGGCGAAGAATATTAATTTTTTTCAACGCCTGTTGTTCAAACCTTCGGTCACGAAAATTAGTTATCATACCCGCACTCCTTTCCTCGTATTGCACGAATAAAAACCTGCTCCTCAAAATTTTAGCTGACCAAAGTCATTTTTTTTCAGGATCCACAACGCTAGCTTTGAAACGAAACTAAAGATGTGTTGCTATGAGAAAAATACTAATCCCTACCGACTTTTCCGAGAATGCAATGAACGCTATAAAATACGCGTTGGAACTCTTTAAATACGAGCGTAGTGAATTTTTGATCGTTCATGCTTTTGGGGATGAAGTGTATGAAAATACCATGGAAATGTCCCGAACTTACTTTGAAGAATACAAAGAGAAGGTTCAGCAAGCGACGGACAGAACCTTACAAAAGGTAGTGGTTGAAATGTTGGAAAGATCCCCGAACCCCAAACACAATTATGTGTACCGCTCTGTTTTCGGGTCTTTAGTGGACGTTGCCAATGACCTGGCAGATGCCTACAATATGGATGCCATTGTTATGGGAACCAAAGGAGAAACCGATGATCGAAGTATCACCTACGGAAGTCAAACCCTACAAGTCATTAAATATGTAAAATGTCCGGTTTTGGCTGTTCCACAGGGATATCGCAATGGAGCCCTGAAGCATATCCTCTTTCCTACCGATTACCAAATACCGTATAGCCGACGGGAATTGAAGCTAATAGGTACCCTTGCCAAAGACTTTGGAGCGTCCGTAGATGTGGTCCACGTTTCAAAATCCAAAAAGTTGTCGCATCGCCAGGATGACAATAAGATATTTCTGTCAAGTTCGTTGCATGAAAATCAATCTACTTTTATAACTCTGCCAGGGGATAACGTTATGGACGCCATTCAGGTAATATTGGAAAAGCAGGACATTGATATGCTGGTGATGATCAATACAAGGCATTCGTTTTTTGAGAATTTACTTTATACTTCGACCATTGAACGTATTGGGTTACAAATTAAAATTCCCTTTTTAATTCTTCAGAATTTGCCCAGAGAATAGCCAAACTAAAAATTAATTAGTCATGAAACGAATTATACTCCCTACCGATTTTTCAGCAAATGCCTTTAACGCCATAAAATATGCCGTTCGATTATTTGAAAACGAAGCTTGCACCTTCTATTTGCTGAATACCTTTACGCCATCGGCATTTTATGTAGGTATGAATACGATAAATTCCTATTCAGCCCTGCAATTGGAACAGATCGCTTTGAAGAATTCGCAGCGAGGCTTGGATGAAGTAGAAAAAGAAATAAAAGAAAACTTTACAAACCCTAAACATATTTTCGTAAAACTGGCGGCCTTCAACTTGTTGACCAGTGAAATCACCAATTTAGTAGATACCCATGATATTGATTTGGTTGTGATGGGTACCACCGGGGCTACGGGAGCCAAGGAGGTGTTTATAGGCACCCAGACCATGTACACCATAAAGAAAGTAAAATGCCCGGTCATTGCAGTACCGTCCGATTTTCATTACGAGGTGCCCAAGGAAATACTGTTTGCCACCGATTTCAAATTCAGTCTTAAGAACAGGTATTTATCCCTGGTGCAGGAGATTTCTGTGAGCCACACGGCACGCGTGAACATTCTCAACGCCTATTACGGGGAACCATTGACCGAGAAACAAAATGCAAAGAAGGACTTCTTGGATTCCTATTTTAAGACCACAGCCCATATTTTTCACATGGCTGAAGGAGTCGATGTTATAGAGGCCGTTGATGAATTTCAAATAAAACATAAGATCAATTTTCTGGTCATGATCCATAACAAACACTCGTTTTTTGAAAACCTGCTTTTTAAACCGGTGATCAATCAATTGGTGCATCACACCCATGTTCCGTTTTTGGTGATTCCTTCAGAAAAAAGAATAAGATCCTAACAATAGGGTTATGATAAACATATTGATTTGCACCGACTTTTCTGAAAATGCATACCATGCACTTCTATATGCCACCCGCCTTTTTCAGCATGAGCCCTGCCAGTTTTATTTGCTTCACTCCTTCGAAAATCAAATGACAAGATCGACCAGCAGAATAGATATTGGAAAAACCGAAGAAGTAAGTGATAAGTTGCTTAAGGAAACCAATGAGAATCTGGAGCATCTCAAAAATTCTATTGTTTTGGATACTGAAGGGTTTGGGCATCAATTTGAAACGGTTGCTTCTTCCAAGACCCTTTTCCGGGAACTTAATTTTTTAATTGTTGAAAATGCAATTGATTATGTGGTGATGGGAAACCAAGGTGTTACCGCGACAAAAGGAGTGCTGTTGGGAAGTACCACGGTAAAGGTTATCAAAAAAATAAAAGGTGCACCCCTACTTCTCGTTCCAGAAGAAATGGATTTTGAGGCCATTGAGAAAATAGCATTTGCCACAGGATTTAAACGCCCCTGCACAGATTTTCAAATTAAGCCAATTAGCACCTTGTCCATCATCCATAGCGCCAAAATCTATATAGTCCATATAAGAGAGCAAGAAAAAATTGGGATGCAGCAACGCGAGCATTTGTTTCAGCTTAAGACAAAATTGGATCTCGTTTGGCATGATGTATACTGGATAGACCAAGGTGCCTCCAAATCAGACGCAATTCTCGATTTTGTTCAGCAAGAAAAAATTGATCTGCTTTCAATGGTCTATTACAAACATGGGTTTATCAAAAGCCTGTTTCGCGAATCTGTGATCAAAAAAACCTCATTACATCCGGGAACCCCTTTTTTGATGATTCCTGCCTCCAGTTGATAAATATCATAGATTCTCCTTATGGACATTCCTAATTTTAGGAGACAAATTACAAAGCACGAACGTCATGAGAAAAAAGATATTAATCCCAACCGACTTTTCCAGAAACGCCTGGGGTGCGATTAGTTATGCGGTCGATTTGTTCAAAACCGAGCCCTGTGACTTTTATATTCTGAACGTATACGAGACGAACGCCAAAGCGTTCAAACAGCTCATGCTTCAAAATCCCGACCGGAACATTTCTGAATTGGTTGAAGAACATTCTGAAAATGAACTCAAAAAGATTTCACATCGTATTTCTTTTAGAGACGAGGCTCTGGATCATAATTACGTATACCTGTCGCAACGCAATAATCTTGTTTCGGCCATCAAGGATGTGATTGAAAAAAGAGATATTGACCTGGTCGTAATAGGGACCAAGGGTAGCTCCGATGTAGCCAATATAGCCTACGGAAGCAACGCTGTGATGGTAATGGAAAAAATACGCAATTGTCCGGTGCTGGCCATTCCACCCAATATAATATTCACCGAACCGAATGAAATAGTCTTCCCCACAAGTTTTAAGACGCATTTCAAAAAACGTGAACTTTCTCACCTTGTTGAAATTGCCAGACTAACCAATGCACCCATTCGAATCCTTCACGTAAATAAAGAGGACAAGTTGGACGAAATTCAAGAAAACTTTAAGGCCTTGCTGGAAGAGTGTCTGGACGGGCTGGAGTATAGTTTTCATACCCTGGAAAATACAGATATAGGACTGGCACTACAGTTATTTGTGCAAAGCCGGGGTAGTGAAATGATTGCATTTATCAATAGGAAACACACTTTTTTCAGTAGTGTATTTTCACAGCCCTTGGTGAAGACTGTGGGAGTAAATTCAAAAGTTCCACTGTTGGCAATGCACGATTTGAGAAATTAAAATTTTGAAGCTATGAAACGAATAGGAATTTGGTTAGATAAGAAAAAGGCATATATCATCACTATGGATGATAATGGAGCAGAAGGTATGCAGGAGGTACTATCAAAAATTGAAGACTTTCACGTACGGGGAGGTTCGGGAACTACTTTTAAAGGCGGACCTCAGGACGTGGTTCAGGACAGCAGATATCTTGAACGTGAAAAACATCAATTAAAAAGTTATTTTAAGGAAATAGTAGAATTTCTGAAGGATGCGGACCGATTAATAATCTTTGGTCCGGCCCAAACAGGAGAAAAACTAAAAAAAGAACTGCTGCTTTCCTATCCTGCCTTGCATTCAAAACTACGAGATCTTAAAAAGGCAGACAGCATGACCGAAAAGCAAATGAAAGCATTTGTTAGAGATTATTTCACGCCGCCCGTCACCGGCACAAAAGATTAAATTGTGCTCATGGAAGATCCAAAATTTGACATTATTAAATCTTCAGGAAAACGGGTAAAGTTTTCGGTCGAAAAACTCAGAGATTCCCTGAAACGAAGTGGTGCCGATGATCAAGTGGTAGCTGAAATCATCAATAGTGTTCGCGATGAACTTTATCCGGATATTTCAACCAAAGAGATTTACAATCGCGCATTTTTGCTCCTTAAGAAGGAAAAATCGGTGTTCGCTTCCAAGTATAAATTGAAGAAAGCCATTTACGAATTAGGTCCTACCGGCTTTCCTTTTGAACGATTTGTGGCTGCGATCTTGCGTTATTCAGGATACGAAACAAAAGTGGGCAAGGTTCTTCAAGGGAAATGCGTATCGCATGAGGTGGATGTGATCGCCAAAAAAGCTGACCAACATATCGTAGCCGAATGTAAATTTCACGGGGATCAGGGTAAAAAATGCGATGTCAAGGTTCCCTTGTATATTCATTCCCGTTATCGTGATATTTTAGCAAATTATTCGGGGGGAAATGCTAAAAACAAGCCCAATGAAGGATGGGTGGTGACCAACACCCGTTTTACCAGAGATGCCATTTTATTTGGTAATTGTTCGGGTTTACACCTTTTGAGTTGGGACTTGCCCAATGGAAATGGCATCAAGGACCGTATCGACCGTCTGGGGCTATATCCCATTACCGTATCCACCCTGTTATCGAATCGCGAAAAGCAATTTTTACTAAGTCGGGATATTGTTCTGTGCCGTGAATTGATCAATGATAACTTTTATCTGGATCATTTGGGGATTTCAGAAAATAGAAAAAAGAGAATCCTCAACGAAATACGAACGCTGTGTAATGTAAAATCCGTTTCATGAGAACCGTAAAAGTACATTTCCATGGTGCAGCCGGAACCGTGACGGGATCCAAATTTCTTTTGGAGACCACAGGCGGGAACATCATGGTCGATTGCGGGATGTTTCAGGGGGTGAAGACATTGAGAGATCAGAACTGGGAAGACTTACCCTTTGATGTTTCCACCATAGACCACGTCTTACTTACCCATGGACATTTAGATCATGTTGGGTATTTGCCTCGTTTGGTGCGGCAGGGATTCCACGGAAAAATTATGGGAACCGGTCCCACGCTGGCCATTACCGAAATTATTCTAAAAGACAGTGCCAAGATCCATGAAGAGGAAGCAGAACGAGCAAACAAGGAGGGGTACTCAAAGCACAATCCTGCGCAGCCATTTTATTCGGTTAAAGAGGCCGAAAAAACCCTAAAATATTTCAAAGTCGTTGAAAAGGATACCTGGATCTCCCTGCACCCCGAAATCAAATGCCGGTTTCACTACAATGGACATATTTTAGGAGCTACTTTTATAGAGATTGATATCTTCGGAAAAACGATGGTATTCTCAGGCGATATTGGGCGTATCAAGGATCTGCTGCTGGATGCCCCCCAAAAACCACGCTGGGCCGACTTTCTATTTCTGGAGAGTACTTATGGGAACAAATTACATCCAAAGGAGGACGTTTCAGAAAAACTTGTGGAGCTTATCGAGAAGACAATTCAGGACAGAGGTACTTTGATTATTCCATCATTCGCTGTGGAGCGTTTACAAGCCTTGATGTACTTGCTATGGAAGCTCTATCAGGAAAATAAAATTCCGGGAATTCCTATATTTATTGATAGTCCCATGGGGAATAACGTACTTGCTGTCTTCGAGCAATTTCCATCCTGGCATAAACTGTCCATGGAGGAATTTCGCAATATGAATAGAAGAATGCACATCATTACCTCCTATCGGGAAACCTGGGAGACCATTGATGATCCGCGACCCAAAATAGTCATAGCAGGGAGTGGCATGGTCACCGGGGGAAGGGTGCTAACTTATTTAAAACAACTTATAGACCATCCCACGACCTCAATTTTACTGGTGGGCTATCAGGCAGAAGGTACCCGTGGAAGACTCTTACTGGACGGGGCCCATGAAATTAAATTCTATGGGAAGTACTATCCCGTCAGGGCACAAATTCACCATGTAGAAAGCCTTTCGGCTCACGCAGATCAATGGGAAATTTTAGACTGGCTTGACGCGATTAAAAATGTACCGGAAAAAGTCTTTTTGATCCATGGGGAGCCTGCGGCCAGCGACGCATTGCGAGTGAAGCTTCGGGATACTTTTGGATGGAATACGGTGGTTCCAAAACTATGGGATACTTTCACAATTATTGGCTAATTTGTAATTATCAAAACTGATATTTGTCATTGGACTTTGCTTTTTCAATTGGTAACTTTAGGGATTGAAAATGAATTATTAATCCTCAAAATTTAATGAACATGTCTATAGTTAAATTTAACAAAAAGAGACGTCCATGGTTCCGTGATGGAATCGCGCCTTGGTTTGATACCGAAGACTTCTTTGCAGATGATTTTTTTGAGAAAGAATCGAACTTACCAGCCATGAACGTAAAGGAAAATGACAAAGATTTCAAGATTGAGTTGGCCGTACCGGGCTTCTCAAAGAAAGATATCAAAGTCACGATGGAAAATGACCTGCTTCATGTGTTTGCTGAAAAAAGTAAAGATGAAACAGAAGAGAACGAGAGTGGATATACCCGACGAGAATTCAGTTATAACGAATTTGATCGCAAGTTAAAGCTACCGGCAATAGTGAATCAAGATAAAGCGGTAAAAGCCACTTACAAAGATGGAATCCTTTCATTAAGTCTGGCCAAGAATCAGAAATTGAAAGAACCACCTAAGAAATTAATTGAGATATCCTAACCTGAAAAATAGGCAGGAAACCAACGAAAGAAGGCTTCTTGCCTTTTTAACATAATTCAAATGTCATGCGAAAGAACACCCCGGCATACCGATTTGTGGAATGGAGCAGTCCCGGAGAATTGCACCAGGATGCCCTAGACTGGATATCCGATCTGGAATTCATTAAAGTCGAACAACAGTTTCTGAATTCTCTTATCAAGAACCACACCCTTGAACTCATTTCCGGAGAAATTTTCAGCCAGAGTAAAAAGCTGGTTAGTGAACTCTCCAGGGAAGAAAAAGAAGTCACCTCTTTACTGGAAGTTGTAAGAAGACATTCCAATCAATTGGAAATATTGGCAGATGGAATCAACCAGCTTCAGGAAGAAAAGAAATACAAGGAGATGCACTATAACCTTAAAATTGATGTGTCCCGTTATGAAGATACCTTTAAGAAAACCAAGAGCCATATCTTTCAATTGATCGCCAAACTAATGAAACAAAAAAAGCAAAAACGACTTTCATAAAAAGGGTCGCTCGCATTCGAATGTATCTTCAGAAATAATTTTAGTACTTACCATATGAAATTGCTGATTCCCATAATTATCCTGTATATGACGGTCATAAGCTGTTCTTCCAGCAAACTGGTAAATGATTGGAAAAGCCCCGACACTCTGGTCTTTGAGGCCAATAAAGTGTTGGTGATAGGTTTGGCACAGGATCATGAATTGAGGAAGCAATTTGAAGAAGAGTTGACGACCCGGCTTGAGAAGCATGGTGTGCCTGCCGTGCGAAGTATCGATTTTTTCGAGTATTCTTTTAGCGACGAACGAAAAACGGAGGAAGAATTGAATGCGATAGAGGGTCAACTCCTGGAGGCCGGTTTTGACGCCATTCTTTTTTCCAAAGTAATCGGTTCCGAAGAAAAAGTGACCACCACACAACGTGCTCGCGATTTAAGTGAGGCTTTTCTGGGTTTTAAAGAAGATTATTTTGAATCCCAGGATAGCTACAGGACCGAAAATACCTTTGAAGCCTATAAATTGTATCATGCCGAAACCAATCTGTATTGTATCTGTCCCGACAAAGCGCGAGAGCTTATATGGAGCGGGAATATCGATATTGTTGAGAGCCAAAATAGAAAAAGGAGCGTTAAAGATTATGTCAAAACGCTTGTTTCCACATTGGAAGACAAGCAACTGTTGATCGTTAAATTATAATGACTAATTCTGTTTGAAGGCACCGGCCTTTAAGAAACTCTTTTCGCCAGATTCCGAAATCAAACACCTAAGATTATTTGTGTAAAATAAGAAGTGGGACGCGGGTGCCATAGCTTATCTGGGCCGTATTAGTTCCAAAAAGGAAGCGTTCGAGAAAGGTCTCACTTTCCACAAAGGTGGCGTGCAGGTCCACCGGAATGAGCTGGATAAAAGCGTCAATGGCGATTGGGGTTGGAATACCGCTTAGGGTATGTGATTCGAATTGGATTTCTTGTAGCGAATCTACCAGGCACGAATCACAATTGTGTTTTGTCTCCTGACGGGCTTCTTTAATTTTAAGAAGGTGTAATTGGGGGTGGAAAAGCTCCAGAATTTGCTTGAAAGGTTTGGTCTTTTCATGGCTCATTTCCTTGCAGGATTTCACTGTAAACAGCACCGATTCCATTTTTTCAAAAGTAACGTTCTCAGGAATAACCAAGAGTGGGCAATCGATGTTGCGGATCACTTGAAGCGTATTACTTCCGAACAAGACCTCCTTCGCACCCGTAGCCCCGTTGGTTCCCATCACAATAAGATCAATATTCTCTGAACCCATTAATTGCTGGATGGAATGGGTGAGGGCGTCGAAATCTACAAAAGGCAGAAACTTATAGGCCTCCCGGGTGTATTTTTCCTGAAATGGAACCATAAATTCTTTCAACTGTTTCTTGTTATCCTGAAGAATCACTTCATCAACAGACGATCCAGGCGCCCCCGACATCACATCGTCCATAATGAAATCCGTTGTTTTTTGAACATTCAAAAAGTAAAAATTACAGGAATTCCCCTTGAAAAATTCCAGGGCAAATACAACCGCATTTTTGGAATTTTCTGAAAAGTCGGTAGGGAGAAGAATATTTTTCATGTCAGTTGTAATTAACCACCTAAGTTCGTGTATTTTGGGTTAGAAAAAAAATGATTTATATCACCTTTGCAGATTGGGAACTCCATTTTTCCCGAGGTCTTCCAGGGTGATCGTTTTTAGTTGACGTCGTAACGCATCTTTGGCCGGCGCGATCATATCATGAATTGGGCAGGGGTTTTGCGCGTCACAATGTTCATAATTCAAGAAACATTGAGACAACTTATCCTTTCCATCGGTCTCGATGATGATATCAATTACGGCGGTCTTCAATTGTTTGTCGGTAAGGTAGAATCCACCTCCGGGCCCCTTGGTTGAGGACAAGTAATTTTTGGCCGAAAGTTGTTGCAATATTTTGGAGAGATAGGCCCTTGGTACCTGGGACTCTCTAGCGATATCCTTCACCAAAAGTTTATGGCCTTCCGAAGCATTGTTTACAATATAAAACAGAGACTTTATCGCGTATTTTGAAGAATTTGAAATCATAAAAGTACTTTTGATACTGGGGGCTAATAAATAAAAGATAAAAATGTCTTTTTATGATAATTGTCATATTTTAAAAACTGGTTCGCAGGTATTTTTGACACCGAAACCTTAATCCAAGTTATGATGAAATATTTAATCCGGTCGCTCACGCTCTTTTTTATGATCTCTCTAATGAGTTGTGGAGGCACAGAAGAAAAAAAGGAAAAAAAACAGCTCCAAATTGGCAGTAAACAAAACACAGAAGCTAAAAAAGAAGCCAAAACCGAGGTCGCAAAAACTAAAGAATATGACCTTACGAATAACGGGGTGGGTCCTGTAAAAAGCCTGGAACTCCCCGAAACAATTGACCAGGCGATGGTCGCCACGGGGGAAGAATTGTTTAGGACGAAATGCACGGCTTGCCATAAACCAACTAAAAAGTTTATCGGCCCGGCTCCTGTGGGAATTTTTACGAGACGATCTCCCGCCTGGATCATGAATATGATCCTGAATCCCGATGAGATGGTAAAACAGGATCCCGATGCCAAGCAATTGCTCATTGAAAACAACGGTTCTCCCATGGCAAACCAAAGCTTGAAAGAAACCGAGGCTAGGGCTATTTTGGAATACTTCCGAACCCTAAAATAATTAGTCTATCCATACACTCGAAATACACTAACTATAAAACCTTTTCCAATGAAATTAATACTTAAAATAGCACTGCTATCCATTCTAATGCTCGGATTTAGTTGTAAAGAATCAAGCAAAGATGCGGTAGTCGCCGAAACAGAGGATACAACTTCAACCGAAGTAACCACCGAACGACAAGGCCAGGCTTTTCTCAAAGATGACGAGGGAAAACCTACGGTTCTTGACATTGCCATTGGTTCTCCCGATCACACAACTCTTGTGGCTGCGGTACAAGCCGCCGAACTCGAAAATGTGCTGGTGAATACGGGTCCATTGATGGTATTTGCACCTACGAATGCTGCCTTCGATGCTTTACCGGAAGGAACCGTCAGTGACCTACTCAAACCTGAAAATAAGGATCAACTCGCTTTTATTTTAAAACATCATGTTACTCCTGGAAATTACAGTAAAGACTTCTTAAAGAAGTTTAAAAAGCTGGGCCAGGCGAGTAACGAGAATGTCACCGTGGAAGTTCGGGGTGACGATGTATTCGTAGGCGGAGCAAAAATCCTGGGCAGCGTCCCTGCTGGAAATGGAATTGTCCATGTGGTAGACAAAGTAATTCTGCCGGCAAACTAATTTATAATCAACTCTTAAAATAATAAACCATGAGAAAAAAAATAAACGTTGTGTTAACAGTAATAGTCCTTATGGGATTAATTGGCTGCAACAATAGCGAATCTGGCAGGCAAAATAATAAAGGGGCATTGGGCTCCAATGCTGCAGAAAAAGTATATGTGGCTCCTGGAGAATACGATGAATACTATGCCTTTGTCTCGGGGGGCTTTAGCGGACAATTGTCTGTATACGGTCTGCCATCAGGACGACTCTTTAAGGTGATCCCCGTCTTTTCACAAGATGCCGAAAAAGCCTATGGATACAATGAAGAAACCAAACCGATGTTAAATACTTCCTACGGATTTATACCCTGGGATGATTCTCACCACCCCGATATTTCACAAACCAATGGGGTTGTTGATGGCAGGTATGTGTTCATTAATGGGAACAACACGCCGCGTATCGCGAAGATCGATCTTACCACTTTTGAAACAACCGAGATCATAGAGATTCCCAATAGTGCTGGAAATCACAGTTCTTCTTTCGTTACTGAGAATACCGAATACGTTGTGGCCGGAACCCGTTTTTCGGTACCAATTCCACAACGGGATATGGCTATCAAAGACTACAAAGGAAACTTTAAGGGTGCATTGTCTTTTATAAGTGTAGATCCCAAAGATGGGGCAATGGATCTTAGCTTTCAAATTCTGATGCCGGGCTTCGATTATGACCTGGCACACCCCGGTCGAGGAGCTTCTCATGGCTGGTTCTTCTTCTCTACCTATAATTCGGAGGAAGCGAGTACTTTATTAGAGGTGAACGCGTCCCAGAATGATAAAGATTTTATCGCTGCCGTCAATTGGAAAAAGGCGGAAGAATATATCAAAGCAGGAAAAGGCAAAAGAATGCCGGCCAATTATGCACATAATGTATATGATGAGAAAACACATACGGCAACAACGACCATGAAAAAAGAGGTGTTGATGTTGGATGCTTCCGAATTACCCGGATTGGTGTACTTGTTACCCACACCAAAATCCCCTCACGGTTGTGACGTGGATCCAACGGGTGAGTATATTGTTGGAAACGGAAAACTTTCGGCCAACCTCACCGTGCATTCTTTTACAAAAATGCTGGATGCCATCGAAAACAAAAAATTTGACGGCGATGCCTACGGAATCCCAATTTTGAAATTTGAGGATGTACTCGCCGGAGTGGTAGACCAAGCCGGATTAGGTCCGCTCCACACCGAATTTGATGATAAAGGAAATGCCTATACTTCTTTCTTTATCTCTTCTGAAGTAGTTAAATGGAAAGTGGGTACCTGGGAGGTCATAGACAGACAACCTACCTATTATTCTATCGGGCATTTAATGATCCCCGGAGGAAACTCCAGAAAACCGTTTGGAAAATATCTGCTGGCAATGAATAAAATTACGAAAGACCGCTATCTTCCTACAGGTCCGGAAGTAACACAATCTGCACAGCTATTCGATATTACCGGTGAAAAAATGGAGCTTTTATTGGATTTTCCAACGATTGGAGAACCTCATTACGCTGCCGGAATTCGAGCCGATATTGTCATGAAAAACTCGAAGAAAATATTCAAATTGGAAGAGAACGAGCACAAGTATGCCATCATGACCGAGGCCGATGCGCGTGTGGAACGCAGTGGAAAAGATGTACATATTTATATGTCTACCATACGTAGCCACTTTAACCCGGACAATATTGAAGGGATCAAAGTAGGAGACAAGGTCTTTTTCCACGTGACCAATCTTGAGCAGGATTACGATGTGCCGCACGGTATTAGTATGATTGGCGCGAATACTTCCGAACTATTGATCATGCCCGGACAAACCGAAACTTTCGTTTGGGAGCCCAAACAAGTTGGAGTGTGGCCGTTTTATTGTACCGATTTCTGTTCGGCTTTACACCAGGAGATGCAAGGATACGTGAGAGTATCACCAGCTTCTTCAGACGCAGTAGTATCATGGTCCATGGGTGAGGACTAAACTTTATAGTAGTGGAAATGTTGAAGTGATTAGTATTTCCAGAAAAAGCGGGGAACTCGATGGGTCCCCGCTTTTTAAAACCACACCGTTTGGAAGGATACCTACCTTGCCACCTTTTTTCCAATTAATTAATCAATGAATCAACTATGAAAAAGTCACGTTTCATAATGCTCACAGGAGCACTACTTACCTTAGGTCTGTTTATTTTTCCGCTTTGGAACATCACCCTGGAGGCTCCACAATATCCTATTCCTCTTGGGATGGATATCTACATCAATGACTTTGCAGATGCACATCCGCACGACATAAAGAACATCAATTTGATGAACCACTATGTGGGGATGAAATATATCCCTGATGCCATACCCGAGTTTAAAATATTTCCTATCGGAATCATTTCTACCTGTATACTGGGCGTGCTCATTGGCTTTAAAGGAAATTACAAATGGTTTCTGGGCTGGTTTATTTTAATGGTGGTGTTAAGTGCCGCAGGGATGTACGATTTTTACCTATGGGAGCATGACTACGGTCATGATCTGGATCCCAAGGCCATTATGAAATTTACCAACCCCGATGGAAGTGTTATGGGATTTCAACCTCCGCTCTTTGGATCCAAAACGATCCTGAACTTTAAGGCGCATTCCTATCCGCAATTGGGTGCACTGTTCCTTGCCGTTGGCATGGCCCTTTCGTTGGTCGCCTATTTCGTGGGAAGGAAAGAAAAAGCAAAAACCCTAGCTACATGAAAAAGCTAATCACTTTATTTTCACTACTACTTCTAGCCACCGCCTGCAATGTTAAACCGAAGCAAATAAACTACGGTGAGGATATGTGCCATTACTGTAGTATGACGATCGTGGACAGACAACATGCGGCACAATTGGTCACTAACAAGGGTAAAGTATTCAATTTTGACGCGGCCGAATGCATGATCCACTCGCTTCCTGAATTCGATCAAGACGCTATAGCCCTTTTCTTGGTGACCGATTATGAGGAACCCGAAAAACTTATAGACGCAACTAAGGCAACTTTTATAGTGACCCCGGAAATTCCGAGTCCGATGCGGGCAAATTTGTCTGCTTTAAAATCCCGAGAGCGTGCTCTGGCCTTGCAAACCTTAAAACAGGGCGATCTGTATTCCTGGCAGGAGATTCAATTACACCTTAAAAACTAATTTATGTTTGAAATCGATTCAACCATTCATGAAACTGTCTATGACGGATTAAAGGTGGTGAAACTGGCGTCTAAGGAAGGTTGTGAAACCTTGCTCATTTCGCTGGAAAAGAAAACAACTTTTCCTGAACACACCTCACCTCGGGACGCCTTGCTTGTCGTTTTGGAAGGTGACATTGTCTTCAGCATAACGAATTCTGAATATCAACTAGAGAAGCACCAAACCTTCGCATTTCCGGCTCATTTCAAACATACAGTTTACGCAAAAGAGGATTCAAAATTTTTAATCATAAGATAGTTCTATCTTTGCAACTCAACGCAAAATTGTGATGCCCATCCGTAATTTAGTTCTCCTGTTTTTTGTCAGCTTCGTTGGGATTTCGGTTTATGCCGAAACACTAACCGTTTGTAAAGACTGTTCACTCAAGACTATTAAGGAAGCCATTCTGCAGGCGCAGGATCATGACACCATTCTTATAAAAAAAGGGACTTACAAAGAGTTTAACCTGCGAATCGATAAACCCTTGACCATTGTAGGAGAAGACTACCCTGTGATTGATGGGGAAGCAAAAGGTGAGATCATTACCATCACTTCAGATGATGTGACACTGGATGGCCTTTTTATCATCAATGTAGGCACCAGTTATACCGAAGATTATGCGGCCGTACGAGTGATAAAAAGTAAGAATTTTGTAATTCAGAATTTGGTGTTGGAGAAACTTTTCTTCGGAATTTATCTGGAAAAATCGAATCATGGGAAGGTCTATAACAATAAGATTATTGGCGATGCCAAAGAAGAGTACAATTCAGGGAATGGAATTCAATTATGGTACAGCCAGCATATTGAACTGGACAAAAATATAATCACCCATGTGCGGGACGGGATCTATCTGGAGTTTTCCAATTTTTGTACAATTACCAATAACTCAAGTTCGTATAATATACGCTACGGACTTCATTTTATGTTTTCAAATGACGATCTGTACCGCGGAAATAATTTTCAGAATAACGGGGCGGGCGTCGCCGTGATGTTTTCGAAAAGGATCCGGATGGTGGAAAATACCTTTCAGGACAATTGGGGATCGGCTTCCTATGGCCTATTGCTGAAAGAGATCAACGATTCAGAAATTATTGGGAACGTTTTCAAAAGTAATACTACCGGGATCAATATAGAAGGCTCCAACCGGGTCGATTACCAAAACAACGATTTTATTAATAATGGCTGGGCGATAAAATCGAGGGGTGCATGCTATACCAATCATTTTATAGGGAATAATTTTATGTACAATTCTTTCGATCTTGCCTATAACAGCAAGTTAAATGATAATAAATTTGAGAGCAATTACTGGAGTAATTACACGGGTTACGATCTCGATAAGGATGGGGTGGGAGATGTACCGTATCGTCCGGTGAAGTTATTTTCGTATGTGGTGAATCGAACACCCGAATCCATTATACTCATGCGCAGCTTTTTTATAGACATCATCGATTTCTCTGAAAAAGTGTCACCGGTCTTTACTCCGGACAATCTTTTGGACGCTTTTCCCAAGATGAAAAAAATAGCCATGATTAACGTTAAGAACTTACACAAACAATTTGGAAAAAATGAGGTCCTGCAAGGGGTCGATCTTGAAATAGAGCGTGGTGGTATCTTTGCCATCCTGGGCCCCAATGGATCGGGTAAGACCACTTTGATCAAGAGTATTTTGGGAATGGTGCTACCTAATTCGGGGACCATAGAGATCGATGGAGAGATGATCAAAAAGAACTGGAAATATCGCCGGAACATTGACTATCTGCCACAAATAGCGAATTTCCCGACAAACCTTCCGGTAGTCGAGCTCATTAACATGATCAAGGACATTCGTTCGCATAAAACTCCAGACGACCAGCGACTCATCGCGTTGTTTAAACTAGAGCCTTTTTTACATAAAAAATTGGGTAACCTTTCCGGGGGAACCAAGCAAAAGGTAAATATTGTACTTGCCTTTATGTTTGACAGTCCGTTACTTATTTTGGACGAACCCACTTCCGGTCTGGATCCTGTTTCCTTAATTGGTTTGAAGCAATTAATTAATTCAGAAAAAGAAAAAGGAAAAACCATTTTAATCACCTCACACATCATGAGTTTTGTCGAAGAGATTGCCAAAGATATTGTATTTCTACTGGAAGGGAAGATCTATTTTAAGGGAAGTATTTCACGTCCTTGAAAAAGCAAACCGGACAAACCGATTTGGAACACGCCATAGCCACTTTATTACAACCTGCCGATGCTTAAGATCCTTAAATATAGCTGTTACGATCTGTTGCGAAGCCGCTGGAGCTATGTGTACTTTGCCTTCTACTTGCTATTGGGAATCGTACTGCTTTTTCTGAATAATGATCTCTCCAAGGCCGTAATTACCTTGATGAATGTCATCATTGTTTTGGTGCCGCTCATAGGAACCATTTTCGGGGTGATGTATTATTATAATTCGAAGGAATTCACCGAACTCCTTCTGGCACAGCCCATCAAGCGTTCG
Organism: uncultured Flavobacteriaceae bacterium; assembly: GCA_963807685.1. Taxonomy (GTDB): domain Bacteria; phylum Bacteroidota; class Bacteroidia; order Flavobacteriales; family Flavobacteriaceae; genus Aureisphaera. The sequence continues at coordinate 51,592 of CAWECU010000002.1, read as the reverse complement.
TCCATCTTTTTAGGTCAATATTTAGGGGTCGCTTTATCCCTTTCCTTAAGTCTTATTATAGGTTTGGGGGTGCCCTTTATTTTCTATGGAATTTTTAGATCCACTGCGATTTGGGATTTTTCATTACTACTGATTACCGGGACTTTTTTAACCCTCATATTTACGGCACTGGCCTTTAACATTGCCCTTTACAATGAAAACAAAATAAAAGGCTTCGGGTATGCCATCTTGCTTTGGCTTTTTATGGCAGTGATCTACGATGGGGTCTTTTTAATGTCGCTCATCGCTTTTGAAGAATATCCGCTTGATACCTTTTCACTTATAGGCACCATGGCAAATCCAATTGATCTTTCCCGGGTACTCATTTTACTGAAGTTGGACATTTCGGCCTTATTGGGCTATACGGGGGCGGTCTTTCAGAAATTCTTCGGAACCTCTTTCGGCATCATCGTTTCTTTTATCATGTTAGTGGTATGGGTACTCGTGCCCACCTTACTTATCAGAAGAAAGGCCAACAAAAAGGATTTTTAAGATATGATTATTGTCATATGAAGAAACCATAGATAGCCGAACCTTTGACTAAATATTCAACAAAATGAGTCCAATTAACTCTCAAGAATTAAAAATAGTAACACCTGAGGAAGCCGTTTCGGTGGTGAAATCCAATGATCGCGTCTTTTTTCAGGGTGCTGCTATGACACCCAATTTGCTCGTGGAGGCACTTTGTGATCGCTATGAGGATCTTGAAAATGTGGAGCTGGTTCAAATTCATACCCATGGAGATGCCAGATATATGCGTGAGCCATATAATAAGGCATTCCGATTGAATTGTTTTTTTGTGGGACCTAATGTACGTACGGCGGTGGATACGCACATCGGAGATTATATTCCGGTGTTCCTAAGTGAGATTCATTGGCTCTTCCGTAAAAAAATCCTACCACTCGATGTAGCATTCGTCCAGGTTTCCACTCCAGATAAGCATGGGTATTGTTCGCTGGGAGTTTCGGTAGATATAACCTTGCCGGCTATCCAAACGGCAAAGATCATTGTCGCCTTGGTCAACCCTCAGGTTCCTAGAACTCACGGTGATGGTATTATTCATTTCAGCAATATCGATTTCGCGGTGATGACAGATGCACCCATTCATGAATCGCATATGGGCACCCCCACTCAAATAGAAGAAACCATAGGTCGAAATGTGGCCGAGTTAGTGGAAGACGGGGCCACACTTCAAATGGGGATTGGGAATATACCCAACGCGGTCCTTAACAATTTAATGAATCATAAACGCCTGGGCATTCATACTGAAATGTTCAGTGATGGTCTGTTACCGTTGGTAGAAAAAGGAATTATTACCGGAGAGGAAAAAGAAATTAAAACTGGTAAAATTGTAACGTGTTTTGCAACGGGAACCCGGAAACTATATAATTTTATCGATGACAACCCAATCGTCCATTTTAAGGAGGCCGGGTATACCAACGATACTGCGATCATACGACAAAACCCGAAAGTAACCGCGATCAATAGCGCCATTGAGATCGATCTCACGGGGCAGATATGTGCAGATTCTATTGGCTCGTTCCAGTTTTCTGGAGTTGGGGGGCAAATGGATTTTATACGGGGAGCTTCGCTTTCTGAAAGGGGAAAACCCATTATCGCCATGTCGTCGGCGACGAAAAAGGGAATCTCAAAGATCACTCCATTTCTGCAGCCCGGTGCCAGTGTCACCACCACACGAGCTCATGTACATTATGTCGTTACTGAATACGGGGTGGTAAATCTCTTCGGAAAGGGGCTGGAACAACGTGCCAAAGCATTGATATCTATTGCCCATCCCGATCACCGGGAGATGCTTGAGAAGGAGGCTCTTAAGCGGTTTAAATAGCCGATCCTGAATCGAACGTTATGATTTGTAAAGCCACCGCTGGTTGGTAACCTTTGATTTATTGACATTTATCATAGTTTTTTTGACCTCCTGTGACCAAATTTGCAGCAATTTGAATTTCATTAAAAAGAGAAACCATGAAAAAAAACATGAGCGGCATTGACCGTGTGGTGCGATTTATCATCGCCATTGGCGTTGGATTATTGTATTACTTTGAGTTCATTGACGGTGCACTGGCTTACGTTTTGATGGCAGTTGCGGTGATATTGCTTTTAACCAGCTTTGTGAGTTTTTGTCCGTTGTATTTTCTCTTCGGAATACGAACCTGCAAGGTCCCTAAGTGACGTCCACACATTTGAATTATAACATGACAAAAACCTTTTTTTTCGTGGGAGGTAAGTAGTTATATTTGCCAAAGGTTTTTTGAGTAAATTTAGAGTTTATGTCAAGTTGTTTTCACTGTGGTGATGATTGTTCGACGGTTGAGATCATGCATCAAGACAAATCGTTTTGTTGCCACGGTTGTAAAACCGTCTTCGATATTTTAAACGACAACGATTTAAGTTATTACTACGAATTGGATCAGAACCCGGGGATCTCTCCCGGAGAAACGCCCGGGAATTTTGATTTTCTGGAGCAGGAGGCCATCGCCGAAAAGCTCCTCGATTTCAATGACGGGACCACTCAAATCGTTTCCTTCTTAATTCCGGGCATTCATTGCAGTTCCTGTATTTGGATCCTGGAAAACCTTTCCAAACTCAACCCGGCCGTCAAAGCATCTTTGGTTAATTTTCCCGAAAAAACAGTGCGAATTACCTTTTCAAACGACTTGTCTTTAAAGGAATTGGTCATCTTATTGGCTCGAATAGGATACGAACCTAATATCTCTCTTGAAGATTATTCCGAAGAAAAAAAGGGGATAGACCGCAGTCTTATTTACAAGCTGGGAGTGGCCGGATTTGCCTTTGGGAATGTGATGTTCCTGTCTTTCCCCGAATATTTTGACCTGGCCTCCAATGCCGAGAGCGGGGGCGAATTTTGGCTGGGTCAATTCAAAGGGGTATTCAGGTGGTTGATGTTTGCCTTTTCGGTTCCGGTAGTGTTCTATTCGGGGCGTGATTATTTTATTTCGGCCTTTAGGGGGCTTCGGGCACGCCTTCTCAATATCGATGTTCCCATCGCCCTTGGAATTGCGGTGTTATTTATTCGTAGCACGATTGATATTGTCATGGACTGGGGAAGTGGCTTCTTTGACAGTCTCACGGGCTTGATATTCTTTTTATTACTGGGGAAATACTTTCAGCAAAAAACCTACGCTTTTCTATCCTTTGAGAGGGATTACCGATCCTATTTCCCTATGGCAGTCACCCGAATTCAGAAAAAGAAATCTACCAAAACGCGCTTCGAAGAACAGGTGCAGGTATACGAGATCAAACAAGGCGATCGTGTTTTGATACGGAATGAGGAGCTCATTCCCATGGATGCCATCCTGCTGAAAGGAAATGCCTTGATCGATTATAGTTTTGTGACCGGGGAGGCCGAACCCGTGGCCAAGGTTTCGGGGGATAAACTTTTTGCCGGTGGAAAACAAAGGGCGGGAGTAATCGAAGTGGAGGTGTTAAAGCCTGTGGAGCAAAGTTATCTCACACAGCTTTGGAGCCATGAGGTCTTTAGCAAGGACAAACCCAGTTTGTTCCAATCGCTTACCGATCGTATTAGCAAGCAGTTTACAATTACGGTGCTTTCCATTGCATTTGGCGCGCTGTTATTTTGGTTGTTATACGATCCCACTAAGGCTTTCAATGTGTTCACGGCGGTTCTCATTGTGGCTTGCCCATGTGCTATTGCACTGGCGGCTCCCTTCACCTTAGGAAATTTACTACGAATCTTCGGAAGAAATAAATTGTATGTAAAGGAAGCTTCGGTAATTGAACAAATGGGCCGTATAGATACAGTGGTTTTTGATAAAACGGGAACGCTCACCACCCACCGTAAAAGCACTATTACTTATGAAGGAATTGCCCTTGACAAAGATGAAGAAGAGCTGCTCACCAATTCCTTGCGTGCCTCCAATCATCCGTTGAGCAGAGCCTTATATGCCCTTTTAGGCACACATGATATTCAAACTCTGGACGAATTTGAAGAGCAGCCGGGAAAAGGAATCTCAGCCTCGATTGAAAGCCGGAATATCAAAGTGGGATCCTATGCCTTTGTAGAACCACGAGATGGCAATTCCAGCCGGGATACAGCGGCTTCAAACAAAACGGCCGTGCATATAAGCAGTAATGATACCTATAAGGGATGTTATGTGTTTCACAACGATTACCGCAAAGGGGTTCCGGAGATTTTCCGGGCACTTCATGGAAATAGAGAACTCAAAGTGTTGTCCGGCGATAATGATGGAGAACGGGCCTATTTGGAGAAAATGCTTCCCAAAGGTGTCGAACTGCTGTTTGATCAAAAGCCGGAGGACAAACTCTTGTATATTCAATGGCTACAGCAACAGGGAAAAAATGTAATGATGGTTGGAGATGGCTTGAACGACGCCGGAGCTCTTGCGCAGAGTGATGTTGGGATCGTAATTTCTGAAAATATCAATGTTTTTTCTCCTGCCTGTGACGGGATTCTGGACGCTACCCGATTTACAGATTTGGTTACATTTTTTCAGCTTTCTAAAAAAGGGATCTCGATCATAAAATGGAGTTTCTGGTTGTCGTTGCTGTACAATCTGGTTGGACTGGGATTTGCCATTTCCGGGCATCTGGAGCCAGTGGTGGCAGCTATTTTGATGCCATTGAGTTCGATAAGCATTGTGATCTTTACGACCCTCATGACCCGGATCATAGGTGGGAGGCTCATCACCAAAAAAAGTATTAAAAACTGACTAATGTCATTTTACATGGAAAAAGGGGAAGATATTTTTACAGCTGAATTCAGGTAGGTATGAGTATAATTTATATGCTGTTGGCCATCAGCGTTTTAGTGGCCATTGTCTTTTTTATAGCCTTCATCATTTCTGTGAAAAAAGGGCAGTATGACGACACCTACACTCCTTCCGTTCGAATGCTTTTCGAAGACGAACTCGTAGTCGAAACAGCTTCACCTTCCGAAGAAAACTTCACCGATCCATCGCCTAAAGCGATCAAAAAAGAGCAAGAAAAACCAATCAATACAAATAAGAAACACTAACTACTATGGAAGTTGAAAAGTTCTATTATGACAATAAGATCGTCAGGAAATTTATAGTCGCGACCCTTTTGTGGGGTGTCGTAGGAATGTCCGTAGGCCTTATCCTGGCCTTTATGTTCCTGTTCCCGAATATGTTTGAAGGCATTTCGTGGCTTAGCTTCGGAAGACTGCGTCCTTTGCATACCAATGCGGTGATCTTCGCCTTTGTGGGGAACGCTATTTTCGCCGGGGTGTATTACTCGACCCAGCGCCTTCTGAAGGCCCGAATGTGGAGTAATTTCCTAAGCAACCTGAATTTTTGGGGCTGGCAAGCCATTATTGTGGGTGCTGCGATCACACTTCCGTTGGGATACACAACCTCTAAGGAATACGCCGAATTGGAATGGCCTTTCGATATTGCGATCGCCCTCATCTGGGTGGCCTTTGGCGTCAACCTTATAGCAACGATCCTCAAACGAAGACAACGACATTTATATGTAGCCATCTGGTTCTATCTCGCCACTTTTGTTACCGTGGCGGTACTTCATATTGTCAATAGTATTGAATTACCGGTATCTGCGCTGAAGAGTTATTCGGCTTTTGCGGGAGTTCAGGATGCATTGGTTCAGTGGTGGTATGGACATAATGCGGTAGCGTTTTTCTTGACAACACCGTTTCTGGGGCTTATGTATTATTTTGTTCCCAAAGCCGCCAATCGCCCTATTTACTCTTATAAATTATCCATTGTACACTTTTGGTCGCTCATCTTTATCTATATATGGGCCGGACCGCATCACTTGTTGTATTCGACCCTACCCGATTGGGCTCAGAATTTAGGAGTCGCTTTTTCAATAATGCTCATCGCCCCGTCCTGGGGAGGGATGATCAACGGATTACTTACTTTGAGAGGGGCCTGGGATAAGGTGCGAACCGATCCGGTTTTGAAGTTTATGGTAGTCGCGATTACCGGATACGGTATGGCAACCTTTGAAGGACCTATGTTGTCCCTCAAAAATGTGAATGCCATCGCGCATTTTAGCGATTGGGTAATTGCCCACGTCCACGTTGGCGCCCTGGCCTGGAATGGATTCCTCACCTTTGGAATGATTTATTGGCTGGTGCCAAAATTATTCAAAACCAAGCTCTGGTCGCTCAAATTGGCAAATGTGCACTTTTGGGTGGGAACCCTCGGGATCATCATGTACGCCCTGCCTATGTATGTCGCTGGATTTTTACAAGCTTCCATGTGGAATGAATTCAACCCGAACGGACAACTTAAGTATCCAACCTTTATGGAAACGGTCATTGAGATCATCCCCATGTACTGGATGCGCGCCATAGGAGGCACCCTGTTTATTATAGGTGCTTTGATTGGTGTGTATAATATCATTCAAACCGCCCGCAACGGGAGGAAAGTTACGGATGAACTTGCTGAATCTGCTCCACTACAACGGGTTACTAAAAAGAGAACTTCCAAAGAAGGATATCATACCTGGTTGGAACGACGTCCCGTTAAATTGACAATTTATGCTACTATCGCCATTCTTATAGGAGGTATGGTCCAGATCATTCCATCCTTGATGGTGGATGATTATATTCCCAAAATCTCAAGTGTAAAACCATACAGTCCGCTGGAATTGGAGGGTAGGGATCTCTATATACGGGAGGGATGTGTGTCTTGTCACTCTCAAATGATACGACCTTTCCGAAGTGAAGTAGTCCGATTTGGTGAATATTCGAAGGCTGGAGAATATGTGTACGATCACCCGTTCTTATGGGGTAGTAAACGAACTGGTCCCGATCTGTTTCGGGTAGGGGGCAGATATTCAGATAACTGGCATCTTAGTCATTTCTACAGCCCTCAGGAAATGACAGAGGGATCGATCATGCCGTCCTACCGATGGCTCATCGAAAACCCACTGGATAAATCACTCACCGAGAAAAAGATGGAAGCCATGGTAACATTGGGTGTTCCTTATACCCAGGAAGATATTGATCGAGCTCAGGAATGGATGAATGAGCAGGGAGCGCAGATTCAGGAAAACCTTTATAACGATCCCGACTTTGTCATTTCATATGAAGAGGCAAAAAACTATGCCTTGGAGAACAATTTGGATTTCACGGAAATGAAAGACAGAGAAGTTGTCGCGTTGATCGCCTATCTACAGCGATTGGGAACCGACATCAAAGTAACCAATAATGCTGATGCATCAGCCAAAAACGAATAACCATGTTACGATTCATCAAAGGAAATTTAGAAAACATCGACGGGGTCGCTATTTATCCCATCATCTCCCTATTGATATTTTTCATCTTTTTCGCAGCACTATTCTGGTGGGTGTTTACTGCTAAAAAGGACTATATAGAAGAAGTAAGCAACATTCCATTAGATAACCAAAAAGAAGAACTATTATGAAAACGGCAACCTCCTATTTAAGAGTTATAGGCTTTGTGATTATTGCCTTTCTCCTGTTAGAATTTACTACTGAAGCCGGTGTAATGGCAACCTTGGAACAGTATCCCGTGATTTGGGCCGTTTTGGTCTTATTTTTACTTTTTGCCATTTCCATAGAGATGATCGTTTCGGCATTGAAGAGCCTGCTGTTTAAAAGTTTAGATGCTGAAGCACAGGAACGGTATATGGAAGCCGAAGCTTTGGAAAAAGAGCAACGTTTCTCTGGCCTCAAAAAGCGCTATAATAAGCTACTGGGCAGCAGACCCATTGAAATGGAAGGAGAGATTATTTTGGACCACAATTATGACGGTATCAAAGAACTCAACAACAGTTTACCACCATGGTGGGTCTATCTGTTCTATGCGACTATTTTGTTCGCGGCCGTTTATTTGATCCGATTCGAGGTCTTTAATGATTACGATCAGGCTCAGGAATATATAGACGCCGTCGCCGAAGCTGAAATTGAGATCGCCGAATGGAAAAAGAACAACCCGGATATTGTAGATGTTAACACAGTGGAACTTCTTACCGATGCCAGTGACCTAAGTGCAGGCAAGGCTATTTTTACTGAAAATTGTGTGCAATGTCATCAAGCCGATGGAGGTGGTGGTATTGGTCCCAACCTTACTGATGCATATTGGATTCTGGGCGGAGATGTGAAAAGTATATTCAACACTATCATGGAAGGGGGTCGTGTTGGAAAAGGAATGATCCCCTGGAAAAATGATTTCACTCCTGGAGAAGTGGCTCAGTTATCAAGTTATGTGTTAACATTTCAGGGAACTACCTCGGCAAAACCCAAAGCTCCCGAAGGTGAGCTCTGGACGAATCCGGATGCGCCTGTTGAAGCGGAAGTCATCGATGCGAATCCGACGGTAGTCGATTCTACGGCTACGCAGACCGATCCTATTGAGTAGGAAGATCCTATGATGGTTGCTGGAACCGTGAGTGCTTAATCTAAAAAATCAAACAACGCAGTGGAAACCCCGGAGAATGAACAATTCAGAGATAGCATAGCCACGATTAGCGCTGAGGGGAACCGTGCGTGGATCTTTCCGAAGAAACCTGTCGGCAGATTCTATGAGTATCGCAAAGTGGTAAGCTATGTGCTGTTGGCATTTCTTTTGTCGGCTCCTTTTATTAAGGTAGGAGGAAATCAGTTTCTGATGTTCAATGTATTGGAGCGTCGGTTCAATATCTTCGGTTTTCCCTTCTGGCCGCAGGATTTTTATCTCTTTGTGATCATGATGATCATTGGAGTGGTATTCGTGATTTTCTTTACAGTTGCTTTTGGGCGAATATTTTGTGGTTGGATTTGCCCGCAAACCATTTTTATGGAAATGGTCTTCCGAAGAATTGAATACTGGATCGATGGAGATCGGGGAAAACAAATCCGACTCAAAAAAATGCCGTGGAATTCAGAAAAGATACGAAAGAGAGTATTGAAATGGAGCGTTTTTTTTATCATTTCCTTTTTGATCGCCAATGTTTTTCTGGCCTATCTTATTGGGAGTGATAAGCTTATAGGCTATATTCAGGCGGGGCCCTTCACCAATGTGAGTACGCTCATATCCCTGCTTATTTTTACGGGTGTATTTTATTTCGTTTTTGCCTGGTTTCGGGAACAGGTCTGCATCATCGCATGCCCCTACGGCCGCCTCCAGGGGGTGCTACTGGACAATAAATCGATTGTAGTTGCCTATGACCACAAGCGTGGAGAACGAGAAGAGGGGAGGTCTAAATTCAGAAAAAATGAAGACCGTGCTGCTATCGGGAAAGGCGATTGTATTGATTGTTTTCAGTGTGTTCATGTATGCCCCACCGGTATCGATATACGAAATGGCACCCAGCTCGAATGCGTGAATTGTACCGCCTGTATCGACGCCTGTGATCATATGATGGAATCGGTCGATCTTCCGAAAGGCCTGATACGATATGCCAGTGAAGACAATATCGAGAAAAAGGCGAAATTCACCTTTAATGCACGGCTGAAAGGATATTCGGCAGTATTGTTCATACTTGTTTCCATATTGGTGGGGATGCTGTTCCTTCGAAACGACTTGGAAGCGAACCTCCTCAGAGTGCGGGGTCAATTGTACGAGCGCAAGGACAATAATGTGATTAGTAATATATATAACTTTAAACTCCTCAACAAAACCACACGAGAGATCGACGATGTTCGTTTTGAGCTATTGTCTCACAATGGAGTCATTCGGGTCGTTTCCAAGTCTCTGTTTAACGTCCCTCCGCAGGGACTTGCGGAAGGAACACTCTTTATAGATATCAATAATGCCGCTTTGAAAGGGGATAAGGATCGGGTAAAGATTGGGGTGTATAGTGGAGATGAATTAATTGAAACAACGACGGCGGCCTTTCTGGGTCCCAGGAATTATAAATAATGGAATTATGAAAATTAATTGGGGTACCGGATTGGTGATTGGAATGGCGCTGTTTATTGGATTCATTTTGTTTTTTGTGATTAGTATGATGACTAATAAAAAGTACCAGCACGAGTTGGTGACCGAGGATTACTATCAAAAAGAAATGGTCTATCAGCAAGAGATCGACGCAGAGAAAAAATTGATGTCCCTTTCGGAAGAAGTAATATCACAGCGCACCGAAAAGGGTTGGGAATTACAGTTCCCAAAAGAAATAGACCCTCAGAAAGTCGAGGGTACTGTGTTCCTGTACAGACCGTCTAACGAGCAACTGGATTTTGACTTTCCTATGGTCTTGTCCGGATCAAATTTGCTCATACCTGACAATCGCTTGTTGGGCGGTCGATGGGACATTACCGTGGACTGGATGTATGAAGGGGAGCGCTATATGTATAAAAAATCAATTACCTATTGAGCTATGTGGCTATCGGCACTCTTATTGGGTCTTTTAGGCAGTTTTCACTGCGTGGGTATGTGTGGCCCCATCGCTTTTATGTTGCCGGTAGATCACAGTAGCAGAGTAAAACAGATAAGTGGGATCGCCTTGTATCATTTCGGCAGACTATTGGCTTACAGCATTCTTGGATTGCTCTTTGGGTTACTGGGAAAGGGACTTTACTTATTTGGAGTGCAGCAGCAACTGTCAATTGCGATTGGAGTTTTGATGATTGGCCTGGTGTTAATCCCGAAGGGAATTTTAAACAAATACAATTTTTCAAGGCCTTTGTATCGGCTCATATCGAAAATTAAATCGGGTTTGGGGACAGCCTTGAAAAAGAAAACTCCCGACACCTTTTTAACCATTGGTTTCCTGAATGGTTTTCTCCCCTGCGGATTGGTTTATATGGCTGTCTTTGGAGCCATGGCTTCCGGGAATGCAGCGGAGGGGAGTTTATACATGGCAGTGTTCGGGCTGGGAACCATTCCGTTGATGACTACGGCCATTTATGTGGGAACCATGCTAACGTCGAAAGTGAGGCAGCATATTCGAAGGGCAATTCCTGTTTTTATTGTGCTCATAGGATGTTTGTTTATCCTTCGCGGCATGGGACTGGGCATCCCTTATGTTTCGCCCAAATTAATGAAGGAAACCGTGGGCGCTACTATGGAATGTCATTCGGTTTCGGAGCCATTAAGTGATACTAATTTAAAATCATAAAATATGATCTTACAAAATTTACCTTTATTTGATTGGAGCATGGGTGTGGTGCTCATTGCTGTTTTTGCCGTAGTGTGCGTGGTTCTTGTTCTCGTTGTATTTAGTTTAATGAAGGGGGATAAGAAGAAGGGGGAGTAGAAATGGGAAGTGATTTTACATCTGCCTTACCATTAGATATCCAAGCTAAATTACTATTAAATGGTCATTGAAAAAAGTTGTGTTTCGGGCTTATTGCGCTGAAGCAACAAATCAAATGCCATACAAATATTCCGTACGAATGGGCGTCCTTTTTCGGTGACATTCAGTTGATCGTTTTCAACGATAATTAACCCGTCATTTTCCATTACCTGTAGTTTTAACAGCATGGTGTCAAGCCCTTCAAATTGCGTACTTTCTGAGCGCCAGGAGGTTTTCAGCTTACACATAATATTGAGAATGTGTTTTCTAATTGTTAGGTCTTCTTCTGTTAATAAATGTCCTCTGAAAACAGGAATAATACCGTGTTCCACCAAATTCTGATAGGCCTCCACCCCTTTTTCATTTTGAGCAAAACTGTACCAACTATCGCTTATCGCCGAAGCACCCAAACCGATCATTACCTGAGTTTTTGAATCGGTATAGCCCATAAAATTCCGATGGATGGTTTTATGTTCTAATGCATCGTAAAGCGAATCTGTTGGCAGGGCAAAATGGTCCATTCCTATTTCAACATAACCTGCATCAAGCAAGAGTTTTCTGCCAATTTCGTATTGTTCTTTCTTTTCTGAAGGGGTTGGTAGATCCTCGCTTTTGAAACCACGTTGTCCGTTTCCCTTTATCCAGGGTACATGCGCATAGCTGTAAAAAGCAATGCGATCGGGCAGCAATTCCAGTGTTTTTTCTATGGTTTGGATCACATGTTCTTTCTTCTGAAACGGGAGTCCGAATATAAGATCGTGTCCTACGGAAGTGTAGCCTATTAATCGGGCAAATTCGGTAACATCTTTGACATTTTGAAAAGGCTGAATTCTGTGAATTGCCTTTTGAACGGTCACATTATAATCCTGGACCCCATAACTTACTCTTGAAAAGCCATAGTCTGCAAGCGCCTGTAAATGTTGGATGGTGGTGTTATTGGGATGTCCTTCAAAGCTCATCTGACAGTCTTCGGTTCTTTTTGATCTTCGGAAGATACCGTCCAGCAATAGCTTTAAATTTTCCGAAGAAAAAAAAGTAGGCGTACCACCGCCAAAATGCAGTTCTTTGATAATGGGCCGTTCCTCGAAAAGATCGCAATACAATTGCCATTCCTTCACCACCGATTTTAAGTATGGGATCTCTACCTCGTGATTTTTGGTAATTCGTTTATGGCAACCGCAAAAAGTGCATAAACTTTCACAGAATGGAAGGTGGATATACAGGCTGATGCCTTCTGAAGCGTTACTTTCCTTAAAACTTTTTTGTAGTGTTTCCTTCCAGCCTATTAAGGAAAAAGTGTCGTTATTCCAATAGGGAACCGTTGGATAACTGGTATACCGAGGTCCTGCCACATTGTATTTTGAAATAAGGTTCGAACACATATAGCCTGAAGTTGATTTGCAAAATTATGTCAGGTAGGTTAGATGGTCTATGATATTGGTCATGCTTTGATCGTAAATGAAAATAGTTGTAGAGTCACCCTTAATAACGGCTCTATGAACACCCAAACTTCTGTTAAACAAGTGGTCATTCACTAGTTTTTTGTAAGTTTGTAGTAATCATGATAGGATTCATCCACAAAATAGGAGCTGTATTAATGGCCTTTGTAGTCTTATTTTCTACAATGTCGCTCACTATTGACAAGCATTATTGTGGTGATACACTTGTGGATGTTGCTGTTTTCAAAAAGGCCAAGAGCTGTGGTATGGAAATTCAGCAAATAGATTCAGGTTCTGAATGTTCCGTAATGAAAAAAGATTGTTGTAGTGAAGAACAATTGGTTATTGCTGGCCAGGATGAATTAAAGCTTTCCTTAGATAAATTGACATTAGAGCAACAGTTGTTTGTTACCTCTTTTGTTTATACGTACCTACAGGGATTTGCATACTTACAAGAAAATACAACTTCATTTTTAGAATACCCGCCTCCGCTCATTGTCAGGCAGATCTTTAAGCTTGATGAGGCTTACTTAATTTGATTCTTAAACAATAGACTGTGTTGTCCTATGGTACTGTTCCATTAGGATGATTTCCTGTATATGGTGTTTTTTCAACACCGATGTCTAATTGTTTAATTATTAAACGCAATGCTAAATAAAAGCATAAAATTTCTCATAGAAAACAAACTTGTTGCCGTATTAATGCTCCTTCTTTTTGTTGGTTGGGGAGTTGTTAATGCACCCTTTAATTGGGATACAGGTTTCTTGCCGAGCAATCCTGTTGCTGTTGATGCCATCCCGGATATTGGAGAGAATCAGCAAATCGTTTTCACCAAATGGGACGGTCGTTCCCCTCAGGATATTGAGGACCAAATAACCTATCCGTTAACGACTTCGTTGTTGGGAATTTCTGGGGTAAAAACGATTCGCAGCTCCTCTATGTTCGGTTTCTCCAGTATCTATATCATTTTTGAAGAGGATGTAGAATTTTATTGGAGCCGAAGTCGAATTCTGGAAAAACTCAATTCACTACCTAGTGGCTTGTTACCCGATGGAGTAAACCCTGCTTTGGGTCCAGATGCGACAGGCTTAGGACAGATATTTTGGTATACCCTTGAAGGTCGGGATGCCAACGGCAATGTCACTGGAGGTTGGGATTTACAGGAATTGAGAAGTATTCAGGATTATTATGTGAAGTATGCGCTATCCTCGGCCAGCGGAGTTTCTGAAGTGGCATCCATTGGTGGTCACGTTCAGGAATATCAAGTAGACGTCAATCCGGAATTGATGCGGCAATATAATATTGGATTGCAACATGTGGTAAAGGCCGTAAAAGAAAGCAATAAAGACATCGGTGCGCAAACGCTGGAAATAAATCAAGCCGAATATTTAGTTCGTGGCCTGGGGTATGTGAAATCCATTGCCGATATAGAAAATGCCGTAGTTACTTCCGAAGACTATACCTCCATACGAATTAAGGATATTGCGAAAGTCTCCTTAGGCCCCGCCAATCGCAGGGGGATTTTGGATAAAGAGGGTGCTGAGGTTGTTGGTGCGGTTGTGGTGGCACGGTATGGAGCGAATCCGTTGGAAGTCATAAACAATGTCAAGGAAAAAATAGGGGAATTGAGTCCAGGATTGCCCTCAAAGGTGCTTGCCGATGGCAGGACATCGCAAGTTACCATAGTGCCGTTCTACGACAGAACGGAGCTCATACAGGAGACCTTAGGGACTCTTAATGAAGCACTCTCCTTAGAAATCTTAATTACCATCTTGGTTATTATCATTATGGTATTCAATCTTCGTGCTTCGGTATTGATATCAGGCTTGTTACCGGTTGCCGTTTTGATGGTATTCATTGCCATGAAATTGTTCAGTGTGGATGCCAATATTGTCGCCTTATCGGGTATCGCCATCGCCATTGGTACCATGGTGGATGTTGGGGTCATCCTTACCGAAAATATTATCAGGCATTTAGAAGAGAACACGCAAAAACTACCCATTAATGAGGTCGTCTATAATGCAACAGCCGAAGTCTCTGGAGCAATTTTGACTGCCGTTTTAACCACCATTATCAGTTTCATTCCGGTATTCACTATGATTGGCGCAGAAGGAAAGCTCTTCAGACCCCTTGCGTTCACTAAAACATTTGCATTAACAGCATCCCTCATTATAGCACTGTTTCTAATACCTCCTTTTGCCGCTTATCTGTTTAAAAAGAAGCCTGTTCGAAAAATCACGAATTATGCGATAAATGGAGTTTTGATACTACTGGGAATTTTTTCATTGTTCGAAGGATATTGGTTGGGACTTCTGTTAATCGCCTTTGGGACTGTATCCATAACAAAGAACTTAAACCGATTGACTGAAAAACGGGCCAATTACATTAATATTACGATCTCCGTCATAGCCATCGTATTTCTTTTAGCTGAATTTTGGAGACCATTAGGGGTGGATAAGAATGTCTTCTGGAATCTCCTTTTCGTAGCAATTATATGTTTTGGTCTCCTTGGGGGGTTTGTTTTATTCAGAAAAAACTATGCAAGAATTCTGCGATGGGCATTGGCTAATAAACTGGTGTTCCTTTCTATACCAACGGTTATCGTTATATGCGGATTTCTAATCATGAAGGACACAGGTAAGGAGTTTATGCCCTCTTTAAATGAAGGTTCTTTCCTTTTAATGCCCACATCGATGCCTCATTCCGGCGTTGCAGAGAATAAACGTGTATTGCAACAGTTGGATATGGCAGTGGCAAGTATTCCGGAAATAAAGACGGTTGTTGGTAAGGCAGGCCGAACCGAATCTGCTTTGGATCCTGCCCCTTTGTCGATGTATGAAAATTTGATTCAGTATAAACCCGAATATATGCTGAACGCACACGGAGAACGTCAGCGCTACAAGGTGAATGACGATGGGTTATTTGCATTAAAGGACGGAAGGTTTATTGGCAATCCGAATAATTCTTCTGTACGTTCGAGCGTAGTTGAGAACAAGGAAGAATATATCTCGACTGCGCTCGATGTGAACTCCCAACAATTAATAGAAGACAATGATGGCGAGTTCTATCGTAATTGGCGTCCTGAGATTGAAACACCGAACGATATTTGGAAAGAAATAATACGAGTCACCAAACTCCCGGGAGTTACCTCGGCACCAAAGTTACAGCCCATTGAAACACGGTTGGTAATGCTTCAAACAGGGATGCGGGCTCCCATGGGAATTAAAGTGAAGGGACAGGATCTAAAGCTAATTGAGGCCTTTGGGATTCAGTTGGAAGAAATTCTGAAACAATCGGAAGGGGTGAAGCAGGAGGCGGTATTTGCCGATAGGATCGTTGGTAAACCCTACCTGCTTATTGATATTGACAGAGCTAAAATTGCACGATATGGTGTATCCATTCAAGATGTGCAGGATATTTTACAAGTAGCTGTGGGGGGTATAGTACTTACACAAACTGTGGAAGGAAGGGAACGATACAGTGTGCGGGTTCGATACCCCAGAGAGCTTCGAATGAGCCCAACCGACCTGCAAAATATCTATGTGCCTGTGGGGAAGGGGAGCTCGGTGCCATTGAGCGAACTAGCTACTATTCGGTACGAACAAGGCCCACAGGTTATTAAAAGCGAAGACACCTTCCTCGTGGGATATGTATTATTTGATAAGTTGGATGGGTTTGCTGAAGTATCCGTAGTAGAAAATGCACAAGCTCTGATAATGAGTAAAATTGATTCCGGAGAGTTGGTGGTGCCTAAAGGAATCAATTATAAGTTTACCGGAACCTATGAAAATCAGCTGAGAGCGGAGAAGACCTTATCGGTAGTAGTGCCGTTGGCATTGCTGATCATCTTCCTGATCCTGTATTTTCAGTTTCGATCGGTGGCAACTTCATTTATGGTTTTTACAGGAATTGCGGTCGCATTTGCCGGCGGATTTATTATGATTTGGCTATACGGTCAGGAATGGTTCCTGAACTTTAACTTCTTTGGAGAGAATCTCAGGGATCTATTCCAAATGCATCCCATAAATCTGAGTGTGGCCGTCTGGGTTGGGTTTATTGCATTGTTTGGTATTGCTACCGATGATGGAGTTATAATGGCGACTTATCTCACTCAAACCTTCAGAAAAAACACACCTGAGACAAAACTAGAAATAAGAGCATCGGTACTGGAAGCTGGGGAAAAGCGTATTAGACCCTGCTTAATGACCACGGCAACCACCATATTAGCCTTATTACCCGTGCTAACCTCAACAGGTAGAGGAAGCGATATTATGATCCCCATGGCGATTCCCAGTTTTGGAGGAATGCTAATAGCCCTAATCACGTTGTTTGTGGTTCCAGTATTATTTAGCTGGAAATCTGAATTACAACTTAAAACGAAAATGAAATGAGAGCAATAACTTTTATAATCATCGGTTTTTTGGTGATACAAATGAACGCACAAGAACTGGAAAAACTTGTAGAGGAGGCTTTGGGAAATAGTCCTGAGATCCAAAAGTTCGAGATGCAGTATAGCATTACTTCAGAGAAGGTGAATGAAGCAAATACGCTACCTGATACCGAAATTGGAGTTGGCTATTTTGTGAGTGAGCCGGAAACCAGAACTGGAGCGCAGCGAGCAAGGGCTTCAATAAAACAGATGTTTCCCTGGTTTGGTTTGATAACGGCCAGAGAAAACTATCTGAGTTCATTGGCCGATGCAACATATGAGGACATTGCCATTGCAAAACGTAAACTTGTTGCCTCGGTGTCTCAGTCTTATTATAACTTATATGCGATCCAAGCCAAGCAAAAAGTCCTGGTTAAGAATATAGCACTGCTTGAAACCTATGAAACTCTTGCGTTGACCTCGGTTGAGGTTGGCAAGGCTTCTGCTGTGGATGTGTTGCGATTACAAATGCGTCAAAACGAACTGGAGCAATTGGAAAAAGTTCTGGAACAGGATTTTCTAGCTGAACAAACAGCGCTTAATCAATTATTGAATCGGGATAGTTCTGTGGCCGTTGAAATTGTCGATATTCTTTCAATACCCCTTGATGAAATGTCTCTCGAGCACAAAAATTTGGAGTTGCATCCTGAACTGCTTAAATACGATAAGTTGTACGAATCGGTTACCCAATCTGAATTATTAAATCAGAAAGAGAGCAGTCCTATGTTTGGCTTTGGGATGGACTATGTAGCCGTTTCAGAACGACCCAATATGGTCTTTGCCGATAATGGGAAGGATATTATCATGCCCATGGTATCGCTTTCAATTCCTGTTTTTAATAAAAAATACAAATCAAGAACCAAGCAAAATGAATTGATGCAACAGGAGCTGGTTTATCAAAAAGAGGACCGATTCAATAAGCTGGAAACGCTATTGGATAAAGCACTAAAGGCGAGGGTCTCAGCGAGGATTAAACATGACACCCAGGTAAAGAATCTTCAACAGGCCGGGGACGCCGAGGAGATACTCATTAAGAATTACGAGACCGGGACTATCGATTTTAACGATGTGCTGGATATTCAGGAATTGCAATTAAAATTTCAAATCAATCAAATAGAAGCTGTGAAAACCTTTTATCTGCAAACCACAATTATTAACTATTTAACGCAGCAATAATGAAACACACCTATAACATAAACGGCATGACCTGTAACGGTTGTCGCAGTCACGTCGAAGAAACACTTTCAAAGGTGGACGGTGTTTCCAAAGTAGCAGTCAATTTAGAAAAGGCCGAAGCAAGTATCGAAATGGAATCTCACATACCTATCGAAAGATTGCAGGAAGCTTTAAAGAATGATGGAGGCAGCTATAGTATTCACAATTTAGGAGCGCAGCATCATTCCGAAGTGAAAAAAGAAGACACACCAAAAGGTAAAGGGACGGGTACTTTTTACTGTCCCATGCATTGCGAAGGTGAAAAAACGTATAGTGAGCCTGGTGATTGTCTGGTTTGTGGGATGCACCTGGTAGAAGAGGTGAGCGCATCGCCAAAGGGAGTACAATTCACTTGTCCTATGCATCCTGAGATCCTTCAAGATGAACCGGGATCTTGCCCCATTTGCGGAATGGATCTGGTTCCTATGGAAGCCGATAGTTCGGAAGAAGAGAAAACCTATAAAAAACTACTGAAGAAGTTTTGGATCGCAGTTGCATTCACAGTTCCTATCTTTTTAATTGCCATGTCCGAAATGGTCAACAATAATCCGTTGTACTCTATTCTGGATCAAAAATATTGGAACTGGGTTCAGTTTGCTTTATCCATTCCTGTGGTATTTTATGCCACCTGGATGTTCTTTGAACGTGCCTGGACATCGATAAAAACGATGAACCTCAATATGTTTACGTTGATAGGTATTGGTTCTGGTATTGCCTGGGTGTTTAGTGTATTTGCTATGTTGTTTCCTGATGTATTTCCCTCGGATTTCAAAACATCTCAAGGGAACGTGTTTGTGTATTTTGAGGCCGCGACTGTCATCCTCACCTTGGTCTTGCTAGGGCAGCTATTAGAAGCCAGAGCACACAGTCAAACAAGTGGAGCTATCAAAGAGTTGTTGAAATTGGTGCCTTCCACTGCAACGTTGGTGGCAGATGGCAAGGATACGGTAATTGCGATCGATAAAATTATGCAGGGTAATTTATTACGTGTTAAACCAGGTGAGAAGATTCCGGTGGATGGTGTAATTGTCGAAGGCCACAGTAGTATAGATGAATCGATGATCACCGGTGAGCCTATTCCTGTCGATAAAAATGTAGATGATAAAGTGAGTTCAGGAACGATCAACGGGAACAAATCCTTTGTTATGAAAGCCGAAAAGGTGGGTTCGGAAACCTTGCTGTCTCAGATCATTCACATGGTGAACACAGCAAGTCGTTCGAAGGCGCCTATTCAGAAACTAGCGGATCGAATTTCTAAATATTTTGTTCCTATTGTTATCATCGTTTCCGTTTTAACCTTTATCGTTTGGGCGATTTTCGGACCTGAACCCGTCTATGTGTTCGCCTTTGTTAATGCGATCGCTGTGCTTATCATCGCCTGTCCGTGTGCCCTGGGATTGGCTACACCCATGTCTGTTATGGTAGGCGTAGGCAGAGGTGCTCAGACCGGGGTTCTCATTAAGAACGCAGAGGCTCTGGAAAAAATGAATAAGGTGGATACGCTTATCGTTGATAAAACGGGAACCATAACTGAAGGGAAACCGTCGGTAGAAAAGGTGATTTCCACCACCACTATCAGCGAAGCAGACCTGTTGAAATATATAACCTCCTTAAATCAATATAGTGAGCATCCATTAGCAGAGGCTATCGTGCAATATGGGAAGTTAAAAAATACACCCCTTCACAAGGTCAACGATTTTGAAGCTATTACAGGGAAGGGTGTGGTTGGGACGGTTGAAAATAAGAAGGCGGCCTTAGGGAATGCCAAACTATTCGAGCAACTATCCATATCCATTTCAGAAGTCCTAAGAAATAAGGCCTTGGCTGAGCAGGAACAGGGTAAAACAGTATCTTATATAGCCGTCGAAAACGAAGCGGTGGGCTATGTTACCATTTATGATGCTATTAAGAAAACGAGCCAGAATGCTATTGCAGAATTGCAAAAGAACGGCGTGGAGGTAATTATGCTAACCGGTGATAATAAAAACACCGCCAGAGCAGTGGCATCGCAGCTAAACCTAAAACAATATAAGGCTGAATGTCTTCCGGAAGACAAGCTGAAAGAGATCAAAGCGCTTCAGGAGCAAGGCAAAGTAGTCGCCATGGCCGGTGATGGGATCAACGATGCTCCCGCGCTGGCTCAGTCCGATGTGGGAATAGCCATGGGCACCGGTACCGATGTGGCCATTGAAAGCGCTTCCATTACGCTGGTTAAAGGAGATTTGCAGGGCATAGTAAAAGCCAAGAAATTGAGTCATAAGGTGGTGGGCAATATCAAGCAAAATTTATTTTTTGCCTTTGTGTACAATATATTGGGAGTTCCTATTGCAGCCGGGATATTGTATCCTGCTTTCGGACTGCTATTATCACCCATGATCGCTGCGGCAGCTATGAGTTTTAGTTCGGTATCAGTAATCACCAATGCGTTAAGACTAAGAAATATAAAAATATAAAAAGATGAAAAAGTATAGTATTTATATCGGAATATTGATCATCGGACTGCTATTGGGCTGGGTGCTTTTTGGCGGTTCACCATCTAAGGAATCTGAACATAATCATAATGAAATAGCCGAAGTGAATCAAATGTGGACCTGTTCTATGCACCCTCAAATTATGCAGCCCGAGATAGGTGATTGCCCAATCTGTGGAATGGATTTAATTCCTGCCGAAAGTGGTGGTGACGGCCTGGCGAAAGACCAATTTAAGCTAACCAATACAGCGATGGCTTTAGCCGATGTTCAGACATCGATCGT
Organism: uncultured Flavobacteriaceae bacterium; assembly: GCA_963807685.1. Classification (GTDB taxonomy): domain Bacteria; phylum Bacteroidota; class Bacteroidia; order Flavobacteriales; family Flavobacteriaceae; genus Aureisphaera. The sequence continues at coordinate 30,474 of CAWECU010000002.1, read as the reverse complement.
TGGGGGTAATGCGGTGGAAGGGAATGCTGTGAAATTGTCGGGGAAGATCGTCGAGAACGAGGAAGCGAACGTTATACAGGTGAGTTATTTTTCAGGAAGAATAGAAAGGCTCAATGTTAATTTCACAGGAGAAGAAGTTAGAAAAGGGCAACTGCTTGCCACAATTTATTCTCCCGAGCTGTTTGCAGCCCAACAAGAACTCATCACTGCAGCTTCCTTAAAAGAATCTCAGCCTGCCTTGTATAACGCTGTTCGGAACAAATTAAAGTTGTGGAAGCTATCCGAGAATCAAATAAATGAGATCGAATCATCGGGAAAGGTGAGAGAAAATTTTCCTGTCTATGCCACAGTTTCAGGAACGGTTTCAGAAAAATTAGTTCAGGAAGGGCAATCGGTAAAACAAGGTCAGCCGTTACTGAAAATAGCCAACCTAAAAACCGTTTGGGCAAATTTTGATGTATATGAAAGTCAGATCGACTTATTCAAAAAAGGGCAGGACCTCTCCATCACAACGAATGCCAATCCAAATGAAGCAATTAATGCAAAAGTATCATTTATTGACCCTGTTTTGGATACGCGGACACGGACTGTAAAATTACGGGCCGAGTTAAATAACAGGAATGAGATGTTCAAACCGGGAATGTTTGTGGAGGGCAGAATAAAGGGTGTGTCGTCAAATAAAGAACAACGCCTGAGCATTCCATCATCGGCTGTTTTATGGACGGGGGAAAGGTCGGTGGTTTATGTTAAAACCAATCCAAATGAGCCCGTCTTTGAAATGCGGGAAATAACACTTGGCAACGCTATTGGTGAGAATTATGAAGTGGTTGCCGGATTGACAGCTGGTGATGAGATTGTAACCAACGGAGCATTTACAGTAGATGCTGCGGCTCAGTTAAGAGGCAAAAAATCGATGATGAATAGAGAAGGTGGAAAAACAACAACGGGCCACGAAGGCCATCTTGGAACGGATGCAACAAACTCTGCCACGGGCGATTCAAATACGAATGAAAGAATTGCGGTGTCATCAAAATTCCAAAGCCAACTGAAAGGGGTTTTTGATGGGTATATCCTTTTAAAAGATGCTTTAGTTATTGAAGATTCGAAGGCGGTGACGTCACATTCCGAAGCAATACTTGGGGGTTTACAACAAATTGACATGAAGTTATTAACCAATGGTGGTGCGCATAATCGCTGGATGCAGCTGGAAAAGGAAATAAGATCTTCCACGACTTCGATTATAAACACTTCCGATTTAAAAGCACAAAGAGATCATTTTAAACAGTTGTCCTCGCATCTAACCGACGCAATTAAATCGTTTGGAGTCAATGAAAAAGTATACAGTTTGTATTGCCCAATGGCAAACAACAACAAAGGAGCTTACTGGTTAAGCACAGAAAAAAAAGTACTCAACCCTTATTTCGGGGAAGCAATGCTGACTTGTGGAGAAGTAAAACAAACCATAGAATAATTAATTAAAATTTAAAACAATGAAGAAAGTAATGTTAAGTGTAGCTCTAATTGCTGCAGTAGTAGTGATAGGTTGTAAGAACGAAAAAAAGACCAATAACGAAACAGTTCAGACAGAAGAAGTAAACGAAACTGCCATGGCAAACCTTAGTTTTGGAGTAAGAGGAAATTGTGGGATGTGTGAAACCACGATTGAAAAAGCAGCAAATGGGGTGGAAGGTGTCGCCAGCGCCGAATGGGATGTAGATAAAAAGAAAATTGATGTTTCCTTTAACGATACAAAGACCAATGAAATGGCGATTCACAATGCAATTGCTGCGTCTGGATATGATACAGAAAAAGTAATGGCAAATAGGGAAGCCTATGATGCCTTACCCGGATGTTGCCAGTATGACCATGAAATGGCAATGAATCAATCTGGAGAAGAGAATAAAGTTGAGGATGCCAACTAATTCGTCTTCCAAAGCTTTGTGAAAGAGGGAATGTTACAAACCAAAAAAGACTGTCATTAGACAGTCTTTTTATGTGGTACCTCCAGGAATCGAACCAGGGACACACGGATTTTCAGTCCGTTGCTCTACCAACTGAGCTAAGGTACCTTTGAAGCGATAAGTCTTCACCCTCCGAAGCTTCCCAAAGGGTAGCGAAGGAGGCTGCAAATATAAATCTATTTTAAGGATTGCAAAACATTAAGTTGAAAATATTCAAGGTTTCATTTATTGTGGAACTGTGGAAGCGTTGAATCGTTGAACTGTTGAATCGTTTAGTTGTTTAGACGTCCCTATTCACGACTCACTTCTCACTTCTCACTATTCAATTTAATACTGTCTTAACAAGCCCACGTTATTTCAAATTGTATTTTTAGCCCTTCACTAGAGACGATGAATCTAATTATAGACGTAGGAAACACTTTTATTAAACTCGCTGTTTTTAGCGGTGGGGAGCTTCAGGTAAAGGTTACTTCGGAAAAGGAAGACTTTTTAAAAGTGCTCAAAAAACTGATGAAGGCCCATCCCGATTTGGAGCATTGCATTCTATCATCGGTAGGTGAGATTTCCGAAGTACAACTCACGGCGTTGAAAATTTATCTTCCGGTATTTGAGTTATCGCATCAAGCCCGGCTTCCTTTTAAAAATAAATATGCCTCTCCGAAAACGCTGGGAGTGGATCGCATTGCCCTGGTAAGTGCTGCGGCAGTCCAATTTCCAGAAGAAAATGTACTGGTTATTGATGCTGGCAGCTGTATCACCTATGACTTTTTAAATGAAAAGAACCATTACTTAGGGGGAGCCATTTCCCCGGGTGTTGAAATGCGGTACAAGGCCATGCATGCGTTTACCGAAAATCTACCCCAATTGAAGGCTGTTCTCCCGGAAAAGCTGGTAGGCGACTCCACACAAAATTCCATGCATGTGGGTGTTATTCAGGGGGTTATCGGTGAATTGGAAGGCTTTATCAACCGCTACATCGAAAAATACACCAATTTAACAGTGATTTTAACAGGAGGGGACGCTCATTTTTTGCGAGATAGCATAAAAAATGACATCTTTGCGAACTCCAATTTTCTGTTGGAGGGTTTGAACTACATATTAGAAATTAACAAGGATTAATGTTGAAGCGAATTTTAATAGTTATCATGTTGTTGACCTCCGGTTTGGCAATGGCACAAGAGGGAACCACATCTCCCTATTCATTTTTTGGAATTGGAACTCTTAAATTTAGGGGAACGGCCGAAAATAGAACAATGGGTGGGATCACAGTTTACACTGATAGTATTCACTTGAATATTCAGAATCCGGCGGCAGTTGCAGGATTGAAATTGGTAAATTACTCCCTTTCTGGTAGCCATAAGTACAATAGATTTGCGACGGCAGAAGAATCTCAAAAAGCGACCACGACCACCATGGATTATCTTGCTATTGGTATTCCCATGGGAAAATTCGGTGCCAGTTTTGGGATGATCCCGTATACTTCTACGGGATATAAGTTGCAAAATGAGAATGAAACTACCCTTACCAAATATGAAGGATCCGGGGGTTTGAACAAGGCATTTTTCCAAGTTGGCTATCAAGTTACTCCCGAGTTGAGTTTTGGGATAGATGCCAACTATAACTTCGGAAATATAGAAAATATCGCCTTTGCCGTACAGGAAGGCGTGCAGTTTGGAACCCGCGAAACCAATCGATCCGATCTGTTGGGGTTTAGCTTCAATTTTGGGGCCATCTATAAAAGGATGATCAATGAAAAGCTTGAATTCATGTCTTCGGTAACCTACACGCCAGAGACCCAATTTACTTCAGAAAATACCCGAGTACTTGAAACCACGCTTACACTTCCTTCCGGGACAGTCACTTCGGTGGATAGAAGGGATATCGCTGTGGGCAATACCGATTTTACCTTTCCTTCACAATTTTCAGTAGGTGCTGGTATTGGAAAACCAAAAAAATGGTTTGTGGGAGGGGAGTATGCTACGCAAAAAACCAGTAATTTTACAAATCGTACTTTTGAACTTCAGAACGCTTCCTTCGAAGATGCTTCTAAATATAAAATAGGAGGTTTTTATATTCCTAATTATAATGGACTGGGAAGCTATTGGAAACGTGTTGTTTACAGAGGCGGCTTCCGCTTCGCAAAAACAGGAGTCGTTGTCAACGGAGAGTCCATAAGTGAGTTTGGCATATCTTTTGGAGTAGGATTACCCGTAGGAAGATTGTTCTCCAATGTCAATGTTGGTTTTGAAGTGGGAAAACGCGGAACAAAGAATGTCGGATTAGTTGAAGAAACATTTTTTAATACCTACATTAGTTTGTCGCTAAACGACAAATGGTTTGAAAAAAGATATTATGATTAAAACAATAAATACTACCACCATGAAAACGAAAGTTATTTTACTTCTAGCCGTTTTTACCCTCACTCTGGGCGGGAAAGCACTAGCGCAAATGGACGAATGTGTAACCACAGCTTCATTGTTCATCGAGCCTGCCAAGGCAAAAAACTACGATGCAGCCTTGCCTCATTACAATAAAGTAGTTGCCGATTGTCCAAAGTATAGTATGGCGACCTATCAATATGCCGAAAAGATGTTCAAGTATTTTATTGAGGAAAAAGGTGATATTTCGAAGATGGATGCCTATGAAAAAAACTTTGAGTTGCAAGAGTTACATTTTCCTTCCAAATCGAAAGATGGTAAGAATATGGCAAAAGTGGCTCAGTTAAAATTTGATAACAATATGGGGTCTAAGAAACAGCAATTTGATGCCTTTGATAAGGCATACAAAGAGGATGAAGAGACCTTTACAAGTCCGAAAAGTCTGTATACCTACTTCTCTCTTGCCAAAGATCTGTTTGAGTCGAACGAAAAAGACATACAGGAAGTATTTGACCTCTACGATATTATTCAGGCAAAAATTGACAAGGAAGAAGGTAAATACGCGAGTAAATTGTCCGAGCTTATCGATAAGGAAGAATCCGGAACTGCGCTTAGCAGTAAGGAAAAGAAAAGAGCAGATGGCTATGAGACCAATTTGGAGAGCTACGGTAAGATTAAAGGGAGTATCGATACCAAACTTGGTGCGATCGCAGATTGCACCAATCTTATTCCTCTATACCAACGTCTATGGGAAGAAAAGAAAAATGATGTAAGCTGGTTGAAAAGTTCTGCTGGAAAACTAAATAACAAGGATTGTGATACGCCGCTGTTCTACCAGATGGTACAACAATTACATAAATTGCAACCCTCTGCATCCTCAGCTTTCTACCTGGGTCGATTAGCAGAAAAAGACGGTAAAGCAAGTGATGCATTAAAATATTACAATCAGGCGGTAGACTTGGAAACAGATCCTAACAAAAAGGTTTCTTACTACTCGAGTATCGCGGAAAACTTTTATAAAAAAGGAAGTTTTGGACAGGCAAGGACCTACTATATGAAGGTATTGGAAGTGAAACCAAACTCTGGAAGAGCTTACTTAAAAATCGCTCAAATGTACAATAAGAGCGCCAATAGCTGCGGAAGTACACCGTTTGAGAAAAGAGCGATCAATTGGTTGGCAGCACAAATGGCCGATAAAGCAGCCCGTGTCGATCCATCTATAGCATCCACCGCTAGATCTGCGGCAGGCAGTTACAGAGGTTTGGCACCCAGCAAAACCGATATCTTTAGCTCTGGAATGGCCGGAAAGTCCATTTCCTTTAGCTGTTGGGTGGGCGGAAGCATAAGAGTGCCTAGTTTGTAGCATGCAAACCCTATATCATACACTAAAAAGCGTAATGGTTATTTTAATAGCCATTACGCTTTTTGCGTGTGAGGGTAATTATAAAAATGTTAAGAAATTGAGTTTGAAAGACGACTTACCCGTCAACGAAGGGATCAATATTAACTTGATCTATACCGATTCGGGGAAAGTAGTAACCAATCTTATCACCCCGCAATTACTGGATTATTCCAACTTTGAATTTGCGTATCAGGAATTTCCGAAAGGCGTCGAAGTTAGATTTTTTGAGAATGGAGAACAGAGCACAGTGACGGCAGATTACGCCATGCGATATCCCGAAACCGGAATCGTCGATCTGAGGAGAAATGTAGTACTGCTAACCTCAGACGGAAATATCCTCAACGCACAGCAATTGTACTGGGACCAAAACAATAAATGGGTGTTCACAGATCAGCCCTATCGCATCACTTTTAGCGATGGATCCTATAATGATGGTTCCAGATTTGATGCGAATGAAGATTTTACTGTATTTTTATCACGAGAAAACGACGGAATTCAAATTATAGATCAAAATAAAACCGAAACACCTAATGACCAATAAAATCTATCAACTTTTTGAATATGCCTACGTGGTCATGTTCATTTTAGCTATTTACATGGTTATCACCAATTGGGATACCAACCGGGATCAGGCTTATTTATTTGGTTTCTTTGGTGTGGTTGCAGTTTTTATGTTCTTTTTTAAACGAAAGTTTCGGAAGAATTTGGAGAAACGGAATCGGGAATAGTAATTTTTTCAATCTAAATACTTGGACTACCAGATCATCATAATCATCATCTCCTTATTGCTGTCGGCATTTTTCTCCGGGATGGAGATCGCTTATGTATCTGCCAACAAAATACATATTGAGCTAGAAAAAAAACAGAAGAACTTTCTGGCCACCCTACTTAAAAGAATCACCCGGAGGCCCTCCAAATTCATTGCCACCATGCTGGTTGGCAACAATATAGCCCTGGTGATCTATGGATTTTTTATGGGCAGCCTTTTGGTAAATTATATTCCTATTGGCGGGGTGTGGCAAATCGTGGTGCATACCATTATTTCGACCATCGTTATCCTGTTGACCGCAGAGTTTTTACCTAAGGTATTTTTTCAGATTTATGCGAACAAACTTTTGAAAGTCTTCGTGTTACCGGCCTATTTATTCTATCTGCTGTTTGCTTTTATTTCTGAATTTGTCATCTGGATCTCAGATTTGGTGCTGAAGGTATTTTTTAAGACCGAAGGTGACGCCGTGCAGCTAAGCTTCAGTAAACTGGAATTGGGAAATTACATCAGTGAACAGATCGAATCCATTGAGGAATCAGACGATTTAGACAGTGAGATCCAAATTTTTCAGAATGCCCTGGAATTTTCCGAAGTAAAAGCACGCGAAGTCATGATTCCACGAACTGAAGTCGTAGCAGTTGAGTTGCACACCACCCCCAATGATCTGGTTGCCTTGTTTACGGATACGGGCCTGTCCAAAATTTTGGTGTACAAGGAAAATATCGATAATATTCTGGGATATGCACGATCCTTCGAGTTGTTTAAGAAACCAACGGTGCTCAAGAAAGTACTGATGCCGGTGGTCTTTGTTCCGGAAAGTATGCTGGCCAAGGATGTCCTGAATATCCTAAGTAAAAAACGGAAGAGCATCGCCGTTGTCATCGACGAATACGGTGGTACCTCCGGAATAATTACCGTCGAGGATATCATCGAAGAATTATTTGGAGAAATTGAAGACGAACACGATTCGGTCGAACTTATCGAAACTGAAATAGGTGAAGATCACTACCAATTTTCAGCCCGTCTGGAAGTAGATTACATAAATGAAACCTACAAACTCAACCTTCCGGAAAACGATGCCTACGAGACCTTGGGGGGAATGATCGTAAATTTTACCGAAGAAATTCCGAAACAAAATGAAACTGTGGCCATTGAAGGCTACACCATAAAGATTTTGGAAGTATCCAGCACCAAAATTGAACTGGTTACGCTTAAAAAGATTCCCCTAAATTAAATTTTCCCGGAAACCCCTATTTTTTTAAGGCGAACCTTTTATTACTGCTGGGAAAATGGTATTTTCGCCCACCAATTAAAAAGGAAAATATCCCTTGTTTAAAAGCTAAGGTTTTAAGTTTTTTCAAAAAAGGGATTTGAATAATCCTCCGGGTACCCCAAGAGGTGGGACAAGGAGCGTAAATTTACAATGAAAGATGGCAATATTAAACAACATTCGTAAAAGAGGAATTTTCTTAATTATCATTATAGCCCTGGCACTTTTTGCGTTTATCGTGAGCGATAGCCTTACCAAAGGAGGTGGCGGAGGTCAAAAAATTCAGGACACCGTAGCCTCGATCAACGGTACCGAACTTTCCCGACAGGACTTTATGGGAGCCGTAGAGGCCTACCAACGAACTACCGGTGGAAATACCAATACCGCACAGGCCATGGGTGTTATTTGGGAACGAGAATTAAGAAGCACGCTCATGCAACAGCAGGTCGAGGCTTTAGGAATGACCATTAGTGCGGACCAATTGAGTGAAACACTCAGCCTGGCATTGGGCAATGACCCAACATTTCAGGATGAGAACGGGTTTTATAGCGATGTTAAATTAAAGGAATACCTGAGAGCTATTAAAGGAAACCCTCAGGCAGAAAAGAACTGGAATACCTATATCAAAAATACACAGGAGAGCATCCTTCAAAACCAATATTTAAGTATGGTTCGCGGTGGGCTGGCATCCACAATGGTTGAAGGCGAACAGCAATATCGTTTCGAGAACGATAAGATCAATATTGATTATGTTCACATTCCATATACAAAGATCGCCGATGAGGATGTTCCCGTTTCTGAAGCGGAAATCACTGCCTATATCAAAGCAAATCCCAAGAAGTTTGAAGTGGAGCCCATGGTTGATATCCAGTACGTTTCGTATGCTGAAGAACCGTCTGCAGAGGATACTGAAGAAAAGAGGCAAGATATGTTAGCGATGGTGGAAGCCTTCAAAAATGCCGAGGATACAGAGGTTTATGTGAACGAAAAATCGGATAATGGCTTTGTCGATCGTTGGTTCTTCAAAAAAGATCTGCCAGGCGCACTTACCGATACCATCATGAAAGTGGCCGAAGGTGAAGTGTACGGTCCCTATAAGGTCGATAATACCTACAATCTGTCCAAAGTGATAGGCAGTAAGTTTTTGCCAGATTCAGTGGAAGCCAGACACATTTTGATCCCTTTTGGTTTGAATAGAACCGATAGCATCACCCGAACCAAAGAACAAGCCAAAGTAACGGCCGATAGCCTCTTGAAAATTGTAAAATCGAATCGGTCTAAATTTGCGAGTTTGGTCACCAAATTCTCCTCCGATGCGGGAAGTATTGCCAAAGGTGGACACTACGACAAGTACCCGTACAGCCAAATGGTGGCTCCCTTCAGAGATTTTACCTTTGAACAGCCGGTTGGAGCCATGGGGGTCGTAGAATCGCAATTTGGATATCACATCATAGAAGTGGAAGGTCAAAACCCCAAGCAGAAAGTGGTAAAAGTGGCCACGGTAACCTTGGAGATTGAAGCTTCCGAACAAACGTTAAGCGATGTATTCTCCCTTGCTGCAAAATTTGAGGAAGCGGCGCGGGACGGAGATTTCAATAAATTAGCTGAAGAGAAAGGCCTTACTCCAAAACCTGTAAATAAGATCGGAAAGTTGGATGCGAATATACCCGGTATTGGAAACGATCGTTCTATCGTGAATTGGGCGTTCGAAGAAGATACTCAGGTGGGAGATGTAAATCGATTGAATATCAACGACTCTTACGTTATTGTACAATTGACCCGTAAGAATGATAAGAAAGCACTCATGAGTGTTGCTGAAGCTTCCGCAGTTGTGACCCCCATCCTGCGTAAAAAGAAAAAAGCCCAAAAGATTCGCGAGTCGATTAGCGGTACGACCTTACAGGAGATCGCTACGGGTCAAAGTGTTGCGGTTAAGAATGCAACGGCCCTCACCCGTTCTGCCCCAACTATTGCCGATGCGGGCACCGAGCCCGAGGTAGTAGGTGCTGCCTTCGGAAAGAAAGTGGGAGAATTCACTAAATTAATGGATGGTGAAACCGGTGTATTCATGGTACAGGTTTTGGCCATAAACAAAGCTCCGGATCTCGATAATTATACTTCCTATTCGAGCCAGATAAACACCAACGCGGTTGGAGCTATCAATAACAGTGTATATCAGGCCTTAAAGAAAGCGGCAGATATTGAAGACAACAGAGCAGATTTCTATTAATTGAAAGTAGGTTTATGCTGAAAAATCCTCCTGGTTGTAAAGCCATGGAGGATTTTTTTATAAGATCATTTCAGTATAAGGATTTATGGTATGATATCCCTTTTTTCTGAAATAGGATTGGCTCTCGGTCTCACCGGAAACCATTACAAAGTCACCGCCCCAGGCACCCAGGCTTTTGACCAACCCCGGATAATCGGGGAATAATCGCTCCTTAACTGTGGCCATTTCGAGAATTTCAGAAAGTAAGGCTTCGTGCTTCGTGAGCAACGCCTTAAGTTGTGGGAGTGTCTTACAGGAAACCACGTTTTCGGTAATGCTTGTAAAAATTTCAATGGGCGGGCGTTTCCCTTGAAGGGCTTGCGTATAACGAACAATCCCTTCTTTGGAATTTTGTTTTTGATTGAGGTGCACAAAGAACAATTGATCTTTAAATGCCCAACTGAGATCTACTGTTTCTACAACGGGTTTGCCCCCGGTCCGGGTGTATAAAACAGGCACATCGTGCTGGGCGGCGGCAATATCGTAACCGCTCCCGCCGAAACTCTCGGCAAGCAGTGCGAAGGCATCAACTTCAGCCCATTGCGCGATATTGTTGATCAAGGTTGAGGAACTTCCCAATCCCCAGTTGCGAGGGAAATCCAGTTTTGTAATGACTTTGGAACCTTGCTTATCGGTAAGAAATTTGGGATTTAATAGTTTTGCCTTTTTGAGAATTTTCATTAGTGCCGAGGACGTCTCCTCATGGGAGGTCGAATTCAATATAAGATCCGGATGGAAGGAGGCCTGAAACCAAATGGTGCCGCTCTCGTCCCAGCTTTCCCAGTGCAGGTTATTTCCGGAAACCTCTGAAACCATTAACGACTGTCCCATCTTCGTGGGAACCGCCAAAGCCGTGGCCCCGTCAAGAACCACATACTCTCCGGTGATCAATAATTTTCCGTTGCTGTAAAACTTTTTCTTCAATCGAAGTTATTTGTATAACCGTACCTGGCCTAAATAATCAATAATCAATAATCAATTTCAAGGAGCTCGCAAGTCTTCCACAAAACGCTCCACCGCACTATGTGTGACCGTATGCTCCTTAAAATGACGTCGGGTTTCCTCTTTTTCTTCGGAAGTGGCATTTAACTGGTTCAAAATGTTCGTCAAATGCATTTTCATATGCCCTTTTTGGATTCCGGTGGTCACCAGTGATTTAATCGCAGCAAAATTTTGGGCGAGTCCGGCCACGGCCACTAGTTCCATCAACTTTCTGGCATTGGGCTTTTGCAATATTCGGAATACCAGCTTAACCATGGGGTGTAAGGAAGTAAGCCCGCCTACAGTACCTAATGCCAGCGGAATCTCGATCCAAAAACGAAATTCATCACCCTCGATCTTTGCGTGGGTTAAGCTTCGGTAGGAGCCGTCCTTTGCGGCATAAGAGTGAATGCCGGCTTCCACAGCCCTAAAATCATTACCCGTAGCAAGAATCAGGGCGTCCACACCATTCATGATACCTTTGTTATGCGTTACGGCCCGGCGAGGTTCCACATCGGCTATTTGAACCGCCCGCACAAATTTTTCAGCAAAGGCCACTCCCTTGATATTTTTTTGATCTAATTCTGAAATTTTACAACGCACTTCAGCACGAACCAGACACTCGGGAACATAGTTGGAAAGTATACTTAGCACTACTTCAGGGTAGTGGTCGTTTTTGGTGAAAGGTTCGTAATTATGGGCAGCTTTTTCGAAAGCTTTCGCAATAGTCTCCAAACAACTATTAATAAAATTGGCTCCCATGGCATCCAGCGTTTCAAAGGTGCAATGCAATTGGAAATAGCCCTTAAGTTTTTCGCTGCGGTCGCGCAGGGTGATGTCACACAAGCCTCCGCCCCGTTTTTTCATGTTTTGCTGAATTTCGGCAACACTTTCGATCAATTGCGGTTTTACTTCAGTAAAAAACACCTTGAGGTCGCTGTCGTTTCCGAAGAAATTAAAATGTACCTGACCGTTTTTTTCGGTTCCTAAAACCTTAGCTTTAAATCCGCCACGCTTTAACCAAAACTTCGCCGCATTACTCGCTGCTGCTACTACCGAGCTTTCCTCCATGACCATGGGAAGTGCATAGAGCGTATCGTTAATTAAAAAATTGGGAGCAATTCCAAGTGGGAGGTAATAGTTGGTAAGCGTATTCTCAATAAAATCGTCGTGCAGTTTTTGCAGTTTTCCATCGACATTCCAGTAGCGTTTTAAAATGGAAATGGCAGAGGGGTCATCGTTGAGGTAGTTTTCCGCCAACCATTGTATCTTTTCTTCTTTGGTTTTAATTGAAAATCCGGAAACGGGATCTGCCATACTTTTTTTTTGAACGACAAAGATAAGGTTATTGTAGAAATTATCACGGCGTTTAGCCGTATACCGATGGGGTTCAGGTAGAGGCCGGTGGGGTGTTAATTACCCATAATGAGTGGATAGGGGAATTTCGGTGATACGAAAACTGGGTTTGGAATTGGGAGGGGAGATAGAAGTAATTTCCAAAAAGAGAAGTGAGGGGTTCCTCAATTGTGAATGACGTGTCCTTTTGGAGTTGTCCGGTCTCGAATCGCCCCTTATTTAACAGAAAAACTCCCGAATTTTCATGAATTTTTAGTAAACTTGACACACCAAAAATTTAACAATTTGAAAAGATTACTCTCACTCACTGTGCTGGCGTTCTTATTAACGACCATTTCTACTCTTACAGCGCAGCAAAAAGACATTACATTAGAAGAAATTTGGGGCGGGCAATTCCGTACAGAACGCTTAGATGTGCTTCGTTCGCTGAACAATGGGAAGGAATATTCGGTGTTGAATTACAACAAGACAGAACGTGCCTCAACCGTCGATGTTTACGACTATAAAAGCGGTGAAAAGGTGCGCACCCTGCTTAATAGTAGTGAGTTGGATGAGGTGCCGTATGTGATTTCGTACGAGTTCAATGACGATGAGTCTCAACTTCTGATAGCCACCCAATTGAAGCAGGTATTTAGAAGATCGTCTCTGGGAACCTATTATGTGTTCGATGTGAAAAGCAAATCATTGACCTTGGTTTCAGAAAACCAAATTCAGGAACCTACCTTTAGCCCGGACGGAAGTAAAGTGGCTTTTGGTTACCAAAATAATATTTACGTTAAGGATCTGAGTTCGGGGAAGGTAACTCAGGTTACTTTTGACGGACAAAAGAACAAGATAATCAACGGGATCACCGACTGGGTGTACGAGGAAGAATTTGCCTTTGTACGCGCCTTCGATTGGAATGAGGACGGGACTCGATTAGCTTTCATTCGCTTCGATGAGACCAAAGTTCCCGAGTTTTCTATGGATGTATATGGAACCGAATTGTATCAAACCCAAACAGTATTTAAATATCCAAAGGCCGGCGAGGCCAATGCTGTGGTCTCTCTGCATTTGTACGACCTGGGTTCGGCCAAGACTTCAAAAGTGGATGTATCGGGATACCGCAGTTATTACATTCCGCGAATAAAATGGACCAATGATGCCTCCATTTTGAGTGTTCAAATGACCAATCGCCATCAAAATATACTCGATCTGGTTTTTGTGGACGCAACTACCAATACTTCACAATTAATTCATCAGGAAAAAGACGATGCCTATGTGGATGTGACCGATAACCTTACCTTCCTCAACGACAATAGTTTTATCTGGACGAGCGAGAAGGACGGTTGGAACCACATCTACCATTACAGCAAAAAAGGGAAATTGATCAATCAGATCACCAAGGGACCCTGGGAAGTGACCAATTACTATGGTTTTGATCCCAATACGGGCCGTGTTTACTATCAAAGTACCGAAAACGGCAGTATCAATCGGGATGTGTATTCCATATCCAATACCGGAAAGAACAAAGTGCGTTTGACCCGGCAAACCGGAAGCAACAGTGCGTCGTTTAGTGCAGATTATACCTATTTCATCAATACGTTTTCCAATACTGAAACTCCCTTTGTTTTTACGCTGAATGAAGCCAGAACCGGAAAACAGGTGCGTGAAATCAAAAATAATAAGGCCTTGCAGGCAGAATTGGCAGGCTACAAAATAGCTCCTAAAGAATTTTCAACGCTTCAGGTTAACGGTTACGATTTGAATATGTACATGATCAAACCAAAGGATTTTGACCCGAACAAGGAGTATCCTTTGTTTATGTATCAATATTCGGGCCCGGGTTCTCAACAGGTGTCCAATCGATGGAACGGATCCAACGATTACTGGCATCAAATGCTGGTACAACAAGGATTTATTGTTGCCTGTGTGGATGGACGCGGAACGGGACTCAAAGGACGCGATTTCAAAAAAATGACGCAAAAGGAGCTTGGAAAATTTGAAGTGGAAGATCAAATAAGCGCTGCCAAAGAACTAGGAGCACTGCCCTATATAGATGCTTCCCGAATTGGAATCTGGGGATGGAGTTATGGCGGTTTTATGTCGAGTAACTGTCTTTTCCAGGGCGCCGATACCTTTGCCATGGCGATTGCAGTGGCCCCGGTAAGCAGCTGGCGATTCTACGACACTATTTATACAGAACGTTATATGCAAACTCCACAGGAGAATGCCGATGGTTACGATAACAATTCCCCAATTACGCACGTCGACAAGATGGAAGGTGATTTTATGCTCGTACATGGGAGTGCAGACGATAATGTGCACGCCCAGAATACCTGGCGACTGGTAGAAGCCCTGGTGCAAGCCAATAAGGACTTCGATTGGTATGTATACCCTGACAAAAATCATGGGATCTATGGAGGAAATACCCGACTTCATCTGTACGGAAAAATGACGAAATTTATTAAAGAGACATTGGGAGCGCCCAAGAGTACACTTTCACTTATTAGAGACTAAGCATAGAATCGATTATTAACTAACAACAAAATATATGTCAACTACTTTACAACCACACCAGAGAGAATTATTTGGACATCCGGTAGGGCTTTATGTATTATTTTTCACTGAAATGTGGGAGCGTTTTTCATACTACGGAATGCGTGCCATTCTTACTTTATACATGGTGACCGTAACCACGGATGCAAATCCGGGACTTGGGTGGGACAATGGCCGGGCCTTAGCATTGTATGGATGGTATACGATGTTGGTATATGTAGCGTCGATTCCCGGAGGGATTATCGCGGATAAATTATTAGGTCAGAAGAAATCGGTGATGCTAGGGGGATGGCTCCTGGTTGCCGGCCACGGTACTTTATCGATCGAGCAGGATTGGGCATTTTACACTGGATTATTGCTTATTATTTTGGGTGTGGGAATGTTGAAACCTAACATTTCGACCATGGTAGGAGGATTATATCACCAAGGAGACATTAGAAGGGACAAGGGTTTTTCCATCTTCTATATTGGTATAAACATTGGTGCGGCTGCCGCTAGTTTGATAGTTGGATTGGTTGCCGCTAAGTGGGGTTGGCATTCCGGTTTTGGATTGGCAGCCATCGGAATGGTGTTGGGTCAGTTGGTTTACCTATACGGCCAAAAATATTTAAAGCATGTGGGCAATGCACCCGACAAGAATGTTGAGAACTCAGAGTCGGTCTCCATCAACCAAATATTCAAGACCATGCTCAGTACTAATAAGACGCTTATTATTCTGGCGTTATTAGGCATTGTGTCAATTTTGGTTCCGCAACTGTTTATGGAGAATGAAAAAATCGCTTATACCGCGTTCTTTATCTTTCTGGCCATCGTGGTTGGATTTATGGTCACAGTGTATGGCGATCTGGATACACGGATCGAAAAAGATAGATTTGTCGTATTGTTATTATCATTTCTTATTGTGATCGTTTTCTGGGGAGCTTTTGAACAAGCCGGAGGATTAATGAATATTTATACCGAACAAAAAACGGATCGAATGATTGGTGGCTGGACAGTTCCTGCTGCGATCATGCAATCGTTCAACCCATTGTATATCATCATTTTTGGGATACCTATAGCTTCTTTTTGGGCGTGGATGAAACGCAGAGGAAAGGAATCCTCTTCCATTTTTAAAATGGCCACAGGAGTTATTATAATGGGGCTGGGTTTTGTCTTTATGATAGGGGCCTCCACTCAGTATGAAGAATTAGGTGAATCGGCACTTTACTGGTTGGCATTGGCGTACCTGTTGCACACCATTGGAGAGCTTTGCGCTTCTCCGGTAGCTCTGTCTTTTATCACGAAATTGGCTCCGGTGCGCTATGGAGCCCTTATGATGGGTGTGTATTTTGCAGCCACGGGTCTCGGGAACAAAGTCGCTGGAATCATTGGAGAATCGGCTGAATCGGCTGGTGAACTTAAAGTATTTACGGGGATTACCATCTTTTGTGTGATTTTTGGAATTTTGGTGATTCTATTACTGAAACCACTCAAACGATTGATCCACGGGGCAGAAGACAACGAACGAGTAATTCATTCTGACGAAACGGAAGGTTTCGAACTTGCAGACAATAACTAAATAGTACCAATACAAAGGGCCTTATGATACGTTATAAGGCTCTTCTGTAGCTATACAACTTCTAAAACCAATCCTATGAATTCTGATGTCGATAATATGTTTAAAGACAAAGTCTTAGGCCACCCTGCCGGACTTTTTGTATTATTTTTTACTGAAATGTGGGAGCGTTTTTCCTACTATGGAATGCGTGCCATTTTGGTCATCTTTCTTACGGGATCCCTGCTGGGAGAAAACCCGGGTTGGGAGTGGTCTACTACCGCTGCACTTTCACTATTGGGAACCTATGCCATGTTGGTGTACCTTACGCCTCTCCTAGGGGGTTGGTTGGCCGATAACAAGATTGGCTATCGAATGGCTGTGGTCATAGGGGCTTTGCTTATGACGATGGGACATGCTTCAATGGCGGTGGAAACACCAACCTTTCTGTATATTGGAATTGGGCTATTGATCTTGGGTAACGGGTTCTTCAAACCCAATATGACTTCTATAATTTCCAGAATGTACGAAGGTCATGATGAGAAGAAGGATGGCGCATACAATATATTTTATATGGGCGTAAATGCTGGTGCTTTCATAGGAATCATGCTATGTGGCTGGGTTGGTGAAAAGGTCGGATGGAGCTATGGCTTTGGTCTGGCTGGTGTATTTATGTTCTTAGGAATGCTTCAATTCTATTTTGCACAAAAACTATTCGGAAATATTGGAGATAAACCACTGGCCACTCAGAAGGCTGATAACGCGTCAAAAGCTGAAAAAGATGGTATTACCTTGAATAACTTTCAAGTTTTTGACAAGCTCTTGATAGGAATATTTATTATTTCGGTATTGATCTTCATTATAAACGATCCACTTAGCAAAATAGGAAATGTTCAAACCTTGAATTTTACAATCGCTGGGATGGGAGATTCTTTATTCTTCGCATTAATAGGAGTCTTATCTTTTGTTTTGCTCTTAATAATTCGAATACCTCGCTATACTCGTCTTGAACGTGATAAACTCATTGCCTTTGCGATCTTCTGTATCTTTACGATCTTCTTTTGGGCAGCTTTTGAACAAGCGGCAGGGTCATTACCACTTTACACAAGAGACTTTACCAACAGGATTTTAGAAGGAAATGCGGCGATGGGCTTTAAGATCGTTGATCTTATTGTTACTGTAGTACCACTGTTGATCATTACCTATGTGCTGCTGAGTTTATTCCGTAAAACTTTTAGCAGAATAGGATTGTCCAATATTATCTTGGGAACTAGTTTTGTGATTGTATGGGCCATAGTGATCTATAAATTGGTGATCGAATATCAATCTACCAGTACTGAAGTTCCAATCACCTGGTTTGCGATCTTAAACTCTCTGTTTATTATCATGTTTGCTCCGCTTTTCACTAAATGGTGGGATAGCCGATACAATCCGCCAGCATCCGTCAAGTATTTTCTAGGATTGTTCTTATTAGGGCTTGGCTTTGCCTTTTTGGCCTTCGGAGCGAGAAATGTTCCAGCAGGAGCGGATGGAGCGAGCTTAAGCATGGCATGGCTGGTATTCGCTTATTTGTTTCATACGTTGGGAGAGCTGTGTCTCTCTCCAATGGGATTGTCCTATTTGAGTAAGTTAATTCCGGTGAGGATGATCGCCTTTATGTTTGGAGTCTATTACCTTGCTATCGCTATTGGAAATAAATTGGCCCATTATGTTGGAGGGGATATTGAAAAAATTGCGCAGGAATACAGTTTGTCGACTTTCTTTCTCATATTTACGATAATCCCAATTGGCTTAGGCTTCGTGTCTTTGATGCTGCACCCATTGCTCAAGAGATTGATGCATGGTGTACATTAAAAACAATACATATCGCAAAAAAACGTTCCCATTGTGGAACGTTTTTTGTTATATTACAAGCAAATAGATACCCGAATAGATGAAAATTACGTTACTTTTTACCATTGTACTCTTTGCCGTTTCAGTGACGGCGCAGGAAATTAATTGGATGACCATGAACCAGGCAGTCGCCGCGCAGGCAAAGAATCCGAAAAAAATATTTGTGGATATGTATACCAGCTGGTGTGGCCCCTGTAAAATGATGGATAGAAATACGTTTACAAATAAAGACGTGATAACCTATATCAATGCCAATTTCTATGCGGTAAAATTTAATGCTGAAGGAAACGAGGTCATCAAAGATAACAAGCGCACTTTTAGCAATCCGGGTTATAATCCGGCCAAAGCCAAAAAGCGAAATAGCCAGCATCAATTTACGAAATACATGGGCGTAAGAGCGTATCCAACGGTTCTTTTTCTTGGCGAAGATGGAAACCTGATCAATCGTGTGAAAGGCTATAAAACTCCGCAGCAATTGGAACTGTATTTAAAATTCTTCGGAACCGATCTTTGGAAAGAAATTAACACTCAGGATGGTTTTAACGCGTATTTCGAAAGTTTTGAACCTCAATTTAAAATTTAGAGCTACTAATCCCCATATTTTACTATTATGAAACATATTTTACTTATTTCCTTTTTGTTTGTCGCGAGTTTGATGACGGCGCAAAAGGTGAATTGGATGACTATGGATGAAGCCCTGGCAGCCCAGGAGAACGAACCCAAGAAGATCATTATGGATGTCTATACCACCTGGTGTGGCCCCTGTAAGTTATTGGATAAGAATACCTTTGGAAATCAAACTGTTGCCGAATTCATAAACGAAAATTACTATCCCGTTAAATTCAACGCGGAGGGTCCCAGCGAGATCACCTATCAGGATTTTACGTATACCAATCCGAATTATCAACCGTCCAGAAAAGGACGCAATGCCACACATTTCTTTGCCGATGCCCTTAAATTAAGGGGGTATCCCAGCATCGTATTTTTTGAGGAGAACGGAACCCTTATTCAGGCGGTTCCCGGGTATAAAACGCCCCAACAACTCGAAATTTACCTAAAAATGATCGCCAATGACGATTATAAGGAGCTCAAAACGGTCGAATCCTGGCAAGCATATCAAAAGAATTTTAAAGGAACATTTTAGAATAGCTTCCGCTTTTCAATGAGTTTCTCCGAAGGCATAAGCCCCTAGGGCAGCCGTAGCGTGGAATACAATGGAACGCTTGGCACAAGTGGCCTTCCAGCGCTGTACGTTCGAGCGGTAATTGCTGCCATCGGCCACGATTATGAAAGGTTGAATGCTGTCAATGAGTCGTTCCAAATGCACCTTCGGATTTTGAGTGAGCAGCACGATTTCAAATTTTAATAAAGGGTAGACCCCTAAACTATCTACTACTAGCACGCGCTTTTCTTTATAGCTGAAAACAGACGGTATTTTTTCCGAAGTAGATCGTAAAACCCTGCTCCCCACCCGAAAACTCTTAATGGGGAATTCATCAAAATGATCGAGTGTGTCTTGTTGGAATAGTGTAAAGTCTCTTCCTTTTTGGTAGCCCAAAAAAGTATGCCTGGATCGATGAAACAACAGCAATCGTTCCTGTTCTGTATGTTGATGCTCCCAAACAACCACTCCCAAACATAGTGTTGTGATAGCTAAAACCCGTAGCAATGCTATACTATCCTTCTTTTTCCACAATAGAATCACTGTAACAATAAACAAATAGCAAACGAACAACCTTTCAGCCGAAAACGAAATGTCCTCAAATAGAAAGATCTTTTGATTCGCTACCCAACTCACAAAATCGTTTAACTGGCGGATCAACCAATTATAACCTAAGGCCAACGGATTAGGGAGTCCTCCCAAAACCGTTAATAACAGAATCACCAACCCACCCGTCAATAGCAGTCCCAGAAAGGGAAGGATCACCAAATTGGAGAGAAAGAACAACCCCGGGAATTGATGGAAATAATATACGCTCAATGGTGCGATTCCCAGTTGTGCCGCTGCAGTGACCGTAATGATTCCCCACAGTAAACGACCTAAATAACTTTTTGGGATGTAGTATTTGTACAGTTTAGGCTGAACCCAAAGAATGAAGAAAACGGCCAAATAACTGAGTTGAAATCCCACATGAAACAACCAATTTGGGTTGAAAATGAGGAGCACAAAAAACGAGAGGAAAAGCGTGTTCAAACTGTTGGTCGTTCGGTCAAAGATGTTGGCCAGGGCGAAAAAGGAGAACATCGTCACAGCCCTTACCACCGAAGGTGACAACCCGGCGAGTAGCGCAAAGGCCCATAGGAGAAGCACCAGCATAACCGATTTGATTTCAGGTCCGAATTTTATTCCTTCCAGAGGAGAAAGCAAGCGCGAAAAGATGAGAAATAAAATGCCTACATGCAGCCCCGAAACGGCCAAAATATGCAAGGCACCGGCAGCCGCGTATTGACTATATAATTTCGTGTCTATGTCCTTTCGTTCTCCCAGAAGTAGCGCCTGCATAATTGCCCGTTGCTGAGGTTCGATGATAGTTTCTGCTAGTTTTTGAATGAAATGGCCTCGTATTTTTTCTGAAATTCCTTTGAGTGACGGGCTACCTTTGTCTGCCCTATGGATGTGTGTTTCTGAAATACGAATCTGGTGGGAAACGCCCTGATGATGCAGGTATTTTTTATAGTCGAATTGATGCGGATTCAGGGGTGGATCAATGGTATCTATTGCTGCGGTTACCAGCAGCAGGTCATCTACCCGAAAGCCTGGGGTTACCGTATCTTTTTGAACTTTCAGTAAAATTTTCCCCGCAACACTAACCGTATCGAGCTGGGACAAGGTCGCGAAATACTTGTGGTAAAAACGATCGGGTTTTAAGACTTCGGTGATTTTCAATTGGAGAACTTCGGAAGCGTCTGCTTCGTATAAATGCGCGAAATGCTGTGTTTGATATTGGGGTTGACGAAGTTGGTAATTGGCGAAGCCGAGGGTGAAAAAACAAGCATAAGTCACTATTCCGAAGAAAACACCCAGCTGCAATTTACGACGCTCAACGATCCAAAGGACAAGCAGGATCCAGAGACTTGCCAGGGCTATTTTCAGAAAAGAAAGAGAAACGGATGGAAAAAAGTAGGCTGCCAGAATTCCAGCCACAAGGCATATGGAAAATTTTACGACGGCAAAATTGATGAATTTCATCCTCAAAAAGTTGATTACTTGCTCGCAAGATCAACCAGGGAGGAGTTAAGTAAAAATACAAAATTAGATGATACGCCTTACCTCGACAAAGGCATTTTTCCAATAGCTTTCCTCAAGAGATGAGACGATTACCCCATTGGAGCTTGTGGAATGAATAAACTTAATGACCCCTTTTTTATGTTCCACGACCAGGCCTACATGATTGATCGTTCGTTTGTTCTTATTGGTTCGGAAGAAGACGAGATCCCCTTCTTCGGTTTCATTGAGTTTCAACCGAATTCCTTTGGTGGCCATTTGACGGGAAATTCTGGGGAGATCAATATTTTCTTGCTGAAAGGATACGAATACCAGGCCGGAGCAGTCCATCCCACGTTTATCGATGCCTCCGTATTTATAGCGCGTTCCAGTAAAAGTTTTGGCGTGGTCGACTACTTTAGAGATTCTTTTTGAGGATACCGTGGACGTAGAACCGCCAATTACAACGGTTTCGGTCGTTTTTCTTGAGGAGCCACAAGAGACCATAAACAAAGTAAGAAGCGCAAGTAGGATTGCTTTTTGCATGAAACTATTTGGGTTACATGCCTTAAATTTAATAGATTTGAGCTAAACGCAAAAGATTTGAGCTACTTTTTACAAATGGGTGAAGTATTACCGTTCTACAAAGATCCGACAATTGTTGAGGCGGGAACTATTCTTTTCCGCATACTGTCGTTGGTCTTTGCCATATGGTTTTACAGGGTGCTTCGGTCGATTCCCGGAGAGGACAATGTGCTCGATCCAACCCACGGAATGACGTCGGTTTCTCCGTTTTTAATTGTTGAGAATGAGCGGGGTGATCTGGCTTTTTCAAGAAAGAAATTCAAGGGGTTCTACAAAATCATGGCCGCACTATTGATTCTCATTTTTACCGTTGTCCCTTTGGTGACGATTTGTAGTGACTTAGGATGGTTTTATGCTTTCTACTATTAGCCTGGCTGTTTTATCACTGGCTCCTTTTCCGCCCAGCATAATTTCAAGGTCGTAATATTCCAGAAAAAGCACGGCACGGTGGTAATCGTCCAGGATCGTGGTGAGTTCTGTCTTCAGGCGTTGGGTGTTGAAATCGGTTTGGATCAATTCGGTCACTACGGGTTTATCCAGAATAAGGTTGACCAGAGAAATATATTTCAGCTTGATCACCCGCCTTGCAATTTCATAGGAAGCGCGACTTCCTTTGTAACATACTACCTGTGGCACTTTAAATAAGGCGGTTTCCAGTGTAGCCGTACCCGAAGTAACCAAGGCGGCAGAGGACAAACTTAACAGATCATAGGTTTTATTGAGCAACAGCCGCACGTTGTCAGTATCGATAAAATTGGAATAGAACGCGGCATCCTGGCTTGGGGCACCGGCAATTACAAATTGATAATCGGTGAAATCATCTGCAACCGAAAGCATTACCTGTAACATCTTGGAGATTTCCTGTTTTCGGCTTCCGGGGAGTATTGCGATAATAGGCCGGGCATCTAGATTGTGTTCCTTGCGAAAAGCCTGAGGATCAGCCTGTGTTCGTTTGGAAATAGCATCGATCAAGGGGTGTCCCACAAAATGTACGGGAAATTGATGTTTCTTTTCGTAAAATTCTTTTTCGAAGGGGAGGATCACGTACATGGCATCTATATCCCGCTTGATATCCCTGATGCGTCCTTCTTTCCAGGCCCATATTTGGGGAGATACATAATAATGAGTCCGGAATCCTTGTCGTTTGGCCCATTTGGCGATACGCAAGTTAAAGCCGGGATAATCGATAAAAATGATGACATCGGGATCAAATTGTGCAATATCTTTTTTGCAGAAAGATATATTCTGAAGAATCGTACGCAGGTTGAAGATCACCTCCACAAACCCCATAAAGGCCAGCTCACGATAATGTTTGGCCAATACGCCTCCCTGTTCCTGCATGAGATCACCTCCCCAAAAGCGAAATTCCGCCTCAGAATCTTTAGATTTAAGTGCGGCCATTAAATTGGCTCCGTGTAAGTCACCGGAAGCTTCACCGGCGATGAGGTAATACTTCATGGTATATAGTTTATCCCAGTTATTTCTTATAGCCTACCTGCAATTCTAATGCCAAATTATGTTAGAATGACACTTATAGAAAATAAATTAGGTAGGCGGTAATTGCTGCGGCAAAAGTGGCCATTAAAACGCCACGAGCCTTATATTCATTATTGATTCTTAAAAATCCGAAAAAAGCTGCCAAATTTGGCAAAGCCCCCAGGGAAATTAGCATCCATAGGTTGCCTGAACGAGCGTAAAAACTAAACGTCTCGCTGAAACTCATTCCTTTCAGCAACGAAACGATGAAAGTGCAAAGCACTATCCCAATCCCGTTACAGATTAATCCTACGATAAACCCTGTCAAAATTTTCTTTCTCATTACAAATCCCAGGAATTAATGTCTTTTATGGCGTGATGGGCGGTGAGATCAAATTGTACCGGCACCACCGAAACATATCCATGGTGCAAGGCCCATTCGTCGGTATCTTCGCCCTTGTCTTCGTTAATAAATTCGCCCGTAAGCCAGTAATAATCACGTCCCAAGGGATTGGTGCGCTTGTCAAAATTCTCGTTCCAATGTGCGTTGGCCTGGCGGCACACTTTAATTCCCTTGATGTCTTTCTCAGCGAGTTTGGGAAAGTTTACATTCAAAACAACCCCCTTCGGCATTCCAAATTCCAGGGCCTGCTGGGCGATGGCCTTCACATGTCCCTTCACCGGACTAAAATCAGCTTCCAGCGAATAATCCAATAAGGAAAACCCAATGGAAGGAATCCCCATAGTTCCTGCCTCGACGGCGGCGCTCATCGTGCCACTGTAGATCACGTTGATGGACGAATTACTTCCGTGGTTGATCCCGCTCACACACAGGTCTGGTTTGCGCTTGAGGATCTCGTTGACTGCTAGTTTTACACAATCCACGGGGGTTCCGCTGCAGCTATATTCAGATTGAGGTGCGTTTTTGTCAATAACCGTCTTATCACAATACAAGGTATCATTAACGGTGATGGCATGTCCCATACCACTTTGAGGTGAGTCGGGAGCCACGACGCAAATGTCGCCCAATTCGCTCATGACTTCGATCAAAGTGCGTATTCCCGGGGCAGTGATGCCATCGTCATTGGTAATTAGAATTAAAGGTCTGTTTGAAGTCATTACGTGCTGATTTTCAGCACAAAAATACATTTATTAATCCTGAATTACGGGTTCTGAATTCCGAATTTTTGGCTCTTGTTTAACAAAAAATTAGTAACATAATACACTATTGGCACGGTTTTTTATATATTTTAGGAGTCCCTTAAAAAGTTGATATGCGATTAATGAAAAAGAACCTGAAAATCTTACTGCTTTGTGTTTTCGTTGCAGTAGCATCATGTAGTTTTACCAGTAAAGAATTTAACGACCCCGATAAAGACAAACTCCTAGTCGATTTGATCACCTACGTACTGGAAAAAGGCCATTACGATCCAAAGGAAATGGATGATGCCTTTTCTGCTGGGGTTTACAAAGATTTTATAAACACTATGGATCCTTTGAAGCGGTATTTTTTAGCTTCAGATATTGTGGATTTCAGTATCTATGAAACCGAAATTGACGACCAGATACGAAACAAGGACCTCGCTTTTTTCAATTTGGTGCATGAACGTTATTTAGAGCGACTCGCTGCCACTAAAGATATCTACAAGGATGTTTTAAGCAAGCCCTTTGATTATACCCAGGATGAGAGTATTAATGTAGATTACGATCAACTTCCCTATGCCAAAAATAAAAAGGAGTTGAAGGAGCGTTGGAGACAACAGCTCAAGTTTTCGACAATTGCCAATTATTACGATCTGGTGGATGAGAAGGAAACTTCCGTAGCAAACAAAAAAGAAGCCTTTATAAATGGAGAAGATTTTGTGGAGAGTGAAAATGCAAAAATGACACATGCCGAAATGGAGGAAAAGGCCCGTAGCATTTCAGAAACATCACTAAACGATTATTACGAATTTGTTGACGACCTGCAGCGCAAGGATTATTTCGCCCAGTTCTTAAATGTGGTCGTTGAAGAATATGACCCTCACACCAATTACTTTGCACCGCCGGATCGGGATCGTTTCGACTTGAGAATGAGCGGTAAGTTGGAAGGAATAGGCGCGCGTCTTCAGAAGAAAAACGATTATATAAAGGTGGTGGAGGTAATTAGTGGTGGCCCGGTTTGGAGAGGAGAACATATGGATGTTGGCGACGTGATCATGAAGGTGAAACAGGAAGATGAGGATGAACCCGTAAGTATTGTAGGAATGCGCGTAGACGATGCCGTGAAATTGATCAAAGGCCCTAAGGGAACTAAAGTAACCTTGACGATTAAACGAGTGGATGGCATGATTGAAGAAGAGACCATTACCCGTGATATTGTTGAATTGGAAGAGACCTATGCAAAATCTTCGATCATAGAAAAAGACGACAAAAAATACGGCCTTATCAATTTACCGGCTTTTTATTTTGACATGAACGATTACGGGGAGCGCAATGCTGCCAGTGATGTAAAAACGGAGATCAACAACCTTAAAAAGGAAGGTATGGAAGGCCTGGTACTCGATTTACGGGGAAATGGTGGAGGATCGCTCAAAACTGCTGTGGATATCGCAGGTTTGTTCATTAAGGATGGGCCCGTGGTGCAAGTGGCTTCCGGAGGCTCGAAAAAAGAAGTACTCAAGGATACCGATAAAGACATTGTCTGGGACGGACCGTTGGTTATTTTAGTAAACGAATTATCGGCTTCCGCTTCAGAGATACTTGCGGCCGCCATGCAGGATTATAAACGTGGAATAATCATTGGAAGTGAGCAATCGTATGGAAAAGGGACGGTTCAGAATATGGTGGACCTTAATCGGTGGTTACGCAAAAATGATATGGGAGATATGGGTGCGTTGAAATTAACGACTCAAAAATTCTACCGTGTCAATGGAGGATCCACCCAACTGGAAGGTGTAAAAAGTGATGTAGTCATGCCAGATCGTTACAGCTATATTGAAATAGGAGAGCGGGATTATGACAATCCGTTGCCCTATGACAAGATCTCCCCCGCCAATTATGATGTATGGGACGGCTATATTGATTACGAGGGAACGATCAAGCGTAGCAAGGAGCGTATGGAGAAAAGCGCCCAATTGAGTTTGATCGATGAAAATGCGAGATGGATCAAAAAGAGCCGCGACGAAAATATGGTAACGCTCAATTTTGACAAGTATCTGGCCGAAATAGAACGGCGCAAGGAGGAGACGAAAAAATTTGATGGCATTGAAGCCTACGATAACAAATTGAGTTATCGATCGCTTCCCAATGAAATTGCTTTGATAAAACAGGACACGACCCTAGGTGAAAAGCGCAAGAGATGGCACAAGAACCTCGCCGGTGATATTTACATAGAGGAAGCAGTGAACGTGCTGCAAGATCTAAAATTAAACAACATTCGAAGTGGAAAAGTAGCCGAGATAAAAAATTAATTTTAGCTACATTTACGATGTGAAAACATCAACCTCTTTAACACGTTTAGCGCTCCAAAAGTTTAAAAAGAACTTTTGGGGCGTTTTTAGTTTGTCGTTCCTGTTGATCTGTACGTTCGTAGCCATTTTTGCCTATGCGCTGGCTCCCGACAATTCACAAAATGCCAATCAGATGCATTTGTCCATCCATTCAAAGTCACCCGGTTTTACCGTGCAAATGCTTACCATTCCTTCCAAGGTGGAAGCGCAAAATGGACTGAGTGTTTTTTTCTTCGGAAGAAAAACTGCGGCCTCCGAAATACCCATAGCCGATTATAAATTGACCCGGAGAGGCGTGGAAATCACTGAGTACACTTCCGACGGCAGTGCGGGTCTTTCCAAAGAATATCTCCTTTCCCTTTTTCCTGCTGCGAAAACCATAGCCGCCATTCCCGATAGCTATATTTCAGAAAAAAAATTCATTCTTGGCACCGACAAATACGGCCGCGATCTGTTAAGCCGTATGTTGATCGGGATACGGATTTCCTTGGCCATTGGCTTTGTGGCAGTTTTTATTTCATTGGTAATTGGTATTACGTTAGGCGCTATTGCTGGGTTTTACGGTGGAAAAGTGGACGCCGCCATCATGTGGTTGATCAACGTCACCTGGTCCATTCCCACGCTATTGTTGGTCATTGCCATCACTCTGGCCCTGGGGAAGGGTTTTTGGCAGGTTTTTATCGCCGTTGGGCTTACTATGTGGGTGGAAGTGGCGCGGGTGGTTAGAGGGCAGGTAATGGGCGTAAAGAAAATGCAGTTTGTCACCGCTGCCAGAGCGCTGGGATTTAATGATTGGCGTATAATTACGAAACATATCTTACCCAATAGTCTGGCACCGGTGATCATTATTTCGGCGGCCAACTTTGCCGGGGCGATACTTATTGAAAGTGGACTCAGCTTTCTAGGAATTGGCGCCCAGCCTCCCACACCCAGTTGGGGTGGCATCATTAAAGATCACTATGCCTATATCATTTTAGGGAAACCTTATCTGGCAGTCATTCCCGGACTGGCGATCATGAGTTTGGTAACGGCCTTTATGTTGATGGGGAATGCGTTGAGGGATGTGTTGGATGTGAAGAATTAATTGGAGATACCTTTCAGCTGATAAAAAAACCGTTCGATAAGCCGTAGATCCTCGGTAATTATTTCGGCCTTGGCTTGCATTTCACTTCGGAAGGGAATTTTTATTTGATAAGAAGTGATC
Organism: uncultured Flavobacteriaceae bacterium; assembly: GCA_963807685.1. Taxonomy (GTDB): domain Bacteria; phylum Bacteroidota; class Bacteroidia; order Flavobacteriales; family Flavobacteriaceae; genus Aureisphaera. The sequence goes on along the minus strand of CAWECU010000002.1, from coordinate 2,162 downwards.
AAGCTTGAATTTAAATTCGCACTCAATATATAAAACCCTTCTTCCTCAGGTATGGCAGACATTGAGGTAATACTTGCCTGAAGCATACCATATTCTGTTTCCGGAAAGTTGAGGAGTTTTATATTCACTTTTTGACCGTTTTCAATTTTCCCTGAATTCTGTATGGGGCTTTGATCAAAAGGACATTCGTTCGAAAGTCGTCGTTTATAAACGATGGAACGCTCTTTTAGCTACCTTTGCGGTCTCAATATTTTTGAATGAAGCGCAAATACACCTACATAATTCTTGTAATTCTCGTTACCACCATCCTGTTTTTTGCTGAAAAGTATGTAAACCAAAATAAGGAATTCTATCCGAAGTCTTCAGCAATTGTGAAAAGTTCGAATTCCGAAGAATTTGACGAAGAATTTTACCCTTCTTCCACAACTGGTGCCGTGATTAAACACAACTTTTTCAGACTCTCCTATTCCGAAGCACACGAACAAGCCGAATGGGTGGCCTACGAGTTGCATGACGTCCACATCGCTTCAAACGACTTTGACCGACCTTATTTTGTCGAGGACAGAGCGGTTACAACAAGTTCAGCCGACTGGCGAAACTATAAAAACTCAGGCTATGACCGTGGCCATCTGTGTCCTGCCGGAGACCGGAAATTCGATTACAACGCTTTTCACGAGACTTTTTTGACGAGTAATATAAGTCCGCAAGACCATGAATTCAACGGCGGCGTCTGGAACCGACTGGAACAAAAAGTTCGTTTCTGGGCAAAGAAATACGATGGTGTTTTCGTGGTCACGGGTGGGATCTTGGAGCCGGGTTTAAAAACCATTGGTGACGAACGGGTTTCGGTTCCCGGATATTTTTATAAGATTGTGGTCGATGCTTCAGAAAAAAATAAAAAAGCAATTGCCTTTATAATTCCTAATACCGGAACCGACCGATCCTTTTACGATTTTGCCGTGACCATCGATGAAATTGAAACCAAAACCGGGATCGATTTTTTCCAGGCTCTGCCCGATTCCGAAGAAGATAAAATGGAATCTACCATTGACCTGAAGGCTTGGGGAAAGCGATAACTGTATTTGTCAACTATCAACCGCCTACTGCCACTGCTTACTGCCAACTCATAATAAGTATAATAATTCGCCCCATCCAGCCTCACAAAAATAAATAGAAAGGGGGCTTTTAGAAACGCCTTCGCATTCTTTTTTTGTACTGAAAAAAGTTACAAAAAAACAATGCTCGCCACCTTATCGCAGTGCAATTTTGCGGAGCAAAATCAATTATCCAGTGGATGATTGACGGAGATACCCGCGATAGCGGCAAGCAGAAGTACGGCATCGGTCACTACTGCCAACTGCCACTGCTTACTGCCAACTCTAACTACGTATAATAATAATTCGCCCCATCCAGCCTCACAAAAATAAATAGAAAGGGGGCTTTTAGAAACGCCTTCGCATTCTTTTTTTGTACTGAAAAAAGTTACAAAAAAACAATGCTCGCCATCTTATCGCAGTGCAATTTTGCGGAGCAAAATCAATTATCCAGTGGATGATTGACGGAGATACCGCGATAGCGGCAAGCAGAAGTACGGCATCGGTCACTACTGCCAACTGCCACCCCTTACTGCCAACTCTAACTACGTATAATAATAATTCGCCCCATCCAGTCTCACAAAAATAAATAGTAGTGCTTTAGAACGCCTTCGCATTCTTTTTTTGTACTGAAAAAAGTTACAAAAAAACAATTCTCGCCACCCCACTGCCAACTCAATCTACGTATAGTAGTAATTCGCCCCATCCAGCCTCACAAAAATAAATAGTAGAATGGTGAATCCCCATAGGCTGGAGCCGCCGTAGCTAAAAAAAGGTAACGGAATTCCAATAGTAGGTAACAGACCGGTAACCATCCCAACATTGACAAAGAAGTGTATAAATAGAATAGCCGCCACACTATAACCATAAACCCTACTGAATTGTGATCGCTGTCGTTCGGCGAGTATCATCACCCGAATGATGAGCGCGATAAACAATCCAACCACCAACAAGGCCCCTAAAAACCCCCATTCTTCACCCACGGTGCTAAAAATATAGTCGGTATGTTGTTCTGGGACGAAATTCCCCTTGGTTTGAGTTCCCTGAGTCCAACCTTTCCCGGTCCAA
>CAWECU010000001.1:0-36936 GCA_963807685.1 uncultured Flavobacteriaceae bacterium | reverse complement strand
TTTTGGATTTTAGAACCTCGTAGCGTTCTTCCCGTTGCGATCCTCCCACAATTTCTCCTATTCCCGGAAACAGCACATCCATGGCCCGTACGGTCTTCTCATCTTCGTTCAAACGCATATAAAACGCTTTGATGCTCGCAGGATAATCAAACAGGATTACCGGGCACTTAAAGTGTTTTTCCACCAGAAAACGCTCGTGTTCGCTTTGTAGGTCGGCACCCCATTCTTCAATGAGATATTTAAATTTTTTCTTTTTATTGGGTTTTGAGTTTTTCAGAATATCGATCGCTTCCGTATAACTCACGCGTATGAAGTTATTGTCGATCACAAAATGCAGTTTATCCCGCAGGGACATTTCACTACGCTCTGCCTGAGGCTTGTGCTTCTCTTCTTCGATCAAACGGTTTTCCAAAAACTCAAGATCGTCTGCGCAATGCTCCAGAGCGTATTGGATCACATATTTTATGAAATCCTCAGCCAGATCCATATTTCCGTCCAGATCGCAAAATGCCATCTCCGGTTCAATCATCCAAAATTCGGCCAGGTGGCGCGTAGTGTTCGAATTTTCCGCTCTAAAGGTGGGGCCAAAGGTATACACCTTACCTAGTCCCATGGCATAGGTTTCGGCTTCTAGCTGCCCACTCACGGTGAGGTTGGTTTCTTTTCCGAAGAAATCTTCTTTATAATTAACTTCTCCCCGATTATCAAGGGGCGGATTTTTAGGATCCAACGCACTTACCCGAAACATTTCGCCGGCTCCTTCAGCATCACTTCCCGTAATGATAGGGGTGTGCATATAGTTGAATCCGTTTTTCTGAAAGTACTCATGCACGGCAAAGGAGAGTTTAGAGCGCAATCTCATGACGGCTCCAAAGGTATTGGTGCGAATACGCAAATGTGCCTGCTCCCTTAATTTTTCCAGGGTATGGCGCTTGGGAGAAAGGATGGTAAGTTTCACCTCTTCGGGATCTGCCTCACCCAAAATTTCAATCTTGGAGACCTGGATCTCTACCTTTTGTCCCTGGCCCTGACTTTCCACCAATGGGCCTTCCACGTGGATGGCGGCTCCTACATTGATCTTTTTGAGCAGTTCTTCTTCAAAATTCTCAAAATCGACCACGCATTGGATATTCTTTAGGGTCGACCCGTCGTTTAATGCAATAAAACGATTACTTCGAAAAGAACGCACCCATCCCGAAACTGAAACAGGGTTCGGAGTAGCTTTGCTTTGCAATAATTCTATAATTTCTTTTTGTCGCATTTTTACTTTTTTATTCTGAAAAATAGGTTAACAATGATATTCGATCTTCAAACCTCACTTCGGAACACCAATTGACTCTTGGAAAGAAGCTTATCGAACCCTCAAAGGGGGGCGTAAATATACTTTTTTTAATTCTCAATTTTGATCACTCTTCTTTTGAATCTGCCTCACTTTCATCCTCTGAACCAGCCAGGATCTCCAAAGCTGGTTTTTTCAATGTCTGTTGGTTAGCGATGTTGCGTTCCAATGATAATAAAAGGGAAGGCAACAATAACAGGTTTGCGAGCATCGCAAATAACAGCGTTGCCGAGACCAAAGCTCCCAGGGCAACTGTTCCTCCGAAACTGGAAATGGTAAACACCGAAAACCCGAAGAAAAGCACGATGGAAGTATACAGCATGCTGACGCCGGTTTCCTTTAAGGCAGCGTATACGGAGCGCTGGATCTTCCAGTTATTGACAAGCAGCTCCTGGCGGTATTTGGCCAGGAAATGGATCGTATCATCCACCGAAATTCCGAATGCAATGCTGAACACCAAAATGGTCGAAGGTTTTATAGGCACCCCCAGGAAACCCATAAGCCCAGCGGTGATAAGCAATGGGAGTAGATTGGGGATGAGGGAAACAAGGATCATCTTCACATTTCGAAACATCCAGGCCATAAAGATGGCAATTAGTAAAATGGCGAGAGAAAGTGACAAAATCAGGTTGTTCACCAAATATTTCGTCCCTTTTTCAAAAATAAAAGCCTTTCCGGTAATCGAAACCCGGTAGCGATCTTCGGGGAATATCTTGGCGATCTTTGCCCGAAGATCCTCTTCGATCCTGTCAAAACGCCCGGTCTGGGTGTCTTTCATAAACGTAGTGATACGGGCATACTGCCCCGTGGTATCCACATAGCTGGAAAGCAAGTCTGTCTTGTTTGCACTGCTCTTTGCATAGTCCAGAATCGTATTCTGTTCCAGAGAGTTGGGCAATTGATAATAGTCCGGATTGTTATTGTAAAAGGCCTGTTTGGAATATTTCACCAGACTCACTACCGAAAGGGTCTTAGAGAACTCGGGAAATTCTTCAATGTATTCCTGCAGCTCCTCCATGCGTTTGAGCGTTGCCCGGTTCATCACTCCTTTTCTTCGTTTGGTGTCGATTAGGATTTCAAGGGGCATAATTCCCTCATACTCCTTTTCGAAAAATTTGATGTCTGCATAGAATTCTTCAGATTGAGGCATGTCCTCGATCAAACTTCCCGATAATTTAATCTGATTGATCCCAACGATACTCGCGCAAAGCAGCAGAATGGTAACCACGTAAATAGCGATTCGATGTTCGCGCACCATCCGTTCCATCCAATTAACAAAACTACCAATCCATTGCTTGTTCAAATGCTTGAGGTGCTTGTATTTGGGAACAGCCATATAGCTGTAAACGATGGGTATGATGAACAGGCTCAACAGAAAGATGGCAATAATGTTGATCGATGCGACGATCCCGAATTCCTTGAGTAACTTGCTATTGGTCAATATAAAGGTGGCAAAACCCGATGCAGTCGTCACATTCGTCATGAGGGTCGCATTCCCCACCTTGGTAATTACGCGTTGCAGTGACTTGGCCTGGTTGCCATGCAGTTTAATTTCCTGCTGGTATTTATTGATCAGGAAAATGCAATTAGGGATTCCAATCACGATGATGAGTGGCGGGATAAGAGCCGTAAGGACGGTGATTTCATAGTGCAGCAGCCCTAAAATTCCGAAGGCCCACATCACCCCAATAATCACTGTGATCATGGCAATAAAGGTGGCCCGGAACGAACGAAAAAAGAAGAAAAATATAAGCGAGGTCACCAGGAGCGCGGCTCCAATAAATTTCCCGATTTCGTCAATGATGTTTTGCGAATTAAGCGTGCGAATGTATGGCATGCCCGAGGCGTAAATGTTGACGTTGGTCTCGGCTTCAAAGGCTTCGATCAAGGGAATGAGGTCGTTCACAATAAAATCCCTTCGCGCAGCGGTGTTGACGATCTCCTTTTTAAGGTAGATGGCTGTTCGCACCGATTCTTTGTTAGGGCTATACACAAGTCCCTCGTAAAACGGGAGCTTGTTGAAAAGCTCGTATTGGTAGCGCGTCAACTTCTTTTGATCCAACAAAGAATCCTGGATAAAAGGTACGAGTTGAAAAGCCGCCGAGTCTGTGCGTTTTTCCAGCTTCTGAAGATCGCTAATGGACAAGGTAAGGTCTACCTCGTCGTAGGAGCCAATGGTTTCTGAAAGTTGAGACCAGGCCTTAAAGGTTTTGAGTTGAAATAAAGCGGTGTCTTTAACCCCTAAAATTATCAGGTTTCCCTCTTCTCCGAAAAGATCCAAAAACTGAAGGTATTCCTCGTTATACTCATGATCGTCGGGGAGGAGATTGGCTTCGGTGTAAGTGAAGCGCATGTGTTTCCATTGCAGGGCCATAAAAACGGTCATGGCTGCAATGGCGATGATGATTAACGTTCTATTCCGAAGAATAAAACGTGCCACCGCACTCCAAAATCCAATGCTGAAAAGCTTGTTCACACGCGCTACTTAATCCCACTAATTACCGGGAGGCAAAGGTATTAAAATACCTACTATCGGGAAGACTTTGTTTGCTTATATTTTTAGCTTAAAAGTAAACTTGAATGAAACATTATCTTCAAAATCTGGGAGGTGATAAAAACCATAACGATAGGCAACACTAAGACCGAATCCAAATAAAATTCGATTGATCTCCAGGCCACTTTCCGAATACAAATTATCGAGGGTGTTAAACTCAATTCCCTGATGCGCTTCCTTATTTTTAAGGTCTCCCAGCGCGTGCTTGGTTAGCAAGACAAGCTCGGGTTGGAATTTTTTTGAAAAATAAAACCGGCGTAAACCATGTTTTACCTGCAGTGTCACCAATTTGTCTGAAAAAAATTCCCCAAAATACATGGTTTCAAAACTGCGTATTCCGGCCACCGAAAAGCGCTGCAGGATCTCGTCTTTAGTTGGGCTGTTGGGGTAGGCATGGAACAGATGTGTGAGTGGAACATCACCAAAGGCAATATCTCCTTCCAATACAATTTTTGTGGAGGAGAGGTTGGTCCTGTTAATGAAATGGTCCAATTTTAAGCCCAATTTGGTGTAATTGAAGTCGCTTTTGGCCACCCCTTTGAAGCCTTGGGTAATTTGAGCACTTATTTTTGGCAGTCCGTCCGAGTATAGAACAGCACCGTCATCTGCGGTCAATTCGTTGGTTTTCGGACTTATCCGAACTGAAATGGTTGCTTCGGTGAGATGATAATTTTTATAGGTATTGCCGTGGGCGATAAATTGATAATCTTCAATTTGGTCGATTTTGGTTTGTGAGAATCGCAATTCAGACATGGTCTTGTTAGAAAACACGTGCTCCAGGCTGGTTCGCCAGGTTCGAAAGGAATAGAATTGTGTAATATTGATAAGTCGTGGCTCAAATACCGAATAGAGGCGGGCATCGGTGAGGTACTTATAAGCACCAATTTCACTAATGTCGTTTTGGTAGTACAAATTGATCCAGGATTTCGATGTGGTATCCAAACGCAGGTTGCCTCCTAAACTATATTTGTAATTCTGATCCTTAAAACCTCTGGCGACATACCCTCCTATTTTAAAGGATTCCAACAGGCGTCTGTTAGTAATCCCTCCAAAACCCACGCGAAATCCTTCATAATTATTGTATTTGATAAAGTAACGCAGATCCACATCAAAAAAGCCCAGGGGATAGTAACCAGTTTTAAAGGGACTTTCTTTTTTCTGACTGCTTTTGATTTTGGTGGAGTCCTGAAGTGCCCCATTAGGGGTTTGCGCAACACACAGTGCTGTGAACAACACGAGGGCCAGGGTAATTAAGACGCGTACGCGCAATGGATGAGGTTTGAGTTTTAGTTAAAAATAAAGCGATATGCTGGCCGCTTTATGGTGTTTTGTTGAGCGTTTTCTGAAATTATACCTTCATGATTTCAGTTTCCTTGTTATGGAAAATAGCATCAATTTTATTGATATGCGTATCTGTCAAATCCTGAATATCGATCTCCAGATTTTTCTTCATGTCCTCACTTACATCGAGATTTCTAATCTCAATATTGGCACTTTTGCGATCGTTTCGAACTCCAATTTTAGTCTCTTCACATTCCGCTTTGGCCTGTTTCGCCAATTCGATCCGTCTTTCTTCGGTCAAGGGCGGTACATTGATAATTACACTTTCTCCATTATTCATAGGATTAAATCCCAGGTTTGCGGCATGAATACCTCGTTCAATTTCAGGAATTAAACTTTTTTCCCAGGCTTGAATGGTAATGGTCATACCGTCAGGGGTATTCACATTGGCCACTTGATGCAGTGGGGTTGGACTTCCGTAGTAATCCACCATCACTCCGCTTACCATACTCGGAGTGGCTTTTCCGGCTCTGATATTTACTAACTTTTTCTCCAAATGCAAAAGCGCATTCGCCATGGCTTCTTTGGCGCTGTCCATGATAAATTGAATTTCTTCTTCCATAATCAAAGTTACTTTTTTCTAGCAAAAACAAAAATTATACCAATTGGGTTCGATTTAAGAGTTTCTTTAGCCGGCTCCCCAATGGATTCCGCTAGTTATAAATTTACTTTCGTTCCTATGTTTTCTCCTGAAATTACCTTCAACAAATTTCCTTTGGTGTTCATATCAAAAACGATAATAGGCAACTCATTTTCCTGGCTTAGCGTAAATGCCGTAGTATCCATAACCTTCAGCCCTTTCTTGAGTACATCTTCAAAACTGATAAAATCGAATTTTGTTGCATCGGCATTTTTTTCAGGATCACTGGTGTAGATTCCGTCCACACGGGTTCCTTTTAAAATAACATCTGCCTCGATCTCAATCGCCCGCAGTACTGCGGCACTATCGGTTGTAAAATAGGGGTTTCCAGTACCTCCACCAAAAATAACGACACGACCCTTTTCCAGGTGGCGAACCGCTTTTCGCCGGATGAAAGGTTCGGCTACTTCGTTCATTTTTATTGCGCTTTGTAAACGGGTTTCAACATCTTCGGCTTCAAGAGCACTTTGCAAGGCCAATCCATTGATTACCGTTGCCAACATCCCCATATGGTCACCTTGCACCCGATCCATACCCTTGCTGGCTCCGGATACTCCTCTGAAAATATTTCCGCCTCCAATAACAATCGCTACTTCAACTCCTTTGGCAATGATCTGTTTGATCTCCTGCGCGTAGTCCTGAAGTCTTTCCGGATCAATACCGTATTGACGTTTTCCCATTAGGGCTTCTCCGGAGAGTTTAAGTAATATTCTTTTGTATTGCATGTTGGTAGTTTACCACACAAAAATAACGAAAATTTTATCGAGAATAGATTTAAAATGAGTTCCAGGTCAAACTTTTATTTTTTCTGAAAAATGGGTTACACGGGCCATGTGTAATAAGGATACTTCCATTTTCAAAGTAGATTACAAGGCTACGGAATAAAGGCAATGATGGAATGTATTCAAAAAAAACCCCTCCTAAAAACTTAGGAGGGGTTTGATATATAAGGAGTTCCCGGCGCTATGCCAAAGAAACTCTTTCAAAACCAACTACACTAACATCACCTTTACTGGCAACATAATCGGACACCGATTGCTTATCGTCCATGATAAAGTTTTGATCCAACAAACATTGTTCCTGGTCCAGGGTTGTGTTATCACTAATAAAACGTTCCAGTTTACCCGGCAGGATTCTATCCCAAATTTGCTCGGGTTTTCCTTCGGCTTTCAATTCGGCTTTTGCTTTTTCTTCAGCCTGGGCAAGTACCGCATCCGTCAATTGTAGTCTTGAGATGTATTGTGGTACGTTCTTTAAGGTTTTGCCCAAGCGTCCCAATTCAATGTTCTCTTTTTCAATGACAGCGATTCTGGCCTCCGTTTCCGAAGCGACAAATGCAGGGTCGAAGTCTTTGTAAGAAAGCGTGGTGGCTCCCATAGAAGCTACCTGCATGGATACATGCTTCGCGATTTCGGCAGCACCATCAATAGCTACGGAAAGACCCACCAAAGCACCAATTTTGTTTCCGTGGATATACGATCCTACGAAGGCTGCTTCCAGCGTTTTGTAACCACCAATTTCTATTTTCTCACCAATGACACCGGTTTGCTCGGTCAATTTTTCCTGAACAGTAAGTCCTGCTTCGAACTCGGCAGCAAGAAATTCTTCCAGGTTGGAAGTACCCAATGCTACTTCTGCCATTTGGTGTGCCATGGCGACGTAGGAATCATTTTTAGATACGAAATCTGTCTCACAATTCAAGGAAACAATAACTCCTTTGGTGGCGGCATCGTTAACTTTTGCGATCACGGCTCCTTCGCTGGAATCTCTATCGGCTCTTTTTTCAGCGATCTTTTGTCCTTTTTTACGAAGAATCGAAATTGCTTTATCAAAATCTCCTTCTGCCTCGACCAATGCGTTTTTACAGTCCATCATCCCGGCACCGGTGGTTTGTCTTAATTTATTTACTTCTGCGGCGGTTACTTTTACCATCGTTTTCAAGTTTTATAGATTTTAGGTTATTGAAAAAGTCGTTCAAATTTATTTCAGAAAGAAAAAACCAAACGACTTAATTTATTTATGAAATTGTTATTTATTCTTCCTCTTTTGCGGCCGGAACTGCAACAACAGCAGCTCTTTTTCTAGGCGTCTTTTCTACTTTGGCTTCCACTTTAGGAGTCTCTTCCTTAGCTGCAGCTGCAGAGGTAGCTTCCGCTTCTTTGCCTGTTTTTCTTTCAGCCAATCCTTCTGTAATCGCGTTGGTTACGCTTGTGATGATTTTTTCAATGGATTTTGAAGCGTCATCATTGGAAGGAATCACATAGTCGATCACGCGAGGGTCGCTGTTGGTATCCACCATTGCAAAGATGGGAATGTTCAATTTTTGAGCTTCCTTTACCGCAATGTGCTCACGAGTGGTGTCCACAATGAACAAGGCACCGGGAAGACGACTCATGTCGGTGATCGAACCTAAGTTTTTCTCCAACTTTGCACGAGTACGGTCAACGGCTAATCGTTCTTTCTTAGACAGTGTGAGGAAAGTTCCGTCCTGTTTCATGCGATCGATAGACGTCATTTTCTTAACCGCTTTTCGAATAGTGATAAAATTGGTCAACATTCCACCTGGCCATCTTTCGGTGATGTACGGCATGTTGGCATTCTTTGCTTTTTCCGCAACAATGTCTTTAGCCTGTTTTTTGGTAGCTACGAAAAGAATTTTTCTTCCGCTGGCAGCAATTTTCTTCAAAGCCTCATTGGCTTCTTCCAGTTTTGCTGATGTTTTGTAAAGATTGATAATGTGGATACCGTTACGCTCCATATAGATATACGGGGCCATGTTCGGGTTCCATTTTCTGGTAAGGTGTCCAAAATGAACACCAGCGTTAAGGAGATCCTTAACTTCTGTGTTGTTTGCCATTTTTGTTTTAGTTTACGTTCTGTAATAATAGATAGCAATCCTTCTTTCAGTTTTTCTGAAATATTTGATTTAGATGCTAAACTAATCGTCCCGCCCGGCTGAGCGGGACTAACAGCTTATTAATAATATTTGTATTTAAAAGATCGTATGTCCTCTGTTCTTAGTAGAAAACATTTGCTCAAAAACCTCCCGACTGTGCTCGAGGAGAGAACAGGTCTAAAAGGTAACTGAGATTTAACGTTTCGAGAATTGGAATTTCTTACGGGCTTTCTTCTGTCCGAATTTCTTCCGCTCCACCATTCTTGGGTCTCTTGTTAAAAGGCCTTCCGGCTTAAGCACCAATCTGTGTTCTTCATTGATCTCGCACATGGCACGGGACAGGGCCAGTCGAATTGCTTCTGCTTGTCCTGTGATACCACCGCCAAAAACATTCACCTTAATATCGAACGATTTCTCGTTGCCGGTCAGGGCTAAAGGTTGTTGTACTTTATAGCGTAAGGTAGGCGTCGTAAAGTAATTATCCAGTTCGCGGTTGTTAATCGTAATGTTTCCCTTTCCTTCCGAAAGATAGATACGGGCAACAGCGGTTTTTCTTCTTCCAATTTTGTGAATAGTCTCCATTACTTCTTGTCGTTAAGGTTAATTACTCTAGGTTTTTGTGCCGCTTGATCGTGCTCTTCCCCTACATAAACTTTTAGATTTCTGAAAAGTACTGCACCTAATTTATTTTTAGGTAACATTCCTTTTACAGCTTTCTCTACAAGTCTTGTAGGATCTTTTTGATACAATTCCTGAGCAGTCAAGGAACGCTGTCCACCAGGATAACCTGTGTGACGGATATATTCCTTCGCCTCCCATTTTTTTCCGGTCAATTTGATCTTGGCCGCATTGGTAATAACCACGTTGTCACCACAATCTACGTGTGGAGTGAAATTTGGCTTGTGTTTGCCTCGAAGTAATTTAGCAACTTCGCTTGCAAGACGACCCAATGTTTGCCCGTCCGCATCTACCAAAAGCCACTCTTTATTTACGGTGCCTTTATTCGCAGATACTGTTTTGTAACTTAATGTGTCCATTTAGTTTTTTGTCAATAGTTAATAATTCATTGTTTTGTCCTCTGTAGCTTCATGCAAAAGAGTCATTTTTCCCCTAAAAAGGGGTGCAAATGTAATGTTATTTATTTGAAATACAAAGGGTGGAACTTTTATTTTACCTTCCCTTACACCCATCGCCTTTTCATTTCTGAAGGCTCGGGTTGTAAATGAGGGCAAGCCCATCGGGATAAGGGCATCCAAACAACTTCACTTTATTCCAATATTACGATAAGGTCATCCTTCATAACCATACTTCCGGCCTTTAACACTGCCGATTTCACCTTACCCGTTTTCGTGGCCGTTACGGTCGATTCCATTTTCATAGCCTCGATGACAAAAAGCGGGTCGTTCTTTTTGATATCCTGCCCTTTTTTAACCAAAACCTTATAGAGCAATCCTTGCAGTGGTGCTCCAATTTGATCGGGCTCTGCCGGATCAGCTTTTATGTTTTCCTCTTTTACGATTTTCAGGGAAGCATCCTTGATCTCAACAAACCTGTTTTCTCCGTTTACTTTAAAGAAAATAGTTCGAATTCCATCTTCATTGGCATTTCCCACCGAAAGCAGTTTTACAATAATGGTCTTTCCCGGTTCCAATTCAACCATGACCTCTTCGCCCACTTTTTGCCCGTAAAAGAAATTGACGGTGGGCAGAATGGAGATATTTCCGAAGCGAAGGTGTTTTTTATGAGCTTCTTCAAATACCCTGGGATACAGGCTATACGAGAGAAAATCTTCAAACTCCAGAGGCCGGGTGAATCCTTTCTGAAACTTCTTTGCAAAGGCGGCATATTCGGTATCAAAATCTATCGGAGTGAGATGTGCGTTGGGCCGGTCGGTATACGATTTTTGATTTTTCAGAATAATTTTCTGAAGTTCCTTCGGAAATCCGCCCAAAGGTTGCCCAAGGTCGCCTTTGAAGAAATTGATGACCGATTCGGGAAATGAGATCTCATGCCCACGTGCCATCACATCTTCAGGAAAAAGGTCGTTGGTCACCATAAAGATAGCCATATCCCCCACCACTTTTGAACTGGGAGTGACTTTGATCAAATTTCCAAACAACGTATTGACCCGTCCGTACATTTTCTTTACCTCATCGAAGCGATCTCCCAACCCCAGAGCGATGGCCTGAGGCCTTAAATTTGAATATTGCCCCCCTGGAATTTCATGCTGGTACACTTCCGCAGTACCCGATTTTAAACCAGACTCGAAGGGATAGTACATTTCCCGTACATCTTCCCAGTAATTTGAAAATTCGTTGAGGGAATTAATATCAAACGCATGAGCCCGCTCCTGATGCTTCATCATCTCAACCACCGAATTGAAATTGGGCTGTGAAGTCAAACCGGAGAGTCCGCCCAAAGCGACATCTACCACATCGACCCCGGCTTCGATGGCTTTCAGATAGGTTGCCGACTGGATGGAGGACGTATCATGGGTATGCAAATGAATAGGAATTTGCACCGTATCTTTTAAGGCCAAAACTAACTCTTTGGCCGCGTACGGTTTTAGCAATCCGGCCATATCCTTAATGGCGATCATATGCGCACCCGCATTTTCAAGATCCTTGGCCAGGGAGACATAATATTTTAAATTGTACTTGGTCTCTTTTGGGTTCAGCACATCGCCTGTATAGCTAATAGCGGCCTGGGCGATCCCGCTGGTGCGGTTTCGAACATAATTGATACTTGGCTCCATGGCGGTTACCCAATTCAAAGAGTCGAATATTCTGAAAATATCAATACCGTTTTCCCAGGACTTTTCGATAAACTTTTCGATCAAATTATCGGGATAGGCCTTGTATCCCACCGCATTGGAACCTCTCAAAAGCATTTGAAACAGGATGTTCGGGATCAAAGCCCGCAGTCTTCGCAAGCGCGCCCAGGGATTCTCGTGTAAAAAACGCAGGCAAACATCATAGGTGGCGCCTCCCCACATTTCGAGACTAAAGGTGTTTGGGTGATTTTTGGCAAAGCTTTCGGCAATGGTAACCATATCCATAGTCCGCATGCGAGTTGCCAAAAGCGATTGATGGGCATCCCTAAAGGTGGTATCTGTATACTGTATCTTTTTTTCATCTTTCAACCAGGCACAAAATTGCTCAGGGCCTAATTGGGTGAGCCGGTTCTTGGTTCCCTTGGGGTACTTGGCAGCAGGATCGAAATGCGGGATCTTCGGACTTCGGAATACCTTGGTGTCGTCTTTCAATTTCACGTCCGGATTTCCGTTCACAATGACCTCTCCCATATAGGCGGTTATTTTTGAAGTACGGTCCTGCGAGGGTGTAATTTTGAATAAGGAAGGTGTATTCTGAATGAAATTGACATTCGCCTTTCCCGCTTTAAAGGTTTCATGCTGAATTACATTCTGCAAAAAAGGAATATTGGTTTTTACACCTCGAATTCGAAATTCTTTCAAAGCACGCGTCATTTTCCGAACGGCACCGTCCAGGGTTCTTCCATGGGCAGAGACTTTTACCAGCATGGAATCGAAGAAGGGACTCACTTGATAGGATTGATAAATGCTTCCGGCATCCAGTCGAATGCCCATCCCGGAGGCACTTCGATAGGTCGTTATGGTACCATAATCGGGAAGGAAATCATTCTCGGGATCTTCTGTGGTCAATCTGCACTGTAACGCGAAACCGTAGGTGGCCAGGGTATCCTGTTCAAAGATCTTTATTTGTTTATCTGAAAGTTTATAGCCACCCGCCACAAATATCTGCGTTTTGATGAGGTCGATCCCGGTGACCATTTCAGTAACCGTATGCTCCACCTGAATACGAGGATTCACTTCAATGAAGTAGATATTTTCATTAGGATCAATTAAAAACTCAACCGTTCCCACGTTATTATAATTCACTTCCTTAGCAATTGCCAGAGCGTAAGAGTAGAGCGACTGCTTTACCTGTTCTGAAACATTAAAGGAAGGTGCAATTTCGACCACCTTTTGATGACGCCGTTGCACAGAGCAATCTCTTTCAAATAAATGCCGTACGTTCCCATGGTTGTCTGCCACGATCTGGACCTCAATATGTTTCGGGGATTCCACGTATTTTTCGAGAAACATGGTGTCATCGCCAAAGGCATTCAAGGATTCACTTCTGGCCGCATCGAAATAAAGCTTCAGGTCCTCCTCGTTTTTTACAATTCGCATGCCTCTGCCACCACCGCCGGACGCTGCTTTCAGCATAACCGGATATCCTATCTTTTTGGCTTCAGCCAGGGCGATCTTTAAAGACGACAATTTCCTGGTATTGCTTTCAATGATAGGAACATTACAGCGCTTCGCAATTTTTTTCGCCAGGATCTTATCCCCCAAAGCGTTCATCACCTCAGGGTTGGGGCCAATAAAAATAAGTCCGTTTTGGGCGCATTTTCGGGCGAATTCGGCATTTTCAGACAAAAACCCATAACCGGGATGAATGGCATCCACCTTTTTTTGTTTGGCGAGGGCGATAATTTGATCTCCATCGAGATATGGCTTTAAAGGTTGTTCCTTGGTCCCTACCTGATAGGCTTCATCGGCTTTATATCTGTGTTGTGAATATCGATCTTCATAGGTAAAGATCGCCACCGTTTTCAGGTTAATTTCGGTGCAGGCCCGAAGCACTCTAATGGCTATTTCGCTTCGGTTGGCGACAAGTACTTTTTTAATCTTCATAGCTTCTTTCTTAAATGGTTTATCACAAGAGCTTAAAAATATCATAATGATCTCTCGCAATCTTTATTTTACCCATTTTTTTCAAACTTTTTTGTTATCTGATGATATACGGATTTTCATTTTTATAGTTACGTACGATATACTTCAGGGCACTGTTTAAAATTTCACCCATATTGGTCGATTTTTTAAAGTTCACATCCCCGGTCATTTGGAACAGATCTTTTTTGAGTTGTGAAATTTTTTCTTTGGAAGAGATGGAATCTACGGTCATGCATGCCAACAGTTGATTCAATCGCTTCTTTTCACTTACCGCTCGTTTGGCCAATAGGGAACGTTCTTCCCTTTTGTACTGATCAATAGAGGATTCCTGAAGGGAATTAAGTGTCATTTCCACCAATGCGTTGTTTTCCTTTAAAAACTGGGGCTTGTATACTTTGGAATTTCCTTCGTAACTCTGTTGATCAAAATCTATGGCCCGTATTCGATATTGAATTCTATCAAAATCATGAGTCAATACCATCACATAATTATAGGAGCGCATATCTCCTAACAAGCGTACAAAACAGCGTTCGTTGAACTTCACGAATTCCTTGGCGATTTCCTGTTTATCCCGCTCAGAGCACAGAGCCAGGTTATTGGCGATAAAATCGTCACCGGGAATCCCTGAAATATGTTCTTCGATCAACGTATTTCCATGCACCAAAAAATTGATGTGATTGGGAGATAGCAGGTGCTCCAGTTCCAGGCCATAAATTCGGGACGCATCGGCTTTTTTAATGTAGAGGAAAATGTAATTGTCGTTAAGGATATTTCGAACTTTAATTCGGAAGGGTTTGGTGTTGCCAAAGGTGCAATAATCAATGCTGTCTATGCTGAGGTAGGGAAGCACCATGTCACTTCCATCGGCATGCAGTACGGTGTACATCTTTTTCAAGCTCAGCTCTATTTCGTCCCGCTCAGAATCGGCATAATAGGTGCTAATCCACAGGGTATCGTTGCCATACTTATCGTAGATGGAAACGGCTCCCTGAAAGCGTAGAAGATCGTCGTAGTAAATGGGGATTTTTATGTTTCTGCCATGGTGGGTTAAGTAGTTCGATAGCTCGGAGGAGATCTTAAAGGTTGGTTTCTTTTTCGATATTAATTTTTTCATGTTGAAGAATGTATTGCTTAAAGATAACGTATTTCACGAGGAAGTGAACGTAATTTTTAAACGTTAAAATTATCTTAATTAACAAATAATACTGTCACTATCACACGTTACCCCAGTCTATTTAAACATCAATCGCAAACAACCGACCAGCATGACCTTCGGCAAATTAATCACTCTGATTGCTTTTTTATTCAGTGGGTCCATACTTCTTTCCCAAACTGAAACCACTTCCGAAGAAAACAATAACGAGGAAACTCCCACCAAATATGAGAAACGTGTGTATACCACGGCTTCTATTGCAGGAGGCAATGGGATCACTATCGATGGAGCTTTAGACGAAACTGCCTGGGATGCGGTCGAGTGGAGCACAGACTATATGGAGTTTGAACCCGACGTGGGCACCGCCCCAACCGAGCAAACGAAAATGAAAATAATCTATGATGAAAAAAACTTATACGTAGCGTTTAAATGCTATCAGGCCGATCCTTCTTCTATCGAAAAAAGAATGGGCCGCCGCGACGATTTTCCGGGAGATTGGGTGGAACTCAATATTGATAGTTATAATGACGACCGAACAGGATTTTCGTTTACGGCATCGGTTTCGGGCGTTAAAGGAGATGAGTTTATTTCCAATAACGGAAATTTTGACAGCAGTTGGAATCCCATCTGGTACTTAAGTACAGCTGTCGATGATGATGGATGGACCGCCGAAATACGCATACCCCTCAGTCAGCTGCGTTTTGGAAATGATGATGAACAAGTTTGGGGGATACAATCTACCCGTCGCTATTTTAATAATGAGGAACGATCGGTATGGCAACCTTTGCCTGCAAATCCACCGGGATGGGTTAGTGAGTTTGGTGAATTGCGAGGAATCAAAGGAATAAAACCGCAAAAGCAGCTCGAGATACAACCCTACGCCGTGGGACAATTGGATACTTTTGAAGCGGAGGAAGGGAACCCGTTCCGCGATGGCAGCAATACAAATCTGACAGCAGGATTGGACGCTAAAATAGGAATCACCAATGACCTCACACTGGATTTAACCGTCAACCCCGATTTTGGACAAGTGGATGCAGATCCCGGCGCCATTGCTCTGGATGGTTTTGAGATCTTTTTCGAGGAGCGACGCCCGTTTTTTGTAGAAAATAAAAATGTATTCGATTTCAGAGTGGGAGGAGGAGCCGATAATCTTTTCTTTTCCAGACGAATTGGCCGTACACCTCAAGGATTTACTACGGCAGATGGAGCCAGAGGAGAGTTTGAGGATTTTCCGAATAACACTACTATTTTAGGAGCCGCAAAATTCAGTGGAAAAACAAAAGATGGCTTGTCGGTGGGAGCGCTTCAAAGTATAACTGCGAAGGAATATGCCGACATAAATTTGGATACCCGAGCCGACGTATTGAACGGCTTAGAAGCAGTGGGACAAGAACGGGAAGAATTGGTGGAACCTTTTACCAGTTATTCCGTAGCACGATTGCAACAGGATTTTAATGATAATAATTCGTATGTAGGCGGAATTGCGACCTTTACCAAGCGCAATTTGGAAGATAATCTGGACTTTTTGCGAGAGTCGGCTTTTACGGGAGGCATTGATTTCAGACACAACTGGAAAGAACGAAAGTATTACGCAGTAGGCAAGGTGACCTTTAGTAACGTAAAAGGGAGTGAAGAAGCGATTTTAGATACCCAAACTTCGTTAACCCATCTTTTTCAGAGAGTGGATGCGGGACATGTGGATGTAGATCCAACCAAGACTTCACTTACTGGTACTGGGGGCAGTTTTGAAATAGGCAAAGGAGGGGGAGGGAATTGGCGCTATAATTTCGGTGGAAACTGGCGATCTCCTGAACTCGAATTGAATGATATTGGTTTTCTGCGACAGGCGGATCAATTCACCCAGTACGCCAATATTAGGCGCCTGTGGAACAAACCTACATCGTGGTTTCGTCAGGCCAATATTGGATTGAACCAGTTTTCGCAGTATGATTTTGAAGGCAACTACAACCGTATCCAATATGAAATAAATGGTTTTGTAAATTGGAAGAATAACTGGTGGAGTGAATTTGGAGCTGCCCACAAACCGCGTATCTATTCGAACACCGTCCTTAGAGGAGGTCCCAGATGGTTGTGGAATGACGAAAACTTTTTCTTTTTCTTTTCCGGAACCGATAGCCGAAAGAAATTTTCCATACACGCCGGATATGTGAATTCATGGGCAGGACAGGATAATTTCTCTTTCCAGCGCTACGTGCTGCGCTTTTTCTATCAGCCTTTGAATTCGTTGAATCTTAGATTGGTGACCGAATACGAGAAGAATCCCAACAAAACCCAATACGTGACCGAAAGTACTTTTAATGGAACGCCCCGATATATTCTGGCAGAGATCGACAATGAGTCTCTTAGTATGACCTTGCGTGTAAACTACAATATCAATCCTAATTTGACCATTCAATACTACGGGCAGCCGTTTATTTTTAAGGCCAAGTATTCCAACTTTAACTACGTGAACAACCCTATCGCAGAAGATCTGAATGAACGAGTGACCTGGTATGGTAACAATCAGATCTCTTTTGAAGATGATGTGTATTCTATTGATGAGGATGCGGACGGAAGCGCGGATTACGCCTTCGGAAACCCCGATTTTGCCTTTGTCCAGTTTCGTAGTAATCTTGTGGTGCGATGGGAGTATATACCTGGATCGGAGATCTTTTTGGTGTGGTCTCAGGGAATCACCGGTCTGGGTGATGTCAATAATAGCATTGGAGATATTATAGATAACCAACTGCTAGGCCATCGCCCACAGAACACTTTTTTGGTAAAGGCTACTTATCGTTTTGTGCTTTAAGATAGTTTTTCAAAAAGGTTATGGAAATATTCTCCAATTCACTTTTAGTCATCAACTTGGTCGAAAATAGTATGTTTTTGGGCGAAAACTATGCTTTGGCAATCCTTGATATTTTGAATTCAACACGATAACCTATATGTTTGAGAAGCGTTGTTATCGGCAAGAGAATTTTCCTTTCCCCCTCAATGTTAATAATAGTCTTAGTACACTTATTGTGAAAACCAATGAGGATGAAACCCGAAGGAAATGGCATTTGAGTTTTTTACACATGTTGGTGAAAGATCGCTGTTCCCCAAGGGTTTCTAATTTTATCAATGCGCCTCCAGCCAATTTTCGCCTTCGCCCATATCCACATCCAGAGGAACGGCCAATTTGTAGGCGTTTTCCATTTCGGTTTTGATCATCACCTTCAGTTTTGCGAGCTCGGGTTTAAAAGCATCGAACACCAGTTCATCGTGCACTTGTAGCAACATTTTGCTTTTATAGTTTTCTTCGGAAAGTTTTGCATAAATGTTGATCATCGCCAGTTTAATTATGTCCGCGGCACTTCCCTGAATAGGCGCATTCACGGCGTTGCGCTCGGCGGCTCCACGAACCACAGCGTTACGCGAATTGATATCCTTTAAATAACGGCGACGGCCTAAAACGGTTTGCACATAACCATTATCACGGGCAAAATCCACCTGCGCGCTCATGTAGGAGCGAAGTTTGGGATAGGTTTGGTAATACGTGTCTATCAACTCCTTGGCCTCACTCCTGGAGAGGTCGGTCTGGTTGCTCAAGCCAAAGGCGGAGACCCCGTAAATGATCCCGAAGTTCACCGTTTTTGCATTGCCGCGCTGTTCTCGGGTGACTTCCTTTAATGGCACATTAAAAACCCTGGCGGCTGTGGACGCGTGAATATCCTCGCCGTTTTTGAAAGCTTCTATCATATTTTCCTCTTGACTGAGGGCCGCGATAATCCGTAGTTCAATTTGAGAGTAATCGGCTGCCAGTAGCACATGATCCTTATCCCGGGGAATAAATGCCTTTCGAACTTGTCTTCCACGTTCGGTGCGGATGGGGATGTTCTGCAGGTTAGGGTCATTACTAGCCAGTCTTCCTGTTGCGGCGACGGCCTGCATATAATTGGTATGTACGCGATGTGTCGATACTTCCACTTGTTGGGGAAGGGCATCCACGTAGGTGCTTTTCAGTTTTGCTAAACCTCGGTATTCCAGCACATCTCGAATGATCTTGTGATCTTTTGCCAAATATGACAGTACATCTTCAGCGGTAGAATATTGACCGGTTTTGGTCTTTTTCGGTTTATCGACCAGGTTCATTTTTCCGAAGAGAATATCACCCAATTGCTTGGGAGAAGCAATATTGAACTGTTCACCCGCCTCTTCATAGATACGCGCCTCCAGTTTAACAATATCGCGCTCCAATTCCGCAGAAAGACCATTTAAAAACGTTGCGTCCAGATTGATCCCTTCCAGTTCCATCGCTGCCAAAACCCTAAGCAAGGGAATCTCGATTTCGTCAAATAATTTTTGAGTGTTGGCTTCTCCTAATTCATTTTGAAAATGTTCTTTTAGCTGAAGGGTAACATCGGCATCTTCTACAGCATATTCGGTTTGCTGTTCTAAGGGAACCTCTCTCATGGAGCGTTGATTCTTGCCTTTTTTACCTATCAATTCCTCTATGGAAACTGGTTTGTAATTGAGGTAGGTTTCGGCGAGCACGTCCATATTGTGGCGCATGT
Organism: uncultured Flavobacteriaceae bacterium; assembly: GCA_963807685.1. Classification (GTDB taxonomy): domain Bacteria; phylum Bacteroidota; class Bacteroidia; order Flavobacteriales; family Flavobacteriaceae; genus Aureisphaera. Next base: position 17,695 of record CAWECU010000001.1, on the reverse strand, counting down.
CCGGGTTGATGAGGTAGTGGGCGAGCATGGTATCGAAGAGTTTTCCTTTCACGTCAACCTTATACTTGGCCAGCACCTTGATATCATACTTCAAATTCTGTCCTATTTTTTCGATTGCCTCATTTTCAAAAAACGGACGCAGGAGTTCGATCAATTCCTGAGCCTCGTCTTTATTATCAGGGAATGGCAGGTAAAAGCCTTTGCCAGTTTCCCAGGAGAACGCAATCCCTACCAGTTCGGCAGTCAAGGCATTCAAACCGGTGGTTTCGGTATCAAAACACACGCTTTGTTGTTTCATTAAGTTACCAATGAACAGTTTGGTTCCCATTCCGGGCTGGATGGTTTGATAAAAATGTTTGGTCGTATGTATGGTTTCCCTGGAGCTAAACGCTTTGGCCTCCGGGGAAGGTTCGTCATCCCCGCCGAAAAGCGAAAACTGTCCGGCACCGGCACTAGTGGCTGAACCGGAGGATTTGTTTGTAGCCGTTTTTGGATCTTTGGAAGCTACTACTTTATTTGGTCCGTTATTGGAAGTTCCGGCCGAGGCCATGGCTTCGGGCGTAAAGGTCTTTAAGAAATTATCGGTAAGCCTTCTGAACTCAAGTTCCTCAAATATTTCGGTAACCCCCTGAACGTTGGGCTCGGACATTTCGAAATTCTCTTCGTGAAATTCCACGGGTACGTCCAGCATAATGGTTGCCAATTCTTTGGATAGCAAACCTAATTCTTTGGCTCCTTCCACCTTTTCCTTCATCTTTCCTTTGAGTTGATCGGTGTTGGCCAAGAGGCCTTCCATACTACCGTATTCTTTCAAGAATTTTTTGGCGGTTTTTTCACCAACCCCGGGCAAGCCCGGAATATTATCGGAACTGTCACCCATCATTCCTAAGAAATCAATTACCTGAAGGGGATCATCAACTTCAAATTTGGCCTTCACTTCGGGGATGCCCCAGGTTTCGTAGCCCCCTCCAAAAACCGGTTTGTACATGAATATATTTTCAGAAACCAACTGGGCAAAATCCTTATCGGGCGTCACCATAAAGGTTTGGTAGCCTTCTTTTTCGGCCTTTTTAGCGAGGGTTCCAATCACGTCATCAGCCTCAAAACCTTCTTTGACCATGATGGGAATATGCATGGCTTCCAGGATTTTTTCGATATATGGCACCGCGATTCTAATAGCCTCGGGAGTTTCGTCGCGATTAGCTTTATAGTCGGGAAACATTTCGTTTCGGGCAGCACTTCCCCCTTTATCAAAACAAACAGCGAGATGGTCGGGGCGTTCCCGTTTGATCACATCGAGCAATGAATTGGTAAAGCCCAAAATGGCCGAGGTATCCATACCTTTGGAGTTGATACGCGGATTTTTGATAAAGGCATAATACCCTCGAAAAATCAGGGCATAGGCATCAACGAGGAAGAGTCTTTTTTGGTCGGACATGGTAAAACGATTGTCTCCTCGAGCGCAGTCGAGAGGTTTATCAAAAGTGGGTCAATACCAGTAGTTCTCGACTGCGCTCGAACAGACACCACCCATTGAATTAAATGTATACTTCAAATGTAAAAATAACCCTTCAGAAAAAAGAATTTTCAGTAGAAAAGAAATCCCAGATCATTGGATAAATTTTGAGCAACAAATTGTATTTTTCGGGCTTAACTGATGGAAACAATATGAAACCATTTTCAATCGCAATTCACGGAGGAGCTGGAACCCTGGTCAAGGGTTTAATGACTTCGGAATTGGAAGCCCAATATAAAAATGCTCTGGATCAAGCTTTGGAGGCTGGCCATTTGATCTTGCAGAAGGGCGGGAGTGCTTTGGATGCAGTGGAGACATCTGTCAAACATTTGGAAGATACTCCCTTGTTCAATGCTGGAAAGGGAAGTGTATTCACTGCCGAAGGAACTCATGAAATGGATGCAGCCATCATGGACGGAAAAACCCGAAAGGCCGGCGCTGTTACCTTAGTGACCGGCATTAAGAATCCAGTCGCGCTGGCCCGGGATGTGATGGAAAAAAGTTACCACGTCTTCCTGGCGGGGGAAGGCGCGATGCAGTTTGCTGTTAGTAACGGTTATACCATCGAAGATCCGGAGTACTTCTACGATGAAGTTCGTTATCAACAATGGCAGGGGATCAAAGACAGCGATAGTTTTCAGCTGGATCACAGCGTTAAAAAGGATGGAAAATTTGGGACGGTGGGAGCCGTAGCCTGCGATGTCCATGGAAATCTGGCAGCGGCTACCTCCACAGGAGGAATGACCAATAAAAAATGGGGGCGTGTAGGAGATAGTCCTATGATTGGAGTAGGGAATTATGCCCATAACCGAACCTGTGCCGTAAGTTGCACCGGGAGTGGGGAGTTTTTTATCCGTGGAGTGGTAGCTTATGATGTTTCCTGTTTAATGGAATACAAGGGATGGTCATTGGCCGAGGCTGCTTCCGAAGTAATTTACAAACGAATCCTTGAAATTGAAGGTGATGGGGGATTGATCGCCGTAGATGCAAAGGGAAATATTGCCATGCCATTCAACACAGAAGGAATGTACCGGGCGTGTAACAATTGGGAAGGAAAAAAGGAAATCTCTATTTACAAGGATTGAGAATTGGATACAGGAATTTCAACGGTACGAATTTTGACCCTTTTTTTCTTTATGTCGAAATGATCTCCACTTGCTAGAATACTGGTTTTCAAATTGGTTAACGACATGGGCGTACCGTCTTCCAGAATTTCATGATTGTTGTGTTTGGCTTTGCGGGCATCGAATACGATCACCATCCCTGAACCAATTACTTCGAAACTGTTCTTTTTTATGACCAACCCGGTGTCTTCGGCGAGACCGATTCCTATTAAATCAGGAAACCTGGCTACGGCTTCGGCCAGACGTCCAAATCTTCCTCGACGAATAAAATGAGAGTCTATGATGAGTTTGGGAACAAACTCCATACCCTCAGCCATACTTACGGCGCCTTTTATAAAAGATTCCTTACTGCTGCCTCCGGCGATCATTTCCTGGGTCATACACATGGCACCGGCACTGGTTCCGGCAATTACCAGCTTTCCTCCTTCAAATCGATCCATGAGAATTTTATGCAGCGTAGTGCCTCCAATCCTATTGGTAATGTTAGACTGGTTGCCGCCCGAGAACATAACACAATCGGTCTTTTTGATCAACGCAATATTTGCCATTTCTTCAGATTGATTGCGCTCGCGGATATCCATCACATGAAGGTTGGCGCAACCCAATTTGCGAAAGGCTTTCAAATAATTTTGACCTACCTCAACGGGAATACTGGATGCTGTGGGAATAATAACGATCATTGCATCGACACCACCGCTTTCCTTTACAACTCGCGACAAAATCCCCTCCTCGATAAACTCGAGATGATAGATTTCATGTTCATCAATTCCTTTGTCTTCATTTCCGCCTATAGGAATTAAAGTTCCTTTTGCCATCATAAGGGTGCAATTTATTGCCGACAAAAATACAGCTTTTGTTCTGAAAAATATTATATATTTATAATCTTACCTTGTTACTAACCAAAAATCAATACCAGATGAAGATACGAGAGATAAATGCCATGCGAGGGCCTAATTATTGGTCGGTGCGGCGTCACAAGCTAATTGTCCTTGTATTGGATTTGGAAGAAATGGAAGATCGGCCTTCGAATACCATTGACGGGTTTCGAGAGCGTCTGGAGGCCATGTTTCCCACCATGTATGAGCATCGTTGTTCGGTGGGAGAACCGGGGGGCTTTTTTCAGCGCGTGGACGAAGGAACTTGGATGGGACATATTATTGAACACATTGCTTTGGAGATACAAACCCTTGCGGGGATGGATACCGGTTTCGGAAGAACCCGTGGTTATGGGGAAGACGGGGTCTACAATGTAGTGTTCTCTTATATTGAAGAATCTGTGGGGCGTTATGCCGCGGAAGCCTCCGTTCGAATTTGTAAAGCACTCGTCGATGGAACAACCTATGATATGGAGAAGGATATTCAGGAAATGCGCGAATTGCGTGAGGCAGAACGGCTAGGTCCCAGTACCGGCTCCATAGTAGAAGAGGCGGCGAGCAGGGGGATTCCGTGGATACGATTGAACAAATATTCGCTGTGCCAGTTGGGTTATGGTGCGAACCAAAAGAGAATTCAAGCTACGGTTACTTCAGAAACAAGTAGTATTGGAGTGGAGCTGGCATGTGATAAAGAAGACACAAAATACCTTTTGGAACAGGCGGAAGTTGAGGTACCCAGAGGTGACATCATTAGCAAGGAACGAAGCCTGGAAGAGGCCTGCCGATATGTGGGTTATCCTCTTGTGATTAAACCGATTGATGGAAACCATGGACGAGGAATCACCGTCGATATTCAAAACTACGAGGATGCGTTGGTAGCTTTCCATGCAGCCAAGGAAGTCTCCCACAAGGTGATCGTCGAGAAATACATCACCGGGGATGATTATCGTTTGCTGGTAATCAATAACGTGCTTGTGGCTGCTGCTGTCCGGACTCCGGCTCATGTAATTGGAGACGGAAAATCGACTATCAAAGAGTTGGTGGACAAGGTGAATGAAGATCCGCGTCGTGGCTATGGACATGAAAATGTACTCACCATGATCACCTTGAATAATTTGACCCAAACCATAATCAAAGATGCCGGGTATACTGAAGATTCGGTGCTGAAGGAAGGAGAACGTCTTTTGTTGAAGGATACGGCCAATTTGAGTACCGGGGGGACCGCCGAGGACGTAACCGATATTGTTCATCCCTCCAATGTCTCCATGGCAGAACGCATCTCAAAAATTATTGACCTCGATATCTGCGGAATTGATATCATGACCAGTGATATTACAAAACCCTTATCGGAAACAGACGGGGCCGTGCTGGAAGTTAATGCCGGGCCCGGTTTCCGAATGCACCTGGCACCTACTAGCGGATTGCCTCGTAATGTGGCTGCACCGGTGGTGGATAAGTTGTTTCCAACACAGGGTGATACAGGTCGAATTCCCATCATTGCCATTAGCGGAACCAATGGCAAGACGACTACGACTCGCTTGATTTCGCACATCGCCAAAATGAGTGGATATCGCGTGGGATATACCACCAGCGACGGGGTTTACATTCAAAATCGCATGCTCATGAAGGGTGACTGTACAGGCCCTGCGAGTGCTGAATTTGTGCTGAAAGATCCCACAGTGAACTTTGCGGTGCTGGAATCGGCCAGAGGCGGTTTGCTGAGAGCCGGTCTTGGTTTTACCAATTGCGATATAGGGATCGTTACCAATGTGGCGGCAGATCACTTAGGCCTGAAAGGAATCCATACCATCGAACAATTGGCCAAAGTAAAGGGAGTTATCCCTGAAACAGTGTTGCCCAACGGTTATGCTATTTTGAACGCCGATGATGATCTGGTTTACGATATGAGAAGAGGTATTAACTGTAATTTGGCGTTGTTCTCCATGGACGAAAATAACCCAAGGATTCAGGCGTTGCAGCGTATAGGTGGGATTACTGCGGTTTATGAAAACGGCTATGTCACAATTTGCCGTGGTACCTGGAAAATGCGGATTATGAAAGCGGAAGACATTCCGTTGACCTATGGCGGGAAAGCAACTTTTATGATTCAAAATGTCCTTCCGGCTATACTCGCCGCCAATATCAGAGGCATTAGTATTGAAGATATGAAAGCCGCGCTCGAAACGTTTATTCCATCTGCATCGCAAACACCGGGTCGCCTTAACTTATTCGAATTTGAAAACTTTACCATATTACTTGACTATGCACATAATCCCGCGGGGATGAGGGCACTTCAGAAGTTTACCGATACTATCGAGTGTACTAAAAAAGTAGGAATCATTGCCGGCATAGGGGATCGACGGGTTGAAGATAACAAAGAAATGGGTGGGATCGCTGCTGAAATGTTTGACGAGATCATTATTCGCCAGGACAAACAACTTCGAGGCAAATCGGAAGAAGAACTTATTAAAATGCTGAATGACGGAATTAAAGCCAAGGATCCTAAGAAGAAGACTACCATTATTCCTTCTGAAAAGGAGGCTATTACTTTTGCGGTCAATAATGCCGTAAAAGGCTCACTCATTATTTTGTGTAGTGATGTGATTCCGGATGCGTTGGATCTGGTTCAAAAATTCAAAGCCCAGGAAGCCAGCGGGGAAGTGGTTTTTTCAGCATAAAAACAACTCAATATCCAGCAAAAAAGACCGTCCCCCATTGACGGTCTTTTAAGTTCAGCCTTATCTGTGATTCACAGAAAGGGACTTCATTTACATTCGGCGTTCAGATCTTAATTAGTTTCCATTGGTGGTTGGTAACTTGGAACGATGTTTTCGATGGGTTTGATAGACTTCAGGTAATCGTAAATAGCTCTAAGGTCTTCATCGGTTAGCAATTGAAACGATTGCCATGGCATGGGTGGCATGATTGGTCGGCTGTTTTCCAGGCCTTTGTATTTCCCTTCCGTCATTGCTTTCTTGAACTGTTCAAACGACCAGGTTCCAATACCGGTATCGTCCGGCGTTAGGTTTGCCCCGAAACTGGTGCCCCAGGGTCCAACAGCTACGGTAAGATCGTTGTTAAGTAGGACCCATCTTCCAGGCCCGACGGCATTTTCAGGAACTAAAGGCACAGGATCGTTGGCAGGATAACCCATCATCCAGCGGTCCAGATCGGGTACCGGTCCATGATCGGTCATTTTCTTTGGGGAATGACAATGATCACAGCCAATCACCTTCGTAAGATATTCACCTCTTTTGATGCTTTCCGAATTGACAAGTGCGGTCTCTTCTGCGGCTTCTTTGCTGGAATATGCCCCATTCTTTTCTTTACAAGAGGTGAGCAATGACAGGGACATAATCCACGCGAAACAAATGATTAAAGTTTTCATAATTGGTAATTCGGGTTAAACAATTCGTTATTACATTATCTCTCTTTTTAGTATTATAATTCAACTTAATGATCATCGAATTCTCTCTATTTCAAAAGCGGTGTATACAGGGGAAAAGGTAACTGTCAATGGGCCGTTAGCAAAAAAGTAAATCTCCACATAATCACCTGCATCTAAAGGAACCAGAGTACTGACGCTCCGGAAAACAGCTCCTGAGGCGTAATGATTGGGGATTTGGGTTTTGACGGCGCTGCCATTCACATAGACAGAGATTCCAAAAAGGTCATTGGTCGTGACATTACCACTACTTCTATAGCTGGCATTCACTCGATAATAACCTGCTTCGGTAACGTTGAAGCGATCGGTGGTGGTGTCAAAATTGGAACCCAGGTCAAACTCGACAGTATCAAAGTTTTGCTTGGTCCAGGCACTTACGGGATGCACCTGTGCAGCGGACATATTGATTTTTGCCAAAGCAAAATTCCCAACATCGTTATTGTCCTGCCAAGTCACATTGCCCGAGCCATCCGTTTGCATGATTTGCCCGGCGGTGCCTCGTGAGGGTGGAAGTATATACCGATTGCCCGACAAAGTTCCCACCGTTACTCGTCCCAGAAAATAACCCGCATAGCCGGTAGTCGTATTGTCGACAGAACTATATACGCCATAGGGCGTGCCTCCCGAGGATGAAGTAATTAAAGTGCGGTATCCATATTTATCGCCGGCGCCGTTTGAATAGATTTCAACGTCGCCACCGTATACATTTCCCGTAACGCCGTTGACGGCGGGTGCTAACATTTTAAGTCCGAAGACAGTCCCAGAGGTACCTGAATAGTTATTATAGGCCCCGTATATATTTTCATCGCCTGTCCCAATGATAGAATTATAGATGCCATAGGAAGTTTCACCGGTTCTTCCGGTGATTGAAAAGGCATTTCGCATTCCCTCATATGATCCGGAGCCATCCAAGAAGCTATTGAAAAGACCTGTTGCGCCAGCTCCTGATTCAAATCGATTGTTGAAGCCCACCGTAGCTCCTGAGGTAGAGTTCATGCGATTGTACGACCCGTACGATACTCCTGAACCCGTCGAGGTAATGGTGCTATTGATTCCATAATTTGAATTGGTAGTATTAGAAGTATGAGCAATATTTATGCCGTAGGAGGTCACCGATGAAGTAGTCTGATTTTTTATCAAATACACGAGAGTAGAGGTGGTTTCATCTCCGGAGATGGACAATGGGTTTGTTGGATTACTATTGCCAATTCCCACGTTTCCTTCAGTATAAATATTATCCGTGATGGCATCAGGTTGGTTGGTCGTATTGGCTTCATACCAGTCAATGTCTTCGCTTTTATCCACAAATGAGAGCTGTCCATTTCCGTTGGTTGCCAATATCTGGTTGGCGCTTCCGTCCACGGTTGGGAGCGCGAAACCTGTTGTTGAGGGATTGCCTATTTGTAACTCGCCGTTAGTACGTAAAATGTTATTGTCAAATTCGCCATAAATAAGTGCATTATTCGAGTTTGCAAGCGAATTTTCTATATACAATCGATTTCCGTTCGATTCGTTATATCCTGCCTGGTATCCTATGAAAACACTTTGGCTACCGTTATAGTTAAAGCCTGCATCCCGGCCCAGGGCCACATTTTGACTTCCGGTAGTATTGTTGTAAAGTACATTACTACCCAGCCCAACATTGCTGAATCCCGTCGTATTTGAGAATAATGCTTGCAGACCCAATCCAACGTTGTCTGAGGCATTCGTTGTATTATAAAGAGAACGATAACCTAAAGCTAAATTTCCTGACCCTCCGTTAAGAAAATAAAGAGACTCTCTTCCTATAGCGATATGAAAAGAGGAAGCCGTATTGCTCCGCAGAGCCTGCATCCCAATTGCTATATTCTGAAAACCACTTGTATTCGATAATGCAGCCTCATAACCGAGGGCGACGTTGTAGTACCCGGTGCTGTTGTCTTTCAGCGCTTCGGCACCTAAGGCAGTATTTGCTGCACCCGTCGTCGTTGATGCCAAACTATTTTTTCCGACAGCGGTATTATAATTAGCCGATATATTGTTTTGCAGCGATTGAAAACCTAATGCGGTGTTGTAATCCCCCGTTGTGTTATTTTCAAGTGATTTGTAACCTATCCCAACGTTTTGATTATCACTGCTGTCGTCGTTTGCGCCCGAGTCAATTCCTATGAATAAGGAAGAACCGTCGTTCGTGCCATCTACATCGCTCCTGGCATCTTGAAGGTCATTGAGCTTTTCAGTTCCGGCGCCTGCTGATAGACTTAACCATGAAGTTGTCCCTTGATCCCAATAATAGAATCCGCGGCTGGCTGCCCCATTTCCCGTGATAAATACCATCATACCGTCCTGGGCAGCCGTAGGATTTATAGCTGGAAACTCATCCATTCGTGGGATTAAGATCCCATCGTTGTTGGCTGGGGCCAATATATCACTGGCGCTAATATCCAGCGAGGCATTAGGATTGGTGTTGCCAATGCCCACTTGTGCGTAACTACTATGACCAAAAAGGACCATGAATACAAGGAATACAATACGTTTCATCTTCATTTTGTTTTGAGTTGACAAACAGCATTCGTAGGAGGTGGAGGGCAAAAAAGGTATTTGGTACTTGTTTACTCAAAAGTAGATAGGAACTACTTTCCACCTTGGGTTTATTTAGTGAACGGCGTCTTTTTTTTAGTGAATGCCTTGAAATAGATTTGAATTTTTTTTTCTGAAGTGAAACTAACTGTGCAATTTCTGCATAATTAACTCCTTATTGCCTGCAGTCAAGGGAATCGACGTTCCATCAACTAATAAGTGGTCCAATCCAACCGAAGTGACCCTCCGAAGATTCACCACGAAAGAACGATGTGGTTTTACAAAATGAGCCCAATTGAGTGTTTCAGAAGTGTGTTTCAGGGTTTTTGGAATCAAATATTCGTGATTGTCGGTTATCACATAGCAATAATTATCAAAAGCCTTGAGGTATTTAATTTCTCTTTGATTCACCTTATAGGTTTGTCCTTCGCTCTTAAATATTAGAAAGTCATCCCGGGTTAACGCAAAGTTGTGCCAGGCCAATTCAATCTGACTGCGAAGCCCATTTTCCGTGAAAGGTTTTACTATAAACCCCAGTGGATGTGTTTCTTTCACCCGTACCACGGTTTGGGGGTCGGTTTGAGAAGTTAGGTAAAGGTATGGGATATTGCGTTGGTCCAATTGAAGTGCCAGATCAATTCCATCTTTATCCCCTTCCAATTGTATGTCTAGCAGAACCAGATCTGGTTTGAGTCTCTTAATTTCGTCGAAGGCCTCATTATACGACTCGGCATCTCCAATCACCTTAAAACCTTGTTTGGTCAAAGCCGTTTCGATGGTGACGGTTATAAGAGGTTCATCTTCGACAATATAGATCCGCACTATGTATAGAATTTTAGTTTCTTATGGGCCAACTTAAGTTATACAAACCATTCGGGTTATTAAACTTTAGCGAAACCTACTTTTTTTTTAGTGAACCTTACAATTCAGTAAATTGATTTATACGTAAGGTTGCCAGCGTTCCGTTTGGAATTCCTGCTTCAAATGTTAACACCGCCTTGAGCTTTTTTGCCAAAGCCTTCATGAGTTTAATTCCAAAGGATCCTTCTCGTATTTCTGAAGCCATCCCCCGGCCATTATCACTCACCTTCATCACAATGGATTCTCCAGCCTTTTTAAATTCAATATTCATAGTACTTTCAGCGGTGATGGTTTCAAAAGCATGCTTGAGTACATTGGTAATGAGTTCATTTAATATGAGCCCAATAGGCGTAATGCTCTCAATGTCCAGCACCAAGGGTTGCACATCCAGTGAATAGCCTATTTTTTTTTCGGATTGATGGCTTTCAAAAATATCCTTGGTCAAATCCTGAATATATTCTTCCGTATTAATACCAACCAATTGCTCTTTGTTATATAGCTTCTGATGAATTAACACCATGGAGCGAACTCGGTTTTGAGCTTCTTTAATTGCAATTTGGGCTTGCTTGTCTTCCATGTTTTCAGACTGAAGATAGAGTAAGGAAGATACAATTTGAAAGCTGTTTTTTACGCGATGATGCGTTTCCTTAAGTAAAACGTTCTTCTCGTCTACGGTCGCTTCCAATAACTTTTTTTGTTTGGCCAATAGTAAGTTTTTCTTTCGGTTTTTAATGAAGAAGAAGGTTACAACGGCAAGCAATAAGGCTATGGATCCCAAAATGAGATATAATGTTTGCTTCGTGGCCTGCTGTTTCTCAATCTCTCGTTCTTTTCGTTCGGTGTCATATTTCACTTCATAATCTGAAATACTGCGAAGCACTTCCTGAGATCGAATACTATCCTCCATTTCCTTTTGATCCAGCAGTGTGGCATAAGCGTTTTCGAAATCGCCAATATCAACATATAGCTCCCGAAGCATTACTTTTTCCCTAGAATGCCCGATCAAATAATTTGCAGCTTCCAGTTTAACAATGGCCCTTTTCATGATGGGAATGGCTTCTGAAGAGGCCCCGTTTTCCATGAGTGCCTTCGCAAGAACGAAGGCTGAAGTGGAGTATGCATTGTAATTATCCAGGCTATCACTCGCTTCAATAACTCGCTTGAGATGGGCAATGTTATCGGGATTGTACTCGTTCAATAATACAGACTCTACCGGGAAATGATAATCAGGGGTTTTGAGTTCCTTTTCCTTATAATAGGCGATCAGGAGTTCGGCATATTTTGCCTGTTGGATGTGATCTTTAACTTCGTGGTAGTAGTCGGTGATGATGTAAAGGAAAAAACCACGAGAGGGATGTTTTGGGTATTTGGAGAGTTCTTCCCATGCTTTTTCGAACCAATACCCTTGTTTTTCGAAATCACCCAACACATACTGTATGTCGCCCTTTCGATGATAGACCTGCCAAAGCAATGGGCCAAGTCGCTCCGGGTATTCTCGCACTAATTTTTCGGCTTCATTGGCATAATAAGTAGCCGAATCGACCACTGCTGTGTTTACATAAAAGCTGGCAAGGCTCTGATTAAAATCGTATCGGGAGTCGGGAAAATCCAAGGTTTTGGCCAATCGCAACCCCTTGTGCCTCATTTTTCTGGAAGCTTCAATTTTTCCGTTGTTCACCAGACATGGTGCAGCATGCATATAGGTAAAAACTAGAATATCGTTGTACTTCGCATACGCGCTGTCTATATATTCAAAAAGGGGAAGTGAGGCTTCAGGTTTCAGTTTTATAATCTTATAGCCCAAAGCATCAATAACATCTTTCTTTTGGGAAACTTCTTTAATATTCAGCGCCGAAACGATCACGCTGTCGATGTATTTCTTATCAATTTCCTGGGATTGGCAGTAGTATATGGCCGATAGAAAAAAAAGGAAAAACAGGAATCGCATCAAATTAAGTTAGTTTCATTAAAGGTATTGTATTTTTTGAATATAAAGTTAGCCCCTAATTTTAAAACTAGTAAATAAAAACAAAGGGATAGAAGTGGATAAACATTCGCAAATACCTCAGGATTACCGGAGCGTAAGATTTTCAGAACAACAGCAATTCCATCTCTAACCTATTGAGTGGGAATCAAGAAAGTTCTATGTTTGCATTTCGTTCGAATAATGCTCCTTTAAAAAAGCGACCACGTCTTTTTCAACGACCTTCATTTTTTTATGAAACACCAGGAAATAAACAAGCAATGGAATTAATATCCCTAATAGCAAGAGTACTAGGGTGAATACCATCTGTCGTCCTGCCGTTGGGAAGTTACCGTTAACGATTATACTCTTTTTTCGTACTAAGATTACAGCCCCAATGTTCTTACTTGCGGCAACAGCAATGAGACCTTTGCTCCGATCAGATATTTTATAAATTCCCTCAAATTGCTTAGTCACAACTTCCTTTAATTGAGAGGCATCAATAGAGTCTTCTTTAATTCTTAGTTTCATACGATTCGATTTAATTGATTGCTAAATTATAGTTATTAAAGTACTTTGCTATCTATGAAATCATAGATTTTCCCGTCTTTACAACTTAAATGTCATGTAGAAATCGTTGAAGGTGAAATAATTAAGAAAAATCATAAAATGGAAAAGCCACCACTAAGTGATGACTTTTCGCCCCAAATTTGATTGACCCTCCGTAAGTTAGGTCAACCTACTTATGTACCTCAAAGCTATAAAAAATATCGATTGGATGAACCGTTTATCGGTGTTTTCTGATTAATTACTTAATACAGTTATTAGTTAAAATAACTATAAATCAAGTAGTTATATTTTATATTTAGGAATTTACTTACAGAATCATGGGATAGTTTAACGAAACTTTAAGAACGACCACCCCAATTTCAATCCTTTTTGTTGAAAAAGCCAGGCATTTTACTCATATTTTCATCGTTTGCGTAGGTCGTGGTATAAAATCCCTCATGAATGGAATAGGCACCTGTTTCCCCTTTTTTGTTCACCGCGATATATCCTACCTGAAAGTCTTCAAAATTTTGGTTTTTGTTCACAATACGCCCAATGGCTTCTTCACAGGCTTCCTGAGGAGATTTTCCCTGCCGCATGAGTTCCACGATCAAAAAACTACCCACTGTTTTTAATACTTCTTCCCCTAGTCCGGTTGCAGTTGCTCCCCCCACTTCATTATCGACAAATAAACCCGAACCTATGATGGGAGAATCACCCACGCGCCCTGCCATTTTATAGGCCAGACCACTGGTAGTGCAGCCTCCCGAAATATCGCCGTTCTTGTCAATAGCCAACATACCAATGGTATCGTGATTTTCAATATTGATTATGGGTTTGTATTGAGAAGTTTTTTTCCATTTTTCCCAGGCCTTTTTGGACGCTTCGGTTAAAAGATCTACTTGCTTAAATCCTTCCGAAACGGCAAAGTGCTCGGCTCCTTTACCTGCCAAAATCACATGCGGCGTGTTTTCCATCACCTTCCGGGCCACCGAAATAGGGTGCATGATATTTTGCAGACAAACCACCGCTCCGTAGTCCCCTTCCTTATTCATGATACAGGCGTCTAAAGTTACCCGGCCATCACGATCGGGCAATCCGCCGATTCCTACACTTTGTCCCTCAGCGTTGGCCTCTTCCACCATGCAGCCTTGTTCTATGGCGTCCAAAGCACTGCCCCCTCTTTGCAACACTTCCCAGGCTTTTGCCGTTGAATCTTTGACGTTCCAGGTGGCAATGACCATGGGAATCGTTGAGTTGGTTACCGGATTTTCTGCCACGGCCATACTTTTTTCGACCTCCTTTCGGTCAGCACAGGCCAATGCCGAAGCACTTGCTACAAGTGCTAAACTACTCAAGGAGGTGTTCTGAATAAATTTTCTTCGTTTCATGAGATTTATTTTATTTCAATTTCGTCAATAAACAACCAGGCCGTTCCCTGATGCGGATAGCCCAAATGCCACTTAGGCAAGGGCCCCAGATTTTTTGCTACGATTTTTATATACCGGGCACTATAATTATTCATATTGAATTGTGCGGTTTCAATTTTGATTTCTTCGGAAGGGGATTGGGAATCGAATGTATTTTTTGGCAACGACTTATAAAAAGTGTGCGGATTGTCCGAAACATAACATTCTACTTCCGTAGGTAAGAAAATCCAACTGCGCTGATCCTGTAAAAAATTGGCAGTAATGGTTTCAATAGGCCTCACCTTCCCCAGATCCACGATGGCCACCACATTGGTATTTTGATACCCTTGCCAGGCTCCTGTTCTAAAATCGCGGGCCCCTTTGATACCGTCGATGAGCGCGTCATTACCGCCCGCATTGTATTGATTGGCGAATTTCGATTCCAACTTTAAACTCCTATTGGGGTCAATTTTAAAGAATTCGGTGATGAGGGTGCTGCTTTTAACTCCATCTTTCTCGCCGAAGGTTTTCAACGTACTTTTTTCTGAAAGGGTGATTGGTTGGATGTATTTTTTAAATTCAGAATTATTTATACTGAAGTAAATGGTTGTGTTTTCCAAAGGCGCGTCCAATTCGACGACTGTTTCAGTCTTAAAGGCAACCGCTCCTTTTGAAATGAACGGTGCCGGGGTGATGCCATTTTCGGTGATCTCTGTCTTCGGGATTTCGGAATCGGTCGTACCCCAATTGGTGGCAGCGTTAGTCATAATGAATTCAAGGCTTCCGCCAGCCGTGATTTCGTCATGAAAGAGATAGGTTCGCTCTAGTGACCTGCCATTCAGAAACACATCTTGTATATAATGATTGCCTTCAGAAACACCTTTTGCGATGATGGTGAAGGTTTTGCCGCTTTCCAGATTGAGGGTGGCCTTTTCCAAAAGAGGAGTACCTATAATATATTGGTTACTTCCGGGCGTCACGGGATAAAACCCAAGGCTGCTAAAGACGTACCAGGCGCTCATTTGACCGCAGTCTTCGTTCCCACTAATGCCATCCGGAGCATTTTGATAGAGTTGCGTGAGAATTTGGTGTACTCTTTCCTGAGTTTTGTGCGGTTTATTGACAAAATTATAAAGGTAGGCCATATGATGACTCGGTTCATTTCCGTGAGCATATTGCCCTATAAGTCCGGTAATATCGGCCTGATCGCGACCCGATGTTTCATTTTTGGCCGTAAACAAGTTGTCCAGATGGGCCTCCAGTTTTTGCTTGCCGCCCATCATTTTCATAAGCCCCGAAATATCCTGGGGAACATACAAACTATACTGCCAGGCGTTGGCTTCGGTATAATTGAAATTCACTTCGAAGGGATCGAAAGGGCCAAACCAGGTGTTGCGAAAACGCCCTTGCATAAATCCGGTTTCAGGATTGTAGATGTTTTTATACGATTGGGCTCTTTTGGAATAGATGATATATTCATTCTGCGAACCCATTTCCCGCGCCATTTGAGCGATGGTCCAATCATCATAGGCATACTCCAGCGTTTTTGAAACCGATTCACTTTCTTCTTCCATCGGGATAAAGCCTGTTGTTTTGTAGGCTTCAAGGCCCAGATGATCTCGCGTAGCACTATGTATCATGGCTTTTAAGGCTTTTTTCGCATCATAATCCCGAATGCCTTTCATATAGGCATCTGCGATAACGGGTACGGCATGGTAACCAATCATGCAGCCCGTATAATTGGCAGACAGATCCCAAATAGGCAGGATACCACCTTCGTCATATTTGGCGAGAAAAGTGTTGATAAAATCATTGGTGCGTTCCTGTTCAATGAGGGTGTAAAGTGGATGGGCCGCACGATACGTATCCCAAAGGGAGAAGACCGTATAATAATCGAAATCTGTGGTTTGATGTATTTCGAGATCCATTCCCCGATAGCGCCCGTCGAGGTCCTGATAGAGGTTGGGTGCTATCATGGTGTGATACAAGGCGGTGTAGAAATTGATTTTAATATCTTCATCCGGCGTTTCGACCACTATTTTTTCGAGTTGCTTTTCCCAGACATCATTGGTTTCGGATTTCAATTGTTCGAAAGATTTGGCGCCAATTTCCGTTTCCCGGTTTTTCTTAGCACCCCCTTCATCCACGGCTGAAATCCCAATGGAAATGTAAACGGGTTCGTTATTGGGATTATTAAATTCTATTGCCATCTTTCTGGCCCCGGGCATTCCATATACTGGTGGTGACTGCAACATATCGCTAAAAGAGTGAGATGTTTTGATGCTAAAATACAAGCGTTGGTCTGTCGCCCAGGCTTCTGAGAAGCGAAACCCTTGAATTTCGGTATCCGATATTTTTTCAATCTTAGCGTCCAATACCTTATCACGATGGATGAGGTCTAAGATGACGATTTGATTTTCAGATGAAGGAAATGAATACTTATGCATTCCAGCTCTTTTGGTGACAGTCAACTCCACGTCGATATCTGTAGTATCCAAATGTACTTTGTAAAAGCCAGGCGCGGTCCTTTCCGAATCGTGAGAAAAATGCGAACCATACCCAGCTTTCCCGTCGGCTCCATTGTTAAAATTTATTTTATTGGTTGGCATTAATAAAATATCACCATAATCACTTACCCCGGTTCCGCTGAGATGGGTATGTGTAAAACCGTATATATAATTGTCACTGTAATGATAACCACTGCAACCGTCCCAACCCTCCAAACGGGTATCGGGGCTTAGTTGCATCATTCCGAAGGGCATGGTTGCCCCGGGATAGGTATGGCCATGGCCGCCGGTGCCTATAAAGGTATTTACGTAAGATGTAAGTGATTTTTCTTTTTGCGCGGGTGTTATGGGCGACTCTTTTTGGGAGCAGCTAGAAAACATGGCTACTGCAAAAAGTGTAAAAAGAAGTTGATACATAGGCAGTTTTATGAGCGAATAAGATACGAATTCACGTTAAAAAAAAGTAAACAATACCCGCCCCTTTTTAAAACCGAAGTATCTTTACGCCCAACCCATATTACGGTTATGTTACGTTGGATTATTTTCATTCTTATCTATATAGCGATCGATGTCTACGCATTTCAGGCATTGCGTACGCTCACAAAAAATCAATGGGTCTATGGGGTCTATGTAGCCATTTCTGTAATGATCCTGGGGATGTTTATTTACCAACTTAGTTTCGGCGCGCCCAATAGAACCATGAATCCCGCCCGAATGTACACCTTTGGGGCTTTTCTGGCACTTTTTATTCCTAAACTTTTTATCATTGTCGCTATGTTCGGAGAGGATATACTGCGGCTTTTTGTTGGATTGTATTCCAAATTAGGTGCCAGAGACGATGGCTTTTATCTTCCATCTCGTAGAAAATTTTTGAGTACCATCGCCCT